>JASGFL010000006.1:0-79701 GCA_047605545.1 Asticcacaulis sp. | reverse complement strand
AGGTCTTCCCGCACGATTACAGCTTCGCTGACGGTTATCTGAAGGTCGGCGACACCCCCGGTCACGGCGTCGATATCGACGAAAAGCTGGCGGCGAAATACCCCTATGAGCCGAAGCAACTGCCTATCGCCCGACTGACCGACGGTACGCTCTGGAACTGGTAAGATCAGGCCGGACCTGTTCGCATTATCACGCACATAAAAAGCAGCCCCCTCCCCCCTTAAGGCTGCAGAGGACGCACAGATGAAGATGAAACCGACGCTTATATATGCGACCACCAGTGCTCTGGCATTGGTACTGAGTCTGACTGTACCGGCGATGGCGCAATCAGGCGTGTCTTTGTATGACGGTGATCAGCCGGCAACCATTATTCATGAAAACACCCCCACCAGTCAGTTAGCCGGAGAGTTGCTGGCGCGTGATCTGAAAAGCCTGACGGGTAAAGCCGCGGTGGTTTCTACGGACCTTAAGCGTTGTCATAAGGTCTGCGTGGTTTTTGGTCATTACGATTCGGCGCTGGTCAAAGCTATCGCCAAGGATGCGGGTCTGGACCTGTCGGCGCTTAAAGGGGAATGGGAACGTTATGAACGTGTGCTTGTGCAATCGCGTTCTAACCCTGAGGTTTCCTATCTGTTGATTGCCGGTTCTGACCGGCGGGGCACGGTCTGGGGCGTGATTGACCTGACACGCGAAATGGGGGTTTCAGCGTGGGAATGGTGGGCCGATGTGGCGCCGAAGAAGGTCGATCATATCCACGTCAGTGCTGAGCCACATAAATCCGAGACACCGTCTGTCCCCTATCGCGGCATTTTTCTGAATGACGAAGACTGGGCCATGTACCCGTGGGCCGCCGAAACCTATGAGCCGGAAGTCGGTAATTTTGGCCCCAAAACCTATTCGCGGGTTTTTGAGCTTATGTGGCGGCTTAAGGCCAATACGCTGTGGCCCGCCATGCATCACACCAGTATTCCCTTTTATCAGACCAAGGGTAATGCCGAGGCCGCAGACCGTTACGGCGTGATCATGGCCACCTCGCATGCCGAGCCGATGGCGCGCAACAATACCCGTGAATGGGATGATGATAAACGCGGTGAATTCAACTACTTCGTCAATAGCAAAAGCATTATAAAATACTGGACGGAACGGGCGGGCGAAGTCAGGGAATATGAAAATGTCTATACGCTGGGCCTGAGGGGGAAGCGTGATTCCGGCATGTTTGGCGCACAAAGTCCTGAACATGCCCGTGACGCCATGACTGAAATTCTTCAGGTGCAGCGTGAAATTCTTTCAAAGGCCCAAAGAAAACCGGCGGATCAGATTCCGCAGGTTCTGACCCTCTATAAGGAGGTTCAGGATATCTATAAGGCGGGTCTTAAGGTGCCTGATGATGTGACGTTGGTGTGGCCCGAAGACAATTACGGCTATATCAACCAATTGCCGACGGCGCAGGAACGCGCCCGCAAAGGCGGTTCGGGAATCTATTATCACGTATCATATCTGGGGCGGCCGCATGATTACCTGTGGCTTGGGACCACCCATCCGGCCCTGTTGCGTGAGCAGATGGATCGCGCATGGCAAATGGATGCGCGTCGCATCTGGATTTTGAATGTCGGTGATATCAAACCGGCGGAATATCTGACGCACTATTTCCTTGATCTGGCCTTTGATTATAAGCAGTTTTCGCTTTCTTCGCGGGCGCATCTTCAGAACTGGGCGGCGAAGCAGTTCGGGGCGGAACATGCGGCCGAAATCACCGACATTATGTTCGAATATTATGATCTGGCTTTTGCCCGCCGGCCTGAATTTATGGGTGGCGGTCAGACGGAGCCTACGCGGCATAATGTCGTCAGTGACTATGTTCGCTCAGGGGGCGCAGAAGCGCTTGAGCGACTTGGGCGCTATGAGGCCTTAAGCGCACGTGCCGAGGCATTGGAGGCGCGTCTGCCGGAGGGCCTTAAGGATGCCTATTTCCAGTTGGTGCTGTATCCGGTGCGGGGTTCCGCCAGTCTTAATGAACGTGTGCTCAAGCTGGATGCCGCCGGTGTCTATGCCAAGGCAGGACGGGTCAAGGCCAACCGGCTGGTGGATGAGGCCCGCAGCGCCCATCAGCGTATTGTGGATGATACGGCACGCTATAATGCCATGCAGAACGGTAAGTGGCGGCACTATATGAACATGGCACCGCGTGGACTGCCGGTGTTTGATGAGCCCTTGTGGCCGCAATGGCGTTTGCCCGCCAGTGCCAACTGCAATGTCGATGCTTCGGCGCTGTCGTTTACCAAGGGCACGCCTGCGCAACGGACAGTGACCATATTCGGTTCAGGCCCTTTGAAATGGGTGTTGCGCGGCTTGCCTGAAAATGCCGTTTCTCAGACCTCAGGGGAACTGACGGCAGAGAACGAATATGAGCAGCAGGTCACCATCAGCTATGACGGCAAGACCGAAATCAACGGCGGGGCTTTTAACTGTACCGGCAATCTGATTGGTCTGTTTTTCCGTTACACGCCGCCAGCGGGTGAGTTCCCGCCTGAGGTGAACCGTGTCATTTCCATCAAAGCGACCTCGGCACAGAGCGCGGATTGGGAAGTCATCCCTGAGCTTGGGTCACGCGGGGATGCGCTGCGGTCGCGCCTTGAGCTGGGGTCTGTCGATAATGTCGCCGGTCTGACGCCCCTCTCCTATCGCTTTAAAACGGGTGACCGGTCGGATGCGAAAATCAGGCTGGTAGGCTTGCCGGTTCATGCGCTGACGGGGGAGACCCGCTTACGTCTGGGCGTGCGGTTGAATGGCGGCGATCTGCAGGTTCTTGATTTTGAAACTGTCGGCCGCAGCGATGAATGGAAGCAGAATGTCCTGAGTAATACGGCTGTGCGAACCATCAACATCAAACAGCTTGAGGCGGGTGTTCATACGCTTGAGGTATATCCGCTGGATCCGGGTTTTCTGCTGGATCGGATAGATGTTCTGCTGGATGGCGCGCCGGCCTATTATGGTGCGCCACTTCTGAAGTAAAAAATGGCAGGGTCATGGATCATCCTGAGATCATCCATGACCCTTGAAGCCTTAACGGTTATATTTGAATCCGATCGTGAATTTACGTCCGACCAGATCATAGAGCGCGCCGTTGGTAATCGGGCGGCTGTCTGTGCCCGTGGGTACCAGAGGCGGGTCGGCATCAAACAGATTCTTGACCGAGGCAATCAGCTTAAGCTTGCGGTTGCCTTCATTGATCAATGTGTACTGAAACGAGCTGTTGACATAAAAATAGTCATCAACCGTGTAGGGATCGAGCGCCCCTTTTTGCTTGGTGGAGTCATAGTCGCCGCCACCGACATAACGCCCTTCTACATGCCAGTCGAACGGGCCGCGTTTGAACGATGAGCTTGCGGTCCATGTCCAGTTGGGGCTGGCGGCATCACCGGCGCGGTCCACCGAACCATTGGAATCAATAGTCACCAGCTTATCACGATAGTTGAGCAGGAGCCGTAGGGTCAGGTGACCGTCACGGATGTCCAGCGGGGTGCGATACAGAAGCTCCGTATCTACGCCGCTGGTCTCAAGCTGGTTCACATTGACCGGCAGGTTATTGATATAGGAAATGAACCCGTCACCATCACGATAGATATAGCCGCAGAATTCAGTGGCACCGGCGATGCAACGATTGATGATTTCCTGTGGCGTTATGGTGGTGATCGCCTTGTCGATTTCGATGGAATAATAATCCACCGAGGCTCTGAAGCCCGGCAGGAATGACGGCTGTAATACGACACCAAAGGTGGTTGTGTCGGCTTCTTCGGGCTGAAGATCACGATTGCCCAGAACATAGACAAAGGTCGTCGGTGAACCACGATCGGGGTTCAGGGGGTCAAGCAATGGCCAGCGTTGCAGAAGACTGGCGGCGAACAGCTCATTGAGGTTCGGTGCGCGTACATCGCGTGAGCGTGTCGCCCTCACCCGTACATCATTGACCGGTTCCCATGTCAGACCGACCTTCCAGCTATCTACCTGACCGCTGGTGCTGTAGTCGGTGGCACGATAGGCCAGATTTAGATCCAGCGACCGTGCAAACGATAGGTCACGCAACAGGGGCACACCAAATTCCGCGAAAGCTTCGCGCACATGATAGGCCCCCTTCATTGCCTTGGGGTTGCCCTGAGTGAAGCCACCGGCCTGTGATATGGGATCGCTGACGGATGCGATTTTTTCTTCGCGGTATTCGGCCCCGAAGGCGACGCTTACTGCGCCTGCGGGCAGGTTAAACAGTTCGCCACTGGCGCTGAAGGCGGCAACGTTCTGATCAATATGGTTGATTTGCCACTGATCGGCCTGAATCCACGCCAGCGCCTGAGCCGAGGGTGAACCTGAGCCGAAAATATTCAGCGGGACGCAACCATTAGACGGGTCGGTGAGCGTTGAACGGCAGATCGGATCGCCAGAGACGGGATGTTCCACCGTATCAATCGCCTGAAGGAAGCGGGCCTGAATGCGGTTGTTACGCAGATAGCCGTAATAGTCCGTGCGACCCGCCTGATAATAGGCGTCCCACGACCAGACTCCGTGAGTGCCACGTAAACCGGCGACCCAGCGTTTGGTTTCGGTCTCAAGATCAGTCACATAGGGATCGAAATCCGTATGCAACCGCCCGAAGCGGAAGCTGGTCAGGGCATTGTTCGCCAGTAACTGACGCACATCTTCGGAAAGGAACGCATTGTCAGCCTGTATCGTCAGGTTGTTGTCGCTCTTGTAATAGAGATCCTGAACGGAACGCGCCCGAGCATAGGACAGTTCTGCAAAGCCGGTAATGGATTCGCTGAAATCATATTCAAGGATCGAATAGAGGTTCTGGCGTTCAACAGGCACCTGAAGCGTGGCATCAAGTTGCAGGCTGCGACCATCTCCGCCGACCATATATTGCGGCCCGACATGGGTGCCGTAAACAAAGTTGCGGTATCCGCCGCCGGGCAGAAGCTCAATGCCGCGCAACGGGCCTGCATTGATCAGGCCGTTTTCACTGGCCACCGATGAGTGGACATCTGTGGCAATGATCTCAGCGGGGCCTGAGCCGCTGGTGTTCGGGATGAGATAGGCCTGAACCGCTGCCCAGTCGCGGTCGCGGTGATCAGGAATACCTTTGTTGTCACTCAGTTCGCCCGCAATGCTGAAACGCAGCCGATTGCCGAAACCTTTGGTGCCAAAGGCCAGGCCGAGGCGGTATTCTTCGCTGTCGCCATGTTCAGAAAGGCCATACTGCCCTGAGGCTTCAAACCCGTCGACGTGACGGGTAATAAGGTTCACAACCCCAGAGACGGCATCCGAACCATAGGCCGCTGAGGCTCCACCGGTGACGGTTTCCGTGCGGCTGATCAGCGCCGTGGGGATGACACTGATATCCACCTGACCGGTCGCTGTGGTCGGTACATGTCGGCGGCCATCGAACAATACCAGTGTACGGTGCGCCCCAAGGCTGCGGAGGCTCAGGAATGATGACCCCGGCCCCGCATTCCAGGGCACTATGTTGGTCGTCGGATTCGTAGAGCCTGAAAGGCCCGGCAGTGAGCGCAGCGTATCGGCCAGATTGATGTTGGCGGCGGCATCAATTTCATATTCCGACAGGGTCGTTGTGGGCGTCGGCGCGCGGAAGCCGCTGTGGTTCAGGCGCGATCCGGTGACCACTACTTCGGTGGCGGGATCATCGGCCTCGGCATCATTGGCATAGGCAAAGGAAGACAGTCCCATAAGGGCGGTGGCCCCCAGCCATGCCGAAAGGCGCCCGCGTTTGGTGCGGGAATTATGTGTTATGTGCATGAGAAAATAGCCTTGGTTCTGGTTTTTTTAGTTTGAGGATGTGGCGGCGGTCTGGTCCGCCTTCAGGTGACGTTCAAACAGGCGGAACACACGGCGGTATTGGTCGTACCAGGCGTCATCATGGACAAAGCCATGCCGTTCCAGCGGGTAGATGGTCAGTTCGAAATTGTCTTTCCTGAGTTCGATCAGGCGCTGATAAAGCCGTACGGTGTCCTGAAAAAACACATTGTCGTCGATGACGCCGTGCGAGATCAGAAGTGCGCCTTTGAGGCCTTCGGCATGTTCAATGGCTGAGCCTCTAAGGAACGACAGGGGGTCGATCTGAGGGGTGTTGCCACCTCCGGTCACATAGGCACGACGGTCGGTTACAGGACGCAGAGCGGCCCCTGCGGCGAAATAGTCCGGCTCACGGAACAGGGCGTTCAGGGTCGCAATCCCGCCTGCGGAACCGCCATAAATACCGATACGTTTCGCATCAACCGAGGCATTGGCGGTCAGCCAGCGGGCGGCTTCGGCAAAGTCGGCGGCATTGGTGCGTTCGCTGCGATAACCGACGCGGCGGGTATATTTGCCATAGCCGGATGTGCCGCTGAAATCGACCGAAAGCACCACATAACCATTTTGAAGCAGGTAGTTATGGAAAAGCTGTTCGCGGAAATAGTGCGGATAATAGAGGTGGGTATTCTGGATCGAAGCGCCGTGCGCAAACAAAACCGCCGGATATTTTTTCGAGGGATCAAAATTTTTCGGTTTATAGAGGGAGGCATAGATCGGCTTTTCCAGTCCCGGCGGCGTCAGTTCGATGATCTCAAACGGTGCGCCTTCGAATGCTTTATAGGCTTCGGTTCGCGTGTCGGTCAGGGCGCGGATCGTGCCGCCGGATGATGGAATAACCCCCAGTTGATGCGGCACATAGGCGCTGGAATGTAGCACGGCGATCTGACGGCCATCGGGTGAGAGTTTGAAGTTGGTGACGCCCTGCTGTGTTGTCAGGCGCTGCACTTCACCGCCTGCGACAGGCACCCGATACAGGTCATAGGAATAGGGTGCGGTCTTATTGGCGCGGAAATAGATGAAGCGCGCATCCGGTGACAATACCGGATAGGTCACCTCAAACTCTCCGCTTGTCAGCGCCTGAGTGGCACCGTCCGATTTACGCAAATAAAGCTGCGCATAGTCGGTTTCTTCGGACACGTACCAGAAGCTCTGATTATCGGGCAGCCAGCCCAGATCGGCGAAACCGGAACCGACACCAACGGTGTCGCTCAGGCGAAACTGGCTGTTGAGGGCTTTGGTGTTGAAATCTACCGAAGCGATCCAGCGATCCTTGCCATCAAGGGCGGTCAGGCGGATCAGAACCCGCTGGGCGTCATGGCTCCAGTCGACGCCGGTGATCTGAAGGCCCCGCGCTTCATTGGGTTTGGGGTCAGGATAATTGTATCCGGGCACAAGCCGCGCATTTTCTTCACGCACGCTTTTCAAAGGGTCATCGGTAATGCCTGGTAAAGATGCGTACGGCAAAAGTGACACGGCCCGTGTGCGCAAATCGACCAACCAGAGTGTCTCGGCTGGTGGGGCATTGTAGCCAATGCGGGTATGGGTGGTTTCCCATTCTTCGTAGCCGGACTCGGTAATATAGTGCGGCATCTGGCCGAAACGACCGGGGTCATAAGTGGCGGATATGGTGCTGACCAGAAGCCAGCGCCCGTCAGGCGATAACCAGCTATCGTGCAGCTTAACGCCCTCCCCCAGATAAACCGGCAGGGGAACGCGGGTGGAATCGGCTGCCTGAAGCGCCGCCTCATGGGCCTGCCGCTCAATACGCCATTCCCGATTTTGCGCCAGATTGGCCGACAGACGCAACTGAACCTGTGTCTGGTCACTTAGTGGTTTGGCCGATGGATCAGCCCCTTCACGTAAGGTCACCGCAGGCCCGCCGGAGCGTTTGGTTATGTCATATTCGTGCCATATCCCGCGTAGCCGATATTGCAGCCGGTCACCTGAGGGGGAGAATTGTAACGTGTAATAGTCGGCAAGCGGTTTGGGGCCGATCGCAAAGATTTTTGATACATCCTGTGCCGGTGCACCGCGTGTCACCTGTATCAACTCACCGGTGCGGGTATCGCGTATGAAGATGTCGTTGTTACGCACAAACGCCGCGCGTCGGTTTTGAACGTCAAATACCTGACCTTCGCCGTCAGCCGCACCCAGATCCGAGGGGGTGAGTTTATGGCTGCGGCCTGAGGTTTGATCGGCACGATACAGGTCGCGGATGGCGGATCCATCCCGTTTGAGCTGATAATAGATGCCGCGCCCGTCGGCGGCCCAATAGGGTGTTTCTACCGGCGGGCCAATCCAGTCAGGATTGGTCACCGCCTGTTCCAGAGTGATGTCAGCCAGTGCCGGTGCCGATATAATTATCGGCAATGCTGACGTTAGCAACGTCAGAATAAACGGTTTGTTTTTCATATCAGCGTGCCTGTTTTTGTCGTGAAAAACAAAGACTAGGTGCTGCGGAATGGTATGAAAATTAATTTTTAATCATATACTTATTTCATGAAACTGCATTTTTAAGCCCTATATTCCGAACGCAATTGCGCCGACGTAGTAAGCGCATTTATTGTCATATGGGCTTAGTGATGCGCCCCCTCGTTAAGACAGAAAACGGGCATGGGCCAGATTGTCTGTGCGCGTCGTCAGATTATGTGACAGGCGCTTGACCCCCAGACGGTGACTGTGGGGGAAGACGATCGGAATAAGCGGCAGATCGGTCTGAATGACGGTCTGGGCCTGAGCGTAAAGGGCTTTGCGTTTTTCGTAGTCAATCTCCACCTGCGCGGCTTCGAGCAGGCGATCAACCTCAGGCGAAGCATAGTGGGTCGGATTGGTAAACGGCACGCCGACTTTTATGGATTTAGACCAATAGAAGCGCTGAATACCAATCGCCGGATCAAAATCCGAGCCTGTGCCATAGGTGTCGGTATCCCAGTCGCGTGTGGTGAATTTCCGGTTGAGATAACCGGAAAGCGCTTCGCTGCGTAATTTCAGATCAATGCCGATTTTCGCCAGATCCTGCCGGATATATTGCGATACCCGCGGATATAGCCCCGAAGGCGGCATAAGTTCGTTGCGCAGTGTCAGACGAATACCGTCTGCATTTCGCCTCAGACCGGCGGCATCCAGCAGGGCCTCGGCTTTTTTCAGATCATAACCATATTGCGGCAGGTTAGCTGCGTGCCATTCTGAATAGGGGGGGATGGGAGAATCCGCGACTTCGCCGCTGCCGAGCCAGATGTTCTTAACCAGAAAATCGCGGTTGATGGCATGGGCAAAGGCATGGCGCACGCGCCGGTCCTGCAACACCGGATTGTTCAGATTAAAGCCAAAGCCTGAGAAGTTAGCCGATGATCCCAGCGCTTCGGTTTCAACCCACAGGTCAGGGTTTTGCCTTAGGCGTTCGATGTCACTCAAAGGCACGCCGCCGCCGCTATAGTGAATGGCACCGCTTTCGAGCGCGGCGACGGTTGCGGCACCGGCGGCAATAAAGCGGAAGATAAGCTTATCGAGATAGGGACGCGGCCCGTCCCAATAGTTCGGGTTACGCTTAAGCACCAGATGCTGTCCGCGTGTCCAGCTTTCGAACTGAAACGGGCCTGTGCCTACCGGATTGACATTGTGCGGGTTGGTCAGCACGTCCTTGCCCTCATAGAGATGGCGCGGGACGACCTGAGAGGAACCATCGGCCAGAGTGGCAAAAATGTAGGGTACGGGCTGGCTGAAATGCAGAACCACCTCAAGCGGAGACGGGGTTTCAATGCGCAGGAGGTTGCTCAGGGCTGTTTGGCTGCGTGGGTGATAGACGCGCCACACCTCACCAATCGAATAGGCCACGTCAGCCGAAGTGAAGGCTTCGCCATCATGCCATTTGACATCAGGACGCAGCTTAATACGCGTTACCAGACCATCGGGACTGAGGTCCGCAGAGAGTGCCAGTTTCGGCACCAGATTGCCTTTGAAATCCATAGTGAACAGGCCGTCGAATATCTTGACTGATACCGCCGAGGCGCCACCATCTATGGAACCGGCGCTTGACAGGGCCAGAGGTTCACCGGCCTGTCCGATAATCAGGGTGCCGCCGGTTTGAGGATTACCATCAGAGGCAGGTGTGTCCTTAGGCGAAGACGGGCCGCATCCGGTCAACAGGCTGAAGGCCCCCGCCATACCTGCCTGACCTAATAACATACGTCTTGATATACTCATGGCCTGTCCATTTGCAAAAGCAGAAGAAACTAATACCCCTATCTTTTTTGTTTTAAATTCATACCAATTAAATTTTATTTTGATCGTGGCAAACAGACTATGGGAGAGCTGGTCTGAAACCTGAGGGATTGTGCCTTCGGTTCGCTGTCCTCACCGATTATCCCAAAGCGCGCATATTCTTATGCGAAATGGTTAGTTCTGAGGTTCTCCGGCCCGCCTATTATTCGGTCAGATTAATACCGGAGAGTTTTTATGGTTGCCCACGCCAGACATGCAGATGTGAATCTTCTTGAAAAGGATGTGCCGGAGGCACGGTCGTCTGACCCTGCGGCTACGCGGGTGCAGAACTTTGAGGCCGCCGTGCGTCGGCTGCGTGAGGGGGGCACCGAAGCCATATTACAGGCGGTGCGCGCCTTGCTGCCGAATATAGCTGCGCGGGCCGGTCATCATGATCGCACGGGCACCTATCCGTCAGCAACCTTTGATGAGTTATGGCAGGCGGGCCTGACCTCACTGAGTCTGCCGGTTGAGCTTGGGGGCGTTGGTGCCAGTTTCACCGATACGGCCAAAGCCTTGCAACTCATTGCCAGTGCTGATGGCTCAACGGCGTTTTTGCTGAAGGCGCATCTGGCGGGCTTACGTGATGGCGGACGCAACTGGCCGGAACCGCTGCGCAGTGATTTCCATAAGGCTATCCTCGAAGGCCCTGCGCATCGTTCGGGATCACGTTCGGATAAGAACGGCGGGTCGGCGGCGCGTGGTGGTTTGCCGCGAGCGACCGCCAGACTGATTATGCAGGCTGATGGTAAAAAATACTGGAAAATCAATGCGCATAAGGCCTATGCGACCGGTAGTGTAGAGGCCGGATGGTTTGGCGTCTGGGCGGCGACAGCGCCCGAAGACGGAGAGGTTTTGGTAGGCACATTCATTGTGCCGGCGGATACGCCTGGTTTTCAGGTGCTTGAAGGGTCATGGGATCAATTGGGTATGCGGGCGACCGTCAGCAATGATCTGTTGCTTGAGGATGTGGTCATTCCATATGAATATGCCATGGCCCTGTCACCCTTTGGGCAGCGCAATCCGGCGGATGCGCGCAACGCCATTACGCGTACAAGCGACTGGACGTCAGGGCTTGAGGCGGCGGTCTATAGCGGGCTGGCGATCGGTGCGCGCGACTGGCTGGTGCAGCATCTGAACGAACGTATTCCCGCAAGTCTTGGGAAGCCGCTATCGACACTGCCGAAGTTTCAGGAAGCTGTGGGTGAGATCGAACTGCTTATCTATAATAATAAGCTGGTTATTGATGATATTTCACGGCGCATCGAAGCGAATGCCAATGGTGAAGGTGAGCCGGTGACGATGGTCGAAGGCGGGCTGGCGCGCGTCAAATCCGTACGTAACTCGCTTGAGGCGATTGATAAGGCTGTCAGTCTTGTGGGCAATGCCGGTCTGGCCTATCGCTATCCGCTTCAGAGGCATTTCCGCGATGTGCTTTGCGGGCGGGTTCATGAGCCTCAGGCCGAGGTATTGCTGACGCATAAGGGTAAGGCGGCGCTTGGGGTCTGAAGAGTTTGCGCCTGAGAGAAGACCTTATGTCTGCGGCGAATAAATCTAATTTGACACTAATGTTATAGGAATATAATTTTTAATGCAGGCTCAGTTACCGGCTGTCTGTGTGCCGGTAAAGCAACTCTGTTTACTACGGAGGCATTAGCCTTTTCCTGTGACTGACGTATCAAAGGCCGAATAAAAGGTATGAACTTTCAGCAACTCAAATATGTCCGTGCGGCCGTTCAGAATAATCTTAATCTGACGGAGGTTGCGAACGCCCTTTACACGTCTCAGTCCGGCGTTAGCAAACAGATCAAGGAACTTGAGGCGGAACTGGGCATCGAGATTTTTGTCCGGCGTGGCAAGCGTCTGATTGACGTTACACCGGCTGGGGAAAATGCGGTTCGGCTGATTGAGAAGGTGCTATTCGAGACGGAAAATCTCAAGCGCCTGTCGAAGCAGTTTACCGATCAGGACAAGGGGCGGCTGGTCATCATGGCCACCCATAACCAGTCGCGCTATGTCCTGCCGCGTATCCTCAGTCGTTTCACCAGACTATATCCCGAAGTTGAGCTGGAGTTGCGTCAGGTGACGCCCAATACGGCAGCGCAGTCCCTGAGCCGTGGTCAGGCGGATATTGCGGTTGCGACCGAAGCGCTGGATAAATTCCCTGAGTTGGAAACCTATTCCTGCTTTAGCTGGGAACATGCGGTTGTTGTGCCTCAGGGCCATCCGCTGACGCGGATCGAGCACCCGACGTTTGCCGATATCGGCGCCTATCCGGTCATTACCTACACCCCCGGTTTTTCAGGTCGCCCGCAGGTGGATGCCGCTTTTGAACGGGCCGGTGTGCATCCGGATATCCGTCTGACGGCTATGGATGCCGATGTCATCAAGGCCTATGTCGAAATGGGTCTTGGGGTCGGCATTGTGTCGGAAATGGCCTTAAGTCTGGGACAGGCCGGCAATCTGGTGCGGTTGTCGCGCCAGCACCTGCCCTTTAGCCACAGCACGACCAAGGTAGCTATCCAGCGTGGGGTTTTGCTGCGTAACTATGCCTATCGGCTGATTGAAATGCTGGCGCCGCATCTGGATGCTGCGGTGCTGAGTGGTCAGGCCCGTCGCTCAAGCAAGGTCATCTCCCCTATCCTGCCGACTTTTTCGGCCCGCCGTGATCTGCACGAAGCAGACGAGACGGATCTGAACGAGTTTGCAGAGGCGCGGCTTGTGGCATCCTGAGCCAGTCTATTTCAGACCGATCCCCAGACGCTCCAGCGCCGGTTTCAGACGTTCGCGTCCGGTGAAACGTGCCGCCGAAGTTATGCGCGCCAGTGATGGCTCGCGCCAGCCGGTTTCAGGCCGCCCTTCACGCTGCTGATAAGCCAGAGTTACGGCTTCGAAGGCGTCGGTGACTTCGGTTGTTGCGGCCTGATAGGTTTCGTCATGTAATATGCTGGTCTGAGGCAGGCGAGGCTTTATGCCGACAATGCCATCTTCGGCTGGATAACCGACGCAGAGGCCAAACACCGGAAACACTTTTGGCGGCAGATTTAGCTGTTTGGCTATGGCTTCGGGATGGTTGCGAACACTGCCGATAAATACGGTGCCGATCCCGAAGGATTCCAGCGCCACAACCGCGTTTTGCGCCGCAAGAGTGGCATCGACTATGCCTTCGACAAAGGTTTCAAAATAGTCGAGCGCTTCGGCGTTTTGTCCCTCACCGGCGGCCAGCGCCTGAAGGCGGGACTGATCGACCAGCCACACCAGAAATACGGGTGCCTCAAGTATGGGTTGCTGACGGTTGCACAGATCATAAAACGCCTCTTTGCCCGCCTGTGATTGCACCGACACCACGCTCCATTGTTGCAGGTTCGATGAGGTGGCCGCTGACTGCGCCGCTGCAATCGCGGCTTCGAGCACGCCCTGTGCCAGAGGACGCGGCGCAAACCGCCGTACCGAGCGATGGGCCAGTTGCTGCAACAGGCTTTCGGTGGATGCGGATTCCGGCAAGGATGCCGCCTGCCCGTAGCGGGCGTGCAACAGTGTGGCCAAAGAATCTGAATCTAAGTTATTCAAAGACATGTATGGTTCCTTTTCAGGCTTTGCCTGAATTGTCGGCCAGACCGCTTTCGGGGGGCGTGACCGAAACCGGCAGGGCAAAATTGATGTGTTTGCGGGCGCGCCAGGCGCTGAGGGCCATCAGGGCAATGGCCAGTGCGCAGGTCAGAAGCGTAGGCTTTGCGCCGATATGTCGTGCGGAAAAACCAACCAGCAGATTCCCAAGCGGTGTAATGCCAAAAAAGGCCATTGAGAAAATGGCCATGACCCGACCGCGCATATGGTCTTCGACCAGCGACTGAATGAGCGCATTGCTGGCGGCGACCGTATTGATAGAACAAAAACCCATCACCAAAAGCGCACCGATGGCGACACCGAAGACATCCGTCAGGACAAATACCGGCATGGCCAGCGCGACCAGAAAGGCAAAGCTGATGATGCGCGTTTCCATGCCGTCTATGCTGCGGCGTGAGGCGAGGAATATCGTGCCCAGACAGGCCCCTAATCCGGCGGCAGCGGTCATGACGCCAAAGGCAGACACATCGCCGTGGAATACATCGCGTGCGAAATAGGGTAGCAGCACCTGATAGGAACCGCTGCATAAGGCCATGACGGTGACGATAAATATCAGCAGGCGTATGGCGCGATGCTGACGCACATAGGCAATGCCTTCGCGCAGGGCTTCGGCAACGGAGCGGTTGACAGCCTTTGCCACCGTGCCGATGCGCATCGCGCCTAATGCCCAGATGACTCCGATATAGGACAGGCCATTTAGCGCGAAACAGGCGGCCTCACCAAAGCTTGCCACCACAAACCCGCCTATGACCGGCCCGATGAAGCGCGAGGAATGGATGGTAAATGAAGTCAGGGCCACGGCATTGGCGATATCTTCGCGCCGCTCAACCAGTTCAGGCACAAAGGACTGGCGGATGGGCTGATCTATGCCGTTGATAATGCCCAAAAGCAGGGCCATGCCGATAATGACCGGTGGCTGCAGATGACCCGTCAGGCTCAAGGTCGCCATTGCGCCTGCCTGAAGCGCCGAAAGCCCCGAAGTGATCATCAGTAATCTTCGTCGCGGGAAGCGATCGGACAAAACACCGCCCAGAGGCGCGAGCAGCAGATTGGGGATCTGTCCGGCGAACAGAACGACCCCCAGCATCAGGGTTGAATCCGTCAGGCGGTAAATCAGCCATGACAGGGCAATCTGCTGCATCCAGTTGCCAATGATCGAAACGATCTGGCCACCGAAATAGAGCCGGTAATTCGGATTAGACAGCGCCCTGACGATGGAGGCCATAAGCGTTATCTCTGAGAATTAAGCCGGCGTAACGGACGTGTATCAGCGGGGTCGGCATAGCCATGGGTTGAGGCAAAACCCGGCGGCACCAGAGCGTCAACCACGGCTTCGTCTTCGGCCGTCAGCTGTACCTCAAGGGCGGAAACATAGCTGTCCCACTGCGCCTCTGTGCGGGGGCCTGCGATGACCGAAGACACGGAGGCATTGTTCAGAACCCACGCAAAGGCAAAGGCCGCCGCTGTGACGCCACGCGCTTCGGCATGGGCTTTGAGCGCCTGTGCCGCCTCAAGCGATTCCGGCCGCCATTCGGTCTGATACAGTTTTTTGTCATTACGACCGGCCCGTGTATCTGCTGGCGGGGCTTCGTTTGGCAGATATTTTCCGGTCAGGACACCGCGCGCCAGCGGGCTATAGACCACATTGCCGATGCCGTAATGATCAGTGATGTGGAAGTGGTCTTTCTCAGGCCTGCGGTCGAAAGCATTATAACAAAGCTGGGATGCAATCGGGCGCGGATTACCTGCCAGATCGGCCAGACGGCTATATTCCGCCAGTTTCCAGCTTTGGTGATTTGAGATGCCGTAATAGCGAATCTTGCCCTGTTTCACCAGATCGGCCAGTGCTTCGGCGGTCTCTTCAATCGGGGTCTGAAGGTCTTCGCGGTGCGGATAATAGATGTCGATATAGTCCGTTCCCAGACGCTTCAGGCTGGCTTCGACCTTACGAAACAATGAGCGGCGTGACAGGCCCCGCTGATGGGGGGCATCTGCGGGCGCACCTGGTGAAGCCTTGGTGCCAATGACCCAGTTGTCACGGTCTTTGGCAATGGCCTTACCGATAATGGTTTCGGAGGTGCCGCCGACATAGACCTCGGCGGTGTCGATGAAATTGACACCCTGATCGCGGGCCTTGTCTATGATTTTCAAGGACGTGGCTTCATCGGCAAAACTGCCGAACAGCATGGTGCCTAACCCAAGCTCGGACACTCTTAGTCCGCTATTGCCGACTGAGCGATATTTCATGTGTTAACTCCGGTAAAAAAGAAATCAGAGGGGGGCCTGTGCGCGGAACGTTTCAGGCTGTGGCCGGTGTCGCCGCGTCGCCCTCAGTCCCATTCCCGGAACGGAGGCAATCAGACTGCGGGTATAGGGGTGGGTGGGATTGGCCCAGATCTGGCTGTAATCGCCCTGCTCGACAATCTGGCCACCCTGCATCACCAGCACGCGGTCAGCCATGTAACGAACGACCGACAGGTCATGGGAGATGAACAGATAGGACAGGCCAAATTCGGCCTTAAGCTCCACCAGCAGATTCAACACCTGTGCCTGAATCGGCAGATCAAGTGACGAGGCCGGTTCATCGCAGATCAAAAGATCAGGCCGTAGCAGCAAGGCCCGCGCAATGCCGACGCGCTGTCTTTGACCGCCTGAAAATTCATGGGGAAAGCGTTGCAGACTTTCGCGCGGCAGACGCACCCGATCAATCAGCTCAAAAATCCGCCGGTCGCGCTCAACGGAATCTTTGACGCCGTTCACCTTTAGGGTCTGCTGCATGATGTCACCGATACGGTAACGCGGATTGAGCGACGCGTAAGGGTCCTGAAATATCATCTGCATCCGGCGCCGATATGGCCTTAGCCCGTCATCGCTCAGGTGAGATATGTCCTTGCCGTCAAACCGGATCTGACCCGACGAGGCCTTGAGCAGCCGCAGAATGGTGCGCGACAGGGTCGATTTTCCGCAGCCGGATTCGCCAACCAGACCGACGGTTTCTCCGCGCGCTATGTCGAAACTGACGCCATTGACCGCTGCAATGGCCTGCCCTTTTGCGCCCGCATAATGGGTATGCACATCCACAAGCGACAACAGAGGGGTATGGTTTAAAGCCGGTTCCGGTGAGTTTATGACAGACGCTGTAACGGGCTTTTGTACAGGTGTGTCATCTGTCGCCACGGGCATTTCCGCCAGACGGTGATTGCGGTAATGCTTACCTTCGTCAAGGCTTAGGGCTGAGCCAAGCAGCACACGCGTATAGGCCTGTTGCGGGTGGCTGAATATGTCTTCGGTCGGGCCGTCTTCGATCTTGTGACCACGCAGCATAATAGCGACGCGATCGGCCCACTGACCGACCAGACCAAGGTCATGCGTGATCAGCAAAAGCCCCATATTCAGTTCACGCTTCAGCCGGTCCAGCAGTTCCAGAATCCGTGCCTGAATGGCGACATCAAGCGCGGTTGTCGGCTCATCGGCGATCAGAAGACGAGGATTACAGGCAACGGCCATAGCAATGGCCACGCGCTGTCTCTGACCGCCGGAAAACTGATAAGGGAACTCATGTACCCTTTGGGCTGCTTTAGGGATATCGACCAGCTCAAGCAGTTCTATGGCCCGTTGTCTGGCTGCTTTTTCCGTCAGATCGGTATGCAGCTTAAGCGTTTCCACAATCTGACTGCCGACCGACAGCACGGGATTGAGCGAGGTCATGGAATCCTGAAACACCATCGATATAGCCGCACCGCGCAGGGCACGAAGCCCTTTGGGCGGCAGGTGCAGGAGATCGTGGCCCTCGAACTGCGCCTGCCCTGTGACCTCGGCTTCATCCGGTAACAAACCCATGAGCGCCAGCGCCGAAGTGGACTTGCCGCAACCGGATTCACCAACCAGCGCCACCGTCTCACCGGCAGACACGCTGAGGTTAAGGCCGCGCACGGCTTCGAAAGCGCCGTAACGCACCTTAAGGTCAGATATGTTGAGCAAACCTGTCATGTCCGCATCCTCATGAGGTTTTCCGCAAACGCGGGTTAAGGACATCGTTCAAAGCATCCCCGACAAGGTTCAGCGCTAAGACCGTTATGACAATCGCCACACTGGGCACGACTGTCAGGTACCAGGCGGTACGCAGGAAATCGCGGCCTTCGTTGATCATTGCCCCCCAGCTTACGGCATTGGGATCGCCCAGACCCAGAAAGGCCAGACCGGACTCCATGAAGATGGCGGCGGCCACCTTGAATGAAATCATGACAATCAGGGACGGCAGCACATTGGGCAGGATTTCACGGGTAATGATCCGCAGATTGCTGAAACCGGATGCACGTGCAGCGACAACAAAATCACTTTGGAGTAGCTGGCGAAATTCAGCCCGCACCAGACGGGCAATGGTTTCCCAGGTCGTCAGGCCAATGGCGATGGCAATCATGGCCGCAGTCGGCTGAAACAGGGCCACAAGCACGACGATCAGCAAAAACATTGGCGTCGTCTGAAACAGCTCGGTGATGCGCATCAGCACAAGATCGACTATGCCTCCGAAATAGCCCGCCAGCGCCCCCAGTACGATGCCGACGAACAATCCGATAACCGAGGCCACCACGCCGACCGAGAGGGATGTCCGCGCGCCATGTACGACCGCGGCGGCTACGTCCCGCCCCAGAGAGTCTGTTCCCAAAGGATAGGCCGGATCCGCACCCGGTGGTAACAAGGGCTGGGCAACACTGCTCATTGGGTCGCCGGGATAAAGCAGAGGCGCAAACAGGGCGATCAGACTCAGTGAGATCAGTATGCCCAGACCGATAGCGGCCCCCGGTTTACGCAAAAGATTACGCCACACCGTATCGGTTCGCCCGCCAACCGGCGCCTGAAGGTTTTTCCGTCGTAGCCATTCCCTTACGCCCGGCCATTCGCGAAATCCTTGGGTTGCCGGACTAAGGCTGTGTTGTGCCTTGCGGGTCATGCGCGCACTCCTGCGACGGCTTCGGGTTTTGGGCCGGAGGCTTCGCGGCGGCGACTGCGGGGATCGATCCAGCGATGCAGAAGATCGACAAACAGATTGGCCAGTACAATCACCAGTGACGACAGCAGCAATATACCGAGCAGTGTGTTGTAATCACGCGCCTGAACCGCTTCGAGCGACAGACGGCCTATGCCGGGCCAGCTAAACACCATTTCAACGGTCGCAGCCCCGCCCAGAAGCGCTCCAAGACGCAGACCGGCGACGGTCGAAACCGGAATGAGCGCATTGCGCAACACATGGCGCAATGTAACCCACAATGGGGGGACCCCCTTGGCTTCGGCGGTGCGGACAAAATCCTGTTTCTGCACCTCAAGCATGGCCGAACGGGTCAGGCGGGCATAGACCGCAATGGAATTGGACGACAGGGCAATGGTCGGCAGCACCAGATATTTGGCGCGGTCCAGCATCAGTTCCCAGCCGCTCAGTGAGGCTCCGATGGTTTCGCTGCCGTCACTGGGCAGCCACCCCAGTTGCACCGATAACAGGATGACCAGAAACAGCCCGACGCAAAAGGACGGTATGGAAAACAGCAATACGACGATGACATTGAGCACACGGTCAGGCCATTGGTTACGCCAGATCGCCATGATGATGCCTGCGCCAACACCGAGCACAAGCCCGACAATATAGCTTGAGCCCATCAGGATCAGCGTCGCCGGAAGGCGGCTCATTATGACATCAAAGACCGGCGCATTGTAGCGGAACGAATATCCGAGATCCAACCGCGCCAGATCCGTCAGATAGTTCCAGAACTGCTGGGCTACGGGGATGTTCAGCCCCAGATGCTCACGATAAAGCGCCAGTGTTTCTTCGGTCGCCGCACCGGCTTCGGCGGCCATGATATCGGCGGCATCACCGGGCACCAGCTGAAGCAGAAAGAAGTTCAGCACCAGTATCCCTAATACGGTCGGCAATATGTGGCCTGTGTAACTCAGGCCCTCCCGAAGGCGGGAAGCGGTCTGTCTGAAAGGCAAGGCCATAGATAATCGGCATCCTGAATTAAGGGAGCGGGGACTTATCTAGACAAGGCGGCGGGAGGCATGGAACAAATTGAATCTCCTTTTCAATCCACTCGTGATGCTTAAGGCCCGCGCCTTATCCGGTTATCTACCAGTCGTAGCTGAGGCGCACATAGCTGAAGCGACCGCCACGGCCATAGGGCGTGTTGACGGGTGTCGGATTGACATAGCCCGTGGTGATCAGCGGGATGGTAATATCCGACTGGTTCTCAGCCCGCTGATTGAACAGGTTATTGGCACCGACCGTCAGTGATACCTGATCGCGCAACCGGTAGGACACCGACGCATCGGTAATGAAGGCGGGTTTTGAGCCGCCATTGTAACGCGGGTCATTAGGATAGGTGGTGTTCAGCGACAGCGTGCGCGAATAGTAGGTGGTGGCGGCCCTGACGCTCAGTTTGTCACGCGTCCAGTCGACACCGATTTTCGAGATATGTTTTGGCGCGCCATGTTTAAGGGTCACGGCGGCAGTGTCCTGCAACAGCTTAAGGCCGGCAGCGGCCAGATCGGCAGGCGCTTCGGTCGTGCGTGTAACCGACTGACGGTTAAGGGCCGTGGACAGGCTCCAGTTGACCAGCCCCAGATGACCAAAATCACTGCGATAATTGGCTTTGAACTCAAGGCCGCGCGTCAGGGTGTCACCGACATTGGTGAAGTACTGAACCCGTACATTCGGATCAATACCGGCATCACGTAAGGCCTTGGCAACCGCCAGACCGGCGGCATTGGTCGCTGTGCCATTGAACTGACCCGTAAGGCCGATGCGGTCATCGATCTCGATCTGGAATACATCCAGCGATATATCCAGTTGTGGTGTCGGTCGTGCGACAAAGCCCAGACTGTAATTGATCGAGGTTTCCGGATCGATGGGTTTGGCCCCAAGCGCAACCGCAGCCGGTGCGTCGTGGCGGATCGAATTATAGGCGTTGACCTGAATGATCGTCCCGCCGTTATTGAACGGCCCCTGATTGGCTTTGGTGGTATATTGTTCCGCCAGAGACGGTGCGCGGAATCCATTATTGACGGCGGCCCTGAGGGCGAAGCTGTCTGTCAGTTCATAACGCGCAGATAACTTACCTGACCATTGTCCGCCGAAATCGGAATAATGTTCGTATCGCGCAGCCAGACCGACTTTGAATTTCGGTGTAATGGTCTGCGAAAAATCAGCATAGGCCGCATAGTTGTTACGGTTCCAGCTACCGGCTTCTTCTTCGGTAAAGCCTGTCATGAACGGCGATCCTATCCCTGCAGGGCGACCGGCGAGGATCGGGGAAATATAGTCGGTCGGATAGACAAACCCGCCATTGAGATAAGAGTATTCCTCCCCTACGCCTTCGGAAAAATCGTTGTAGCGATATTCAATGCCGGTGGCGATATCCAGAGGTTCATCGAACAGGCCTGTGGCCACCGAACGTTGCAGATCAAGATTGAAAAGCGCTTCGCTGGCCTGCAACTGACCGACATAGATTTCATCGCGATATTCGGCGTCAAACCCGAGAGACGCATTGACACCATTGACGTACATCCGCGCGCGGTTGCGGCCATAGCTCAGGCTGGCGTCCCATACCCAGCCCGCCAGATCATCGCCTGCAAATCCAGCCGATAGCTGATAATCCTTCTGACGGGTGACAAGGGTCGGGACATAGCCGCCATCAGGCGCAATGCCGATAATATGGGCCGGATTATTCTCGCTGCGATAGGTGCCAGTCGATGCCAGAGAACTGCCGCTATAGGTTCCTGTGGCATAGAAACGGACGGCGTCGTTAACCGGTAATTCGAGATTGAAGCCAAGATTTCCGGCCCATCCCCAGGGGACAACTTCCTGTGTTTGTTTGAAACGATCTGCCGTTTGTTCGCGCGGGTCATTCGGGTCGGCATAGATGACGCGTGCGGCAATGGTCGGGGCACCAATTTCGCCTACGACGTTAGACGACAGGATGCGTTTATAGTCTGCGCTGACGTTCAGAAAACCGCCCTGTGTCCCCAGACCAAAACCCTGATGATAGGTGGCAATCGAGGTGAAGGCATTGCTGCCCAAACCGCCGACCTTTGAAATACTGTCGTCGTCATATGAGCCAAACTGTGCGCTCAGCACGCCGCCTTCGGGGTTTTTCTTGAGAATGATATTGATAACGCCACCAATGGCATCCGAGCCATATTGTGCCGATGCGCCGTCACTGAGGACTTCGATACGCGCCACAGACGCGGTTGGAATAAGCGCCAGATCAACCGGCGCGCCTGCCGATCCGCCGGTATTGTTCAGAAGAGAGGTATTGTGCCGACGTCTTCCATTCACCAGCACCAGCACATGATTGCCCCCCAGCCCGCGTAAAGCCGCTGTGCGCACAGGTTTGGAAGAGCTTGAGCCATTACTGGCCTGTGATGCCAGATACGAAGGGGCAATGGCAGATAAGGCCGTCCGAAGATCCGCCTCACCTGTCTTTTCAAGCGTTGCGGAGGTGACTACGCTGACCGGTGACAGGCTCTGATATTCGGTTGTGCCGCGCCGTGAACCGGTAACAATGACGGTGCTGACCTCATCGGAATCCGAAGCAATTTCGGCGGCGGCGACATCGTCCGCCCAGACGGGCAAAGCCAGACCGGCTCCCAATCCAACCATTCCGGCCAGAGCCGTAAATCCGGCCCATCCGGCGCGACGGCGTCTGAAACCCTTAGCGTTGCCGGATATATAAACAGCAGACATTCAGTCATTCTCCATAATACACGCACGCACCATCGGACCGGTCCGCATACGAAATCAGGGAGAACTCTATTTAATAGTCAGGCTCAGGGAACGAATTAATAGCTATATATATCTAACTCAAACCTGCATAAATCACTGTAAAATAAGAATAACTTAGCGGACAGATTAGGTCTGTTAAACAATGGGGACTGACAAAAGAAAAAGGCGCGACCTATGCCGCGCCTCTTCTTTTTCTGATGATAGATTTAAGTTCCAATCAGACCAGATCGGCGGTCTTTAGCACCGCCCCCAGTTTCGAAGTCTGGCCCGTGACGCCGACCCTTGGTTCCCCCTGAACACTGACCGAATGTACAATGCGCAGGTCGTCATCATAATCATTCACCGCATAGTGTTGGCTGGTGCGGTTGTCCCACAAAACAATCGTGCCGGGCGCCCATTGTACCCGCACCTGATGTTCGGGCAGGGTGATATGATCAAACAGAATTTTCAGAATGGCCGCACTTTCTGTGCCTTTGACGCCCTTAATTTCCGGTGTGTAGCGCGGGCTGACAAACAGGGATTTGCGGCCTGTTTCGGGATGCACTACCACTACCGGATGCTCTGACCATATAAATTCGCCACCAAAACCGTTCGGCCAATCTTTTGCCTGAAGCGGGGTGGTCGCATGTATAGCCGTAAGGGATTCCGCCAGACGCTGAAGCGGTGGCGACAGGCGGTCATAGGCCGCTTCGACCGACGCCCAGATGGTGTCGCCGCCAATTTCAGGCAATTCTGCGGGTTGCAGCGTTTTAATCGTGCCGGGGGCTTCGGTATGTGTGCCATCAGCATGCCAGCGCGCCACGCGTCCGGCCAGCTCGTTACGGCTGTCAAAAATACCAATACCTGGCAAGGGTGCGCCGCCGCGCGCGGGGCGATCGGTGTTCACATGACCGAAATAACGGGTAAAGGCGATCTGTTCTGCGGGACTGAGGAACTGATCACGGAACACCAGAACCCCCCGATCAAGCAACAAGGTGCGCAAGGCTGAGACCGTCGCCGCATCAAGGGGCGCCTTGAGGTCAAGTCCACTGACTTCGCTGCCAATAAAACGCGCCAGTTTGCGCGAGGTAAAGCCTGCGGTATCGGGCACCAGATCAATCGTCTTGGTAATGGCATTCATAGGTATTTCCTTTACCGAACAAACACATATTAAAGTTATGGGTCGCGGAAATTTCTGCGTACCCTGTTCTGTGCGGTGACTTTAGCAAGGCCCACTTTTAACCAAACGAATTAAAACTGATTTTAATCGGACGGATTGGCATGAAGGCCATAGAGCCACAAAAAGGTGCGAAAACCGCTGTGGTCTTCGCACCCTTTCTTCAGGATTTAACGAGGCCTATTCGGCCGCAATGGCCTGAGCATTATCTTCGGCTTCCATACTGGCCAGAGCCTGATTGAGGAAGGAAGGGTCAACCCAGTCATTGATATCGAAGTCATTCTGAATATAGCCAAATTCCTTCAGGAAGCGCTTTTGCTCACCCAGTCCGGCCAGAGCCTTCGGATCAAGCTTTGGCACGAAATCCTGTGCCGCCAGTTCCTTGGCCAGTTTGTCGATATTCAGATGCGGGCCGGAGCCTTTGGCGAAAATTTCTGCCGCCGCACGCGGGTTTTCGTTCACCCAGCGCCCGCCACGGATCGCAGCGCGCAGATAGGCAACGATATATTCCGGATGCTCGCGCGCCAGCTTGGCACTGACCGAAATTACGGGTGTGCCCGCACCGCTCAGCGTCCAGTCAGGATAACGCCCCAGATCTTCGATGACCTTATAAAGGCCGGTGGCCTCAAGGGCTGCACTGGCTTTCTTGTTCGAGAAGATTGCGTCAACACGACCTTCGGACAGGGCGACAACATCATGTGCCTTTAAGGGGTCATTGGCCGTAAAGCGACCGGCGCGCTCAAAAGGCGTTGCCGAAGGTTTTTCGACGGCATGGTCATCATGCTCAAGGTCAACAATCTGAACCTCATCAATCCTGACCCCATTCAGACGCAGGGCATTCACCACGCCGCGATGCAGCGGCACGCGCTGGAAGTCCAGCTTCTTGACGTTCAGGCCCTTGGGGATGCCGATCTTGCGGCCCTTAAGGTCGGCGACATTGTAAATGCCGGAATCGACACGCACAACGATCTGCCCGCCCGCGGCGGTGCCTGGTGACAGTGTTGCGACCAGAACCGTGTCGCTGACATCGGCACGTGCCCAGATTGGCGGGTGGTTGCCCCCTTCGCGGATCAGGCTTTCCGAACGGTGACCAACATGCGGCCAGAGTTCGTTGTCATCAGGAATTGAACGCAGATAGGTAAGCTTGGCCCCTACCTTGCTCAGTTCTTCCTGTGTCCAGCCATGTGCAACGGAAAAATAGGAAGCCTGCGGGCCGGGGCACAGGGTGTGGAAGACTTCGCCTTCTGCGGCGACGACCTGTAAGCCATTTGAATTTTGCTCGGACATAAATGCGCTCCAGTTATTTTAAGGAAAGATAATCTGACGCCCGTCAGCGCGGCCGACATTCGCGGCACAGCCATCAGGCAGAAAAATCGACAGCCGGCTTTACCGGTATGGCGTAGTCAGACGATAGGCACAGGCTGGTCGTAAGCCGAAATAACTGTTTGCGCTTTAGTTTGCTCATTCTTTCATAAGCCGCGCGCCTCAGTCTTATGCCGAATACTGCATAGTTCAGCACTATTATTTCGTTTTAAAGCTTAAGGCCCGAGCCGATATTCGCCCTCGTTAATTTTATCAGGAGTGCGACCGTCATGGGTATTGCCACGCGCATTGCGACCGAATATGCGCCCTTGCTGACGCGACCGTTTGAGCCCAAAGGGTTTGAGGTTCATCATCTGTCTCCGTTTATCGGCACCAAGGTTACGGGCCTTGATCTCAGGCAGGAATTGCCGGAAGAAACGAAAGCCTCTTTGCGTGATCTGTTGCGTGAGCGGGCAGTTATCTATTTCCGCGACCAGCACCTGAGCGCGGAGGAACAACTTAAGGTCACGGCCATTTTTGGCACACCTCAGGTTTCCGATATTTATCGCGAAGGCTCTCCGCTGCCCGGTGTCGGGGTGATTGACTCTGTCAATGAAATTGCCGGTCGTGTGTCGCGCTGGCATGCGGATATGACCTCTCAGGCGACGCCCTCAACCATTCGTTTTCTGAATGCGGTTGAGCTTCCGCCACATGGGGGAGACACGCATTTTGCCTCGACTGAGGCGGCCTATGCGCGTCTGTCGGAACCTTTGAAGGAACTGGCGGATTCGCTTACGGCGATACACAATGTTACGCCGGTGACGCTGGATGGATTTTACAAGCCGCGTTCCGGTTTTCACTGGAATGAACATCCGGTCGTGCGTGTCCATCCGGAAACCGGCAGGCGGTCGCTGTATGTCAATCCGCGTTTCACGCAGGAAATTGTTGGCTTGCAACCGCACGAAAGCGCGGCGGTCCTTAAGCTGTTTTACGATCATATCGTTCAGCCCGAACATCTGACGCGGGTGCAATGGAAGCTGGGGACGCTGGTGGTCTGGGATAACCGCACATCACTGCATTATGCCGCCGACGATTACGGTGCCGCACGTCGGCGTCTTTATTCAACAAGTGTCGTCAGCACGGAACGCCCGCTGGGCGTGAATGACTGATACCCGAGGAACATATTATGGTAAAACCTGTATTCCATCGTGGTGGCTTTCCCGAAGTCACTGATCATCTTCGCTTTGGCGGGCGCAATGGTGCCTGGGCGCGACCGGATGGTGATCCCGAAATCACTCAGGCCTATCGTGTAGAACTGGCGCAGGCGGCAGAAAAAGCCGGTTACGACTCCATCCTGTCGATTACAACGCACCGCAATTACGATCCGTGGGTGGCGACCTCATTTCTGGCGGCTCATACGCAAAAGATAAAGTTCATTGTCGCCCTGCGTCCGGGCTTTGCGCACCCGACACTGGTGGCGCAGCAGTCGGCAACTTTTCAGGAAATGTCCAATAACCGGCTTTATCTGAATATCGTCACCGGCAGTCACGAAGGCGAATTGCGGGCGCTGGGGGAAACGCTGAACAAAGTGCAGCGTTATGAACGTACCTCTGAGTTTTTCGATGTCCTTAAGGCGGCCTATAAAGGAGAACCCTTCGACTACGAGGGCAAGTATTATTCAGTGACCCAAGGTGGGCTGGCGAAACCTCTGGCGGTGACCCCAAGGCTGTTTATGGGTGGCTCATCGGATGATGGCCGCGCCATTGCCGGCAAGCATGCCGAGATACATCTGTCCTATTCCGAAACCCCGCCCCAGATCGCCGAAACGATCAAAAAGGTACGTGAGGAAGCCGCGAAAAACGGGCGCACCGTTGAGTTCGGTATGCTCATCAGCGTTATTGCGCGTGAGACCTCTGCGGAGGCGTGGAAGGAAACCGACAAAATCCTCGATAACCTCGATCTTGAAAAGGTGCGTGAATACAAGAAATTCATCGCATCGCGTAATTCAGTCGGTGAGGCCCGCGTTCAGTCCTTAAGCGCTAATGTCGATTATAATGACCGCGAAAGTCTGAAGGTCTATCCGAATATCTGGGTCGGAGCGAACCGCACCACTCTGGTGGGCAGCTATGCCGAGGTGGCCGAACGGATCGAGGAATATCTGTCGGTAGGGGTTAAGCACTTCCTGATCGGCGGCAGTCCGGTTCTACGTTCCATTCAGGAATTTGCCGATGGGGTGATGCCCTATTTCCGTAATCACAAGGATAAGCCGGTCTTCAGACCCGAAGATGAAAAAGAAGAATCTTTAAGCCTCTGATTCTGTCCGTTCCCCACAAGGCCGCTTCGTTTCAAAGCGGCCTTGTCCCTTTCGCCTCTAAGCGAAATCCGTAACTGAAGTGACCCCTGACATCGCACCCCCTTCCCTAAAATCACACCGTGCCAACGGATGGTTTCCCGTCTCCGGCCTCTGGCAGGCTTTAGGCCACGCGCTTAAGCTGGCGATACGTCCGCCGCAGGTCAGCCCCTCCGAAGCCGTTGATCTGGCGGCTCTGCCGCAGGTTTTGCCGCGTATCCTTAAGCTGATCGGCGCCGGTCGTGGGCGGTTGATCATTGCCCTGTGCGCCAGCATTGCGGCAACGGTATTTGCCCTTGCCCTGCCCTTTCTTTTGGGGCGCGCCGTGGATCAGGCACACGGGTTATTGCGTGCAGCCGCCGAAACCGGCCTGAAGGCGGGGGCCACACAGGCGCTTTGGGTCAGTGCGGGCCTGCTTATTTTTGCCGCATCGCTGCGCGGGCTATTGACCATGCTGTCCGGTTTTCAGTTTGAATATATTGGCCAGAAGCTGGGCTATGATCTGAGGCTGGCCTATTTTGAAAAACTTCAGCGCCTTGATTTCAGTTTCCACGATGCGGTTCATTCAGGCGATCTGATTACCCGTGGTATGCTGGATCTCGAAGGCATGCGGATGTTTGTCGAAAATGGCCTGCAGCGCATTCTGAGCCTGAGCCTGCTGTTGGGTATTGGCGCTATTCTGATGTTTCGCGCCGATCCTTTGATGGCCTTTCTGGCACTTAGCTTTGTGCCGTTTGTCGGGTGGCGGGCGTTGCGTACGGGACTGACCCTGCGCCTGACTTGGACGCGTCTTCAGCAGCGCATGTCCGTTCTGACGCGCACGATTGAGGAAAACCTTCAGGGGCTGAGGGTGGTGCGGGCTTTTGGGGCCAAAGCACATGAAATGGAACGCTTCGACAAGGCGTCGGATGAAACCTTACATATGTCGAATGACCGCATAGCCGTGCGTACCGGCGCGGTATCGGCCATGACCTGTGCGTTTTATATATCTATGGCGCTGGTTTTATGGGTTGGCGGGCATCGCATTTCGGCGGGTCAGATGAGCGTCGGGCAACTGGCGCAATTTCTCACCTTTATGACCCTGCTGCAGGCCCCAGTGCGGCAGATGATGATGGTGGTCAATACCTTTGCCCGTGCGGTTTCTTCGGGCAGCCGCCTGTTTGAAATACTCGATCGAAAGCCGGTCGTTAAGGAAAACGAAGACGCCACAGAGTTAACCGAAAAGGCGCAGGTCTTGCGTTTTGATGAGGTCAGTTTTCAGTATCCGGATACAGGTGTCACCACGCTGGAGCGGATCAGTTTTGAAGTCCACAAAGGCCAGACCCTTGGCATTGTCGGGCCACCCGGTGCGGGCAAGTCAACCCTGGCCATGCTGTTGCCGCGGTTTTACGATGTTAGCGCCGGACGCATAAGCCTGAACGGGCAGGATATCCGCAACTATTCTCTGGGGTCTTTGAGGCAGCAGGTTTCGTTGATTTTTCAGGATATTTTCCTGTTTGATATGAGCCTGCGTGACAATGTGGCCTATGCGGCTCCTCAGGCGTCTGCGCGCGAAGTTGTGGCGGCGGCGCGCATGGCTCAGATCGATCCGCATATACAGACCCTGCCCCAAACATATGACACTGCGGCGGGTGAGCGCGGCGTGAGCCTGTCCGGTGGCCAGAGGCAGCGTTTATCCATTGCGCGCGGTCTGATTGGCGACCCTTCGGTGCTTGTTTTCGACGATTCCACCTCTGCCGTGGATGCAGCTACCGAAGCCCGTCTGCGTGAGGCGCTGATGAGTGGGCGTCAGGAACGGATTACGCTGATTATCGCCCATCGGCTCAGTGCCCTGAGCCACGCAGACGAGATACTGTTTCTGGATAAGGGACGGATCATCGAACGCGGCAATCACGCGCAACTGATGGCGCGCAATGGTGCCTATGCGGCGCTTTATCTTATGCAATCCGGTCAGGCATCGTCTGCGAAAGCGCAAAAATCGGCCGCACGGCACTATGACATACAGGTGACGACATGAGTTTCGATATGGGCGGACGGGGCGGGCCGACCGCCGGCGGCAGCAACGGGACAAAGGGCGAGGAACTGTTTGCGGCGGTGGATGTGCGTATCCTTAGCCGCTTCATGACTTATGTTCGTCCCTATCGTCTGGCGCTGGCGGGAGTGCTGGGGCTGGTGCTGGTATTTGTCGCCACTCAGGTCAGTATTCCGCTGGCGATACGGTTAGCCATAGACAGCATTATGGGTGACACGCCCCTGCCGTTTGACTGGATCATTGCAGGTTTTGTGGCCCTGATCATAGTCAATGCGATTGTCAGCTTTTTGCAGGAATGGTCAGCGGCCTTTGTTGCCCAGAGGGTTATTTTTGACCTGAGGCGGGCCATGTTCGCCCATCTTCAGGACGTATCGACCGCCTTCATAGACCAGACCCACGTAGGGCGCATCATGTCGCGTATTCAGGGCGATGTGAATGCGCTGCAGGAGTTTCTGGAAACTTCGGTGCAGGCGGTGGGTGATCTGTTTTTGCTGATCGGCATCATTACGGTTTTGCTGCTGATGGACTGGCAACTGGCGCTTCTGACACTTTCGGTTCTGCCGGTACTGGTGGTGGTACGGGCGGTGTGGCTGCCCTATGCCAAAAAGACGTTTCGCCATGCACGCGATACCTCTTCGGTGGTTAATGCGGTGCTGGCGGAAAACATCAATGGTGTACGTATCGTACAGGGCGCGCGCCGCGAAGAGGATAATCTGAAAGCCTTTGAGGTCAGAACCAGAGAAAACTTTGCTGCCCAGATCAAGGCGGCATGGGCCGCACAGATCATGGTGCCCAGCGTGGATATCCTCACGGGGATATGTCAGGCCATTGTGGTCATAGCGGGGGGGATGGCGGTGCTTTCGGGGCGTATGGACATAGGTGTCATGGTCGCCTTTATCTTTTTTGTGCAACGTTTCTTTGATCCGATCCGCACCCTGTCTTTGCAATATACGGTAATGCAAAGGGCTATGGCTGCAGGATACCGCATCTTTGAGGTTCTGGATGTGCCGGTCACGATTTCCGATAAGGTCGGTGCGCTTGATCTGCCCCACCTTAGCCCGTCCGTCGAATTTGACAGGGTCAGGTTCGGCTACAAACCCGATCAGACCGTGTTGCATGACCTGAGCTTTCGTATCGAACCGGGGCAGACTCTGGCTCTGGTCGGGCCAACGGGTTCGGGCAAAAGCAGCATAGCCTCATTAATGCTGCGCTTTTTTGATGTCAGTTCCGGCGCGGTCAGGATTGGCGGGCATGATGTGCGTGATGTTACCCTTGCCTCATTGGGGCGCAGCATCGCTATGGTGTTGCAGGAGCCGTTTCTGTTTACCGGCACCATAGCCGAAAATATCCGTTACAATACATCGGCGACCCGTGCCGAGATCATCGCCGCCGCCAAAGCCGTATCTGCGCATGACTTCATTGCGCAATTGCCGCAGGGATATGATACGCCGCTGGAGCAACGCGGCCAGAACCTGTCGCAAGGTCAGAGGCAACTGATCAGCTTTGCCCGTGCGCTGATTGCTGATCCGGATATACTCATACTGGATGAAGCGACCGCCAGTATCGATAGTGTCACAGAGCAAAAAATCCAGACGGCGCTAAGGACCCTGCTCAAAGGCCGGACAAGCCTGATTATCGCTCACAGACTGGCTACGGTGCGCGATGCCGACAGCATTATTGTGCTTCAGCAAGGGCGAATTCTGGAGCAGGGATCGCATGACAAGCTGATGGAAAATGACGGCTTTTACGCCTCACTTTATCATAAAAACCTTGCCTCGTTTGACGAGATGGCCACGGATAGCTGAGGCGTTCGCAGATTTTCACGATTCAACGGATTGAATTGCGAATGAATCGCATTCATGCTAACCGGCGATATGCTGTCCAATGCTGCTGCCCTGTCACGACTGCTGATTAGTGAACGTCTGTCCCTGATAAGACGCATACAGCGCATGGTCGGCAGTCGCAGTCTGGCCGAGGATATTACCCAGAACCTGTGGTTTCGTATCCAGCGTATTGATGACCATCCGCCCATTGTAAACAAACGCGCCTATCTGTACCGGCTGGCGTCCAATCTGGCGATTGACCAGACGCGTTCGGCGCGGACTCAGGCGGGTATTTTCGCCTCAGATGCGCAGACAGACTCAATCGCGCACAACCTGCCTTCGGCCGAAAAGCAGGTACTGGATGCCGAGGCGCTGGGGGTGGCAATGCGGGCACTTTCGGAGCTTTCGCCCCGTTGTCAGGAGGTTTTGCGGTTACGCCGGCTTGAGGACATGTCGGCTGCGGATATTGCCGCCCGACTGGGGATCAGCCGTCAGATGGTCTGGCGTTATCTGACCGAGGCCATGAACCACCTCAGTGACCGGTTGTATGGCGATGATGCATAATTTTATCATTTCCTCGTTTTCATTTTTAATGCCCACTCGTCATAAAGACATGCACCCAAGGAAAGACCCGCACCGGTGAGCGAACGTCCCGCACTGACTGAGGTCATCAGGCCCAAGGCCCTGAGACATGAGGCTAACCGCTGGCTGATGCGCCGCGATTGCGGCCTGATGACCGAAGCGGACGAAGCTCAGTGTCAGGAATGGCTTGCGGCTGATCCGCGTCACCGTCAGGCCTATGCCGAGGCAGAAGCGCTGTTCGGGGCGATTGATGCTAACGTTCTGCCGGTTAAGTCGGTTGAGAAACGGACTCTAAAATACTCAGGGCGGGCTTTGGTTGGTGGCGCGCTGGCGGCGGGACTGGCGATGGCTGTGATCTGGGGCAGTGACATGCCTGTGCGTATTCAGTCGGATTATATGACCGCCCGCGGAGAGCAGAAAACCATTACCCTGAGTGATGGTTCGACCGTCATGCTCAATGGCGATACGGCCCTTAAGGTCGATTTCAACAAGACCCGGAATTTGCGCCTCCTGCGGGGTGAAGCGGCGTTTCAGGTGGCTGCGGATCCGGCACGGCAGTTCACCGTTGAAACTGCAAAAGGTGCCACCACGGCTCTGGGGACACGCTTTATTGTGCGCCGCACCGACAGCCAGACGGCTCAGGTGATCGTCACCGAACACAGCGTTCGCGTGACCCACGGAGATGAAAAATCGGTTGTCGCGCAAGGTTATGGCCTGAGTTACGGCACCGAAGGTCTTGGTGCGGTTGAGGCGGTCAGGGTCAGCGATGCGGATGCCTGGACACGCGGGCATCTGCGGTTTGTGGATCAGCCCTTGTCGCAGGTGGTTGATGAGCTTAACCGCTATCACAAGGGGCGAATTTTCCTTGTGGGTAAGGATATCAAGGCCATGCCCGTCAATGGCCTGTTTGATATCCACGACACGGAGGGCGCGCTGTTGTCCCTTGAACAGGCGCTGGGGCTTAAGGCACGGCATCTGGGGGCCGGAATCGTCATTCTGGAAAAATAATTGCCTGCGTCCGGTTTACATCCTCTGAGGCACTGCGTCTTCCATTTGAGGATAAGTCGCATTTACACAAAGCGACGTCCGGCACATCATAAAGGAAGATATCACGGTGAGTACGAAAACACGCGGTTTACCTCCCCTTCTGGGCGCGGCCCTTCTGGCGTCCACGGGTTTGTGTGGTGGCCTGATCAGTCTGGTTCCGGCCACGGCCTTGGCCCAAAGCGCGACCGCACGCGACTATAATATTCCTGCGGGCACACTGGCGAATGCGCTTAATGACTTCGCCGAACAAAGTGGCCTGAGGCTGATCTATGCCGGTGAACTGGTGCAGGGGCGTCAGTCGGCCGGACTTAAGGGGCGTTTCAGTGCCAATGACGGGTTGTCGCGCCTGCTGACCGGCAGCGGCCTGACCTATCGTATAACCGGCAACAGTGTGTCTCTGGAAAAGGCACCGGTTGCGGACGGGGCTATTCAGCTTGGCACCATTCGTGTGGATGGTGCGACCTCAGGCAGCGGCGCGACTGGCCTGTCGGCGCAAGGAACACCTCGCGTTGGCGACAGCCTGACACCGCCACGGGATTACATTTCGCAACAGGCCGCTGATGCCGGTTTTGATGCGCAGAAACCGGTCACCACCATTACCCGCGAAGTCATGGATCGCACGCAACCGACCAATATTTTTGAAGCCCTTAAGGACGTGCCCGGCCTGAGCGTCGATGGTGGCCCGCGTGTCAGCGGTATGCGCTTTAGCATCCGTGGTTATGGCGATGCCGAAGAGGTGGCCGTTAAGGTCGATGACCTGCCCAAGACCTTTGAGAAATACCGCATGAGCGGCATGTTCATTGAGCCGGAAATGATCAAGTCGGTTGAGGTCTTACGCGGGCCTCAGGCCAGTTCGGCGGCCATTGGCGGCACCATTATCGCCCACACCAAGGACGCGTCAGATTTCCTTGAAGGGGATCGCCGTTTTGGGGCCTGGGCCAAGCTTGGCTATGGGTTCAATAACGAAGAAACCTCCGGTTCGGCCATTCTCTATACCCGTCCGTTCGAGTGGCTTGATGTGGTCTATAACTACTCAAAGCGGGAATCGAACGATATCGTTCAGGGAGACGGCGCAGACCTTAAGGCCTCGGCGATCGAATCCACGTCGCACCTGTTCAAGTTCAGTGTCTTTCCGACCGATGATCTGAAGCTGACGACTTCGTTTGTGCAGTTTAATGACAAGGGGCTTCAGGCCTATGACGCCATCAGTCTGTTCAACGCCAATTTCGGTTATGTTATTCGCGACATAGATGATCTGACGGTTACTCAGACCGTGCGCTATAATCCTGACAATCGCTTTATCAATCTGAAGCTGGTGGCGGGCAAGGGTCATACTGATCTTCTGGATACGGTGCTGCCCGGCTGGGCGCAGAATAGCACCGTGCCTTCGGCTTCGGTCGGTTATTGCGAAGGCTTTAACTTCTTCCGCGCCAACGGCACACCGGGAACGGCAGCGAACTCACGCTCCTATTGCCGTGGCAACCGCTATGACACCTATGATTTCGAGAACACCACGGGGGAGCTGACGAACAATGCGGTGCTGTGGGAAACCGACAGCTTTACCCTCAGTACACTGGTCGGTTTGCAGTATCACAAGAACGAAAAGGTCGTGAAACTGCATTATGATAATCCAGAATCTTCGACCCGCACCCTGTTTAACTCAGGCGACAAGACGGTTAAGTCCTGGTTCGTTCAGCCGACGCTTGAGTGGGGTCGTTTCTATGCCGCGCTGGGGATCCGGCATGACGATTATCATATCGTCGCCACTGGTACGACACGCGATACCCTTGAGATGTATGGCTTTGATCCCGAAATCCGCAGCAAGACCGATGCCTACAGCCTGCAACTGGCCTATGATGCCATCCCAGACCGCCTGAAGCTGTTTGCCAACTATGGCGAAGGCTATCGCCCTGCCCTGCTCGACGAATATTATATGAACGCCGGACAGTCTTCCTATTGCCCGCAATACACGCAGTGCGACGGCGTGTTTAAGGATCAGTGGGCGCATTCGATTGATGTCGGTGCCACCTATCACCATCCGTCCCTGTTCGGAACTGATCTGGGGGTGACGGGTAAGCTTACCTTCTTCAAGGGACGCACGCGTAACCTGATCAACTCGTTCTCTTATAGCTATCTCACCCAGAGCATTACCCAGAGCGGTCATGATGATCGCGAAGGCACGGAGTGGGAAAACCGCTTCATTTACAAAAACCTGACGGCCAATGTCATGTGGTCGCAAACCAAGGGTAATATCTATTATGAAACGGTGACGGCGCCGCTCTATACGGTTCCGGGCAGCCAGTTTAACGTCCAGTTACACTACGATCTGAACCCGCAGTGGGACATTAATGCCGGTTATCGCAAAATCTCGGATCGTACGGTTCTGAATGGTCTCTATACGGGTGAACGGGCGGTTTACGCCACTCAACCCGGCTATCAGTTGTTCAATGCCGGTGTACGCTGGAAGCCAACTGACCGCATTGCCCTGCGTCTGATCGGAGAAAATCTGGGGGACAAATACTATAATCTTGATGGCGGTTTTGCCGGAACACTGGGCATGCCGGCTATGGGTCGTAATGTGAAGCTGTTCCTTGAGATGAGGTACTGACAGGCGAAATAATCGCTAAAGAAAAAGAAAGTCCGCCCGGTTATGCCGGACGGACTTTTTTAGTGCCTGAAAGGGTTTAGCCTCAGAAGTTGTAGTTCATCGCCACGCGAACCGCATGCAGTTTGAGGCTATTGCTGGCCTTACGACCAATCGCCTCATCCACGCCGCCCGGTACCACTACGCCGCCTGCGGTGTAGCTGCGGTTGATGTTGCGGCTGGCGCGCGCGAAGCCAAATTCCTTATCCCCGAAATGGGTGTAGGTGTATTCGCCCCGCAGAGACAGGCGGTTATTCAGCGCGATTTCTGTACCGCCCCCAAGTACCCATCCGGTCCGCGTTTCCTTGACCGTTTCGGTGAAGTAGGGTCGCGTAACAATACCAAACGGCGAACTGGCGCTGGCCGAGTTTGAACGCCCCTGAATACGGGACTGTTTTTCGTCGATCAGGGCAATACCACCGGTTCCATAGACCAGATACCGGCCGATTGCCTGACCCACACGCAGGCGTGCGGATAAGGCTCCGTCATAGTCATAACGGTATTCCGCCTGAATGATTTCGGAGTCCGCAAAACGACCTGTGTTCAGTTCGCTGGCGAGGAAGGCCTGACGGCCATTGGCGCTGCTTAAGGTGCCATCCAGTTCAAAGCCGATCACAAGGCCGGTTGGGGTCTGGTGATTGTACCCGACCTGCAAACCGCCGATCGCAGATTGGGCCTTGCGGTCTGTGGCTTCGCTGGCGGCGACGACACTGGCCTCACCATTGCCGGAGGTTGTCGTACCCTTGGCGCGGTAATGGCTCCAGCCCATGTGGGTACCGGCATAGAAGCCTGACCAGTCGCCGTCAAACTCACCCAGTGCGGTTTGTGTCAGGCCTGCGGTACGGGCGCGTTGCTCGTATGAGCGCGGCGAATGCCACTGACCATCACCCAGACGGCTGACCAGACTGATGCGCAAGGTGCGACCTGGCCCCGGCAGAACCGCCGTCCCTTCACCCAGAGTCAGGGGATCAACATAATAGGTGTCCTGAATATTGTTCAGGGTGAATTCAAAGCTCATACGCTCATTAAGGCGATAGCTACCGAACAGATCGACCAGCGTATAGGCCGGAGCGCGGCGGATGCTTGAGTGACGCAGGCCCAGAACCAGCTTTTCATCCAGCAAACGGGTGCCCACTGTCGTGAAGGTGCTTTGTTTAGGCGGGATGTGATTGACGAACCATGATTGGTTGGTCTGAGCCATGCCCTGAACGCAGGTGTCGATCTGGGTCGGGGTCGGGCGTGAGCACGAGGTGACATCGGTGTATTTCGTGCCGCTGAATTCGGCAAACAGCCAGCCGATGTCATATTTTGCCGAAAGTTCAAATCCGCGCATAATGACGCCCGGTATATTGGTGCGCACCAGAATGTCCGTTCCGTTGCCGTTCGGAGCCGTCAGGCGCTCACTGCCCAGCGTGATGTAGTTTTTCACATCATTGTGGAACCAGCCAAGCTTGGTTTGCAGCAGGTCATCTCCGAACAGACCCGATACCTGATAGTTCACGCCGATTTCAGTGTTACGGGCATGCTCAGGCTTAAGGTCAGCATAGGGGTTCACCGAACCGGAAAAGCCTTCGGTGGCTTCAAACGGACTGGCGGTGCGCAGGGCTTCGGCATAGCGCCCATAGAGTTGCACGCCCGGTAATGGTTCGATGACAGCAGAGACAACCGGCGTCCAGCCTGAGGCTTCGTCGCGGTTGATTACGCCGCCCTGAACCCAGCTTGTGCCGGCCTTGGTGTCCTGAACCACTGAGTTCAGATAGCGCGATGCCGCCGTAAAGGTCGCCCACGGTGCGGGCTTATATTCAGCCGAAACAAAGCCGCTGTACTGACGGCGCCAGCCTTCGCGGATCGTATCCCATGCCTTGTTCGGATATTGTGCGTTCAGGGATTCCCAATCGTCTGATTTGCCGAAATCCTCATAGTCGTATGCCGCGCCGTAGGACAGAGCGAGATCGCCTGCCTGACCGGAAAAGCGCGAGGTGTTCGACAGGGTCAGGCCCCAGCGCTCGGACAGGGTCGCCGCGAACATATCGCCATTATAGATAAAACCCGGATAGATCAGACGCACAGGATCAACCGTGAAGCTGTCGGCTTCGGTACGCCACAGGTCTGCACGGAAATCGATAAGCTGGCTGTCTACGGGTTTGAAGCGGTAGCGGCCTGTATAGGTATCTACGGTGACTTCGGTTGTGGTCTGATAAGGGGTTGGGCCGTACATGAGCTGCGACGGCTTCATTTCGCCGTGTTCGGTCTCATAGCGCATATAGGACACATCAAAAGTGTGGCCCTCAACAGGGCGAAGCACCGCACGCAGCAGATAGGATTTGTTGTCCTGAGCCGTGTTATGCACCTGCTCTTCGCGGCTGAAGCGGTTGACGCCGCCTTTCCATTCGTCAGGATTCAGGCCCTTGCTGCCGGTATAATAGTTGCCGAGTTTGCGGTGTACAATCGCCGCCACAATATCAAAGGCATCTGTACGATAGCCATAGGCCACAGACAGACTGCCGCCGCGCAGATCCAGTACATCGGGGCGATTGAAATTGCGGCTTGTTGTCTCGTCGCCACCAATCTTGACCCCGTCGGGGGCCTCGGAATTATTGCCACTCAGACCGGCGCGGATAACGAAACCATAGGTGCCACCGGGAGCAACAATGTCACCGGCATTCAATGTCCGTGCGCGCACCAGTCCCCCGACCGCCCCTGAGGCATCGGCGGCGGCACTGGGGCCTTTTTCAATGGTAACGCCCCCCAGAAGATCGGGATCAAGATAGGTGCGGCCTGCCATACCGGCATAACCGCGATAAACGGTCGCTTCCTGCAAAGCACCATCGATCACGACAGGCACACGCCCCTGCCCCTGAAGCCCGCGGATGTTGACATCCAGAGCGCCTGAGTTCCGGTTTTCGGCATTCATCACACCGGCGATACCGCTTAGGAAGTCACCGGTCGAAGCGCCTCTGAAACGCTGGATGCTGTCCTGAGACAGATAGGCAGAGGTGCCCGCACCACGGTAAATGGCGGCTTCGCGATCGGCATGTGAACGGCTTTCGGAATCAGCGATTGAGATCGTGTCCGTACCGGCGTCACCGGCCTGACCCGCAACGCTTGCGTCGCCGCCTTCGACGCGGATAGTGCCTAGGGAAATCACGCCATCGGCCTGCGGTGCTTTTTCCAGCACAACTGCATTCGAGGATGTGAAACGGTAGGTCAGGCCGGTGCCGGACAACAGTCGCGACAGGGCTTCAACCGGCGCCATCTCACCGGACACACCGGCTGAGCGTACGCCGCGTCCCAGACTTGAGGTATAGGCCACCTGAATGCCTGTGGCTTCGGTAAACTGTTGCAAAGCGCGCGGCAGTGGCTGCGCAGCGATGTCAAACTTCTGGCTGACGTTTTGGCTGGCCGCCGTCGTTTGGGCCGAAGCCACTGCGGCAGGGATAAAGGAACAGATGGCCGCACTGGCCAATAGGACGGCACGCATTTGGCGGCCTGAAAACACACAAGTCATCAACTTCTCCGGTTAAGGTCGGATTGAACCGACTTCATGCGAATGACGATAATTCGCAAAAGATACCCAGAGACGTGCCTCGGCCGGAGGCACCTAACCCCTTAGTCATTATTTTTGTCCTGTTTTGTGATTTTTTGTCACGAGCACGATATTTCCCGGCCAGCGTTCGACATGCAGACCGCTTGTGCGCGCCAGCACATCAAGCGCTTCATCGGGCGCATCGGTACGGAACACACCGCTAACCGGCGGCAGTTGCGACGTATCGGCCTGAACAAGGATCAGCCCTTTGCGATAGCGGCCAACCATGTCTATGGCCTGCTTTACCGGCTGTTCTTCGACGACAATAACGCCGCGTCGCCAGGCCGCAATCGTGCTTTCGGGCAGATCGCCAAGGCGCTCGACCTTACCGTCTGACTGATAACGCGCCCTTTGGGTCTGTTCCAGCCTGACGCCTTCGGGGGTAGCAGGCGTAAAGACCTGCACCACGCCTTCGGTTACGGCGACTTCTTTGACCGCTCCCAGATGGGCGACCTCAAACGCTGTACCGATATCTTCTGTAATGCCTTTGCCTGTGGTGACGCGGAATGGACGATCATCAGCGTGGGCCACTTCGAACCAGCCCCGTCCGCGCAGCAGTTCGATACGTCTTTCAGTATCGGTAAACCGGACGGCAACAGCCGCCCCCGTATCAAGGCTTATTTGTGAGCCGTCCGAAAGGGTAAGATGTTTTACCGAACCCGTCGGTGCCATATCAGTGGCCCTGACCTGCACACTCAGTTCCGGTGCAACCAGCCCGACAACAAGACAGGCCGCCAGACCCGCTACGGCCAAAGGTATAATGGCACGACGCTGGACACGACGCTGATGCCGTCCGGCTTCCAGGCTTTGCCACAATATACGCGCCTGATCGAAGGCATTGCGGTGCGCAGGCGTTTCAGCTAGCCAGTTTTCAAAACGCAGCAGTTCCTCAGCCGTTATCTCACCAGAAGCCAGCCGCACCACCCAGTGTTCGGCCTGTTCAGTAAGGGTTTCAGATTTTGGGGCCTCGGTGACGGCCATAAGCGTGCTTTCGTTCTTGGAAATATCAGTGCGTCAAAGCGTAAATGCAGTTCTACAGGTCAAAGACGTTTGCCAACCCGCCACCCCTTGCGGTCGGAATGAAAAAAAGAGGGAAACCGTGATTATTCATCATCGCGCGCCTGCCGTAATACGCCGAGGGCACGGCGAATATGTTTCTCAACCGTTGTGGTGGATACGCTGTAACGCTGCGCAATCTGGGACAGGGTCATGCCTTCGAAGCGGTTAAGGCGGAACATGGTCTGGGTCGGTTCAGGCAGGTGTTTGAGTGCCGACATAACGCGCTCAAGGGCCTCACGCGCGATCAGTTCATGCTCAACTGATACGCTTTCGGCAGGCCCCCAGAGATAGGCGTCCGCCTGAGACTGAATGCGGTTGCGCGTGGATTCTGCGCGCACATGATCAACCGCCAGATTGGACGCCAGCCGGAACAGATAGGCCTTGGGGTTTCTGATCGGTTCTGGATCCTCGATCTTGTCAACCTTAAGCCACAGACGTTGCAGCACGTCTTCGGCGGCCGTCACACTGCCGACAATACGCGAGGTAACGCGCAGCAGTGACGAGCGTTCGGAAAGCAATATCCGGTAGAGGTTGAGAGAATGAAGTGACATAGGCGACAAATGGCTGGCGCCCCGAATAACTTAGTTGCGAATAATTTGCAAAAAGTTTTTCGTATTGGTCTGTGGCCTATGCTTTCATCCGCTATGAAGGTGCCCGATCGGTTGAGGGGTAATGCCATGTCGATGTAGCCTCTTCCGCGTTATGTTGCATCAGTAAGCTGGAATAGAAAACGCCGCCCTCCGAAGAAGGCGGCGCCAAGGATTTGGAACGGATTCCCGACCTATTTAAGCTGAACTACGGTCACAGATTTCGGAGCCAGTTTCAGCACAAGACCATTGCTGCCGCTTTTGGCCTCATAGGGCTTCGGTGCCACCACAGTTGGCTTATCGAAGGTGTTATGCGCATCGATACGATCCGCCGTCAGGGTGCGGCCCGTGGCTGATTTCGCGCTGAAGCCCAGAGCCTTGGTGTTCACTTCAAGCGGGCGGTTCGGATCAAGATTGACCAGAGCCAGCCAGATGCTGCCGTCTGCGCCCTTTGCAGCCGAAATATCCAGTGCCGGAAGCGTGATGTCACCATAGGTATATTTCGGGGCCTCATAGCTTACCGTAATATGGGTCGCGCCACGGAACGGCTTATAGAGATCAAACGCATGATAGGTCGGCGTCAGGATCATCTTTTCGTTGTCGGTCAGGATGACGGCCTGAAGCACGTTCACGGTCTGCGCCAGATTGGCCATCTTCACGCGGTCGGTATATTTGTGGAAGATGTTGAAATGCAGTGCTGCCACCAGCGCATCGCGCAGGGTGTTTTGCTGATACAGGAAGCCCGGACGGGTTTCGTCATCGGTCTTGTACCAGGTGCCCCATTCGTCGACATAGAGCGCGACCTTTTTCTCAGGGTCGTACTTGTCCATGATCGCCGAATGCTTCTGCACCAGTTCTTCCATGTGCAGGGCTTCTTTGAGGATCACAGCCCATCCGGCTTCGTCAAAGCCCGTGGACGGACGTGACGGCGGCCAATTCAGACCCGCGCTGGTGTAATAGTGCAGCGACAGGGCATGGACATTGTGGTTGCGGTTTTTCATGGACACTTCGGTCCAGTTATAATCCGCGACATTGGCACCGGACATGACCTTGACCATGCGCGTTTCTTTGGTCTTTTGCGCCGGATTATAGTTATCGGCAAAGACCGCAAACTGCTTGAACAGGTCCGCAGAATGTTCCGGCGTCATATCGCCGCCACAGCCCCAGGTTTCGTTACCAATGCCAATATAGTCAACGACCCAAGGGTCCTGACGGCCATTTTCACGGCGCAGTTTGGCAAACTGGGAATTATCCACGGCGGTCAGATATTCAAGCCATTGCGACATTTCACGTGGCGAACCGGAGCCGACATTGGCCGCAATATAGGTTTTGGCCCCGATCTGGTCGGCAAAATCAAAAAACTCATGCGTCCCGAAATGGTTGGATTCTTCGACACCGCCCCAGACCGTGTTGATTGTTGTCGGGCGCTGATCACGCGGGCCAATACCGTCTTTCCAGTTATAACGATCTGCAAAACAGCCGCCGGGCCAGCGGATCACGGGCACCCCAAGATCTTTCAGCGCCTTGGTGACATCATTGCGGATACCGCGTGTATTCGGGATCGGGCTTTCTTCGCCAACCCAGACGCCTTCGTAGATCATCCGGCCCAGATGCTCGGCAAAGTGACCATAGATTTCCGGTGGAATGATATTGGTGGCCTTGGCCGCGTCAATGGTCACTTCGGTTTTCACCGCTGACGTCTGCGCCAGTGCCGGTGAAGCCATGACCACTGCTGCCATAGCCGCCCCCGTCATTAGCGTTTTCAGTCCCGTAAACATGCCTGAATATCCTTTGTTACTGATATGATTTCTGAACATCTGCCCTTAGGGAGCAGGGGTTAATCCGTGTGGCGCTCCATGCTCCATCGCGCCGCGCACACTGGCGCAAGGCTGCATCTGGATCGGTAGAAAGGCCTTAAAACGAAAATATGTCAGGGTTTTTAATTTGGTGGCTGAAGCACCATGCACCTGAGCGGCCTTTACAGCCTTAGGTGACATCACGCATGTCATTAGCACTAACACAGCCTTCGCTCCCCGCACCGCTTCCCTGTCGGATTCATCCGATCTGCATAGGCAGGAAACGATGACGTCCTGCTTGTCCGGCCATGAGCTTTAAGACCACAAACTCAAACATAACTCAGACAAATAAACGGTTAACATTCATGGCCACACTCAGCAAGTGGAAATGCGTCCCGCCTTATATTTTCAGAATAACGCTGCAATTTTTGTTGCGGGCCTAAGTCTTCATTTGCGCCAAAATGGTCCGCATATTTATGTTATAAAATGGCCTGAACGGCTTATTTCACGCGCATAATCGCGTTGAAACGAAAAAAATGACACCGGTTACTATAAAAACATTGTCAAGGATGAAAAATTATCAGACAACACCCCTCAACGAAAATAAGAGCCATAACAGGAGCGCCTTTAAATGTCAGAAAATCTGTCTGCTGCCGTGCAGCGGGCCAGTCGGTACAGATGGATCGTCGTTGTCCTTCTGTTTTCGGCTATCGCCATCAATTACATTGACCGCCAGCTGATTGGCATTCTTAAACCGACTATTCAGGCCGATCTGGGCTGGACAGAAACCGACTACGCCCACATTATTTTCTGGTTCCAGTGTGCCTATGCCATTGGCTTCCTGACCTTTGGCCGGTTTATTGACCGCGTTGGCGTTCACATCGGTTATGCCGTTGCCTTCACCATCTGGACTGTTGCCAATATTGCCCACGGCATGGTGCATACCGTAGTCCAGTTCGCTATGGCCCGTTTCGTACTGGGCTTTGGGGAATCAGGCAGCTTTCCGGCAAGTCTGAAAGCCATTTCCGAATGGTTCCCGCAAAAAGAACGTGCGCAGGCTACGGGTCTTTTTAACGCTGGTACCGCTGTTGGGCCAATTGTCACCCCGCTGATCGTACCGATTCTGGTTGCGGCTTTCGGCGACTGGCGCCCCGTTTTCATTTTCGTCGGTGTTGTAACCGCCGTGTGGCTTTTTGCATGGTTGATGCTTTATCGTCGTCCTGAACTGCACCCTAAGGTGAATGCTGCCGAACTGGCGCACATTCAGTCCAGCGACAATGCCGATTCCGCTGAAATCGCCGCTCAGGCAAAAGTGAAGGTGTCATGGGTAAAGCTGCTGAAAACCCGTGAAGTCTGGGCCTATGCCCTCGGTAAATTCCTTACGGATCCTGTATGGTGGTTGTACCTGTTCTGGCTGCCCAGCTTCCTGCATGACCAATACGGACTGAGCCTGAACACCTTCTTCCCTGCCCTTCTGACCGTTTACCTTATGGCTGATGCGGGGTCTATCGGTGGCGGATGGTTGTCTTCACGCTTCATCAAAAATGGCCGCAGTCCAAACTTTGCGCGGAAATCTACCATGCTGATCTGTGCATTGGTCGTTACGCCAGTGGCTGTTGTGCTTACGCTTGATCATCTGTGGGCCACTGTCATAGTCATCGGTTTTGCCCTTGCCGCTCACCAGGCATGGTCAGCTAACCTGATGACCCTGCCATCGGACATGTTCCCCAAGGCAGCCGTAGCATCGGTTATTGGCTTTGGTGGTATGTGTGGGGCCGTTGGCGGTATGCTGATGTCCACCTATATCGGTTACATCCTTGATGCGTTTGGTTCGTATCAACCGATCTTCATCGTTGCCGGCTGTACCTATCTGGTGGCCTTTGTGGTTATCTCGTCACTTACGCCACGCCTGAAACAGGTAGCGCTTGAAAAAATTCAGGCCAAACAGGCTGTTGATGAAACGGCGTGACCTTCTCCGGTCAGCCATAGGCGGAGCGGCGGCTATAACCGCCGCTTCGGCTACCCCTTCTGTTGCGGCTATGCCGCCTGTTGAAGATCGCGCCTATATGCGCGATCTTTTGCATAAAATAGCCGAACCTGTCCTGTCGAACATGGCTCAGGGCCGGTTAAGGCAAAACTTTAAACGCGAACTTAGTCCCACATGGGATGGCCGTGATCCGGCTGTGACCTATATGGAAGCCTTTGGCCGCCTGATCTCAGGGGTCGCCCCCTGGCTCACCCTACCTGACGATACCTCTTACGAAGGCCGTATCCGGCACAAGTTGCGACAGGATGCGCTGCAAAGCTATGTCCATGCCGTTGATCCCCAAAGTCCTGACTATCTTCTGTGGCGCAGCGAAGGTCAGGCGCTGGTCGATTCCGCCTATGTCACCAATGCGTTGATCCGCGCCCCCAAGGCGCTTTGGGAGCCGCTGGATGCCACCACAAAAGCGCGGCTGATTACAGAAATCAAAGGCCTGCGCCGCGTTGAACCGCCCTATACCAACTGGCTGTTGTTTGCTGCCATGAACGAAGCCTTTTTGTTGTCGGTTGGCGAAGACTATGACCCTTTGCGTCTGAATACCGCCGTCCGCAAGATCAACGAATGGTACGCCGGTGACGGCTGGATCAAGGATGGCGACACCTTCCATTTTGACTATTACGGGTCTTTTGTCATTCACCCGTTCATGGTCGAAATCCTTGAGGTTCTAAGCCGTCATGGTGCACCCTTTTGGCGTGGTAAGCCTGCCGATCTGCTGGCGCAGGCCGTTAAGCGGATGCAGCGTTACGGCGAACATCTGGAGCGGTTCATTTCACCCGAAGGGGCTTTCCCGCCGATAGGTCGCTCCCTCACCTATCGCACGGCGGCTTTTCAGCCTCTGGCACTTCTGGCCTGGCGCAAACAACTCCCCCAAAGCCTGCCCGAAGGTCAGGTGCGTGCCGCCATGACTGCCGTACATAAGGCCATTTTCACTAACCCTACGAATTTCAACGACGGCTATCTGACGATCGGTTTCGCCGGTCATCAGCCTACACTGGGGGACTGGTACTCAAACAACGGCAGCATGTATATTACGGCCTCAAGCTTTCTGGCGCTTGGCCTACCCGAAACCGACAGTTACTGGACCTCACCGGCACAGGATTGGACATCGCGCAAAGCCTTTGCCAATGCCGCCTTCCCCAAAGACTATCACGTCGATTATTGAGGGACAGCCGTCAGCACGCGCATTTTTTGTCAGTTTTGCCATATTCAGACCATGTAAAAATCACATAGAACAGGCACCTGATAATACAGCTAAGATTCTCAAGTAACGGCGGGGCAAATAAGCATGTGGACTAAACCAGCCTTAATTCTGGCGACAACTCTTATGGCCGGTTCAGCCGCCGCCCAGATGCCGCCGCCTCCTAAGGCCGCCGAAGGGGATGCACCTCCGTCCGGTCGCGTAGCCGGTCAGTCCGTGTTTTTCAGCCCGTCCGGTGAAGTGTTCAAAAGCCCGCTGGGTGAAGCCTATCCGACCGCGGTATGGTTTGCTGCCGCCGACACCGATCAGGACGGCGCCCTGAGCCGCGAAGAGTTTCAGGCCGATGCCATGCGCTTTTTTGCCATTGTCGATGTGGATGGTAACAAGGTCATCAGTTCTCAGGAAAACAGCCGCTACGAACAGGAGCTGGCCCCGGAAATTCTGGGTTTCAGCCCGCTGGTGAAGCAGCCCAGAGTACGTCAGCGCGAATCCACAGACCGCGCCACTGAACCGTGGACACAATCCTATCAGGCCCGCGTTCAGGGTGCCGCCCAGTTCAGCCTGATCAACGAGCCTCAGCCCATCCGCGCCGCTGACCGTAATTTCGATTTCCGTATCACCGAAGACGAATGGATTAAGGCTACAACGGCACGCTTCAACCTTCTGGATCGCAACAAGGACGGTAAGCTGACCCTTGACGAGTTGCCCAAGACGCCTCTGCAAATTGGTCTGGAAGAACGCGCCGCCGAACGCGCCAAACAACAGCGCAAAAGCAAATAGTCCGCATAAGGCGCTTTTACAGCCGCCAAAAAAACACAGGCTTCGCACTCGCATCCCGTTTGCGAATATGATAACCCGCTTAGGCTGAAAACGGGATAGTGGGCGCGTGAGCAAAAAAGTATACACACTGGGCTTATTCGGACTTGGGGCCTTCGGGCAATTGATTGTGCGTCATCTGGCGCCCTATTTTGACATCTATGTCTATGACCCTTCGCCCGGAGCCAAGGCTTTTGCCAAGCGACACAATGTTACGCTAACTACGCTTGAGGTCGCGGCGGCCTGCCGGTTTGTGGTGCTGGCGACGCCTATCCGTACACTGAAAGAATTGGCGAAAACCATTGCACCACACGTGCGCAAATATGCACTGGTCATCGATGTTGGCTCGGTGAAGGTCAAGCCGGCGGAGTGGCTCAAAGAGGCTCTGGCCCCCACGACCTCCATATTATGCACCCACCCGCTTTTTGGCCCGCAGTCCGCGAGCAAGGGCATCAACGATATGGAAATTGTTGTTTGTCCCGTCCGCATGCGCCACCTTCAGCCGGTCATACGCTTCCTGAGGAACACGCTTGACCTCAAGGTGTCGCTGGCTACCCCCGAAGAGCACGACAGGGCGCTGGCGGCCGTTCAGGGCCTGACCCATATGATCGCCAAGGTGCTCAGTGGCCTTGAGCCGCTGCCGCAGGAACACACCACCCGTTCCTATGACCTGCTGATGCAAGGGGTGCGGCTGGTTCAGGGCGATTCGGATGAACTGTTCCTCAGTATCGAGCGGGACAACCCCTACGCCTCCGAAGTCCGGCGCCGCTTTTTCTCCGAAATCGACAGCCTTCGGGCGCGTCTGGAAGCCCACGACCCCGAAGGGCCGGGTGCCGCTTAAAACGCCTGTTTCAGCGACAGCACCAGCCGGTCACCATGGCCTTTGGAATAGCTGTGGCGGTTGGTGTCGTAATAACGCAGATCCAGTTCGGTCTTGGGCAGCAGCGCATAGCTAAGGCCCAAATTCCACGCCATGTAATCGCGGGCGGGACGCATGGTCCGTCCGCCGATACCACCTGAAACCTCAATCTTTTCATTAAGCTGACGCGTCGCGCCAAATTCAACATACAGCGCTTCTTTGGTGCTGCCGTTGGAATCGGGCGAATAGACGCTTTGGAAATAGAGCCCGTTCTCCCCAAAGGCGCGGCTGATGTCCGTCTGCCACTCATAGGCATCATTGTCGGCTCCGGTTACGGCCCCAAGATTGACCTTATAGATCAGCTGGCTTGACCATTTATAGCCGCTGTCCGTTTGCCCTTTAAGCCCAAGCGCTATGCCGGACTGATGGTCGCTGCCGTCGCTGCCCTTATAGTTCTTGAACCGCAGGGCGGCAAAAGCAGTGCCCCGTGTTGCCGTCAGAACCACACCGGCCTGACCGTTGCCCTGCGTCTCAGAAACGCCCTTGCTGGCGGAATCCGTGGCGGCGGTAAACTGACCGGACAGTTTCACCTCATTGGCCAGAGCCGGTGATTGAAGCACAAGCAAAAACACGGCCGAAAGGGCTACGGGGGTAAACACAGTGGTCAATCGGAACTCCTTGCGACAGTGCATCAGGCACCGTCCTGTAATAAAACTGCTAAGAAAGCGTCACACAACGCTCCTCTACGACAGTTTCAAGACAGTTATATGACAGGCGACCTATTTATACTCAGGGCTTAGTCCGGTTAAGGCGGTTTTATATTCCTGCCTAAGACGATCAACCAGTGTCGCAACCGGTACAATATCCTTGATATTGCCGACACCCTGCCCCGCTGACCAGACGGTTTTCCAGGCCTTGGCTTCTTCGTGGGTTTCATGCGCCATGTTCATCTTGGGCTTTTCACCGGCCAGAACCTCAGGGGTGAAGCCGTTCGCCTCAAGTGAAGGGGCCATAAAGCTTGCGGCTACGCCGGACACCGCCGGTGTATAGACAATATCCTTGGCCTGACTACTGAGCAGCATCGCCTTATAGGCTTCCGAAGCCATGGCTTCGTTCGTGGCGATAAAGCGCGTCCCCATATAACCAAGATCAGCGCCCATAACCCGTGCCGCCGCCAGATCACGCCCGCTGCTCAAAGCCCCCGACAAGATAATGGTGCCATTGAAAAACCGCCGCACTTCCCCAAGCAGTGCAAAGGGACTCAAGGTGCCCGCATGACCGCCCGCCCCTGCGCAGACAAGGATCAGGCCATCCACACCGGCCTCAACGGCCTTTTCTGCGTGACGGACGGAAATGACATCATGAAACACAACCCCGCCATATGAGTGGACGCTATCCACCACATCCCGCACCGCCCCCAATGACGTAATCACCAAAGGCACCTTGTGCGCGACCGTAAGTTTCAGGTCGGCCTCAAGGCGGGTATTGGTCTGGTGCACAATCAGGTTAACCCCGTAACGGGCATCTTCGGGTGTCAGGGCCGCATTAATCTGCTCAAGCCAGCCGGCATAGCCTTCGGAGGTACGCTGATTGAGCGCCGGAAAGGTGCCAATGATACCGGACTTACAGGCCGCAATCACCAGTTCAGGGCCGGATACCAGAAACATCGGGGCCGCAATCACCGGCAGGTTCAAACCGGTTTTCAGACTGTCAGGAATAGCCATAAGCGCCCCTCATTATGAAGATTGACCTTGAGTAAAGATAACATCTTGTAATTTATTGAGTATTGCCTAAGTTCCCGCCACACACAATCCCTTACCCATGTGACAACTAACCTGTGACATCATGATGAAATTTTTGCGGCTGGATGGGTTTATTCTGGCTATGATCGTAGCGGTGATTGCTGGCCTCCTGCTGCCCGAATGGGGTGCCAAGGGCGGGTGGCTGCACCTTGATATTGTTACGGCCATAGGTATCGGGATTGTCTTTTTTTTGCATGGGGCCAATCTGTCGCCATCGGCCGTCACTGCCGGTGCCGCTAACTGGCGGCTGCATGTCTTTGTGCACGCCTCTACGTTTGTGTTGTTTCCGGCCATAGGCTTTGCCGTCTTTTTTGCGACCGGCGGCGTGCTGCCCGAAGAGGTGCGTCTGGGATTTTTCTTCCTTTGCGCCCTGCCGTCAACCATCTCCACCTCAGTGGCCATGACGGCAATGGGGCGTGGCAATGTGGCGGGGGCCATATTTGATGCCACCCTGTCTGGCCTTATTGGTATGGTTCTGACGCCGGTTCTGATTTCATTGGTCGTCAGCGCGTCCTCAGGCCACCTGCCGCTTGGGCCCGCTATTCTTGATGTGATGATCAAGTTGCTCCTGCCCTTTGCGGCTGGTCAGGCCCTGCGCCCGCTGATCGGTAAGTTCATCGCCCGCCATAAGCCCTGGATATCCAAAACCGATCGCACGGTTGTGTTGCTGATTGTCTATGCTGCCTTTTGTGAGTCCACACTGGCCGGTCTTTGGACGCAATATGACCCGATGCTGATCGCGGGCATTGTGCTGATGACCTCTGCGCTGTTGATTGTTGTGCTGACTGTGACGGTGTTTATGGCCCGTCGCCTGCGCTTTTCGCGTGAAGACGAAGTCGCCGCTGTCTTTTGCGGTTCTAAGAAAAGTCTGGCCAATGGCGCACCGATTGCCGCAGTCCTGTTTGCCGGTCATCCGGCCATGGGCATGTTGATGCTGCCGATCATGATCTATCATCAGGTACAGTTAGTGGTCTGCACCTTCATGGCCAAACGCTATGCCGAAAAGGCAGAGGCCGCCGAGCTTAGAGAATAGTCGTCAGGCAATAATGTCAGGGCGTATGCGATCTTCGAGGGTTACAATCTGATCCCTCAGAGCCAGTTTTTTGCGCTTAAGGCGAGCAATCAGAATCTGGTCCGGCTGAGGCATGACCTCAAGGGCGGAAATGGAATCGTCCAGATCCTTATGTTCCTGACGCAGCAGCGCCAGTTGCGTGCGTAAGGCGACCGTCTCGGCATTAATCGGCAAGGCGCGGACATGTTCGTCTTCCTCGCGGATTTGCGGTTCAAGGTCATCCGGCTGAATCTCGGGTTCAACAGCGCCTGAAGGGGCATTATCCTGTCGCGAAAGCACACGTCTTTCGTCATCGCCACCACCTGTCGCTTCGGCATTTTTAACCAGCGTCAGAGCATCCGGCCGGAACAGGGCGCGGATATTGCTGTCGTCATGCATAGAGATCAGCTCCGTTTCAGGGATTGGCGTTATAAGAATTTATACGCTGACTAAAGCCCAATATAGCGTAAAAAATCGTGTCCCGATAGTCTGTCATCCGTCCGTCAGCAGACTCCGCAGGCGGTTTATGGCCGCACGCGGCACCACAGGCGCCCACTGCCGCGCCAGATTTGGCATGTTGTCGGACGGTTTTCCCGCGCCAGATTGCGGGTCGATCAGCCCCTCCAGCCCCGACATAAGCGCCTTTTCTGCCGCCAGTTCAGCCGCCTTTATCTGCTCACGTATGGCATCTTTTGCGACGGTTTCCATGTCGCTGACCGGCCCCTTGATACGACGACGGATCGTGCGCAGTGGTGCGATCACCTGCTCAGACCAGGCCCGCGCCATATCCGCAGCCGCTTCGGCTGTATCAGCATCCAGCCCATAGCCACGCGCTTCGGCCCAGCCACCAAACAGCAAAAGCGGCACACACTGGTCATGATTGTCCTGAAGTTCAAGGCAGGCTTCGGCCACTTGCGGTGCGGCATAGACCTTGAGCGCCCAGTCCCAGAAGTCACTCATCTATTCGTCACCCTTAAGGCCTGCCCAGCGCTGAACCGGTGCATCCAGTCCAAACAGATCAAGTGCACGCCCGACGCTCTGATCGACCATGTCCTGCAGGCTGTTCGGACGGGTATAAAAGGCCGGCATGGGCGGTGCGACGATCGCGCCCATCTCGGTGACGGCTGCCATGGTTTTCAGGTGCCCCAGATGCAGCGGACTTTCGCGCACCATCAAAACCAGCCGCCGTCGCTCCTTAAGGGTTACATCACTGGCGCGGCTGATGAGGTTAGAGGTCACACCGGTCGCGATTTCACTCAGGGTTTTAATTGAGCAGGGCGCAACCAACATGCCCAGTGTACGGAATGATCCTGAGGCAATGGTTGCCCCAATATCTCCTATGCGGTGAACATGATCCGCCAGTCCATTCAGCTCCGAAAGGCTCAGATCTGTCTCTGCCGACAGCGATAATGCCGCTGCTTTTGACACCACCAGATGGCTTTCTATGTTCAATAGTTTTAGCATCTTAAGGGCTGTGATGCCATAGATCGCACCCGACGCCCCGCTAATGGCAACAATCAGCCTTTGGGGGGTATTTGCGGGCATGTTTTCTCCTTACAGGGGAAACAGAGTTAAGCGCACGCTTACCCTGAATCTCTCAATAGCGTGATCGAATGTAACCGATCGTGATTCCACAGTCCACGTTTTACAGTGTTCCATGGCTGGGTTCAAACATGGGGTTTGGACATAGTTCTTTCAGACACATTTGGCGTGAACCTGAGCGGCTTGGCTGCGGGTTCACATGTGAAGGAGACTACCAATGAGCATAGAAGCCCGCGTCCGCGAACTTGACCATCGTCATCAGTCCCTCAAGGCGACCATCGCCCGTGAGGAACGCGCACCGTCCGTGGACTCACTCTATCTCAAGGAACTGAAGCGCAAGAAGCTTAAGCTTAAAGAGGAAATCGACCGAATACGTGCCGATATGCAGCCGGAATCGACGCTGCAATAAAGGTTCGGGTCAAATGAAAAAGCCTCCCTGATATGTCTTCAGGGAGGCTTTTTTACGTTTACCGCCTCCCCGCTGTGTGCAGAAAGGCAGGCATATTAGGTGCGGCTTACGGGCACTGGCCTTCGCCTTCGATGGTCGAAAGTTGAACCGCATTATAGGTGATCTTCAAAGGCTTAGCCGAAGACAGGCCGAACGGAATACCGATCTGCTTCATATCCAGACCGATAGAACCAAAACAGTTTAGCTTGATCTTAAGGGTGTGGAACTTCCCGTCGGCTTTCAGCATGTGCGAAATATCATGCTGCTGCCCTACGAACCGGTCGCGGCCAAGGAACAGGCTGACGGCACCGGTCGGGGCCTGATCAAGCTTATAGCTGAAGGAAATCGCCAGCTCCCCCGTGGACTGACGGCTGAGGTCAACCAGAGGGCCTTCAAAATAGGCGCGTGATTCCTGACCGGTAAAGGTCAGGATACGACCTGATTCCTGCGCACCGGCATCGGTGATGGTTTGGGTAACAAAGCCCTGCGGCGAAGACACATTGCCTGCGCCCTCTACGGCCCCTTGTGAATCCGCCACATAGAACTTCCACGGATCGCGTACGCGGCCCGCTGTGAAGTAGTTATCGACATTCACCAGTTGCACGTCCTTAAGGCCGGAATCTTCGGACAGCGGCGCCAGATTACCCTTGTCGGCATAGGTCAGACCGAACCCATAGGCGAACAGCGGATCATAGTTAGCCTGCTGATAGTTCAGAGGCTGCTGATCCGCACGCTTGGGCCAGCTGAAGCTGAGCTTACCTTTGAAGTCATTGCGCGCCTTACCGGCCGTATCACCAATGATCACATCGGCCACACCGGCCCCTTCGGTACCGGGCAACCACGCCGCGACAAACGCTTCAGAAGCGTTGATTTCCGGATTAACCCACATCGGACGACCCGAAAGGAATACGGTCACGACGGGAATACCCTGCGCCTTCAGCTTTTTGATGAGCGCAAGGTCAGACTTTTCGCCGGTCTGATAGTCCAGATTCGGACGGTCCCCCTGAAACTCGGCGTAAGGGTCTTCGCCGACCACGACAATGGCCACGTCCGGCTTATTGCCAGAGAAGGAACCGTCCACGCTCAGGGTCGCCTTACCGCCCGCGGCTTCGGCCGCTTCCTTGATGCCGCCAAAGATCGACTGACCGTGCGGGAAGTCAGCGTTGGTATTACCCGTCCCCTGCCAGCTGATGGTCCAGCCGCCAGACTGCTTGCCGATGTCGTCTGCGCCGTCACCGGTCACCAGAATATTGGCGCTGCCCTTGATCGGCAGGATCGAACCGTTGTTTTTCAAAAGCACCAGAGACTCACGCACCGCCTGACGGGCAATCGCGCGATGTTCTGGCTTGGAGAGATTTTCAAAATGACCGGCCAGAGGGCGATCCTTTGGCGCGCCCAGCGTAAACAGGCCGCCCTTGATCTTGACCCGAAGAATACGACGCACGGCGTCATCCAGACGCGCTTCGGTGATTTCCCCCGACTTCACCTGAGCCAGCGTGTTCTCATAGATGCCTTTCCATGAGTCAGGCGCCATGAACATGTCGATACCGGCATTGAAGGCCTGAGGACAGGACACGGTCGTACAACCCGGAACCTGACCCTGCGCATTCCAGTCGGACACCACAAAGCCATCAAAGCCCATGCGCTCCTTAAGGACATGCGTCAGCAGATACTTGTCGCCGGTGATCTTCTTGCCGTTCCAGCTTGAGAACGAGGCCATGACCGTCAGGGCGCCGGCTTCGATCGAAGGCGGATAACCGGCATTATGGATATTGGCGAAATCTTCTTCGCTCAAGGTCGCATCGCCCTGATCGCGCCCGCCATCGGTGCCGCCGTCCCCAAGGAAGTGCTTGGCCGACGAGATAATGCGACCTGGCTTGACGCCCTTATCGCCGCCATCCGCGCCCTGAAGGCCCTCAACAACCTTACCGGCATAGGCGGCCACATCGGCAGGGTTTTCGGAATAGGACTCATAGGCACGGCCCCAGCGCTTATCGCGCGCCACGGCCACGGTCGGAGCAAACGTCCAGTCGACACCGGCCAGTGTCATCTCATAGGCCGTAACCTCGGCAATCTGCTTCATCAGTTCAGGATTGCGGGTGGCCCCAAGCCCGACATTGTGCGGGAAGATGATCGCGCCCACAAGATTCGAGTGACCGTGCACGGCATCGATACCAAACAGAAGCGGAATTTTGGTTTGCGACGGATATTCCAGAGAGGCGCGCCAGAAATCATCAGCCAGATCGAGCCATTCCTGTGGCGTCGCCCGCTCATTACCGTTCGGAGAAGATGATCCGCCTGCCAGAATAGACCCCAGCGGATATTTACGCAGGTCTTCGGGCTTGATTGAGGCAATATCCGCCTGCACCACCTGACCGACTTTTTCCTCAAGGGTCATGCCCGCCATAAGCTGATCGATCTGCGCCTCAACATCCGCGTCAATCAGACCGGCATCTTTCAGTTCAGGCCACACCGGATTAACAGTGACCGCAGCTTCGGCAACCGCTGGCGCTTTGGGGGTCACATCAGGGCTTGGGGTCGTGGCGCAGGCCGACAGGCCCCAGCCCAGCAAAAGCCCCGCAGACGCTCCGCTTTTCAGCCAATGCTTAAATGCCGATGAGTTAGTGCGCATGTTGTCCGTCCTTCTCTGCCTGTATCCCTTATGTCCGGGAGTATTATGGTATGGGGCGCCGGTTTGCGGGCGAAAGTCAATGGCCGTAGACCGGCAGGCGCTGACATTGAGCCGCGCCACCTCGATAAAACCTTAATGACAGCGCTATCAGGACACGTCAACCCTGTAAAACCCCTTGGGACACGCGTTTTGACGGGTTCGGCAATAAAATATACAAATCAAATAGAGTTATTATTTATCTTATTATTCAGATAATTAAATTCTTAATGTCTTCGATTCAGAGGCTCTGATTTCGCCCCAAAACATCAAAATATGCGGGGAATGCCAAAAACGTATTTGACAGCGCTGTCAGAAATGCCTATCGTCAGCTTACCCGTTGGTGCTTATCTCCGGACGCCAGACGACAGGATGCCTTTGAGGTGCCTGCCCGAATGCCCCGGAGCTTTGACTTTAGAACCATGGCTGAGCGCGACTTCTTTCCCTTTTTCACGGTCGCGCGTCCGTGTGGTTTTAAACGGCCTTTTAAATTTGGCATTATTTAAAAGGCTAAATGGCCTCATGCCCCGACCCCGTAACCGGTTCACCGGCTTAGGCGTCGGGGTTTTTTTTGTCGGGATTTCAGGCAAGCCTTAACCTGCAGCGGTTTTTACATCCCGTCCGGCGTCGACGGCCTCGTTCTCAATTAGGCGACGCAGTTGCTCCGCCCGCCGTCCGATCTGCAAAATGCCCTCCGGCACATCTTCCGCGTTCTGGCTGGCATAGTCGATCAGCATTTTCATTAACCGCAGCATGCGTGGTGCCGAGGCAATGAGTCGTGCCTGCATCTCAATCAGAGCAGGATCACGGTCATATTCCGCCGCAGGCACCCGCCAGCCGCCCCAGTCATTCTGGTCTGTGACCACGATGGGATAGGTTCCCGGAAACGGATGATGCCCGCTGGTTTCAGACGCATGCCATTTGTTATTGGCACGCATCAAACGCCATTGGGTGCCATCGCCTTCGCGGCGCATCTCGACTTCGGTTTCCGCCACAAGTTCTTCGGCACGGAAATCACGCCCCAGACCGCAGTCATAGGTCACGCGCACCGGTTCATCAAAACCCTTGGCCCAGACCGGATTTACCCTGTCTATCATCGCCCAAGTGCCCACCGGCTCCACATAGACTCTCTGGTGCCGATGAAATACTGCCTTAGCCATAGCCCGATTTTCCCATTCCATGCCTGTATCCGGCCCCTGAACTCCGGGTACGGGCATATGTATTATGCATTAACCTAAACCACAGGCTTTAGGATTTGATGAGCGGGGATGGTTAACAATATCATGCACGCCTGCGCTGACCATTAAGGCTCTGCAACCCCTTATTATGTCAGACATTTTGGCGATCGTTAAAAAATTAACAAGTCACGAAACAGCCAAGCTATTGTATTATTTCGGCTTAAATTTCACGCACACTGTCCCACCTAAGCTTTTTCTTGCGGCGCACAAATTTTGCGCTAGTTTGGAGAAAATCCCGCTTGGGGGATGCATGCGCACCGCACCTGCAAACCTGATTCAAGCCAAAATAAAGTACAAAGTCTTAGGGGACTAAAAGTTGATGACGGATACGACGATTGATCACGTCCGGCAGAATATAGCCATGCTTGAAGGCTTTCTGACCGAGGCAGTACATGAATTTGGCAAGGCGCAGGTCCTGTCCAAGATTGACGGCCTGAAAAACCGCGTGCTGAACCTTCAGGGGCTCAGTGAATCAGAAGCCGCCCACGCCGCGCGTCTTCTGACGTGCCTTTCGGCCCTGACGGTTATTTCCGAAGATGTCGCTAATCTGGCGCGTGTCGAAACCTTTGCTGATGCCGAAGGCAATCCCCAGCCTATCAGCCTTGTCAACGCCGTGACCTCGGCACGTCTGGACGGCTACACGCAGACGGAAATCGAAGAAACCCTGCGCGGTATTCTGGCCTCGCCTGTGTTCACGGCGCACCCGACCGAAATGCGCCGCGCCAGTATCGTAGAGCGTGAGTATGAAATCACGTCCTTGCTGGCGAAGTACGAAACCACCAACCGCCCGTCTGACCGCAAATATCTTGAGGAAGACCTGTATCGCGCGGTGGCGTTGCTGTTCAACACCCGCCTTAACCGTCCTGAGCGCATCAGCGTCGCCGACGAGGTTCAGAACTCCCTCAGCGTCGTCAGACGCTCGATCCTGCCGGCGCTGACCGAACTTTATACCCAGTGGGGTAAGGAGATCGAACTCGAAGGCCCCTTGCCCAACATCCTTAAGCTTGGCTCATGGATCGGCGGCGACCGCGATGGTCACCCGCATGTCGATGACACCACCCTGAAATATGCCTTTGAGCAACAGGCCAAGCTGATCCTTGGCTTCTATTTCGAGCAGCTTGAAAAGCTTGATATTGAACTGACGCTTTCGCAGGAACTGGCCAAGGTTTCCGACGGGCTTCTGGAACTGGCGCGTAAATCGGCCGACACCAATGTTCACCGCGTCGATGAACCTTATCGCCGCGCCCTGTCCTATATCCGCGCCCGTCTGGCGGCCACGTCGGAGTCGATTCTCCACGTTCAGCACCCGCTGACCAATCCGCTCATCGCGCCTTACGAAACGGCCGAAGCCTTCGTTCTGGACCTTAAGGTCATTCGCGACAGCCTGAAGGACTTTGGTGGCAAGCGTTTGATCGGCCGCACGCTGAAATCGACGATCCAGATCGCCCGTTCCTGTGGCTTCCACCTCCTGTCGCTCGACCTGCGCCAGAACTCCAGCGTTCATGAACGCGTGGTGGCTGAACTGTTTGCGCAGTCTTCAGAGCTTCTGGACTACACCTCGCTTTCGGAGAATGAGCGCGTATCCGCGCTGGTGGCCGAACTGACCAATGACCGCCTGCTGCGCTGGCCGTTCGCCCGTTATTCTGCGGAAACGCAGCGCGAACTGAAAATCATTGATGCTGCGGCTGAAGTCGTGCGCACATTTGGCCCTGATGCCATTGGGTCTTATATTATTTCGATGGCCAAGTCGGTGTCAGACATCCTTGAGCCGCTGGTTCTGCTGAAGCAGGCCGGCCTGGTCTATGGTGGCCCTTCGCCGCACACCATGATCCGCACGGCGCCTCTGTTCGAAACCATCGAAGACCTTGAGGCTGCGCCGGAAATCATGAAGCGCTGGCTGGGTCTGCCGGCCATGCGTTCGCTGCTTGGGCGTCCGTCCGTGCAGGAAGTCATGCTCGGTTACTCGGACTCCAACAAGGACGGCGGTTACACGGCTTCGCGCTGGTCACTGCATAAGGCGTCTTCGGCCATCAAGGCGGTATGTACCGAACGCGGCGTCAAACTGCGCCTGTTCCACGGTCGCGGCGGTTCGGTCGGTCGCGGTGGCGGCCCCGCCTTTGCCGCTATCCGTGCGCAACCCGAAGGTACGGTTGATGGTCAGATCCGCGTAACCGAACAGGGCGAAATGATCGCCCGTAAGTTTGGCAATGCCATTACCGCACAAAAGACCCTTGATGCCTTTTCGGCGGCGGTCTTCCTCGCGTCCCTGCCTTCGCGTGAAGACGTTAAGGGCCAGAGCCACGAAAAAATTGCGCAGGCCAAATATGCCACTCTGATGGAAAGTCTGAGTGAGGCCTCCTTTAAGGCTTATCGCGGTCTGGTCTATGATGACCCGCACTTCCTGGCCTTCTTCCGCTCGATCACGCCGATTTCCGAAATCAGCGACCTTAAGATCGGTTCGCGTCCGGCTTCGCGTACCAAATCGGGCAAGATCGAAGATCTGCGCGCTATTCCGTGGGTGTTCTCATGGTCGCAGTCGCGCTTCGTATTGCCCGGCTGGTACGGCTTCGCCTCTGCCGTCAAGGCGGTTGGGGTTGACGATGAAACCCTCATCCAGATGGCGGGTGAGTGGGAATTCTTCGATGTATTCCTTGCCAATATGGAAATGGCTCTGGCCAAGTCCGATCTGGATATCGCCAAGCTCTATGCCGAGCTGGCCAGCGATCCGGTGGAATCAAAGCGCATCTATGCCCGCATCCGCGAAGAATATGACGAAACGGTTGCCCTGTGCCTGCGCATCCGCAAATCCAAAACCCTGTTGCCGGATCAGGAAACGCTGAGGGCTTCGATTGAACGCTCTGCGCCGCTCCTGAATACGCTCAACCACATGCAGGTAGAGCTTTTGCGTCTTCGCCGCGAAGGCAATACGCACAAGCTGGTGGAGTTGGCGATGCAGTTAACGGTCAACGGAATCGCCAGCGCGCTGCGCAATACGGGCTAATACCAATACAATCCCAATAAAATACCAATAGAAAACCTTGCCGAGGCCCGTTTTTGCCCCTATACCGCTTAAACGGGCCTTAATCATGATCAGGCCTGATATCGGGGCTTGACCCTGCGCCACAGGGAATGTATGACAGCGCTGTCATTTAGTATTTTTATGTCAGTGTCCACATGACTGTCAGAGGCCCTTCATTAAAGAAAAGGGCTTAATACGCCCCGGGAAAAGCAAAAGTGTCTGATCGTTCCGTTACCGAGTCAAAATCCGCCGATTCCAAGTCCACAAGCCGTCGTCAGCCTGTATTCGTACTGGTTGGGGGTACGGGTGATCTGGCCCTGCGCATGTTGTGGCCGTCACTGGCCATGCTGGATCAGGACGGTTTTCTGGCCGACGATTTGCGACTGGTGTCCATTGCCCGCGAATCGATAACGCACGATGCCTTTATTGAGCGCGTCAGCGCCGCCGTGCAGAAACGCTCAGGCGATGCCCTCGAAGACGGTACGCTTGAAAAGTTTACCAGCCGCCTGACGCACCTGCCGCTTGATGCCTATGATCCTGAATGGGGCGCAAAGCTTAAGGCCGAGATCGGCGAAGCCGAAGACCTTGATATTGTCTTCTTCCTGTCCACCTCACCCAGCCTGTTCAAGCCGCTGTGTGAGCGTATCCTTGAGGCCGGACTGAACGCGGCACCTAATCGCGTTATTATCGAAAAGCCGCTTGGCCGTGATCTGGCCTCATCCAAGGTGATCAACGATTCGGTGGCCGTCGCCTTTGATGAATCGCGCGTGTTCCGCATAGATCACTACCTTGGTAAGGAAACGGTGCAGAACCTGATTGCCCTGCGCTTTGCCAATACGGTGTTTGAGCCTCTGTGGAACTCCCGCAGCATCGACCACGTGCAGATCACGGTTTCGGAAACCGTCGGCACTGGCGATCGTCTGGGCTATTATGACGAATATGGTGCGCTGCGCGACATGTTGCAGAACCACCTGCTTCAGCTTCTGTGCCTGCTGGCTATGGAGCCGCCTGCCGGTTTGTCCGCCGATTCCCTGCGCGACGAAAAGGTAAAGGTCCTCAAGAGCCTCAAGCCGATTGACGCTTCAAACGTCCTGCAAAATACCGCACGCGGTCAATATGGCCCCGGATATGCCGGTGACGAGAAAATTGCCGGTTACGAAGCCGAAAAAGGCTCTCCGTCCAATACTGAAACCTTTGTGGCGCTTAAGGCCGAGATCGCCAACTGGCGCTGGAGCGGCACCGCCTTTTATCTGCGTACCGGCAAATGCCTGCCGAACCGTACCACCGAGGTCGTTATTCAGTTCCGCCCTGTGCCGCACGCCCTGTTCGGCAGCGAGGCCACGCCTAACCGTCTGGTGATCCGCCTTCAGCCGGACGAAGATATTTCGCTGACGGTGATGAACAAGGCACCGGGCCTGAGTGCCGATGGCCAGCAACAGCTTCAGCCGCTGGCGCTTTCGCTATCGCTGATCAATGCCTTTAACGGCAATGGCAATAAGCCCCCGCGTCGCCGCATCGCCTATGAGCGCCTGATCCTTGATGCCCTCAATGGCAATAATGCCGCCTTTGTCCGCCGCGACGAAGTCGAAGCCGCCTGGGCATGGGTCGATGGTATCGCAGCGGGTTGGGAAAAGGCCTATCCGAAGCCGCAAATCTATCCGGCGGGTACCAATGGTCCGACCAGCGCCTATACGTTGCTTGATCGTGACGGGCGGGTCTGGAATGACTGATCCGGTTATCCTCGAAGGCGATGCCGGACGGTTTGAGGTTCAGGTTTTTGCCACGCCATACGAAGCCGAAACAGCGGTTCTGAACCTGATCACCGAGGCCGTCACTGCGGCCATAGTGGCGGACGATAAGGCCGTGATCTGCGGTGCCGGCGGCTCTACGCCCAAGCCGGTCTATGAGCGCCTGAAAACGCTGGATGTGGCATGGGACAAGGTCACGCTTACTCAGGTCGATGAACGCTTTGTTGAGGTGGATGACCCAAGCTCTAACACCCGCATGATGCGTGAAGCCGTGGCCGATATTGCGAGCCTGTCCTTCCTCAGCCTCATTCAGGATAGTGATCAGGCCTTAAGCGCGCAAAAGGCCGAAGCCCAACTGCGCAGCCTCAATGCAGGTGAGCCGCCGGTCTTTGACATTACCCTTCTGGGGATGGGCGGCGACAAGCATTATGCGTCGATCTTTCCGCAACATCCGCTCAATGCAGATATCTATGAAACCGATGCGATTGTGGTGCCGGTTACGGCCACCGACGGATCCATTGAACCGAAACTGCCCCGTCTCACATTAAGCGTGAGCGCCCTTAACCGGTCACGCCGCATTGTGTTATACATAACCGGTGAGGCAAAACTGGAAGCGCTCCGGCAAGCCATAGCTACCCCCGATAAGACTACAGCACCTATCGGGGCCTTCCTGAAACAGTACCCGCACCCCGTCGATATTGTCTGGGTTGCGTGAACTGATCATCAAGCTGAGGGGGAAGGATATATAAAAAAATGACCGAGTCGAATTACGTACCGTTGAATCCCGTTGTTAAGGCCGTCACTGAGCGCCTGATTGCCCGCAGCCGTGACAGCCGTGCCGAATATATGGCGCGCATCGAACGCTATAAGACGCGTGAGCCGCGCCGCAAAAAGCTGAGCTGCGCCAACTATGCCCATGTGGTCGCCGCCAGCGATACGGACGATAAGCTTGCGGCTGCCCTCGATAATGTGCCCAATATCGGCGTCGTCACGGCCTATAACGACATGCTGTCGGCGCATCAGCCCTATTACCGTTACCCTGAAAAGATACTGGAATATGCCCGTAAGGTCGGCGCAACCTCTCAGGTAGCCGGTGGCGTCCCCGCCATGTGTGATGGCGTGACTCAAGGCCGTCCGGGTATGGAACTGAGCCTGTTCTCACGCGATGTCATTGCTATGTCCACGGCTATTGCCCTGACGCATGATGCCTTTGACGCGGCCCTGTGTCTGGGGGTCTGTGACAAGATTGTGCCCGGTCTGGTGATGGGCGCGCTTGCCTTCGGTCATCTGCCGGTGATCTTTGTGCCATCTGGCCCTATGCCGTCCGGTCTGCCCAACCCCGAAAAAGCCAAGGTGCGCACCCAGTATGCCAAGGGTGAAGTCGGTCGTGACGCCCTTCTGGCGGCAGAAATGGCCTCTTATCACTCGGCGGGCACTTGCACGTTCTATGGCACGGCCAACTCCAACCAGATGCTGATGGAGATGATGGGACTGCATGTGCCCGGTGCTGCCTTTGTGCCGCCGCATGGCGAATTGCGTGACGCCCTGACCCGTGCCGCCGTCGTTCAGGCCGCTAAAACGGCTGCCAATCGTGAAGCGCCTATCTATATGGCCGATGTGATTGACGAACGCGCTATTATTAACGGCGTGATCGGCCTGCTGGCGACCGGCGGTTCGACGAACCACGCCCTGCACCTGCCAGCCATGGCCCGTGCCGCAGGCATCCAGCTCCTGCCCGAAGATCTGAACGATCTGAGCCATGCCGTTCCGCTTCTGGCGCGCGTTTATCCTAATGGTGCGGCCGATGTGAACCACTTCCACGCGGCCGGTGGCATTGGCTTTGTCATTAAGGAACTGCTGAGCGCCGGCTTGCTGCATAGTGATGTCACGACCGTTTGGGGCGAAGGCTTAGGTGCCTATGCCAGGGAACCCTTTATTGAAAATGGCCAACTGGTCTGGCGCGATGCACCGGCCCAGAGCCTTGATGAGAATATTCTGCGTCCTGTCACCAACCCCTTCTCGCCCGAAGGGGGCCTGAGGGAGCTGAAAGGAAATCTGGGGGCTGCGGTCACCAAGATTTCCGCCGTCAAGCCTGAGCACCGCTTCATCGAAGGGCCAGCCGCAGTATTTGACGATCAGGACGATTTTCTGGCTGCATTCAAGGCCGGAAACCTGCCGGAAGGCGATTTTATTTGCGTTGTGCGGTTTCAGGGGCCAAAAGCTAATGGCATGCCGGAACTGCACAGCCTGACTCCCTCGCTGTCGGCCATGCTGGATCAAGGGCGCAAGGTCGCCCTGGTCAGCGATGGTCGCATGTCGGGGGCCTCAGGGAAGGTCGCAGCCGCCATACACCTTACTCCAGAAGCCGTCGACGGCGGACCGATCTCAAAATTACGGTCAGGGGACAAGGTGAGAGTAGATTGTGAAAACGGGAACCTGAGCTTCATAGGTGATGAAGCGGAATTTGCGGCACGACCAGCCGCCCAAAGACCACCGGAAGCGGACGGTCTGGGGCGGGAACTGTTCGCGCCGTTCAGGCGTCTGGTCGGTGCATCCGATGCGGGCGGCTCCGTTTTCTGGTAGGTATAATGACGGTTATTGACAACCAAGCAACGTTTACAGGTACATCACAGGTTTTACGCGGTCTTGTCGGTGACATAGGCGGCACAAATGCGCGCTTCGCGATTGCGGAGCGTAAGGGCAATTCCTATAGCCTTGATCACTTCAAATCCTTTGAAACCGAGGATTATCCTGATCTCTATGCCGTCATCTCTGACTATTTCGACGAGATTGGCGGCAGGCCAGCGCTTGATTTCGCCGCCTGTGCCGTCGCAGGGCCGGTTGTAGATGGTGCCATCAAGTTCACCAATCTTGACTGGCTGGTGACGGAAACCGAACTTAAGGCTCGTACCGGCGCCCGCAAGGCGCGTCTTCTCAATGACTATGCGGCGCTGGCCTATTCGCTGCCGCATCTGACCGAGGCTGACTATAAGACTATTGGCCCTGTCACCCACGGTAAGGGTAATGTCCATGCCGTGATGGGCGCAGGCACCGGATTCGGTGCATCGGTACTGGTGGGCGGAGCCTATGGCCCCTATTGCCTGTCAACCGAAAGCGGCCATGCCTCATGGGCACCGGTCAATGACTTCGAGGTCGAGGTTCATAAGATCCTGCGCAAGAAATATGGCCGCGTGACCATTGAGATGCTTTTGTCCGGCCCCGGGCTGGTGAACCTGTATCAGGCCATCACGATTGCGCGCGGTGAGCCGACCCTGAACCTGACGCCTGCCGAGATTACCCACCTTGAGGGCGAAGACGCGCAAGGGTCGCGCTACACAGTCGAGGTATTTCTGGACATTCTGGCCTCTGTGGCCGGTGATCTGGCGCTGTATCAGGGGGCGACATCAGGCATTTTCATTGCCGGCGGCATTGCGCCGCGCCTGATCCCTCATATTGACGAATCGCGTTTCCGCGCCCGCTTAGAGGCCAAGGCCCCTATGACGGCGCTGGTGGAAACCATTCCGTCACGCATCATTACCCACAAATGCGCAGCGCTTGTCGGTGCCGCCAACGCCCTGACGGAGGCAGAAATAACCGGCTGATGTCAGGAAAAACGCTGTTTTCGCGCCTGTACCGCACTTGTGCCGCACTTTTGAAATCGCCCTCAGTGTACTTTTTTGAGGGTTTACTGTAGTCAGGTTTTCCCCTGAGGCGTCTGCGTCCTCAGGCCTGTCTTTTTCCGTGTCGCATGTGCGGCAATGCTATAGATCAACAGAGGCTCACCATGTCCACGCACCCCGATATTCCCAAGTTCATGACCACGGGCCCAGTGTTGCCGGTAATGGTTATTCCTTCAATCGATCAGGCCCTGCCTCTGGCTGATGCCCTGCTGGCGGGCGGTATCCGCGTTCTGGAAATTACGCTGCGTACCGATTGCGCGCTTGAGGCCATTGCCCTGATCGCCAAGGAACGCCCCGATGCCATCGTCGGTGCCGGTACAGTCATCACCCCAAAGGACGCCGAAAAGGCCGCCAAGGCCGGTGCTAAGTTCGCCGTCTCTCCGGGCCTCACAAAGACCCTCGCCAAGCAGGATTCTCTTCCGCTTCTGCCGGGTGTTGCGACTTCTTCCGAAGTCATGCGCGCGCTGGAGTGGGGCTTTACGCACCTTAAGTTCTTCCCTGCCGTGCCTGCCGGTGGCGTTGGCGCGCTCAAAGGCATTGGCGGCCCTCTGCCGCAGGCCAAGTTCTGCCCGACCGGCGGTATCAGTCTGGCCAATGCCGGTGAGTTTCTGGCGCTCGACAATGTGTTGTGCGTAGGCGGCTCATGGGTTGCGCCTGAAAAGGCTATGAAAGAAGGCAACTGGGCCGAAATTTCGCGCCTGTCGGCCGAAGCAGTTCAGAAGTTCTCCTGAGTTTGATTTTACCGCCGCCTTTGTCACGCGGTTCGTCTGAAAGCGGACAATTGACAAAAGCGGCGGTTACGCCATTCTGCACATTAATATATTACACATAACGGCAAGCCCTACCCGTCCATGAAACCGCCCAACCATACAAAAGCCCCTATGAGCGGCGGTGGCAATACGACCTCAACCATTAATGACGTGGCACGTCTGGCGGGTGTGTCCATCAAGACCGTTTCGCGCGTCATCAATAACGAACCCAATGTACGCGAGGAAACGCGCAAAAAGGTACAGGAAGCCGCCACGCTTCTGCATTACCGCCCCAATCTACTGGCGCGTTCGCTGGCGGGTTCACGCAGTTTCCTGATCGGTCTATTTTACGACAACCCCGTCCCGCATTATATCGATGCCATGCAACGCGGCGTGATCCGTCGTGCCCGCGAAGACAATCATCATCTTCTGATCGAACCGCAGGACAGCCATTCACCTGACCTTGAGCGTTCCATTTCCTCATTGCTGGCGACTGTGCGTCTGGATGGCGTTATTCTGACGCCGCCCCTGTGTGATATGGCCGTGGTATTGCACGCCATTGAGACCGCAGGCGTCCCTTATGTGCGGGTGTCGCCCTTCCTTAACCCCGGTCGTTCCCCCAGTGTGCGCATTGATGATGTGACCGCGGCCTATGAGATGACCCAGCACCTGATTGCGCAGGGCCATAAGGATATCGGCTTTATCCTTGGCCACCCTGAGCATGGCGCCAGCCACCTGCGTTACGAAGGCTTCGTCAGGGCCATGCGGGAAAATAATATCGAACCGCGCGCCGAATGGGTCAAGCAAGGCTTCTTCTCTTATGAATCCGGCGTTGAAGCGGCCCGATCGCTGTTTGCACCGGAAACCAAACGCCCGACGGCTGTATTTTCTTCCAATGACTATATGGCCTTTGGTCTGATGGCCTATGCCCAGCAGATTGGCGTACGCATTCCCGAAGACGTATCGGTTGTGGGCTTCGATGATGTGCCGGGCGCTATTCTGGTCTGGCCGCATGTCACCACCATTCGCCAGCCGGTCGAAGAAATGGCCTATGCGGCAACCGACCTGCTTCTCAACCGCGCCACCGAAGATGAGAACGGCAAGCCGATAGAGACAACGCGCTCCCTGCCATTCGGTCTGATTGTACGGGAATCGGCACGTCAGGTCTGACCGGTGCCGTTATATCTTTTCGGGCGTGAACACCTGCCTCAAAGATAAAAAGATCGACCCTTTATCCGCGCACAAATCATGCCTATGTTGAAGTCTGAGTATTACCTTCAGGCCGATTATTTTCATGCGCACAGATATTGCACGCCCCGTTCGTCTTTCCGAGTATAAGGCACCGGATTTTCGCATCCTTGAAACCCATCTGAGTTTCGATCTCGTCCCCACGGCTACGCGGGTCAGGGCGCGGCTTGAGATTGAACGCACCGGCGCAAAGGCAGCCCCTCTGGTGCTTTTGGGTGAGCGCCTGAAACTGATCTCGCTGACACTTGACGGAGAAGCGCGCACCTCAGACATCACTCCGGAAACCCTGACGATTTCTGACGTGCCTGATCGTTTCACGCTGGAAACCGAAGTTGAAATCAATCCTCAGGACAACAAGACCCTTGAAGGGCTTTATATGTCTTCGGGCCGTTTTTGCACGCAGTGCGAAGCCGAAGGCTTCCGCAAGATCACCTATTTTCCCGACCGCCCCGATGTGTTGTCAAAATTCACCGTACGCATCGAAGCGCCCAAGGCCGGTTTCCCGCACCTGTTGTCCAATGGCAACCTGATCGACAGCGGTGATCTGCCTGAGGGCAAACAGTTTGCGCTTTGGGAAGACCCGTTCTTCAAGCCGTCCTATCTGTTTGCACTGGTGGCCGGTGAACTGGATGTACTGGAAGATGATTTCACTACCCTGTCAGGCCGCAAGGTCGAGCTGAAAATCTATGTCGATACCGGCATGAAGGATCGAGCAGCCTATGCCATGGACGCCCTCAAACGCTCCATGAAGTGGGATGAAGACGTCTATGGCCGCGAATATGATCTTGATCTGTTTATGATCGTCGCTGTGCGCGATTTCAATTTCGGGGCTATGGAAAACAAGGGCCTGAATATTTTCAATGCCTCATTGTTGCTGGCCGATCCGAAGACCGCCACCGACCTTGATTATGAGCGCATCGAAAGCGTTATTGCCCACGAATATTTCCATAACTGGTCAGGCAATCGCGTCACCTGCCGCGACTGGTTCCAGCTGTGCCTTAAGGAAGGGCTGACCGTCTATCGCGATCAGGGTTTCTCCGGAGATATGCGCGGCCGTGCGGTTACACGCATCAAGGACGTGAAGATGCTACGCGCCCGTCAGTTCCCCGAAGATGCAGGCCCACTGGCCCATCCGGTGCGCCCGTCCTCCTATTTCAAGATCGACAACTTCTATACCTCGACCATCTATGAGAAGGGGGCCGAGATTGTCGGCATGCTGAAAACCGTGGTCGGGCCGGACACCTATCGTCAGGCTCTGGATCATTATTTTGCGACGAATGACGGCACCGCCGCCACGCTTGAGGACTTCCTCAAAAGCTTCGAAGCCGTGACCGGACAGGATTTCTCGCACTGGCTTAAGTGGTACACGCAGGCCGGCACGCCGAACCTCAGCCTGAGCGGTCAGTATGATGCCGCAACCCGTCGTCTGACCCTTAGCCTGACGCAAAAGACCGCCCCCACCCCGTCCCAGCCTGACAAAGCGCCGGTGCCGGTGCCCGTGCGTCTGGGGCTTCTGAGTGAACAGGGTCAGCCCCTCACTTTTGCGGTCGATGGCACGGAATACACGGATTATCTCTATATTCTGACGGCCCCTGAGGCCGAACTGGTGCTTGAGAATGTCAACGAGGCGCCGGTGATTTCCGCCCTTCGCCACTTCTCGGCACCGGTCAAGCTGAGCCTGTCAGAACCCGATGCCCACAAGTTCGCCCGCTTCAAAGGCGACACTGATCCCTTCAACCGCTGGGAGGCCGCGCAAACACTTGCGCGTACGCTCATCCTTGATGCCAGCGGTGAGGTCAGCGCCTATGCAGCGACCCTGGGCGATACCCTGAGGGACGAAAGCCTTGATCAGGCCTTCAAGGCCCTGATACTCGGCCTGCCGACCGAAACCGATCTGGCGCAAGCCCTGACGCCGGTTGATCCGCAATTCATTCATAACCGTCGTAAGACATTCAAGGCCGAACTGTCTCAGACCCTGTTTGCCGATCTGATCACCGCCTACGAAGCACTCGAAACGCCTTCATCCCAAGGCTTCAGTGCGGACGCTGCCGCTGCCGGACGCCGCGCCCTGCGTAACGCCCTGCTTGATCTGCTGCTGGCCGGTTATGGAGTAGCCACCCCAGAGCAGAAAGCCCGTCTTGAGGCCCTGTTGCAGGCACATTCCCGGAGCGCGGATAATATGACCGACGCCATGGCCGCTCTGAACGGTTACACCTATATCCACGGTGCGGCCTATGATCAGGCGCTGGGCGAGTTCTATGATAAAGAAAAAACCGAGCCGCTGGTCATCGACAAATGGTTTGCCGTACAGGCCGCCTGCGCCCATCCGGAAACTCTTGATCGGGTTCAGCGCCTGATTGCCCATCCTGACTTTGATGACCGCACGCCTAACCGCTGGCGCGCCGTTGTGCAGGCCTTCGCCAGCAATAACCCCGCCACCTTCCACCACCCATCGGGCAGAGGCTATGACTTTGTGGTCGATCAGATTCTGGCGGTCGATAAGTTCAACCCGATGACTGCCGCGCGGCTGGTGGACGTATTCAGCGCCCACAGACGCTATGCCGCCCCCTATGGCGACAAGATGAAGGCCGCACTTGAGCGTATCGCCAAAAGCGAAAAGCTATCGAAAAATGTCACCGAGCTTACGGAAAAAGCCCTCAGGGGCTAAAAATCCCTGCCCTGACCCGTTCAGCCTAAGCCGTTAACAACATATGTTAACGGCTTACCAAATTCTTGGTGTTACTCTTGGCTTAGATACCGGTAAGGAGTGACCGCCGTGGCGGGACTTGAGCGCGTCAGATTTCTTGTGATTGATGATAACAGTCACATGCTCAACATCGTGAAAACTATTCTGCGCGGTTTTGGTGCCGTCAGCATATTCGAAGCCCGTGATGCCTCTGATGCTTTCTCACGGCTGAAAAATGAATCCATCGATATTGTTATCGTTGATTTCATGATGGAGGTGTTAGATGGCGTTGAGTTCATACAGATGGTGCGTAATTCAACCGACAGTCCGAACCGATATGTGCCTGTCATTATGCTAACGGCCCATTCGGAACGCTCACGCGTCACTCAGGCCCGCGATGCCGGCGTCAACGAATTTTGTGCCAAGCCGGTGACGGCCCTTGAACTATACCGCAAGATTAACGCCATAGTCTCGTACCCACGTCCGTTTATTAAGACCGGAAGCTATTTTGGCCCCGACCGCAGAAGACGGCATAAGCCCGGCTACGACGGCCCCGAAAGACGCAAACCTGAGCCGATCGACTGATTTGATACCGATTTGACACGGGCAGATCTGTGGCATCCACAGCTTATTTGCCCGCAAAGCTTCATAAATTCTTAACACCTCTCGACATTAGGTTAACGGGGCATTTACCTTGTTTATTAACGCGAATCGACCGGGATCTCTTTACGGTAATGAAACACCACAGGGAAAATGCGACAGCGTTACGCGAAAGCCTTTCCGCGCCACGTGATACGGCGTCTGGCTTTGGCCTTCTAACGCATATAGCCCCTAATATTCCGGCATGGATGCGCATCAGCGCCCTGTCGTTATGCCTGCTGGTTGTCTGCATCGTTACCCTGTCTTCCGCCAAGCTTTCGGGCGACCTGCCAACCGATCAGGCCTTACGCGACGCCCAGACCCTGCAACAGGCCCGCATCAATGCCGCACGACTGGATGGTCGTTTAAGCGTGCTTCAGGGCCTGATGCAGACCGTACCCACGGGTACGGATACCACGCAGATGCTGGCGGGCCTTGAAACCGCCCTTAAACATTCCAACGGTGCGATAACCAGTCTGGCGGTCGTCCGCGCCGATGGTGAAATTCTGGCGCGCACCGGTGAGGATGACCAGACTCTGCTGCAACAGGCTGCTGGCACGTCGGACAAAAGCTTCAATCTGACCACCGTTGCTACGCGCCTGTCTCCGCACCCCCAGACCTATGCCGTTCTGTCTCCCGGCCCCGGACGCCCCAAGGTCGTCGGACGTTTGTCCGCCCGTCTGATAGACGGTGAGAACAGCCGCGACCGCCTGACAGCGCTTTTGAACAGTGAAGGCATCATTGTCCTGTCGTCGGACGAAAGCCTGACAGGACAGGAGGTCAAAAAGGCACTGGCCCTCAGTGCGCAACAACTCAAAAACAATGCGGGTTCCGGCGTAGTGACTCAGGGCGCCCTGACCGAAGGCGGATTCGTCCGCGTCGCCAGCGCCACCGGCGACATGCTCGGCCTCACGACCTTACAAGCACTTCCGACAGATCACATTATCGCGCCTTTAAGCGGCTGGCTCAAAGGCGGTTTGCTTGTTGGCGGGCCGTTACTGATTGGTATCATCAGCGCCTGGTTGTTGTACCTTCAGGGACGCAGCACCACCAAGGCCAGACGCCAGCATATTGAAAACGAAGAGCGCTATCGTCTGGCGGTCGAGGCCGCACATTGCGGCATATGGGACTGGGATCTGTCTCAGGATCTGGTCAATATGTCCGCTGTTACCGGCGTAATGTTCGGCTGGGGCGGTGGCGGTGTCGCCAGTACCGAAGAAATATTGTCTCGCATCGCCCCTGAACACCGCGATCTGTTCAGACGCGCGCTTCAGACCGCCCGCTCAACGGGCGCACTGGATGTTTCCTTCCGCGTGCCAAATGACACGAACCGTGCGCTGTGGATCGATGCACGCGGTCAGGCAACGGGCATGAGAGGCGCAAACGGCTTTACGCGCTTCAGCGGCGTGGCACTGGACGTTTCGCGTGAGCGCATGGCTCAGTCTCGCGCCCAGAGAGCGGAAACAAGACTGACAGACGCGATCAACAGCGTGTCGGATGCCTTTGTGCTTTGGGACCGCAAAGGCAAGCTGCTGATGTGGAACGCCACCTTCGGCCAGACCTTCAATATTGACGAACGCTTTCTGCGTCAGGGCACCCCCCGTGATCTGATTGAACAGGTCATGCAGATTTCCATCCGCCGCACGCAACCCACGGCGGATAATCGCGAAGGGATTGTCGAAACCGAACTGAATGACGGGCGCTGGATTCAAATCTCCGAAAGCCGCACCGCCGAAGGTGGGCGCGTTGTTTCCGGTACAGACATCACCGCCGTCAAGCTGCAGGAAGAAATGAGCCGTCGCGGCGAAGAGCAGCTACAGGGCATGGTCGATAAGCTTGAGCAAAGCCGCCGCAAGGAAGCTGATCTGGCGCGCAAATATGAGCTGGAAAAACTGCGCGCCGAAGCCGCCAATCAGGCCAAGAGCGCGTTTCTGGCCAATATGAGCCACGAACTGCGTACGCCGCTCAATGCCATCAATGGCTTTTCCGAGATCATGGCTTCGGAAATGTTCGGTCAGTTGGGCCACGAACGGTACAAGGAATATTCTGCGGACATCCTCAGTTCCGGTCAGCACCTTCTGGCGCTGATCAATGATATACTTGATATGTCAAAGATTGAGGCCGGTAAGTTCAGTCTCAATTTCGAGCCTCTGGCGGTCGATGAGGTCGTGGATGATACCCTACGCCTGATCCGTCAGCGGGCGGAAAAAGCTGGCCTGAAACTGCGTGTCCACCTGCCGCAATTGCCTGAGATCGAGGCGGATTTCCGCGCCCTCAAGCAGGTACTGCTCAATATTCTGACCAATGCGGTTAAATTCACGCCGTCCGGCGGTTCTGTGACCATCTCGGCGGTGTCAACGGACAACAATGTGCATCTGTACATTGCCGATACCGGCATTGGCATTGAGGCTGAAAACCTCACCCGTCTGGCCAAACCGTTTGAGCAGATCGAGAACCAGTTCTCAAAGACACGCGAAGGCACGGGTCTGGGGCTTGCCCTGACCAAGTCCCTGATCGAACTGCATGACGGTACGATGGAAGTCGATTCCAATGTCGGTCAGGGCACGACCGTCAGCATCATACTGCCGATCCGTCGCAAACCAGACATGAATCCAGACAGCCCGTCCGACACCGTGCCCACAGACACAGCGTCAGCTCTGGCATCCTGATTGGATGTTATTTCGAGGCCTTGGACAGTTCGGATGATGAACCGGACTGTGCGGCTTCTTCCGCTTTCTTCAGGTCATGCAGAGCCTTATGACGCGCGCGGAAAGGTGTGCGCACCAGATGCTCGGCGACAATTGCCCGATCCGCATCCGGCAACTCGATCAGCAAACCGACCACAGCCGTTTCGATCTTGTCCTTAGCACGACTTTCTGCCTCACGCGCCTTTTGGATCTCGGCCTGAACCGCCGCCGCATCCGGTGAGGTCTGCAAAATCAACTCGACCGCCGCATTGCGATGATCCCGACCAGCCTGCATATCAGCTTCGCCATCCAGCGCCGCTGCCGTGACAACCTTGCGCACCTTTTCGCTACTGTCAGGTGACAAACCGTCCGTCAGATAATTCATGGCAGGCTTCTTGTCGTGCGGCTTTGGCAACAGCTTACACTTGTCATTGGCAATATAGCCAAGGCCCGCGCCTGCGCCGATCAGAAACAGGTTGAGCGCAATGGAAACCCCAAGCCAGACCTTTAATGATTTCGATTTTACAGACTGTGTCGTCATTACCAGTTTTCCAGATCAATCATGCTGGAGGACGCAAGGACCTCCTCTACGCGCATGTCAGTTGCACTCATCAGGCCGATATTGATGCCCACGATCATACCGGCCGCACAGGCCGCCATAAGCCCCAGACCGGTCGCCAGTAAAAAGCCGCGGCTTGGGCGTGACGGACGGGCAAAGGCCAGTATTTCAGCCGAATTCTGTAAGCCTGGCATCAGGCGGGCCATGGTCTCCCAATGCAGGGTTTCAGAGGGCTGAAGCGGACGTGACAGATCAAGAAACGCATCGGTTTCCTGCGCCGACTGCATCAGCGCCTGCGCTTTTTTCGGGTGACGCGTCATGAATTCGAGCGCCGCCTGACGTTCTTGTTCAGGCCAGCAATGCGGACGTACCCCATAGGCTTCGACAATCGCCCTAAAGCGGTCTGAACGGATTGTTTTTCGCATCATTTCGGGGCTCCTTTCTGTTCCTTAAGCGGTGCGTTGAATGGTTTTGACATCAGCCGTCCCAGACTTTCCGGGTGGCTTGGAAGGTGCGGCATGCCCCAGAAGATCCTGCTGCTGGCCACTGAGAAGCGACCTGAGCTGTCGGCGTCCCCGCGACAGAAGACTTTCGAGGGCATCAACCGATACATCCATCAGGCTTGCGGCCTCGATATTGGACAGTTCCTGATAATAACAGAGAACAATCGCCAGCTTTTGCCGCTCCGGCAGGGCATTCAGCGCCGCCTCGACCTGTGCGCTGACCTCAAGCTGATCCAGCTGTCTGGCCGGATCCGCCTGCTCGTCCACAAGCTCAATATCTGCGGCATCGACCATTTCACGGCGCTTGCGCAGCCGGTCATAACAGAGATTAACGGCGACCTTATGCAGCCATGTGTCCAGCTTGGCGCGTCCCGGCACCCAATGTGCCGCCTGCTTCCATAAACGTAGAAGGGCTTCCTGAGCGACATCCTCGGCTTCGGCCGCGTCCCCCAGTAACCGGCGTGCCAGTGCCAGCATACGCGGCAGCTTACGCGTCACCAGAGTCTGGGTGGCGGCAATGTCCCCGCGACCCACCCGATCTATCAGTTCCTCATCAGGATCCAAATGTGCTGTCATAATGTCGTACGCGGTTTGTCCTGCTCCGGCAGACTGTTCCCCTTGCGCAGATTGCCCCCCGCTGATGAGCGTCAGATGCTGTCTGGTCACATCTTGTCTGGTCATAACCGTTACCACAAGCCGCACTGACTGCGAAGCTGTTTCCTGAATTTTCCGCCTGCCACAAATATTCAGACGCAGGACAGAGTAAACCAATAAAGCGGAGCAGGCAGAGCCAGCCGACAACTGACTCGCCTCAGTCTGAAAAACCGATTTCAGACCTGTTGCTATATTGCACGCAACCGCACGGCTATTCCGTCGAACATTTAAAACAAAAATATTTAAACGCCGCGTACACAGCCGTCACACTGCGGTAATCTGTCCGAATTTCAGAGAGTTGTCTTAAGGCGTGACAATCGCCTCAAAGGCATCTCTTGCGCGATTTCTGATCTCTTTCAGCTTGTTTTCGAGCGTATCCAGACGCCGCGTATGCACCGCACGCGCCAGCTTGCGCTGGAACGCTTCGGATTCACTGCGGGGATCGTGATCAGCCTCAAGCGAAATGCGCATGATCTGGGCCAGAGCCTGCTGTACCTTCCAGGCGCTCGACAGGGCTTCGATATGCTCCGCCGGTGCCAGTCCGGCCCGCTGCATGGCCGAAAGCGCCGACAGGGTTGAAACGCGCAATGGCCCGCCATTGGCCGCATGTATCAATTGAAGATACTGCGCGGCAAATTCACAATCCACCTGCCCGCCAACCGACAGCTTGAAGTCCCAGAATCCCTTGGCCGGACGCTCACGCTCCATAAGCGCCCGCATATCCAGCACATCCTGCGCCGTCTGCGATGCCGAACGGCTTGAACGTAGAACTGTCTCGATCTTGAGACGTACCAGATCGGCAAAGTCCTCGTCCGAAGCCCAGACCACGCGGGCGCGGGTCATGGCCTGAAACTCCCAGGTGTCAGCATCCTTGGTGTAATAGTTTTCAAACGCCGCCAACGATACCGCCACCGGCCCCTTGGCGCCGGTCGGCCTGAGCTTCATGTCGATTTCGTACAGCAAGCCTTCGTGGGTCGGCGCAGACAGTCCGGCAATCAGACGCTGGGTAAAGCGGGCATAGAAGGTCTCAGCCCCCCAGTTTTTCACACTTGAGGTTTCTGACGGATCATCCGGCAAATAGATAATCATCAGATCCAGATCAGACCGCGCGGTCATCTCCTGCGACCCAAGCTTACCCAAGGCCACAACCGCCACATGACCGGACAGTTCACCGCCCTGACGATGCACATCCTCAAGGCTCAAAGGGGCCAGATGATTAATGCAGGCATCCGCCAGACGCGCATAGGCCGCGCCCGCCGCTTCGGTCGTCAGGCGGGCATTAAGCACCTGCATACCAATGCGGAACTGCTGTTCGCGGCACACACGACGCAGGGCGTTCATTACGCTTTCGAGGTCTTGCGGTTCGCGCGCCACTTCGTCAGCGATCAGGCGATCCACATCCTCACCCAGCGGGTCGAAGAAACCGGCATCGAGCATCGCATCAAAGATAGTGGGATAGCGCGACAGGAACGTCGCCAGACGCGGGCTGAAGCCCATGATCTCGACGATGGTGTTAAACAGCTTCGGGTTGGCCAGAAACAGTGACTGTATCTGCACACCCGCCGTCAGGCTTGAGAAAAATGCCGCAAAGCGCGTAAAGGCCTGATTGGGTGAGCCCGTCTCATTAACCGCATCCAGAAGCTTTGGCACCAGACGCGTAAACAGTTCACGGCCCCGCTCGGTACGTGTGGCCGGAATACGCCCGTGGTGCCAAGACCTTACGGTGGCACTGATCTGGGACGGATTGTCGAAACCCATGCGCTCAAGCGTTTTCAGGGTTTCAGGGTCATCATCAACCCCCGTAAACACAAGGCTGCCGAACGCAGACGACAGGTCTTCGGACTCCGAGAACAGTTCGCCATAGTGGCTATTGACCAGTTTCAGCGTACGCGACACCGCCAGATCATAGCGGCTGAGGTTTGAGAACCCTGACAAGGCCCCGACATTCAGCCGCTCTTCTTCGGATTGCGGCAGGGTGTGGGTCTGTTCGTCATTGATCATCTGCACGCGGTGTTCCCAATCGCGCAGACGGATATAGGCGGCCTTAAGTTCCTTGGCGACCGCCGGTGCCAGATGGCCGGCACGGCGTAATGCATCAAGCGCATCAAGCGTCCGGCGCGACCTCAAAGACGGATCGCGCCCGCCCAGAATCAACTGCTGGGTCTGAACGAAGAACTCGATTTCACGAATGCCGCCGACACCCAGCTTAAGGTTCGCCCCTGCCGGATCAAGGCGGTCTGTGACCTTATGGACATGGATCTGGCGCTTGATTGAATGAATATCCGCAATCGCCGGATAATCGAGGCTGCGCCGCCAGATAAAGGGCGACAGGGACTGCATGAACAGCTTGGCCTCAACCGGATCACCGGCCATGGCGCGCGCCTTAATAAAGGCCGCCCGCTCCCAGTTCTGCCCTACGGTCTCATAATAGTTCAGCGCGAACGGCACAGACACCACAGTCGGGGTCGAAGACGGGTCAGGCCGCAAACGCAGATCGACGCGGAATACATAACCATCGCCCGTACGATCCGACAGAATATTGGATACCCGCCGCGCCAGACGATCGACAAACGGTTGCGGCTCAAGGCCCGCATTCAGCGGCAGTTCCTCAAGTTCACAGAAGAAGGTAATATCGATATCCGACGAATAGTTAAGCTCTCCGGCTCCGTGCTTACCCATAGCCAGCACAAACAGACCGGGCAGAACCCCTCTTTCGCCCGCCGGATCATAGGGCTTAAGCCGCCCACGATCGCGTTCTTCACGCACCGCCAGCGCAATCGCCGCCTCGGTCACGGCATCGGCAAAACGCGTCAGGGCCGCCGTCACATGATCGAGATTCCACACATCCCCCAGATCGGCCAGAGCCGTCAGAAGGTGCGTATCCGCCTTGAGCTGACGCAAGCGCTTTTTGGCGGCATCTGTATCCGGCGAAGCTTCGCCGCTGATGGCCGCCTGAGTCAGGGCTTCGGTTTCCAGCAATATGGCCTTGAGGCGGGCCTCAGGGGCCTCCACAAGCGTCTCACGCAGACGCTTCGGGTCACGACGCATCAGCGACGCCAGATAGGGCGACGATGAAACGACCGGTGCCAGACCCGGCTTTGCGCGTTCAAAAATATCTGTCCAGCCGTCTGTTTCCGCATCTTCCGCAATAGCTTCAAAATTGTGCGCTACGGCCCCTTCGTTCAGCACAGGGCCGCAGGGTTGCAGTCGGTCAATCAGCGGGGCAAACAGAATGTCTTTCATTAACTCGCTAAGTCTGGAACGGGATCACAGGTTACACAGAAGGCAGCACCAGAGCGGTTCTCAGGCCCGGCCCTCCGTTTACATATATACCCTTTTTATAGATTCCGGGGCCTTCGTCTATGGCTAATCGCCCGCCATGTGCATGCGCGACCGCCTGAACCAGTGACAGGCCAAGCCCTGCGCCCGGCAACGAGCGGCTGTTTTCCAGCCTGACAAAGCGCTGGATTATGCGAATCCGGTCGGCTTCGGGCACGCCCTGTCCGGTATCGGTCACGGAAAATTCAACAGAGCCTTCGGATGTCCTGCGCAACCGGAAGGTGATTCCGCCGGCCTGCGTATATTTAATGGCGTTATCCAGCAGGTTGGCCAGTGCCTGCGCCAGAAAATCCCGATTCCCGCTGACCTTCAGATCGCTGGCAAATTCCGTGTCAAAAGCCAGCCCCTTGTCCTGCGCCAGAGGCTCGAACAACTCAGCCATATCGCACGCGAGCCCATGCGCATCGAACACCTGCTGATCAGGCGCCTGCCCCTGCGCCTCAAGCCGTGACATGGCAAAAACCGTCTGAAAGGTGCGTAGCAACTGATCCGTATCCGCCAGCGCCCGCTCAAGCACATCCGGTGCCTGCGTGGCGCTGTCTTTCACCTCATAAAGCGCCACCTCAAGTCGCGCCCTCAGGCGTGACAGAGGTGTCCGCAGGTCGTGCGCAATCGCATCACCGGCGTATTTGAGGTTGCCGATAGTCACCTCCATACGATCCAGCGTGTCATTGATCCGCTCAGCCAGCGCATCGAACTCATCGCCCGAATAACGCAAGGCCACCCGCGCCTTAAGATCGCCCTCACGCACCGCATCCAGCACCTTCATCAGATCATAGACCGAGCGCGACACCTCACGATTGATCAGTAATCCGGCCATCAACCCCAGAATGATCAGCAGCGCCGCCCCGCCCCAGATAGCGCGCACCCCCAAATGCCAGCCACGATCCGCCCATGAGGTATCCATGGCCACATACAGATAGAGATCCGGCCCCAGAGGCACCGCCTGCCCCCTCAGGTAAAAGGGCTGGCTACCGGACGGTCGCACCTTTTTCTGGAACGTCTGCGTCGCCGTCATATCGGCGGGCACCGGAAAGCCTTCATGCGTCCTGAGATCACGCGCGCGGCGATTTTGTGCCAAAATATGCCCCTTACCGTCGTGCACCACCTCAACCACAAACCAGTCAGGGCTTGCGTCCCGATCAATATTTGCGCGCAAGGCCGCCTCACCCTGCGCACCATAAAGGTCGGCAAAATGGGCAATCCGCATCTTGACGCGCATATCCGTCAGGGCACGCGTTTCGGCCGCATTGGCGAAGTAGAAATAGCCGAAGATCATCCCTGCCACGAGGGCATAGACGACGATAAACAACATCGTCAGACGAAACGGAGTCTGACGCAAAAAGCTGCGTAATGACAGAGGTTTAAACGCCTGACCGGTCGTGCCGCGCGTACTCGGAACCATGATCAGGGCACCAGCTGATAGCCTTCGCCGCGCACCGTTTGCAGCATCGGACGCTCAAAGCCCTTATCCAGCTTGGCCCTCAGGCGCGAGACATGCACGTCAATGACATTGGTCTGCGGATCGAAATGATAGGCCCAGACCTTTTCAAGCAACATGGTGCGCGTCACGCTGCGTCCGGCATTGCGCATCAGAAACTCAAGCAACTGAAATTCACGCGGCTGCAAATCGATATCCTGAGTGCCGCGTCTGACCGTGCGGGCAATCAGATTCATCTCCAGATCACCGGTCTTCAGCACTGTTTCAACCGCCGCATCCTTACGCCGCGCCAGGGCTTCGATACGCGCCACAAGTTCTACAAGCGCATAGGGCTTGGTCAGATAATCATCCGCCCCCGCCTTCAGGCCGTGCACACGGTCTTCAAGTTCCCCCAGCGCGCTGAGAAACAATACCGGAATATCAATGCCTTCTCGTCGGGCCGAGGCCAGTACCGCTACCCCATCAAGGCCAGGCATCATCCGGTCAAGTATAGCCACGTCAAACCCGCCCGCCCGCAGCGCCGTCAATCCCGCTTCGCCGTCATGGGTCAGGGTAGCGAAAATACCCGCTTCATGCAGAAAGGCCTGCGTGAAGCGG
>JASGFL010000005.1:0-80482 GCA_047605545.1 Asticcacaulis sp. | reverse complement strand
GGTGGGGCAGGTCAACGAAATGCTGACCTGGCTTGATCGTCACCCCTATCCTGTGGTGGCGGCAACCAACCATCCGGGGCAGCTTGATCCGGCGACCTTGCGGCGCTTTGTGTTTAAGCTTGATCTCGCCCCGCTTGGCCCTGAGCGGCTCGGGCGGGCGTTTGAACGCTATTTCCACATGAAGGCACCGGCTGATCTGCTGAGGCTGCATAATCTGACGCCGGGTGACTTTGCCGTTGTCGCGCGTCAGTTACGCCATGCACCGGCAAGTGACGCGCAATCGATTGTCGAAAGGCTGAGGGACGAAAGTCGGGCAAAGCCGGACACAGGTGAGAGAATGGGCTTCTGATGTCTCACCTGTGCCGCCCGCGCCACCTTAACCTGTCTGCTTCAAAGCCGTGCCGGACTTGATCTCGGATATATTTTCGAAATCCGTAATCAGTTCCGGCAAGGTCTTTACCGGCACCGACGGTATCAGCGCCCTGAGTTCCGGCAGGCGCGAATAGGGGATCGAGGGCCAGAAATGGTGCTCCCAGTGATGCCAGGACAGATGGGGCGCAAGCAGGGGGCCTTGCCACCAGTTCAGATGCAGCCTTTGGGTTGTGTCTGTGCCCTGATGTTCGATCCACATCCTCAGGCGGAAGAACATGATGAAACTGGTGAGCAGCGACACATACCAGATCACCGACACCCACCACAGACCAAACGTCAGCAGGATGGCGTTGAACATCAGATGCCACACCGCCAGATTCACATAGGTACGTTTGCGGGTCGGGCGTGAATAATCAAAGATGATCTTGTAATCGATGACGCCGCCGCCAACCATGTCTCTGGCGGCCAGCGCCAGCACGTTTTTCAGTCGGGCCGGAAGGTCCCACTGATCAGCCCTCAGGCCCTTGTAAACGATCTCAGGGTCATGCGCCGTCCCCAGATCACGATGATGCAATATGTGCAGGTTGCGATAACCGTCACCGGTCAGCCCCAGCGGCATCCACGCCACAAGGTCATTGATCAGGTCATTGAGCCGTTTGTTATAGGTGATGGTGAAATGCGTGCCGTCATGCCCCAGCAGTGCCAGCGCATGTTGCCGGTTGCCGATGACCAATATGGCCGGAAGCACAAGCCAAAGGCTTTGGCTCCAGCCCAGAAACGCAAAGGTCAGCGCGATGATGCTCCAGTCCAGAGCGGCATCCTTAAGCCAGGTAAATGGGATGCGGCGACTGAGGCGTTTAAGGTCGGCGGGCTTCAGCAAACCATTGATGGTTTGGTCGCGATGGTGATCCATGAAAGTTCCCCTGAAAGTTAGTCAGATGGAACCGAACAGTAGGGGCCAGAGAAAATACAAACATCACGCGCATACGTGATCCTGAAATTCTCTTATTGGGGGAAATTAACCATACACTGTCGCGGGGCTGCGGCGTGCTAAATGGGTGGGCTTGGCCCTTTGTGAGTATTAAGCCATGAGGGTAAAATAATGTTGTTCAAATCTGATGGATACCAGTTTGAGGATTTCGTAGAGAAAACAAACAAACTCAGAACGCCAAGGGCGCTTTTTGACGAGTTTACCGGTGCGATGGGATTGTTCGGCTTCACCCGGATAATCTTTTCGGTTCCCAGAGACGAAAGTTTACCGGAAGAAGAAAATCGCATCGGACTTATGCATAACTATCCTGAAGACTGGCAGAAATATTATGCTGAAAAAGGCTTTGAGCGGCTTGATCCGGTGCTTAAGGCGGCAGGCCTTTACAACTATGCTTTCCGCTGGCGTGCCCTTGAACGGGCGCACCGTCTGTCCGAGCGACAGATACGCTTTTTCAGGCTCGGCGAAGAGGCCGGACTAAGGCACGGGATTGGCATCCCCATGTCAGGCGATAAGGCGCAGATTGCCGGTATCGCCATGGCGTCTGCGGAACGGGTGGATGCGGTGCGCTCTGATCTGGATATTATCAGTGCCTACTGCAATCAGTTCTTCATGGCCTATAAGCGTATGAAAGGGGCCGAAGCCTCCAGTTCCCAGATCATGGCGTCCTTGTCCAAAAAGGAAACCGAGGTTCTGCAATGGGTGGCTGCCGGTCGAAGCGATGATGACATAGGCCAGATTCTGGGCATCAGCGTCCATACGGTTGATACGCATCTGCGGCACATCTATCAGAAGCTGGAGGTCAATAACCGGGTGTCCGCGGTCGTGAAGGCGATCATATCGGGTCTGATAAAAATATAGCGACTCACGCTTTTGCGTGATGTTGGACGGTTACATTCAGCGGTCTGATCGGGCTTCCAGAGGAGGCTTACATGATCACTGTTATTTCCCATCAGAATATCACCCGACACGCAGAGCTCTATCTCTCGCAATTCAGGCTACGCCATCAGGAGTTCATTGAACGTCAGAGCTATAATGTAAATACCCTGCACGGTATGGAGTTCGATGAATATGATACCTTGGCTTCAGTCTATCTGGTCTATTCCGAAGACGGAAAAGAGGCGCTTGGATGTAGCCGTCTGACACCGACGGACAAGGGCTGTATGCTGGCCGATCACTGGCCGGAGCTGGTTACGGATAAATCCCTGTTTGATGCCCCCGATATCTGGGAAGGCACGCGTTTTTGCATAAACAGTCACCTGCCGGCAGCGCAGCGCCAAACCATCTGCCGTCAGATCAGTCTGGCCTATATTGAATTTGGCCTGATGAACGGCGTGTCTAAAATTATCGGCCTGATGCCGACCCTGATTCTCAGGTCGGTTTTTGAACGCTCAGGCATCAGTCTTGACCGGCTTGGCCCCTCTCAGGCCATTGGCGCCCATGCCAAGATTCAGGCCGCCGCCATCCGCATCAGCGGGCAGCAGCTGGAACAGGCGCGCTCAAAGACCGGACTGTCCTCTCTGACGCGTCCGGATGAGTGTTTTATTGACTATTTCGAAAAAGGCAGACAAAGAGCGGCCTGAACAGAGGTTGCGGGGATTTGCAGTTCGTCACCACACGCGCCTAGCTTGCTTGTTGCATGGGGTTCATGCTAAGCGTGTGTAGTGATCAGGACTATCCATAGTGAGGCAGTATGATGCGGGATAAAGAGCCCCATAAGGTTGATGTCATCGTCGGCGCCCGCGTACGCGGACGTCGTAAAGAGATGGGGCTGTCTCAGACGGAACTGGCTGAATCGGTAGGGGTCACATTTCAGCAGATTCAGAAATATGAGAGCGGCGTAAACCGCATCAGCTCATCGAAGCTGTTTGAAATTTCCAAGGTACTTCAGACCTCCATCCAGTACTTTTTCGACTTCCCCGAAGAGTATCCGGAAAATTTCTCGGTCTCATCCTCGGAAGAGAGCGTTATCAATTTCCTTTATACCGCCGAAGGCATTGAGCTGGCGCGCACCTTCACGGCTATCCGCAATGGCCGTAAACGTCGTGGCATCCTCAGCCTGATCCGCACACTGGCGGACGATACCCCCACCAATCAGGAGATATAATTCCTCGGAAACGGGGAAAATATTTCAGAAAAGACATCTGCATCACTCATCTTCATGATGGTGCTAATCGGCACGCCTGCCATTATTCAACTGGGCTTGTTCTTTGAAGGGACGGGTCAGCGTTTAATGTGAAAAGTGGGGCTTATGTCGATGGACAGAATTTCATACGGTGAAAGTGTTACGCGTGTGCTGGACGCGCTGGAATTCTTGCGCAAGCAGTGTGATCAGGTTGGGCTTAATTCGATGGCCGGACATATCAATGTCGCGCTGACGGCGTGTCTGGACGAATATGTAGAAGAAAAGCGCAACGAGCTTGAGCGCAAGCTTGGCGGTTACGCTGAAAAAGTTCTGAACTGAAACCGCGGCCTGATCGGTCAGGGTATTGTCGCTAGGGACGGATAAGTCCCAGCATAATGCCCTTGATTGAGGCCGTGACGCGGTTATTTACCTCAAGCTTTTCAAATATATGCCGCATATGGGTATTGACCGTGTTGCGGCTGATGAAAAGCTTGTCTGCAATATCGTCATCCGTGGCCCCTGCGGCGACGCGGGTCAGGATTTCGATCTCCTTGACCGTCAGGGTGACGTTCAGACGGCCATAGGCTCTGGCGTTCAGTCGCTTATAGGCCATGTAAAACTGGTTGCAGTAGGCAAACAGCAGATCCAGATTGCGGCAGCACTCGTTTGATCTGTGCGATGTCGCCAGAGCTATGCCAGCGATCTGTGACTTAGGCCCGTGAAGGGGTATGCCTATGCCGTGATTCAAACCGGCATCTTCCCCAAGGCGCATGAATCTGGCCTGCTGATCCGAAATGCGCGCGGAACGCTCAACATCTGCCCAATAGAACGGCAGGTCATGAGTCGCGGCCGCTTTCAGGATCGGGTCAATGCGCTCAAATCCCTTTTCGGTATAATATTTCTGCCAGTCTTCGGGATAGTGGTGGAACAGGCCTATACGGTTCAAATCCTCAGGCAGATCAGTATCATGCGCTACCGAAAAGATCAGCCGGTCATAGCCGAAATGCTGCATGCTTCCGGTCAAAAGATCAAACAAGGCTTCGGACGAACGGGCCTCTGCGGTTTTCGTCACAAAGGTTTCAAAGCTCATTACGTCTGAATGTGGAGATACAAGCATTACGTGCCGCATGATATGGAACGAATGCAATAGTAGCATCTGACGTGATTTGAGCAATCGCTTTCCATTTCCTGTGCGTGAAAGATAGAAGCAAAGGGTGGCCTGCGGCATCGCACCCGCTGATTTTGCTGATTGCAGGTGCGAATTTGACTTGCTATGTGAAAATGCGAATGTTTCGCACCCCAGTGTCTGTAGGCACGCCGTACCAAGGCCGCAGAAGATTATGTCCCGGCAGTTTGCCTTGCAGCTTTATGAAACCCATCGGGCGAGCCTGATCAGCTACGCGTCCCGCCTGTTGGGAGAGCGCAGCCGGGCCGAGGATGTGGTGCAGGATGCCTGGATAGATTTTCAGCGCGCCAGTGACCGGGCTGAAATCCAGAACCCCGCCGCCTATCTGCAACGCATCGTCAGAAACCACGCCATCAATCTGTTGCGCAGGGATCAGCGTCAGGCCCGCCTCATTGACGACGGTGCCGAGGCCGCAAGCATTGCCGATCCTTTGCCCTCCGCCGAAGCCTCTGCCATTGCGCGTGAGCGGCTGGAACATTTCGTTAGCCGCCTGTCGCAACTGCCGGAACGCCAGAGACTGGCAATCCGGCTGCATCGGCTTGAGGGCATGAAAATGCGCGAAATCGCGGAACGGCTCAATGTGTCAGTGCCCTATGTCCATTCGCTGATTTCAGATGGCCTGATATGGTGTGCGCACACCGATGAGACAGAATAAGAGACGCGCAGGGATGAAAAAGAACAATAATGCTGAAAGGCTCAGCTTAAAAAATATGATCGTCAGGTGTCATTAAATTATGAGCCAAAAACAGATGCAAATGGAACGGCAGGCCGCGGACTGGTTTCTCAGACTGGATGAGGAACCGGACAATACGCATGTTCGTGAAGCTTTTGAGCTTTGGCTGGATGGCGACGAAGCGCGTGTACAGGCATGGTCACGGATTTCCGGTGCCGGTCATGAACTGGCGGCGCTGCCTGAGGATGTGTGGCAGCGTGTGGCCCCGACCGAGGCGACGATTACGCCATTGCCTCGTCGTCAGCCGGCGCGGCGAGCTGACCGGCGGACACTTATGCGCCGGACGGTCGGTTTTGTGACGGCCATTGCGGCCTGTGCGACGGTGGCCTTTGTTGCGCCGGAGGTAGGCCTAAGCCTTCAGGCTGACCACCGTACCCACTCATCCGAAACACAAGCCATACGTCTTGAGGATGGCAGCCTTGTGCATCTGGGGCCGGACAGTGCGATCCGCAGCGAAATGACCGGTGCACAAAGACAGATCCGTCTGATACGCGGGCGGGCTTGGTTCGAAGTGGAACCCGACGCGCAGCGCCCTTTTAAGGTCAGGGCGGGTGAGGTGACGACAACGGTTCTGGGCACTGGATTCGAAGTCTACCGCCAACGTAATGGCGTGTCTGTTGCGGTTGAGCATGGCCGTGTGCAGGTGGAGGAGGGGACATCACGCCATGTTCTGGGGGCCGGTCAGTGGGTCGAGGCACGTGCCAACGGCAGCACCGAGGGGCAAAGCCCCGTCGATCAGATCGGTAGCTGGCGCGAAGGTCTGTTGTTTGTCGAAAACCGTCCGGTCAGTGATGTGATCGAAGAAATCCGCCCGTGGTACAAAGGGGCCATTATCGTCTCCGGTAAGGGTTTTGAGACGCGTCGCGTCACGGGCTTTTACGATATGCGTGATCCGGTCGCGGCCTTACAAAGCCTGAGCCATCAGGGCACGGGCCGTTTGCGTCAGGTTACCCCTTGGCTGATCATTTTAAATGAAAAATAAAATTGTAATAAATCAATTGGTTGAAAAATATATTCAGTCGGCTGCTTAAAAATATTCCGGCGCAGGTGTCGAACCCATGAAAGATATTGAGACGCATTATTAAGCTAATGGGTCGTGTTCATGGAGAGAGTAAAACTATGGTCAGGAATATGTCCTGTTCGGGTAAGCCGCGTCATCTGCTGATGGCCGCATTGTTGGCGAGTACGTCTGTGTTGGGCATGGCCGTTACGACCGCCGCCCATGCGCAGGAAAGCCGCCAGACGGCCAACAAAACCTACAATATTCCGGCGCAGTCACTGTCTCAGGCCATTCTGACCTTCGGGCGTCAGTCGGGCGTTCAGGTGACAGCGGATAATGACCTGATTCAGGGCAAGCGCAGTCAGGCCGTAAGCGGCGAGATGGCGGCACCTGAGGCACTGGGGCGTCTGCTGAACGGTACGGGTCTGACCTATCGCTTCGTGGGCAGCAATGCCGTAACGCTTGAGCGCGCGGTCGAAGCCGGCAATGCGCTGCAACTGGGGACGATCCGCGTCGAAGGCGCGGAAAACACAGGCGGCAACCGCACAGCCTATGCACCGGGTCAGTCCGACTATGAGGGCCGCGCTTCGGATGCGCCCTATCGCACAGCCGGTTCCAGCAACTATATCTCGCGCGATACCATCGAACGTTTCAGAGGCGCGACCGCAGGCGACATTTTCAAATCCACGCCGGGCGTTATCTCGGCGATGAACACCAATGGCTCATCGGTCGATGTCAATATCCGTGGCCTTCAGGGGATGAACCGCGTTATCACCTCGGTCGATGGTTCCGAACAGGCCATTTCCACATGGCGCGGCTATGCCGGTGTCGATAACCGTACCTATATCGACCCTGACCTGATTGGCGGCGTCAATATCACCAAGGGGCCGGATGGTGGAGCCGCAGGGGCGACGGGCGGCACCGTGGCGATCCAGACCATTGGCGTTGATGACATTTTGCGTGACGGGCAAACCTATGGTGTGCGCCTGCGTGCGGGCCTTAGCTCTAACGGCATTGCGCCGGTTATTTCCAATGTATCACGGGCGTCGCGTCCCCATTCCGAACAGCCCGAAGTCTATGATGCAGGCAATGCCTCCTTCAGTCTGGCTGCCGGTGTGCGTCAGGATCGCCTTGATCTGATCTTCGCCTACGTACAGCGTAATCGCGGTAACGTCTTCGCCGGTAAGCATGGCGACCTGACGGTGCCCAGCGCGCCTACCGAAGCCGGTGGGGCCATGACGGATTATCTGTCGAACTACAAATATGGCGACGAGGTATTCAACACCTCCGAAGAAGTCACCTCCGGCCTGATCAAGGCCGTGGTCCGTATCAGCGATACCCAGACCCTGAACCTTGGGTATCTGCGTTACGAAAACACCTTCGGCGAGATCATGCCGTCTCAGGTAACTGCCACACCAACGGGTCGCGGAGGCCGTCAGATACCGCTGAGCGGCATCGAACTGGATCAGTTCACTTTTCGCTATAACTGGCGTCCGGTCGATAGCGACCTGATCGATCTCAAGGTCAATGGCTGGCTGGCCAGCGCCGACGAAAACGGCATCTATTACACCATTGCCGCCGCTACGCCGGTGCCGACGCGCACGCGTAATGCCGGTCTGGAAGTGTCCAATACCTCGCGCTTTTATCCGTCATTCGGTGATGTAAGCCTGCGTTACGGTGCCTCCTATAAGCATGAAGACGCACGGCCGCGCGCGGTTGTAAACTCCGCCACCGGCGACACCTACCGTTCGGACGGCACACGGGAAATCGTCACCCTGTTCGCCAGCGGCACATGGACGCCTAAGGACTGGCTGAAATTCGATGGCTCGCTTAACTGGCTGTATTACAAGACCAATAATCGCGGTCTGGAACATTACGGTAGCTACATCAGTAAGGGCTATCCGCGTTATGACAGCTACGAAGGCAATGGCGTCAGCCCTAATCTGGGTGTGACCTTCATACCGGACGACAACTGGCAGATCTATGCGCGCTATTCGACGGGCATCCGTCCGCCGTCATTGCGGGAATCGACCTTCACCGCCTCGATGCTTTTGTTCACGCCTGAACTTAAGCATGAGCGGGCCGAAAACTATGAAGTCGGTGTGAACTACCTGCGGGATAATCTGTTCTTTGAGGGCGACAAGTCACGCCTGAAACTGGCCTATTTTGATAACCGCACGAAGAACTATATCGGGCGTCTGTTCCCTGACTCGATGATGAAGCTTGAGAATTTCAAGCTGTATCAGATCAAGGGTTTTGAGCTGTCCGCCAGCTATGAAGCCGAACGCGGCTACGCCGATCTGGGGGCCAGCTATTACACCGATTTCCGTTCGTGCCGGACGATGGACACTTGCGTGGACTATACGCTCTCAAGCGACTACAGCGCCAACCACATGCCACCGGAAACCTATGTCACCCTGTCCGGCGGACTGTACTTCTTTGACAAGCGCCTGAACCTTGGCGGGCGTGTCACTCATACGGGCAAGCGTCTGGCCCCTCTGGTCAGGGACGGAAGCTTCTTCTTCTCCACCAAGTCCTGGGCGCCCTATACCATTGGCGATCTCTATGCCAACTGGAAGGTCACAGACACCATCGGGCTTGATTTCACTGTCGAAAATGTCGGCGATCGCTACTATGTCGATGCCCTCAACAACAGTGATATGCCCGCCGCGGGTCGTACCTATCGTCTGAACCTGACCTCACAATTTGGCGGCGGCTCACCGCTCTGGGGCGGGCGTCTGTTCGGCTCGGACGGTGCGCAGGCCTTTGATGGCGACTGGAGCGGCCCCTATGTCGGTATGCAGTTCGGTCAGGTTACCGGACGTGTTGACGGTGAGGTACGCACCTATGCCGGCACCACAACCGAACGCACAAAGCGCGAAAGTGCCGGGCCTGATTTTGAAAATGTGAATGGCGGTCTTCTGGCCGGTTTCAACTATCAATATGGTAACGGCGTAGTTGTGGGTCTGGAAGGCGATGTCAGCTGGGGCCGCTTCGATGGCCGCACACATATCATCGCCGACGAAGCGGCCATTCTGGAAGAGCGCCGGAACTTTGAAAGCGAAACCTTCTATGACCGTAAGTGGCTGGCCAGCATCAGGGCGCGTCTGGGCTATACGCTGAACGAAGAAACGCTTGTCTATGTGACCGGCGGTCTGGCGGCGACCAAGGAACGTCAGACACGCGTTCAGTATAAGGCTCGCAACACCTATCTGACCGAAACCGAGTTCTTCCTGTCTGAACAGTCCGAAGCCACGCGCAGCGGCTGGACGCTGGGTGGCGGTTTTGAACGGGCCATCGGGGATAAGTGGTCACTCAGAACCGAATATCTCTACACGCGCTTCGATGATAAGAAATTCTTCTTCTCCGAAGCCCGACAAGGGGTAACGGTCGATTATCAGACGAATGTACAGATTGGCACCGAGACCTTGCCGCCTGTGCTGCCGTCGACCAGCCCCCTGTGTACCAGAGCCGTACCGCATCCTTTGTGTGCTGATCGCATTGTGCCGGTCTATGAAACTATCACCGGCAGCAGCAACATCACCGAAGGTCGTGTGATCGACTCAGGGGCAAGTGTGCACAATCTGCGTGTGGCCCTAAGCTACAGGTTCTGATCTGAACCAAACGGATATCGGACTGATGAGAGGCGCAGGGTGATCCTGCGCCTCTTTTTTTATTGTGTTTTGGCGGGTGAAGCGGGGCGGTAAAATTGCCTGTTTTTTCCTGAATTTTTCTGCTTTTTTCGTATTTATAGCGCCTCACCTCGCACCAATTTCCGCCCAAAATTCCGTGTGTGAAAGCAAATGCCTCTGCGTTTTATGTGTCAATTTTGACGCTTTATCTTTCGTTTTATATTCATAACGAAAGATTCATATAGACAGCCCGGCAAAACCATACATAAATCGCAAGATAAATAATCATCCGCCTGTCCGGTGAGCCGTATCGGCGCGTCGGTATGCGGCATACGACCGAAGGGGGAAACCCGACCCTTTCGGGTGCTGAAAAAATGGGAGGAATGCGAAAAAAATGAATACAAAATCCGTTAAAAATACCTCGTTTCGCCGCCTGCTGATGGCCGCCTCGTTCCTTAGTGCGACAGGGATTGCCCTGACCGGACTGGCGCCGGTTTCGGCGAAGGACAGCGCCGCTGTCGCCTCCGATGAGGTCACCGAGGTGGTCGTCGTCGGGGTGCGCGGCAGTGTGGCCCGGGCCGTCAAACTGAAGCGCGATGCAACGACGGTTCAGGATTCCATCAGTGCGCTGGAACTGGGTATGTTCCCTGATGATAACGTCGCAGATTCCCTCAGCCATATTACCGGTGTGTCGATTTCCCGTACCGCAGGTGGTGAAGGCCAAAAGGTCAGCGTTCGTGGTCTGGGGCCGGAATATACCCTGTCAACATTTAACGGCCGCATTCTGGCGACCGATGGCGAAGGGCGTGATTTCGCATACGATGTGCTGCCGTCAGATGTCATCAGCGGCGCGGATGTCATTAAGGGGGCTGAGGCCTCGCTGACCGAAGGCGGCATTGGCGGCCTGATCAATCTGCGTTCGGCCAGCCCGTTCGACAAGCGCGGTGAGCATGGCATTTTCCGCGTCGAGCTTGATCGCAATCTGATGTCAGAGCTGAATGGGCGAAAGATTTCAGGCGTTTACAGCAACACGCTGGCGAATGACAAGATCGGTGTCCTGTTCGGACTGGTGGTCGAGAACCGTGATGACCGAACCGATGTCGCGGGCAATGACGGCGGCTGGACGCGCAATGCTGACCCGACCGACGAAAGCTGGCTGTGGGGTAATGCCTGGGGTGGCAGCATTGATCCGAATGGCAATGGTGAACTTGATCCCGACGAATATGGTCTGATCGGACCGGGTCAGTTCCGTGTCGGTTCCATACTTGAGAAGAAAAAGCGCCGCGCCTATTCCGCCAAGGTCGAATGGCGACCGAGTGATAATTTCCGCGTGGTTGTCGACGGGCTTGTCACCAAGCTGGATTCCCCTCAGGTCGGCTATCAGCAATCCTTCTACCCGCTTTTTGCACCGGACCGCTGGTCAAATATGGTGATCAAGGATGGCATAGTCACCAGCTTTGATATGGACAATGCCGACCCTGAACTGAGGCTCAATCCGGAACTGCTCAATCAAACATCCCATCGGGTCGTTGACACAAAACTTTATGGCGTGAATGCCGAATGGTACGTCAGCGACAGCCTGACCCTGACCGGCGATCTTTATCGTTCGACCTCATCGCGTCATTCCGGCGGTCAGGACAGCTATGTGGTTCTGCGCATGAACCAGCCGAATACGGCGCATATCAGCCTCAGCGGTGCCCGTGTGCCGAATGTCATCGTTGATTTTGATGACGGCCGCGACCTCAGCGGCGGTCTGGCCAGCGGTGCCTTCTCGGATTCAGACTTCAATACGCACTATTTCTCCTTGAGCGGCGACAATATTGACGACGAGATTACCGGCGCTTCCTTTGCCGGTAACTGGGCCATCAACCGTTCATGGTTTGAAAGCCTGAAGTTCGGTGTCACGCGTACCGAGCGTAAAAAGTCCCGCGATCTGGTCAATAATGCCCTGACCGGTGGCGCTGATTATTACTCCGGCGACAATGCAATCAATGTTGGTGATCTGGGCGGGAATGTCATTTCACGCAACTTCAGTTTGCCGAACTTCATGGATGAGGTGCATTCCGAATTCCCGCGCACCTTCCTGTCGTTTGATATTGCCGCCTATCAGCGTGCGCTGGCCGCCTATGATGGCAATCTGCGTGACGATGATACGCCTTACAGCTATGCCGCAGCGGCACCGGTATGGAACCCGTTACAAAGCTATCGCGTAACAGAAGAAACATGGTCTGGCTATGTGCAGGCTAATCTGGCAGGCGATCGCTGGTCAGGGAATGTGGGTTTGCGGGTTGTGCAGACCAAAACCACGGCGCAGGCCTGGGATGCGAAAATCCTTCAGATCATCGAAAACGGGGCGTTCAACTATACGGCGGTCTATGATGATCCGACATCGGTAAATCAGAAGAGCGACTATACCTATGTTCTGCCGTCGGCGAACCTGAATTACCGCATTACGGATGAGTTGCGTCTGCGCCTTGGGGCCGCGCGTACCATGGCGCGTCCGTCAGTGGAAATGCTTGCGCCAACCAATACGACCGAAAGCGTTTCATGGGGTGAGTTCACACAGATCTATGGCGGTAATGCCGAGCTGAAACCCTATTCGGCCGATCAGTTTGATGCGTCTCTGGAATGGTATTTCGGGCGTAATTCGATCTTCAATATTGCGGCCTTCTACAAGCATATTGAGGATCAGATCACGAGCAGCTGGGAGCCTAATCAGGACATCGGCGTGCCCGGCTACATGTTTAATGTCAGCCGTCCGATAAATGGCGACTATGCCAAGGTCAAGGGCATCGAAGTTGGCCTGCAACACTTTATGGACAATGGTTTTGGTATCCGTGCCCAGTACACGCGTAACTGGTCCAAGAGCTATGTCGAGGATCAGGAGCGTCCGCTCGAAGGTATTGCGCCATCGGTCTATTCACTGGGGCTGTTCTATGAGCGCGGGCCGGTGTCGATCAGTGTGACCGGCGATCATACAGACGGCTTTGCCACGGCGACGAACGTATTGGGCGCAGGCTATAACGAGGAAGCCGATCCGATTACCTGGGTCACGGCCCATGCCTCTTACAAGATTACCGAGGATCTGGACATCAGTCTGGAGGGGCAGAACCTTCTGGACGAGGCCCAGACCTACAGCATCAACGGCAACCCGTTGTTGCCACAGGGTTATTACCGTTACGGCGCTTCGCTCAAGCTTGGGCTGAGCTACCGGTTTTAGGACACTATAAACTGATGACATTTGGCTCACCCCTGATCTTCGGGTCAGGGGCGGGCGGACTGTTACCTGAAAAGAGGAGATCTGGCTGATTATGTTTAAGGTAAAACGCGCACCTTTCTGGGCACTTTCGGGGATAATGGTGGTGAATCTGGCGGCCTGTGGCGGAGGGTCCGGTGCCGCAAATTCATCGCCATCGACGCCTGCACCTGTCCCGCCTGTGCCCGCACCGGTAACGACCACCAGTGCGACCTTCAGTGCGACAGATGCGGAGTTTTCCAATCCTGAGCGGGGCTTTTACCGCGCCGCCTCAACCGATCTGGATGCCTTAGGTTCGCGTGCGGTTTCCGATGCCTATAACAGCGGATTCCGGCTGATCTATGCGCGTATCAATCTTGAGCCCTATCGTGAATCCGATCTGCCTGAAGCGTTTCTGGACAAGCTGGAAACGGCGTTTGAAACGGCCCGCGCAGGGGGCGTAAAACTGATTGTGCGCGCGACCTATAACTATCCGCGTGGTGAAACCGATTACCACAATGCGCAGGATGCCTCATTGCCTCAGGTGAAGGCGCATCTGACGCAGCTTAAGCCGTTATTGCAGGATAATGCGGACGTAATTTACGTCATGCAGGCCGGATTTATCGGGGCCTGGGGCGAGTGGCATACCTCTTCCAACAACCTGACCACACCGGCAAACCGCACCGAAATCAAGGATGCCTTGCTGGATGCTGTTCCGGCGTCGCGTTTCATTCAGTTCCGTTATCCGCCCTATATTATGGACTGGACCCCGACCTTGCCGAGCCTTGATACGGCCCTGAGCATCGGCTTCCGTATCGGGTTCCATAATGACTGTTTTCTGGCCAGCACAACCGATGTCGGTACCTATAGCGAGAACGCCACCACACGCGCTAAAGAACAGGCCTACAATGCCCAGTTGGGCGATCTGGCACCCTTTGGCGGTGAAACCTGTAATCCGGCAGATGCTGTAAGTCCGACACCGCGTACAACATGCGACGACATTCGCACAGAGGGCGCAAGCTATAATCTGAGCTATCTGAACGACAGCTATTACCGGCCCCTGTTCCACAATAACTGGACCAGCGAAGGCTGTATGGCTGAGGTGCGCCGGAAAATGGGTTATCGTCTGGGGCTGGTCAATGCCTCACATGCCCTGACGGCGACCCGCGGGACAAGCTTCAGCCTTACGGTCACGCTGAATAATACGGGCTGGGCGCGGCTTTATAACCCGCGTTCTGTGCAGCTTGTGCTGCGCGACAGCACGACCGGTGCCGTGCAACGCATTGAGGCGACGACCGCAGATCCCCGCCGCTGGTTGCCTCAGTCGGAAACCACTCAGACCCTGACGGTTACGCTTCCGGCTGATCTGGCCACGGGCACCAAAGAGGTCTGGCTGGCCTTACCGGATGCGGATGACCGGCTGAAAAACGACCCGAGATATGCCGTTCGTCTGGCCAATGCGGATGATGCCGCAAAGGGTCAGAAGTGGGATGCCACACTGGGGGCCTTTGCCCTTGGGACCACTGTGGAAATCCGGTAAGTCTATAAAAAAGGCCCTGCATCCGTCATCCGGTGCAGGGCCTGATTATTTGTATCAGGGCTGAATGAATTCGTCGCCCTGACCCGTCTTTTTCTGGTTTTCCAGAAGGTCATGGTCGGTGCTGGTTACAAAACCATCCTTATCGACATCATGACGCTGGAACATATTGTGGCCCGAAGCCTGATATTCTTCAAAGGTCATTTCGCCGTTCTTGTCCTTATCGAGGACGTTGAAGCGGACGTGAGCCTGCTTGATCTGGCGATCATACAGTTCCTGACGCTTTTCGGGATTATCCTTGTAAAATTCGAGTTCCGTATTCAGGCGGTCCTCGTATTCCTTGACATATTCGGCTTCGTTGAGCGTGCCGTTGCCATCAAGGTCGCCGGTCAGGAAACGCACCTTGCGCAGGGCGTCAAACTCTTCGATCGACACCTTGCCGTCACCGTTCAGATCATACTCATTGATGAACTCGGTGTTGGCGTGCGGAGCGGCGTGGGCCACGGCCGTCCCCAGAATCAGCGCTGCGTAAGCGATCAGGGCGGGTTTCATCGGATTGCTGAAAGGATTCATTGCGGTAAGACTTCGAGGGTGAGAGTGGCTGTGTGACTGTTCCAGATGCTGGCGTCTTCGGGGGAGGGACGACGGACACGCACCTGAAGGAGGTACAGACCGGCTTCCTTGGGCGTGAAGGTGACTTCGCCCTTGTCGTTGGTCGGCAGATCATATTCTGCGGTCTTGGTGACGGCATAGGTCTGACCGTCCTGAATGACGGTGACGACCTGACCGCCTACGGGGACGCCATCTTCGCGCACCTGAACGGTGAAGGCTTCGCCGGTATAGGCGTCGTATGGCGCCGAGACGGGCCACAGTTCAACGCCTTGGGTTTTGAAGTCAGGCTTGGTCGGCTTGCCGGAGGTGATATAGACATCGGCGCGGGTCAGGCTTTGTACGCGGATCGGTGTTTCACCTTCGCCTACGCTTGTGCCGGGGATGAGGAATCTGACTTCGCCATCCTTAAGGGCAGCATTGGCAATACGGCCCTTACGCAGGCCGGAGCTGATCAGATAGGTACCCGCACCATCCAGAGGCGCTTCGAGATACAGGGCGTCCTTAAGCGTAGCGGCTGGAGACAGCTTGGTCACTTCGCCATTGGGCGCAATGATGTGGTACGCGTCAGATACCTGAGCCACGTCAGGACGCAGGTCGCCTTCGGCGAAAGCGGCCTCAACCGTAACATGCTTACGGGTTTCGGGCGGGTTAAAGCTGTTGGGCTTCAGATAGGGCGAATGCGCCAGTGCCGGTGTGGCGACAAGACCAAGAATGGCCAGAGAGGACAGCAGGTGTTTGCGGAGCAAATACATGAGCGTTCAGGAGCCTTCGGACAAAGTGTGACAGGAATGCCGCGTATCCATAGTGAGAATCATTATTATTTGCAAGCGCCTTGACAGGGTTTCCAGTCGGGCGTAGTGGCCAAGTGAATGAGAATTATTCTCAATTCATTAACGACTATGTTTGTGTCCACTATCTTCCGGAGACCAAAATGACCCTTTCTGCCCGTAATTATCTGAGTGCGACATCTGCGATCGCGCTTGTGCTCGGCCTTGTGGTAACGCCTGCGCAGGCACAGGACGAGGGGGCCGCCGCCACCCAGTTGTCGCTGGGCAAGATTGTGGTGTCAGCCGGTCAGGAAAAAGTAGCTATCGACACGCCGCAGTCGGTGACGGTTCTCGATCAGGAAGATATTGATAATGCGCAGGCAGGTACCATTGGCGACCTGCTCGAAGGTATTGCCGGTGTGGATGCCGCCGGTGGCGTGTCCTCGATCGGGCAGGGCCTGAACATCCGAGGCATGGGCACGGCCCTGTCGGAATCAGACAGCCGCGTTGTGTTCACCGTTGATGGCGTGACCAAGTTTTTTGAAGGGTACCGCATGGGCACCCTGTTTACCGAGCCTGAGCTTTACAAGCGTGTCGAAGTGCTGCGCGGGCCGTCTTCATCGACGGTCTATGGTTCGGGCGCTCTGGCGGGCGTAGTGAACTTCACGACTAAGGACGCTTCTGACTTCCTGAAGCCCGGTCAGAACTACGGTACCCGTTTCAAGGTCGGTTACGACAGCAATGCCGAAGGCAAGCTCGGCTCGCTGATCTTTGCCGCACGGCCTCTGGAAAATCTTGATGTGCTGATCGCGGCCAATACCCGTTCGGGTGAAGACTATAAGGACGGTAATGGCAATGTCGTGTCTCCGTCCGAAGCGTCGGGCAACTCGGTGCTGGTCAAGACCCGCTACTATATTGGTGGCGACAAGGGGCATAGCCTGTGGGCTTCGGCACAAAAATGGTCGAGCGATTCCTGGCAGATGTACGATCAGCAGGCCGCCGCTTTCCAGAACATGGTCCGCCGCAAAACCGAAGATACCAACGTCGTATTCGGTTATGATAACGCGTTCGAAGGCAATGACTGGCTGAACCTCAAGGCGCAATTGGCGTTTGATGAATCAGCGGTTATTCAAAGCGACAATACGTTCTCTGCTGGCTCTTTGGGCCTGAGCTCGGAATATACCTATAAGACGGTTCAGGCACGCGTTGAAAACGTCTCTGAATTTTCTACGGGGCCGCTGGATCACTATCTGACGGTTGGCCTTCAGGTCTATGATCAGCAACGTCGTAACCCGCGTTACAGTGCTTCGGGCAGCGTAACCCACGGGGCGACAACGCACCCCGAAGGCGACATGACCCGTTACAGCCTGTATGTTCAGGATGAAATTCTGATCGGTGAAAAGCTGACGATCATTCCAGGATTACGCTTTGACAAATCCAAGCTGAAGGCGGGTGAAGGTACCTATGAGGTCGGTAATACGGGTACGGCTCCGGACGTTGATACCGAGGCCTTCTCGCCGAAAATTGCGGCTATCTACAGCATCAATGATCACTTCAATATCTTCGCATCCGTATCGCATACAGAACGGGCACCGATTCTGGATGAGATCTATACGCGCGGTGCAGGTACCAAGATCAGTATCAATCTTGATCCCGAAGAATCCGAAAACACAGAAATTGGCGGTTCATTCACCACACGTGGTCTGTGGGTGCAAGGTGATCGCCTGAATATCAAGGCGACGGTATTCCGCAATGATATCAAAAACCTGATTACCCGCGTCGGACAAGCAGACTACACCTATTCCAACGTGGGTGAGGCTCGCTACGAAGGTGGTGAAATCGAAGCTGAATATGCGGCGCAACAATTCTTTGCCCGCGCAGCTTATTCTACGGTCAATGGTTACAACAAAGAAACCAACGTGCCGTTCAACACCATTCCTGCCGAACAGATTAATCTGACCGCGGGTTATGTCATTCCGTCATGGTATCTTGTTGTGGGCTGGAAAGGCGAGTTTGCTGACCATCAGAACAATTACACGGCAACCGGTGCCAATGCCGGTAATGTCAGTTCGACCACGGATTCTTATGGCGTGCATGGCCTGTTTGCTACCTGGCGTCCGCAGGAAGGTTCGCTGGAAGGTCTTGAATTGCGTGTGGTCGTCGATAACGTCGCTGACAAATACTTCAAGCGGCACCTGTCAAACCTTCCGGCCGAAGGCCGTACGGTTCGCGTCAGTCTGGGCAAGTCGTTCTGACGGCGATGATGCTTGGTATCCGGCATAAGCTGCTGGCGGTTGGGGCCTCCGTTCTTCTAAACGGAGGTGCCCTTCTGGCGGCTGCGCATGTTTTCAGCGTAAAAACGCCGATCTCTGATCCTGAGATCGTCATGGAAGTGTCTCTGGAGCCATATTTCCTCAGTGAAAATGTCTCACGTCAGAGCGAAGCACCGCCTGCGGTGCAGGATCCGGTGCAGACCCCGCCACAGGAAAAGCCGTCCCCTCAGACCGAACGCATGGAGCCGGCACAGGAAGAGCCTCCGAAAGAGGCCCCCTCCAGCACCCCGCCGGTCAGGCTTATGGCCACCAGTTCGCGTGCCCCTGCTGCGCCTGCGACCTCTGCGGTATCGGCACCTGCGCAAGGCAGCGCCAGCACCTCAGAACCCGCAATTATGGGGCCGCCCGCGCCGGTCGTATCGACGTCTCCGGCTGTTGGTAAGGCAGGCCGTAACCACTCTGTCGCCTATTCGGCGCTGGTGCGGCGTCATCTTGAGATGTTCCGCGATTATCCGCGCACCGCCAAACGCAGGCGTGAAGAAGGCGTTGTAACCGTGACCTTTGTTATCAACCGTCAGGGTCGCGTTTTAAACGTTAAGGTAGGCAAGACCTCAGGATATGCCGCGCTTGATCAGGCGGCACTGGATATGGTGCGCACGGCGTCGCCATTGCCTGCACCGCCATCGGATATTGGTGGCGAGCAGATCGAAATGACCGTTCCGGCCGAGTTTTTCCTTACCAAATAGACGCTTAAGGGCTGCGATACGCCAAAGCATCTAATCAGTCCGGCCGGACTGACAAAAAAATCACCAATCAACTGTCGGGTTAAGGCGGTCTGATGCACCTTACCTACACGGGGCCTTTTGTGAGGCGGTTTGAATTCGCCTCCGGTGACCGCACAATATGTCACAATAAGTCTGTAGGAGAGCGCACGGTTGAGTATCTGTGGGAGACAGAACCGCGTGGAGCCATGCAGGCAAAATGAGCCATGGGCGGATATTCAGGCCGCTACGCGTCGCTATGCGCTGAACCGAACGCGTCAGGCCGATCTGGCGGACGATATCGCCCAGCAGGCCGTGCTGGGGGCCATTGAATATCAACAGTCGCATATTGTCATCAGCCTGCATGCGCTGGCGTTTCGTATTGCGGATAATCTGATCAAGGGTCATTTCCGGCGTCTTAAGCCCAGTGACAATATTGATCTGATGCCGGAACTAGCGTGCGCTCAGCCACTGCCGGACCGTGTAACCGAAGATCGGGCCGAGACACGGGCCATGCTTAAGGTTTTGTCTCAGATGCCGCCTTTGCGACGTGACGTGTTTCTGCGTCGTCGTCTTGAGGGTCAGAGTTGCGAAGACATAGGTCGTGCCCTTAAGCTGAACACCAAGGCGGTGGAAAAACACATTACACGTGCGCTGGCGGACATGTATGCCGCACGGCGTTTATGGCGGGCCACAGAAGCTGCGCCTGAAACAAGAAACGATAATATCCCGACAGAGGAGAGAGCCGTATGATCCATGAGGTAAACCCGCAGGCGGATGCCTCAGGCTTGCCGCTTGAGCAGGCGGCTGAATGGGCGGCGATCATGAGCGCGCCCGTGGTGGCACCGCATGTCGAACGCAGTTTCGAGGTCTGGATCAGTGCCAGTCCTGAAAATGCCGCGCTCTATGCGGATATGCGTGCGCTATATGACAGCGATCCGTTGCAGGAAGCCGTTCGCATGCAGCGCCAACTCGAGCAAAAACATGCCAGGGTCTGGCGTCTGGCTCTTGGGGGTGGCGCGGCCATAGCGGCCTGCTGGGCGGCAGGGTTTGTGCTGATGGGGACGGGTGTACCGCTTACGGATTTTGGCGCAAAAACCAACGCACCGGCCGAGGCGCAATATAATGCGACCCTGTCAACCGATGCCGGTGAAATCCTTGAGGTGCCCTTACCGGACGGGTCAAAAATCGTTCTGAGCGGGCAATCCGAGGTCAGCGTCACCTATGCCAGAGAACGTCGTGACGTGCGCCTGATGCAGGGCGAGGCGTGGTTCGATGTGGCCCCCGAACCGGCGCGCCCGTTCTATGTCAGCATGGCCAAAACTCAGGTCAGGGTATTGGGCACGGCCTTTAATATCGATGTGTTGCCTGACAAAGGCACCGAGGTATCAGTCTATCGCGGTCAGGTGCAGGTGGACAGCGGCGGGCGGTCGCATCGACTGAGTGTCGGCGAGCGGCTTATCAGCACGCAGGGGACTGTGAACCTGACCGCGTTTGATGCCTCAGGCCAGCCGGATTGGCGCGAGGGTTGGTACGAGGCCGAAGACGTGCCGCTGGATCGGCTGATCGCCGAGGTCAATCGCTTTTCGACCATTCCGGTTCAGATCAATGATCTGGCGCTGGCGGAAAAGACGGTGTCCGGCCGCTTCAAAGTCTCTGATCCGGATGGTGTTTTAGGCGGTCTTGAGGTCATGTACGAGATAAGGGTCAGGCGCACAAAAAACGTCATTGAACTGACTAAATAGTAATGATTTCAAAGTGATGTGCGGACTCACTTCATAAATAATTCATAATAAATTTTGTCGGGTGTCAGAGGGGATTTGCACCTCTCCGGTATGCGGGGCCGCTGGGGGCCGCGTTTATCGGAGACTTTAACGTGACGACGAAATTCAAACTTGTGCATGGCTTGTCCGTACTGGCGCTGATGGCTGCGGGGCTGTCTGCACCGGTGGTGGCGATGGCGCAAAATCAGACGGCAGCCGTGCAGACCTTCCGCATCGGGCCAAAGGACTTATCTGCCGCGCTGAAAGATTTTTCCAAGGCCACCGGCCTTCAGGTTATGGCCGATACGGGCCTGCTGCGCGGCAAGCGTACCAAGGGCATTTCCGGCGCGATGACGACGCGCGAGGCGCTTGATCAGCTTTTGCAGGGCACAGGGCTGCGGGCCGATATTGCCAATGGCAATGTCATCGTGCGCAAGGCACCGGCAGCCGCCGTTCAGACGCCTGCGTCAGTCAGTGATGCCGAAGAAGTTCAAACCGTGATCGTGCGTGGCTACGGCAAGGCTATGCTGGATTCGCTTGATGACAAGCGCCGCAACAAGAACGTCTCCGACAGCGTCAATGCCGACGATATGGGCCGCCTGCCGGTCGAAAACGTTGCCGAAGCACTGGCGAAGGTACCGGGTGTGAACGCCGTACGCGATTCCCGTACGGGCGAAGGCGACCGCATCACGGTGCGCGGCCTTTCGACGGAACTGAACAACTACACCATGAACGGTGTGAAGATGTCCGGTGCCGGTTCGCGCGATGATCAGTTCTATCGCGGTGTGCGCCTCAGCTTCCTGCCGCCCGAAGGCATTTCCGGCATCACGGTTCACAAGACCATCATGCCGAACATGGATGGGGATGCACTAGGCGGTACGGTCGAGATCGATACGCCAACCGCTTTCCATTACAAGCCGCTGCACTTCGCTGTGTCGGCTCAAGGCTCGGTGATGGACAAGTTCGACAATCCGACATCAGGCAAGGCATCGGTATCATTTGGCCGTCAGTTTTCGGATAATCTTGGGCTGTTTGTCACGGCCTCCTATTCCAAACGCCAGACACGCTTTGAAGAAAACGGCGGCGACGGCGACAGCCAGCCGCGCAAGTGGTATTCCAATTCGGAAACCCTTGATGCAGATCTGAATGACTTTGTGTTCCGTGGCATGCAGATCGCCACAGGTGAAACCGAGGTTGAGCGCAAAGGCATCAATTCTTCGCTTGACTGGCGGGGTGACAACCACGATTTCCACCTGCGCGGTACCTATAACAAGTACGAGGAAAAGGAATTTTCTACACGCCTGAACTTCCGCAATGATACCGGCCAGTATTCGCGCCGCCTGACACAGGTGAATGCGAATGATACGTCTTTGTTGCAACCGAATGAGATGATTACCGGCACAGGTGCGAAGGGTAATATTTATGGTTACACGACCGCTCAGATCATTGACCGCGATGGTGATGGGGTAATCACCGACGCAGATATGACCGTCAACTCGCTCTATTCTCTGAACGGCGGTTCGGGTGTCTGGGATCCGCAAGGCTTCCGTCTGCGTCGTTTCTGGGAAGGCAGCTATTCGTCGGGCCTTCTGTCGTCACTGAACTTCGGCGGGGAAAGCCGCTTCGGCAAGCTGACGGTGGATTATGATCTGTCGGTATCTGAATCCGAAGACAAGGCCGATGGTGACTATGAGCTGGAATTCCGCAGCAACATGTATCACTGGCTGGGCAATACGGGGGTCGGCGTCGATAGCCGCGGGGATTCACGCTATCCGAAATGGGTGCTGAATGACGCGGGCATGAAGGCCGTGCATGATCCGGCCAACTATGCGTTTTCCGGTCTTGAGGCCGGTGTAACCTCGGTTGAGGAAAAGCTTACTCAGGCGCAGGCCAATCTGCGTTATGATTTCGATCATGACTGGCTGAGGAATGTGCGCGGCGGGGCCAAGATTTACAAATCTGACCGCACCAAGTTTGAAGGTTCTTTCCTCAATCTGGATAATGACGGGACGCTGGCGGATTTCGCTCCCTATTACGGTACGCCGGTAAACAGCCTGTTTGACGGTCAGTACAGCGGCGATCATCGTCTGGGTATTGTGCTCGATAACGACAAGATGCTGGCCGAGCTTGGTCGCGCCACCGCAGGCACCAGCACATTCTTTGATGGTGAAGCCCTGACGCCGGACGAAGCCAGCATTTCCGACGAAGACAGCTTCCGTTTTGAGGAAAAAGTCACCGCCGGTTACCTGATGGGCGAGGCACAGTTCGATCGCCTGAACCTGATTGCCGGTGTCCGTGTCGAAAAGACGGAAAACACTGTGCGTGCATGGGTTATGGATGCCAAGGCGGGGCACCAGTACCATGAAACCGACAGCGAATTTACAAACGTTCTGCCGTCGATCCATGCCACCTACAGCTTCCGTCCTGACCTGTTGCTGCGCGGGGCAATCTGGACCAGCTTTGCCCGTCCGGACATTGCCCGCATGAGCACGGCTGAGGAATACAGCTACAACACTGATCCCGATGGTGATGGCCAAGCCAATCCGACGGTTGACTGGATTCTGGTGGCGGTCGAGAAGGGTAATCCTGACCTGAAGCCGATGAAGGCGACCAATTTCGATCTGTCGCTGGAATGGTACAATGGACGTTACGGCGCCTATTCGCTGGCGGTCTATTACAAGGACATCAAAAACTTCCTTTATCGTTCGTCATCATCGAACATCCGTAACGGCACCGCCGGTGAGAACGAAGACCCTAACGGTGTCGTCATCACCATGCCTAACAACGGCAAGAAGGCCAATGTTCAGGGTATCGAACTCAGCGCCCGTCAGATTTTCCACTGGCTGCCAGCGCCGTGGGATGGTCTTGGGGTTTCGTTTAACGGCACCTTCCAGGAATCCGAAGCGGTTACCGGTCTGAGCTGGCACCCAGAGGGCTACAAGCTGCCGCTGATGGAAACACCTAAGCACGTCATCAACCTTGAACTGTTCTACGAAAAGAACGGCTGGGAAGGCTATCTGGCCTATAACCTTCAGTCGGAAATGCTGTCGGGTATTCAGGACTTTGGTAACGACCCGTACCAGCAGGACTATGAGTTCGTAGATGTTCACCTGCGTAAGAAACTGACGCCGAACCTCAGTGTCAGCGTCAGCGGTCAGAACCTGTTCGACAAGCACACCTACTGGCTGTCCTACGGGCCAGGTACGGCCTCAAGCCGCGCCTTCACCAAGAATGGCCGTACGCTTTCGCTCAGCATGAACTGGGTTTACTAACCCGCGACAGGAAGCCCTGCTTAACCGCAGGGCTTCCGCATTTTTTCAGGATAAATTATGCGCAGACGTTCCTTTTTTCCGCTCTATGCGGCCTGCTTCCTCGCAGCGGTTTGCCCGTCCTTTGCCCTCGCGCAGGACAATGTACCGGTACTGGCTGCGGCAACGGCCCAGCCTGAGCGGATCATCCTTAATCTGACGGCAGACCCCCAGCATGAGATGGCCATTAGCTGGCGTTCAGCGGCGGGCGCACCTCAGGGCAAGGTACAGTTTGCCGTGTCTCAGTCAGGCCCTGAATTTACCAAGGCGCTCACCGAAGTCCCAGCCTTGTCTGAAGCTCTGAGCCTTGATGTGCAGGAACAGACCGGATTTCAGGCGACCTATAATTCGGTTGTCTTAAGCGGCTTAACCCCGTCAACACGCTATGTGTATCGTGTGGGGGACGGCACCCTGTGGTCGGAATGGCTGCAGTTTTCGACGGCTGCTGATAAGAGCGGTGACTTCAGCTTTGTCTATATGGGCGATGCGCAAAACGATGTGAAATCACATGCCTCACGCGTCTGGCGTGAAGCCTTGCGTACGGCACCGGAAGCCGCCTTCTGGATTCATGCCGGTGATCTGATCAACCGCGCCACCAGCGATCGTGAATGGGGCGAATGGTTTGAAGCGGGTGGTTTCATTCACTCGGAAACGCCATCACTGGCGACGCCGGGAAATCACGAATATTCGCGCGGGCCGGTATTGTCGCCGCAGTGGCGTCCGCAATATACCTTGCCGGAAAATGGCCCCGAAGGCCGCGATAAGCTGAAAGAAACGGCCTATTACGTCGATTATCAGGGCCTGAGAATTATTTCGGTTGATGCGCCACTGATGCACGGAGATGTCGAAGAACGTGCCGCACAGATTGTCTGGCTTGAGGAGCTTCTGAAGAATAATCCCAATCGCTGGACAGTTATCTTTACGCACTTCCCGCTCTATTCCACGGCACCGGGCCGCGACAACATTCATATGCGCGACTCGCTTAAGCCGCTGATCGACAAATATGGCGTCGATCTGGTGCTTCAGGGACATGATCATGGCTATGCCCGTGGCAGTGACCATGAGGCTACGGACGCGGCAGTTTATGTGGTGTCGGTTGGCGGGCCAAAGATGTACGCCGTTGGTGACATAGACTGGGCAGACCGCAAGGCCTCATACACCCAGTTGTTTCAGGTCATTGATGTGGCCAATGACAGCCTGACCTACAAGGCCTATACGGCCGATGGTCAGCTCTATGACCAGTTTGAACTGCGCAAAAATGCCCGTGGCAAAAAGCGCATGATCGAACAGGTGCCATCGGTGCCGGAACTTTGGTCGCCCGGCAAAAGACCCTGAAGCTAAGGTCAGGCGGCAGATCGATATTGTGAAGCCGCCTGATAATCCTTCAGGCTATATTTTCATAAGTAAAAAATAGTTTTGCACGTGATGGGTTGCGGACTGGGTGAAAAGCCCTGTATGCCTTGGGGATATAAAAATAATCTTCAAAGGAAACGCCATGCCCCAATTAGCCAAAAGCCCTTTGACCCGTCGCGGATTCGCCAGCGGGGCCTTGATGACGACGGTCTGCGTGTCTCTGGCACCGGCCAGTCTGGCGGCAGAGGCAGATAAGATTTCAGGCAAGCAAGGGCTTATCACTGACTATGGCGCGGTGGCAGACAATGCCACGGTCAACACAAAATCCATACAGTCAGCCATTGACGATATGGCGACAAAGGGCGGCGGCACAGTCATCGTGCCGCAGGGTGTCTTTGTCAGCGGTGCCCTGTTCTTTAAGCCTAAAGTGCATTTGCATCTGATGGCAGGGGCGGTGCTTAAATGTTCAACCGACCTGAGCCATTTTCCGGTTCAGCGCACCCGTATCGAAGGCCATTTTGCACCTGCCTTTAATCCGGCACTGATTAATGCCGATGGCTGTCATGGGCTGAAAATCACCGGTCAGGGGACGCTGGATGGCGACGGGCGGCAGATCTGGGACCGGTTCTGGCAGCTTCGTAACGCGGCACCTGATCCGGGGAACTTCCCCAATCTGGGGGTGCCACGGGCGCGTCTGGCGCTGATCGAAAATTCACGCAATGTCACGGTTGACGGCATCACATTTAAGGATTCCCAGTTCTGGAATCTGCATCTGTATAAATGTCGCGGGGTGCGCGTACGTAATGCCCGCTTTGAGGTGCCTGACGACTACAAACAGGCCCCAAGCACTGACGGCATCGATTTGGATAGCTGTCAGAATGTTACGATCGAAGGCTGCTATTTTTCGGTGACCGATGACTGTATCGCCGCCAAAGGCACCAAGGGGCCTAATGCTCTGAAGGATAAGGACAGCCCGCCGGTCGAACATGTGCGCGTGCGCAACTGTACCTTCCGGCGCGGGCATGGCGTCTTCACCTGCGGCAGTGAAGCGACGCTGGTGCGTGATGTCATTGTTGAAAACTGCCGGATTGTTGGCGGTATAAATATACTGGTGCTCAAGCTAAGGCCGGACACGCCTCAGACTTATGAGGACATTACGCTGCGGAACATAAGCCTTGAGGCGGAAGGGGGCACGATCATCTCTGTGCGCCCCTGGACGCAGTATTTTAACCTTAAAGGGGAGACGCCGCCGCAGTCACGGGTAAGGCGTGTCACCCTGAGCGGTTTCAAGGGGCGTTACGGCAGTTTCGGCTCTATCCGGCCCAATCCGGGACAAACCACAATCAGCGATATTACCCTGAAAAACATCGATTTGCAGCTACAGCGGCCTGAGCTTGAGGCGGTTGGGGTGGCAAACCTCAGGGCAGACAATGTCGTCGTCAATGGCGCGGCGATGAAATTCTGAGGGCCATCTCAGACCTGAGGTGATGCACAATTTTTTGCAGGGAAAATTCTTTGCATAGACGGAAAATGCAGCGGGGGGCGTTTTCACGATAACAGACAAAAAAGGGAAACACATGACGGGCTTGAAAATGAAACTCTGGGCAGGGGTCGCGGCGACGGTACTGACGGCGGGACTGGCTTTATCGTCACAGGCGCAGGCCGCCAGTGTCATGCAGGTCGAGGCGCTGGATCGGGGCGTGGTCGCGGTTACGGCCTCCAAAGGGGTGCTGGTAAGTTGGCGCGCACTGGCCAATGACGCCAAGGGACTTGGGTTCAACGTCTATCGTGACGGTCAAAAACTGAATGCGCGACCGATTACCGATCGTACGAACTTTGCTGATGAGAGCGGCTCGGCCAGCGCGGCCTATGAGGTGCGCGAGGTAAAGGGTGGCAAAGAAGCGAAGGGCAGCAGGGCCCTGATTATCGATGGCTATCTGAACATTCCGCTCAACAAGCCTGCGGATGGTGTGGCCGTGGATGGCAAGCCCTACAGCTATAATGCCAATGACGCGTCGGTGGCTGATCTTGACGGCGACGGGCAATACGAAATCATCCTTAAGTGGGATCCGGACAATTCACGCGATAATGCCCAGAGTGGCTATACCGGCCCGACCTATCTGGATGCCTATAAGCTTGATGGCACGCAGCTTTGGCGCATTGATCTGGGGCGCAATATCCGTTCCGGCGCGCACTACACGCAGTTTCAGGTTGCGGACTATGATGGTGACGGCTTTGCAGAACTGATCGTCAAGACCGCAGATGGTACGGTCGACGGGCAGGGCAAGGTGATTGGTGATGCCCGCGCCAACTGGCTGTCAGGACCGGGGCCATTTGTGGCGATCACCGATCCTTATGCCCCTACGCCACAGGTAGAGGGGGTAAACGGTGAGCCACCAAGCCAGAGATTTGCCGGCAGAGCCTTGCATGGGCCTGAGTATCTCAGCCTGTTTGACGGGCGCACCGGTGCGGTGCGAGACACCATTCCCTATCCGTCACCGCGCGGACCAAACGGCGATCAGATGACTGCCGAAGAAGGTATTGCACGCTGGGGCGATAATAATGCCAATCGTGCGGATCGTTACCTTGCCGGTACGGCCTGGCTTGATGGGGTAAGGCCCAGCGCCATCTTTGCGCGCGGCTATTACACGCTGACGACCATTGCCGCTATTGATGTCCGCGACGGCAAGCTGGTGAAGCGCTGGTACTTCGACTCTTCTGCACCGGATGCCCCAAAAGGCTCAGGCGGGCAGGGCAACCACCAACTCAGCGTGGCTGATGTTGATGGCGACGGTAAGCATGAGATCATCTATGGTGCCATGGCACTTGATGACAACGGCAAGGTGCTGTGGAACTCAGGTATGGGACACGGCGATGCAATGCACGTATCTGATCTTGATCCCAACCGTCCGGGCCTCGAAAGATGGGGCGTTCATGAAAATATGAAGATGTCCGGCAATACCGGCGGGGCACTTCTGGATGCACGTACCGGCGAGGTAATCTTCAGGGTGCCTGCCGACAAGGACACCGGACGCGGAGCCGCCGGAGATATTGACCCGCGTTTCCCCGGTGCCGAGTTCTGGGGCAGCAACAGCGACAATCTGTTTGATGTGAAGGGCAATGTCATCAGCGATAAACGTCCGCGTCAGCTTAACTTCATGGTCTGGTGGGATGGCGATCTGCTGCGCGAAATCCTTGATGGCAACAAGATCTACAAATGGGACTGGGAAGCGGGCGAGAGCCGCGTCATCCTTGAGGCCACGGGCGCGACCTCGAACAATGGCACCAAGGCCACGCCGACATTATCGGGTGACATTTTTGGAGACTGGCGCGAAGAAGTCATTTTGCGTGCCGAGGACAACCGATCTTTGCGCATCTATTCGACCTCGATTCCGACCACCTATAGGTTCACGACCCTGATGCATGATCCGCAATATCGTGCGGCGATTGCCTGGCAGAACACGGCCTATAATCAGCCGCCCTGGCCTTCCTATTTCATTGGCGAAGGCATGAAGGCCCCGCCTGTGACAAAGGTTCAGATTACCGGCCAGCCGAAATAAAACCGAGTTCATGATTTTTTTGACCCGTGCCTTTGAATAAGGCGCGGGTCATTTTTTGTCAGCATGGTGCCATGCGATAGATAGGAGCTATCCGTAAAATCGACGTCTCAATTGTGCGCTGCCCTTTTAAGGTAGCCGGTTTGAACAGGCAAACCGACCGGAAAACATACTCCGGCGCGATAATGAGGAGGCGCTTATGCCCGCGTGTGACGACAAGCTTTTGTGGGATGTGATCAACCGTACCTATCACCTGCCGGTACTGGCGGCGGCGGATGAGATCGGTCTGTTTGGTTATCTTGAGGCACGCGCGGCAGGCGCAGAGGAACTGAGGCAGCACTTCGGGTTTGCGGCCAATCCGGCATCGGCCTTTCTGTCGCTTCTGGAGGCATTAGGGTTTCTGGTCAGGCAGGACGGACTATACAGGCTGACGCAGGTTTCACGCACCTATCTGTTGCCGCAATCTCCGTATTATTGGGGTGATATGCTGCAATTGCTGAAGGCCCCGCCCATAAGCTGCGAAGATGTTGTGAACACTCTAAAGACAGGGCGTCTGGTGCCACAGAATGACGCGCCGGACATGTGGGCGGCCAATGCATTGGACCAGCTTAGGGCGCAGGCCTTTACGCGGGCCATGCACAGTCACTCACAGGCACCGGCTGAAGCCGTGGCGCAATATGGTGACTTTGCGGGTGTGCAGCATTTGCTTGATGTTGGCGGGGCCTCGGCCTGTTTCTCAATCGAGATTGTCCGGCGTTATCCGCAGATGACGGCTACGATCCTTGATCTGCCGGTCGTCTGCCCGCTGACTGAGGACTATGTGCGCCAAAGCGGCCTGACGGAACGCATAAGGGCCTGTTCGGGTGATATGTTCACGGATGACTGGCCCCAATGTGATGGCGTACTGTTCAGCAATATCTTCCATGACTGGGATCAGGATAGGGTGCAGGGCCTGATGGATAAAAGCTATCGCCACCTGCCATCGGGCGGGCGGATATATATCCATGAAATTCCGCTGGAGGATGATCTGAGCGGGCCTCTGACGGCGGTGGGTTATTCGATGGATATGGCGCTTTATACGGGCGGGAAGCAATATTCAGCCTCAGAGCTTTCAGGGATGCTGACACGGGCTGGCTTTGGCCCGATGGAGGCGACGCAGACCCACGGCTATTTCTGGCTGTTCAGCGCCCGTAAACCCTGAGTACCGATAGCAGCTATGGGCGGATACGATTTCTAAAATAGCCCTGTGCCTTTTAAACTCCGCCCAATGGCCGCATCCGATGCGGCCTTTTTCTTACGGGAGTGAACAGATGAACGATAAGAGTCGTGTCTATGGGATAGGGGTTTTTCAGGCGACCGAAGGGCCTGCGTTTACGGGGCTGGTGGTCGATGGGCGCGTTGCCCCTGTGTCGGCCTTTGGACTGAGTTACGAAACCGTGTCGCAGATATATGCCGACTGGTCGCAGGCCGAGCCAAAACTGGCTGCCGCCGCCGAGGCTTTTTCGACGGTCGAAAGCGTTGAACTGAGCACCCTGAGGGCGCTGGCACCGGCTGCACCGGCGCAGATTATCTGTGCGGGGGCCAATTACCGTAAACATGTGCTGGATATCATTGTCGCCGAAGCCAAACGTAACCTGCCTGAGGGCAAGAGCGCTGCGGATATGCTGGCGGACGGTGAGCGCTTCATGAGCGAGAGGGCCGAAAAAGGACAGCCATACGCCTGGATCAAGGCCAATGGTGCCCTAAGCGGGGCTTCGGACAATATCGTCATTCCGTCTGATGTGAAGCGTTGTGACTGGGAACTGGAGCTGGCGCTGGTGATCGGCAAGCGCGCCCATCGCGTGAAGCGTGAGACGGCGCTGGACTATGTGGCCGGTTACACCATTGGCAATGACATCTCTGCGCGCGATTTCATCTACCGCGAAGATATGAAGAAGATCGGGACGGACTGGCTGGCGGCGAAAGGGCGTCCGGGCTTTCTGCCGCTTGGGCCTTATGTGACGCCTGCGCGCTTTGTGCCGGATCCGCAGGCCCTGACGATTACGCTGAAACATAATGGACGTGTCATGCAGAACGAAGCGGCGTCGGATATGCTGTTTGATGTGGCCCGTCTGATTGAATACATGTCCGGTCTGGTTGTGCTTGAGCCGGGGGATGTGATCCTGACCGGTTCACCGGCGGGGAATGGCGAACACTGGGGCGTCTATATGCAGCCCGGCGATGTGATCGAAAGCACGATTTCAGGCGCAGGTGTTGATCTGGGCTATCAGCGTAACCTCTGTGTCGCCGAATAGATAACCGGCTTTTGGAATAAAAAAATTTAGCGGGCCTGATAATCTCAGGCCCGCCTTTTTGTTGTCTGTGGTTTGAGGTCAAAAAAGAAACCTGTCCGGTTTTTTAAGGCCGGACAGGCCAAGTCCTTCAGGAAGTATGTCAGTCCTTAGTGAAGTCAGGCTGTGGCCGGTTTGCGCACCAGAGTTGAGGACCCCAGCGCCAGAAGTGCCGCGCTCAGGCTAGCGATACCCAGCACCATAAAGGCCGGAATAATGCCGCCCGCCAGTCCCGATATGAACGGAACCACCATACCGCAGGCGAACTGACCGAAGGCAAAGGTCGATTGCCAGACACCGGTACCGGCACCACGGACTTCGAACGCCAGACCGCTCATGGCCCATGTCAGCAGGGTTGGCAGGATCATACCCGCGCCGATCTGAGAGATAGCGGCAAAGGCAACAAACAATGCCGGATCGGCGGCCTTTGACATGGCGACATAGGCGGCCCCCATGATGGCGAATTCAACCGTCAACAACCAGGGCACCGAAAGGCGTTTCGATGCGCCCCAGAAAACGAACGTCCCAAGGGGCACCGCCAGAGACGCTATGGCGGTCATCATGCCGATCATGCCGGGGTCACTGACGCCTAATGCCGAGAGCGCCACAGACAGCTGAATCTGCACCGTGTAGAACATCAGCGAGGCAAACAGGCTGATGGCGCACACAAAGATGATAAAGGCATAGGGGAAGCGTACCTTGCCGCCGGTACCGGTGACGGAAGGTGCCGGTGGAATCTCATGTGCCTTATCGGCAAACAGGTGCGGGGCTTCGGGGGTGACGGAGGCTTTCTTTTCCTTGGTTTCCCAGGTGAACAACATCACGGCAACCATCAGCAAAAGCGGGAAGGCATAGATCACAAACGGCCCTTGCCAGCCAAAGCGTCCGGCGAAACCGGCAATCAGCAGGAATATAACCGCTGAGGTCGAAGCAACGGCCGTCTGACCGGCCAGCCATTTATCCCGTGACTTACCGTCAAACAAATCGCCGATCATGGTCGTAGACAGGGTCATCACGGCGGCTTCGGCGATACCGACGCCTATGCGGCTGATGAGAATGTGGGTCAGGTCATTGAGCAACAGCGGTGCCATACCGCACAGCGAATAGATGGCCATGGCCGGAATGAGCAGCTTACGCCGCCCGACCCGATCGCCAAGCCAGCCAGCGACGGGTGACAGAAGCGCGACACACAGGGCCGGTGCCGTAACGACCAGAGGCACCCAATATTCAACATTGGGGGTGTCCTTAAAGGCTTCCATCATCTGCGGAATGACCGGAGCTACCAGAAGCACGCCCATAACGCCCAGCGTCATACACGAGAGCAGGGTGAACCCCTGAAGCGGCCCTGCCGCCCGGAAAGTACTGTTTGTCGCCATTACGGCCTCACCTGTTTTGATGTTTGATTATAGATTTTGTTTCAGGAGTACCCGCCTTAAGCGGGCTTTCCAATTCTGTAGGCCTCAAGCGAAGCACCGTCCGGATCAAGCGTGACATCCATCGGTATATCGCCCTGCCACATGGCGGGAACGCGCGTCGCCCACATCAGCGAGCCAAATTTGAAGTCCCATGAGCGCGGAATCCAGTTGTCATCCAGATAGTCGGTATCGACATGATATTCGGCCTCACCACCCGACGGGTTGTCAAAGTAATAATAGATCGCCGAAGAAATACGGTGCCGTGAAAGGCCCCCCAGCGTATTCGGGGCTTCGTTCTTCCAGCCCTTCTTTTCCATGATGTTGACGCCGGTCATCAGTTCATCAATGTCTTCCAGCCCGAAGGCCAGATGCATGAAGCCCGGCTGATCGGGGGCCACGGGCAGTTCGGTGGACACAAAGAAGATGCTGTGGTGTTCCCACGCGCCTTCGGCGCGGGCAAAGACCCCGACGCCTCTGGAATGGTCGGTGTAACGGAACCCCAGACGGTCGCGGAAAAATTCAAACGAAGCGACATAGTCCTTTACGAAGAAAACCACATGATTGATGGTTTTCGGAATGGCTTTGCGCCGCCATTTGCGATGCAGGTTAAGCCGCTCGATCCGGCCGGGGGCATTAACCGGATCAGGCTGGGACACATAGGTCTTGGGCCTCCAGATTTTCAGCGCCAGCGGCATGCCGTCATCGGCGGAAAAATGAGCAATGCCCTCGGCATCGATGACCACATCGCGGTCGGTGCGCAGATCAGCAACCAATGCATCATAGGCGGCCTGTGTATCCACGCCCCAGACAGTTTCATGTACGCCTACCTGATGGGAATAGGCGGTCGGCAGGCGGGCATCTCCACGCAGACGTATGATAATGCGTGACCCGTTCTGGGTTTCAAAAATATGTTCGTCCGCCGTATGACGAACCGGATAGAGGCCCAGATCTTCCCAGAAGCGGGCGCATAAATCGAGATCGTCAACGCCGAAGACGACACTTTCAATGCCGAGAATTGCCATAGGTATCCCTTTTGGTTTCGCTACGCCTGTCAGGCGGCGGGTTACAGGTTAGACAGGTTGGCGCAGGGCGGTGATCGCCGTCTGCATAAGTTCGGTGTGGGTCTGGGCCGAGCCGTGATTCATCTCGATTTCACCCAGTTTCAGCGAGGTCGAGACAATCAGTTCGCAACGGTCATAGCGACGATCCTGATAGGCCGTCAGGGCCGTGGTCAGGTCGCTGTGCGCCGCCAGTTCTTCATCAAGCACAACGGCGTCTTCGACAGCCATGCCCGCCCCTGAGGCCAGATGCGGCGTGGTGCCATGCACCGTATCCCCGATCAGCACCACGCGGCCTTTGAACCACGGTTTGGGCACAATCATACCCTCAAGCGGACGGTAATTGATGGTCGGGTTGGTACGTACGCCTGCGCGGATGGCAGGGACAATACCGCCGTAACCTTCCATCAGATCATAAAGCGTCTGAGGCAGGGTTTTCGGCTCACGCCAGGGGTTATCCGGCACATGCTCTAACAGGAACATATACATATGTGTTGGGCTTACCGGATTGAAGCCGCACTTGCCGTCGTCGCCCATATAGAAATGCGATCGGTCAAAACCGGCAGGGCGTTCCGCCAAAATACGCCAGCAGGCCTGACCGGTGAATTTCGGTTTCGGCGCATCGGGCAGGATCAGGTCGCGCACCTTTGAGAAGATGCCATCGGCCCCGATCACCAGATCATAATGTCTGCGGGTGCCGTCAATGAAGGTGACTTCGACCTGTGAACCGGTGTCGTCGATACTGTCAACGGACGATCCTAAGCGCACCTGAACGCCTGAAGCCGTCGATGTTTCCGCCAGAATCCGGTGCAGTTCGGGACGCATGACGCCGCCGGTGGCGGGGATATCATCCTCAAGCGGTGTGGTATTCAGCTCCCTTATCAGGGTGCCTGACTTATCGAACACATAGCCGCCGGACCAGCCGGCACCGACCTTAAGCACCTGATCCAGTACGCCGACACGTTTGAGGGCGCGAAGCGTTGGGCCGGTAATGGTAATGCCCGCGCCATAGACTTTCCAGTTCGGGTCGATCTCGACGATCTCAACATTATGACCGCGGCGACGCAGCAGGATCGCCATCGACATACCGGCAATTCCGCCGCCCACTATCAGCACGGACTGAACCATGCGCCTCTCCTGTTACTGTACCAGATCGCTTGGATGCGATCCTGATTATAGGGCCAACTATGTGCAGAAGTTTTGCAAGCTGGCAAAACGTTCCGGCCAATAGGTGACATTGACAAAAAATTCAGTTCAGCCCCAGAAGCTGCGCCGCATTGCCTCCCAAAAGGGTTGCCTGAGCCTCTTCGGTCAGGTTGGGCAAATCCCTGATCAGCTCATGCACATCATAGGCCCCCATATCAAAGGGGTAGTCCGTCCCCAGAACGACCTGCGAAAGGCCGACTTGATCAATCAGTGCCGCAAGGCCCTTGGGGTCATAGACCAGACTGTCGAACCATATGCGCTTCAGGTAGGTGCTTGGCGGGTGTTGGCAGGTGCAGGCCTCAGGTCGCACATCCCAGCCGTGATCCGAGCGGCCGATATAGGTCGGCAGGTAGCCACCACCGTGTGCCGCAAGGATTTTAAGCGCCGGATAGCTATCCAGTACACCCCCAAAAATAAGGTGTGACAGGGCAACGGCTGTTTCAATCGGCTGGCCGATAATGTTCGACAGGTAATGGGGCGCGATACGTTCGCCCATGCTGCTGCCCAGCGGGTGAATGAAGACCAGAGCGCCCAGTTCCTCGCAGGCTTGCCAGACCGGATGGAATTTGGGATCGGCCAGTTCCAGTGCACCCACACTGGTGGAGACCTGTATGCCTTTAAGGCCAAGATTTTTTATGAGGTGGCGCAACTGACTTACGGCCAGTTCGGGGTGCTGAAGCGCTACTGTGCCCAGCCCCACAAAGCGATCGGGATTTGTGACACACAGGCTGGCGACATGATCGTTTTGCAAGGTGACAATGTCTTGCGCCAGATCGGCATCGGCCCAGTAATAATATTGCGGTGGGCCAGGGCTGATGAGCTGGATATCAATCCCCAGAGTGTCCATGTCCTTAAGGCGCGTGGCGACATCCATCAGCTTCGGACCTGCTTCGGGCAGCATGACCGTGCGATTATGTTCGACCGATGCGGCGCCCATATTGCGCAGCATAATGTCCGGTTCCGCTTTCTTTTGCGGCGTATCCGCTACCAGAGCCTCAACCGCAGGCGTGAAGCAATGGCAGTGCATGTCAATGGTGCGGGCCGGATTGCGCGTGGCCTGAGGGTTATGCGCCAGCACATCAGCCAGTCCGTGATGGCGACAGCTATAAAGGCTCATGCCTTCACCACGGTCTGTTCTATGGCACCGAAAACTGACTGTCCGTCGCGGCCATAGACTTCGATTTTTACCCGCTCGCCGAAGGACATGAAAGGCAGCGAAGGTTTGCCGTGATCGATGATTTCCTGACCGCGCTTTTCGGTGATGCAGGCGGAACCGACGGCGTGGGGATTGCCCTCTGAGGTCGTGCCCCAGCCCATGACGGTACCGGCCTTAAGCGGACGGGTGCGGGCTGCATGCGTGATCAGTTGCGTATAGCCGAAATCCATACCGCCTGCGGACGGATGGCCGAAGGCTTCGTCATTGCGCCAGACATTGATGCGCACATCAAGCCGTTCATTGGCAAATGCTTCCTCCAGTTCATCCGGCGTGACCGCTACGGGAGCAAAGCCGGTAATGGGTTTACTGTGGATCAAGCCAAAGCCGCGCTTCATCTCATAGGGTTGCAGACTGCGCAGTGACCAGTCATTGATTAGAACCATCAGGCGCAAGGCAGGTGCAGCCGCCTCACGCGTAGCGCCCGCAGGCACGTCCCCCAGTATCATGCCCAATTCGGCCTCGAAATCGATGCCGTGTGCCTCATCGACAAAGCTGGCTTCGTCGCGGGGGCCGATAAAGCAATCGGAAGCGCCCTGATACATGATGGGAATGGTTGCTGCATCGACAATGGGGTCAATGCCGAATGCCTTATCCAGCAGCCGCCCGTGCATCAGAAAAGATGAACCATCCAGCCATTGCGGCGCACGCGGCAGCGGCGGCAGGCACTGCGATGGATCGAAATCAAACGCGTCCGTGATTTCACCGGCGTTCAGGGCATCGGACACCTGCTGCAGCTTTGGGGCTTTGTTATCCCAGTCATCGAGAACCGCCTGAAGGGTTCCGGCGACCGCAGAGGTGACGGCATATTTAAGGTCGCGCGACACCACCACAAGCTGGCCATCGCGTGAGTTTGATTTTAATGAGGCAAGTTTCATGGCTGCCTTTTCAATGGCTGAAGGGGTTTCAGTTACTCAGCCGTCCAGCCGCCATCGATGACAACGGACGTACCGGTGATGAGCTTGGCAGCATCGGACGCAAGGAAGACGGCGGCGCCGGTCAGGTCTTCGGCCTGACCCAGACGGCCAAGTTTGATTTTTTGCAGAACGCTTTGCAGGAAGGCCTGATCCTCAAAAAACGGCTTCGTCATCGGCGTTTCGATGAAGGTCGGAGCAATGGTGTTGACGCGGATCTGATGCGGCGCAAGATCAAGCGCCATGGCCCGCGTCAGCCCCTCCAGCCCCCATTTCGATGCGCAATAAAGGGAACGGTTTTGCCCGCCAACATGGCCCATCTGAGAGGATATCTGGATGATAGAACCGCCCTTTTGCGCGGCAATCATCCCTTTGGCGACCGCCTGAGCAACAAAGAAAGCGGCCTTGAGATTGAGATCAAGCACGGCCTGATAATCGTCCGGCGTGACCTCGGTGAAGGGCTTTGGACGGTTTGTACCGGCATTGTTAAGCAGGACATCAAACGGCCCGGCTTCGCTGATGGCGTCTTCCAGACTATCGGTGGCTGATACATCCAGCGGCAGAACAGAGGCCTTGTGTCCGCGACCTGTGATGACGCTGGCGACGGCCTCAAGCTCATCGCGTGAGCGCGCCGCCAGTGTGACATCTGCCCCGACCGCTGCCATGGCAGCGGCCAGTCCCGCCCCGATGCCCCGACCGGCACCGGTGACCAGAACGCGTTTACCATTCAGACGAAAAACCGGAGCTTCGGGCAATGAGAGCGGGGCGTACATGGGGCCTATTCCGCTGCGATGGTGGCAGGGGTCGGATCGGCGGCTCCGGCATAGGGCACGTTGCGACGGCCATAGCGACGCACGCGCACATTGGCCTGTTCACCGTGTCCGGCAAAGCCTTCGAGTGCGCACAGACGCGAGCAATATTCCCCGACCAGCGCAGACGCCTCGTCGGTGAGCACTTTCTGATATGTGCAGGTCTTGATGAACTTGCCGACCCACAGTCCGCCGGTATAGCGGGCGGCCTTAAGTGTAGGCAGGGTGTGATTGGTACCGATGACCTTATCGCCATAGGCAACATTGGTGCGCGGGCCAAGGAACAGAGCGCCATAGTTGGTCATGTTTTTGAGGAAATAGTCAGGATCGTCCGTCATCACCTGCACATGTTCAGAGGCGATGAAATCTGCGATTTCGACCATTTCATCAACGCTGTCGGCGACAATGATTTCACCATAGACATCCCATGCCTTACGGGCGATGGCGGCGGTCGGCAGTATCTCCAGAAGGCGTTCGACTTCGCGCAATGTATCCTCAGCCAGCTTACGCGAAGTGGTCAGCAGGATAGACGGGGAATCGGGGCCGTGTTCGGCCTGCCCCAAAAGATCGGTGGCGCAGATTTCGCCGTCAACCGTATCGTCGGCAATGATCAGGGTCTCGGTCGGGCCTGCAAACAAATCGATGCCGACGCGGCCGAACAACTGACGCTTGGCTTCGGCAACATAGGCATTACCGGGGCCGACCAGCATATCTACGGGCTTGATGGTTTCGGTACCGATGGCCATAGCGCCAATGGCCTGAATACCACCGAAGCAATAGATTTCATCTGCACCCGCCATAGCCTGAGCGGCCACAATTGCAGGCGCAGGTGCGCCGCCGAACGGAGGGGCTGCGGTGACGACACGCGGCACACCGGCAACTTTTGCGGTCAGGACGGACATGTGTGCAGAGGCCAGCAACGGATATTTGCCACCTGGCACATAGCAGCCGGCGGCGTTTACCGGCACGTTCTTGTGACCGAGGATGACACCGGGCAGGGTCTCGACCTCAAGGTCCTGAAGGGCGTTTTTCTGATGCTGGGCGAAGTTACGCACCTGTGCCTGCGCAAATTCGATATCCTTGACGGCCTGAGGTGTCAGGGTATCAAGGCAGGCCTGAATCTCGGTGTCGGTCAGGCGATAGCTTTCGCGGTCCCAGTTATCAAACTTGACCGACAGCTCACGCACGGCGGCATCGCCACGTGTGCTGATATCGCTTAGGATAGCCTCAACCGTTTCGCGCACCTGACGCTGGTTTGCCTGCTTGACCTGCGCTTCAAGACCGCGCTTGATCCATTCTGACATTTTGGTGTCCTCCGTAAGAATTGTCTTTGTGCGGTTGAATAACGGGCGGTTCAGAGAGCGACAAATCGCATTGCTCAATACCGGCTTTCACTCAAACCGGCAGCTTGACGCCGATCCCTTGCAGCGCCTGAGTCACAAGATTTTCGAGTGTACCGTCATGACGGAATCCAGCCCGATCCGCTGCCGGAGTTTCCAGTGGCGGCAGGGCTGCAAACTGTGCCTGCAAAAGTGGATCGGGGGCGTAAGACACCAAATCCGGATCGGCCCCAAGGATGCGACAAAGGGTCTGCGCCAGCTCCCCCATAGAGAAACGTAAGGCGGGCAGGGTAACCACGCGTGAGTCCGGCATCAGACCGGTATCAAGCTGCGCGGCATGCAACAGATTGCGGGCGCAGGTGCGGACGGACATCGCCCAGACATGGCCTTCGGGTGTGGTCGGACAGGTAAAGTTCTGACCGGCCGCAAGGGCGTGGAAAATATCGCTCATAAAGGCCGACCGCATACCGCTGGGGCCTTTGGGGCGGGCCAGAATACCGGGTAGCCGCACCATGACGGCTTCGCACATACCTTTGCGCGACAGGTCAGCCAGCGCGACCTCCATCATGAGTTTATGCGCCCCATAGGTCAGGGCCGGAGCCAGTGGTGTGTGGTCATCAATATGGTCAGGCATCGGCGCACCAAACACCGCGATGGTCGAGGTATAGACAATGCGGGGCAGGGTCGAGCGCGCGGCAATTTCTTCGACCAGATCAAGTGAGGCCTCAAGATTGACCTTGCGCGACAGCACATAGTTTCCTTCGGCGGCACCGCCGGGTAAGGCCGCCAGATGATAGAGTACGTCCACACCGTCATCTATGGCTTCGTCACGTAAGGCCTTATCGGTCAGGTCGCCGGTAAAGGCCCGCACGCGGTCGTCTTCGGGCAGGCGCGAGAGGTGCTGATCGATGAGGGTCAGGCGGCTTATGCCGCTCAGGCCGAGCACGTCATTGACCAGTTGACGGCCTACAAAACCTCCGGCACCGGTTATCATGATTTTCATGGAATATTCTTTCGCAGACAGCAGGGTATTACCCGCTGCAAAAAGGGAAATCAGGCGTGGGTTTCGTCCCAGTAGATCATCGGCAATCCGGCGACCGGTGCGCGGAAAAATGGTATCCGGTCGCCCCTGAGGCTACCCAGATAAACGGTTTGCAGATCCGGTCCGCCGAAGGTCAGTGACGCCATCCACGGACAAAGCGAGCCATGCGCGGCGGCCATGACATCAGTCGTCATGTTCCGGTCGCGCCAGGCGGCATCGAGCGCCTTGTTGGCCTCAGGATTTCCGTCATCAAGAATGGTCACAACATCGCCTTCAGGGGTGATGGCAATCAGGCGATCATTATGAACCAGCGCACTCCAGAGATTGCCGTAGGCATCAAAGGCTATGCCGTCGCAGAAACCGCCAATATCGGATGGCCCGTATATTTCTCTGTGGGTCAGGCGACCGTCGTCATGTACACGATAGCGCGTAATCCGGTGCGCGGTCGTTTCAGGCACATAGAGCCATTCTTCATTGGCATCGAAACGCAGTTCATTTGTGCCACACAGGCCATCGGCGACAATGCGTGCGCCTTTGTCGTCGATCACCGCAATATAGCCGTCATGGCTCATGCGTTTGACGTGATCCGTCCACGGGTTAAGCTGGGTGGTAACGGTCAGCCACAAACGGCCTTTGGAGTCGCGGGTGATGAAGTTACATTTCCCCAGAGGACGGCCATCAATATTGTCCAGCATCGTGGTCATCACACCGTCGCGGGTCATGCGATCCAGTGTATCCGTGCCAAAATTGGCAATCAGAAAATCACCATTGCGATCAAAGGTCATGCCATTCGGCAATGATCCCTGCGCGTTGAAAAACCGGTTTTCAAAGGTGGCATCGGATGAGGCTTGTTCACGCACGGGGGCGATGATGCGCTGACTGCCATCGGGGGCAATGCGTACCACACCGCCACGGGCATCCGCAGACCACAGCGTGCCGTCCTTTTCCGCCAGAATACATTCAGGTCGTTGCAGATCCTTGCCAACAAATCCGATATCGGCGCGGTCAAGTTGCCAGTGTTTGAGCGGGTTGTCGTCTTTCACGCCTGAGGTCTTTCCTGTAGATTATGTTGGCCTGTTGCCTATGTTTACAACAGCATAATCCGCAAACCTGAGACGCTGGATGTGTTTTAATCGATAGTGGGTATCGCTAAAAACGCGCCTGCTTTCTCACAGGATTCAGGACGGGTTCTGCGCGGTGTCCTCGGCGCGGCTATGGGCCTGAATTTCCTTAACCAGCCACATGAGCGCCTGATCGTCGCTGGCGGCGGTGTGCCATTGCACGACCTGATTGACTTCGGGCATTTCGAGCGGCAGGTCGAAAATTTTCAGCGGCAATGTGCGCGTGGCTTTGCGCGCCAGACGGTTGTGCACCGTGGCCAGACGTTTGGAACCGACCACCAGTTCCGGCAAGGCAGTGAAGGACGGGGCGAAAAACTCAATCCGGCGTCTTACCTTTTGTGTTTGAAGGAAATATTCCTCAATAGTCGGCAGGCGCGCCTTACCAAATTGAACGGCGACATGACCCATCCGGCAATAGGTTTCAAGGTCAACAGTGTCACCGATTTCGTCGTTACCTTCCCAGGCCAGCCCGACATAGTGATCGCTGAACAAAGGTGCGTTCGGGTGGGCATCAGATACCGCCTGATCGATGGTGATCAGCAGATCAATTTCACGGCTTTCTAGCTGGGCAATGGGCCGGTCACCGATTGGCGAAAGTTCAAACGTCAGGTAGGGCGCTTTTTGCGAAATTTTCTGCAAAGCATCGGCCAGCATAACCTTCAGCGAATAGTCGGACAGCACGATGATGAAATGACGATCCGAGTCATGAGGCTCAAATTCGGGGGTGGTGATGATCGTGGTTTTGATCTGCAACAGCACGTTGCGCACCGGCGTAATCAGGCTTTCGGCGCGGGGCGTCAGCACCATTTTACGGCCGGTATTGATCAACAGATCGTCTTCGAAATATTCCCTGAGCCGCCCTAACGCACCGCTCATGGCGGACTGACTGAGGCACAGCCGGTCGGCGGCAATGGTCACATTACGTTCGGCCAGAAGCACATCCAGTGCCACGAGCAGATTAAGGTCCAGACGGCCGAATCTCATTGGAATACTCCTCACTGTGATATGTTTTTTGCGCCGATTTAACGCAATCCGTATGGGAAAAACAATCGGTTTGAGAGGGGTAACCGGTCACGAGATCGGGATAGGCCTGAATTGCGCAACCAGCCCGAAAAATCTCCCCCACATAGTGGGGGAGGCAAGGGACGCAGGCTGAAAACCCGCGTACAAATTTTTTTTTAGCGTCGATTTAGGCAGGGTCGGCTGGGGGCGGGAATGCGTCCTTGTTGGCGCGTATCCAGTTCATCACATGATCGACTTCGTCGAGCAGGCTGTGCCCCAGCGGAGACAGGCTGTAATCGACACTTACCGGTACCGTCGGGGTGACGGTGCGGATGATCAGGCCGTTTTGTTCCAGCAGTCTGAGCTGAAGCGTAAAGATGCGCTGAGAGATGCGTCCTTCGGCGCTCAGTTGCCCCGTGAGGCGTCGAAGCGTAGCCGAACGCAGCGGCCCTGCGCGCAAAATCTGAAGCAGCAGCATGCTCCAGCGGTCACCAAGACGGGCGAAAATCTCACGCATAGGCTCACTGCGTGCCGTGCCGTCACGGTTCATCAGCGTGATCAGGGTCTCAAGGCGCGACCATTGGGCATCGGGGATATGCGCGGGTCTGATGATCGGGTCAGGCATAAATTTATGTCGTTAAAACAAACGGATGTCCGATTATAGACGGTTTTTCAGGCAGGCACAAATATGTTCCGTCTTATGAGCGGCATCTGATCCGGTTATGGTTTGCGCATAAACAGAAAAAGGGAGCAAGCCGGATGAGCAGTTCATATGATGTCATCATAATCGGCGCGGGTCACAACGGACTTACGGCGGCGGGGTATCTCGCCAAGGCCGGTAAGTCGGTTCTGGTGCTTGAGCGCAAAAGCTATGCCGGCGGCGGGGTTTCCACACGCCAGCTCAATACCCCCGGTTACTGGCATGATGAACATTCCAGCGTGCACATCATGATACAGGCTAATCCTTTGCTGCTGAATGATGAGCTGGGGCTGTTCTCGAAATTCGGCCTCAAATATCATTATTCCGAAGTGCCGCATGCGACGATTTTCGAAGATCAGTCGACCCTGTTTACCTATAAGGACCTCGATAAAACCTGCGCCAGCATCGCCCGTGTTTCTGAACGCGATGCCGAAAGCTATCGCCGGTTTGCTCTGAAAAGTATGTCGATCCTGCCTATGATTACGGCAGGGCTTTATTCCCCGCCGTTTCCTACTGGCCCTATGACGGCCATGCTCGATTCCTCGGATGAGGGGCGTGAGATTTTCGACGCCATGCAACGGTCATCGGTGCAGTTGGCGGACGAACTGTTTGAATCAGACAAGATGAAAATCCATCTGGTGCGGCTGGTTTCGGAAAACCTTCAGATGCCTGACGAACTTGGTACAGGCATGGGCTTCTTCCTTATGCCGGGCATTATTCATACCTATGGTGTGTCACAACCCATTGGCGGTTCCGGCAAGCTCTCTGAGGCCCTTGTGCGCTGCGTTGAGCACTATGGCGGGGAGGTGCGCTGCGACATGGAGGTGGAAAAGGTTATCGTTTCCGGCGGTCGGGTTTCCGGCGTACGTATGGCTGATGGCGAAGAATTCCACGCCAGGGATGCGGTCATCGGTGCCATCCATCCGCATAAGCTGCGCCAGTTTGTATCTGAAACACCTGAGCCGGTTCTCAAGAGGGCTGAACGCACGGTCATGGCTCCGTTTTCGATCTGCGCCAGTCACTATGACCTCAAGGAGAGCATCCGCTATCATGCCGGTGAGGAGGTGGGGAAGGCCACCATGCTCGAATATATGTCCACCAGCCGCATGTCGGAAATGCTCGATGATTTCTATGCGGTGGCACGCGGACGGGTACCGGCCCGCAGGCTGCTTGCAGGGGGGGATGAAAGCATCAACGACAAGACGCGGGTGCCAGCGGGTGCGGGCATGTTCCATTCCATTTCCTTCGCACCTTACGAATTTGAAGGCCGCTCCGCCAGCTATTGGGATGAGTACAAGGAGCAATGGGCCGATGACAATCTGAACACCTATCGCAAGTTCATATCGAATTTGACGGACGACAATATTATTGCCCGCACGGTCTGGTCGCCGCTGGATCTGGAGCGCTCATCGCCCAATTCAATGTTCCGCGGCGATCTGCATGGGGTTGCGCCCTATTTCTTCCAGAATGGCGGCCATCGTCCGACGCCTGATCTGGCGCAGTTTGCTGTGCCGGGCGTCGAAGGGCTTTATCTGACCGGCCCGTTCATGCACCCCGGTGGCGGCGTTTACGGCGCGGGACGGGCGACGGCCCTGAGGGTGTTTGATGATCTGAATATGGACTTTGACAAGCTGATCAATGCTCAGGGCGCGGGAACCCTTTCGTCGCGTGAGGTGAAAAAAGGCGGGCTCCTCGGTTGGTTCTCAGGCGGAAAGGCAGGCTAAAAATGATTATTTTTGATGGTTCCAACAAAGAACTGATGCGCGTGCGGGCGTTTGAAAAAGACGGCAATGATCTGGTCATCAAGGGCAAGATATTCGGTGCCATGCCCATGGGCGCACGACTGACGCCTGATCAGGCCCGTGCCGCTCTTAAACTTCTGACGCCGTCACTGGTGTTTTTCCTGATTACGCTTTTGTTCCGCCGTTCGCGCGGCGCGTAAACCAACTGACCATTTTTAGGGGATCACAGGTGTCAACAACTCAGGCCCTCGGGCGTTTGAATCTGGCCGGAAAGGTCATCATCATTACCGGTGCCGCCGGTGGGCTGGGGGCTGCTACGGCGCGCCTTATGGCGCTTCGCGGGGCGCGTCTGGTTCTGGCCAATCGTCGTATCGAAGGGGCGCAGGCTCTGGCCGAAGAACTGCAGGCACAGGGCACGCAGGCTCTGGCGGTGCAGTTTGATCTTGGGGACGAAGACTCCATCAAGGGACTGATTGCCCGAACGGTTGAACATTACGGCCGCATCGATGTGCTGCACAATAATGCGGCCGATCTGTCGCCGGAAGTTTCCGCAGGTGATCATGGTATTCTGGGTATGGATACCGAAATCTGGGATCGGGTTTTCCGCGTGAACGTGCGCGGGACAATGGTGGCCTGTCGTGAGGCCCTGCCGCATCTTTTGACACATGGCGAAGGGGCGATCATAAATGTCGTGTCGTCACTGGCTTTACAGGGTCACATTGTTCAGAACGCCTATTCCTCCAGCAAGGCGGCGATCATTCAGATGACCCGCTGTATTGCTGCCGCTCACGGCCCGCAGGGTGTGCGCGCAAATGCACTGGCACCGGGGCTTACCCTGACGCCACAGGTGGCCAAGGTCTTCCCTGATGCGGTACGTACACTGGTGGAAAAGGAAACCCTGCGTGACCGCCTTGGGGAACCGGAAGACATAGCCGAACTGGCGGCGTTTCTGGCGTCGGGTGCGGCGGCCAATATCAACGGTCAGCTTCTGGTCTCGGATGGCGGGTGCACGACCCATGTGCCGGATATTGCCGGTTACAGGGCATTGGGCGCCGCCAGCGCACCGGAAGGTTAGGCCGGAATGATCACCGAAGTTGCCACACTTAAGATCGATCCGGCCCGCGCAGAGGATTTTATATCTGCGGTCAGTCAGGCGGCCCCTCTGTTCCGTCAGGCACAAGGCTGTAAGGCCATGTCGCTTGAGGCGGTCATTGAAACACCGGGTACCTATTACCTCAGGGTGATATGGGAAAGCGTCGAGCATCATACTATCGGTTTCAGGGAGTCCGAGGCGTTTCAGCAATGGCGCGCTTTGGCGGGGCCATATTTCGTCGAAGCCCCTCAGGTGGTTCATGTTCACGAAGGCCGACGATATTTCTGAGCCACATTTTCAATCATAACCGGCTATGGGTACGAACGATGTGACGTATCGATAAGCCGGTTTTGTATATGGCGGCGTTTATTTTCATTGTCGCCACACAAACAGAGACCATCCCAGAGTCTCTGCTACTGGAGGAGAACCAAATGTCATCTTATCACTTTCGTATTAAACGCGGCCTGAAGGCGGGTCTGCTGGCGGCGGGTGTGGCTTTTGCCCCGTTGGTGGCGGTCATGCCGGTGGCTTCGGTCGCAGAGGTGGCGGCAAAGACCGCAGATACCGAAGCTGATTTTGTGTGGCTCTATCCCGGCGTTTTCAGTGAACATGAAAAGGCGATGGCCGAAGCCTATCTGGCGGATAATGCGGCCCTTAAGGCACGCGGGCCGATCGATGTGGATGCGCTGATAAACGGGCGTCTTCCGGCCAATACGCCGGGTCTGGGGCCGGTTATCAAGGTGACCGAAGAATGGGTGCGTTACAATAACGCCAAATATGATCCTGAAAATCCGCTGCGTAATGATGCGGCCTATGCCCGTGCACAGGGTTATCAGGACATACTGGCCTATCCGGTTTTTGGTGCCAATGATGATCTCTATATGATCCCCTATCCGGGGGCGGCGCGTAACAAGCTTCTGGTCAGTGAACTGAACCACAATCTGACGACCTATAAGCCGATCTATCCGGGGGATACGCTGTATGTGGTGGCGGACTCGCGCGAGGTCACAGACCTGACGCCGCCGCAAGGCTCTACCTACCGGAGTCTGGCGATTGAATCGAAAGGCAGCATCTATAACCAGCGCGGTGAGAAGGTGAATGATGTCACCTTCCGCGTGGTGGAAAATATCCGTGTCTATAAGGATCAGTCCAAAGCCCCTGCTGAGCCGGGTTTCTTTGATATCTGGGTTGCCCCTGACTGGATGGCGCGTCCTGAGCACTATTATACGGATTCCGACTGGGCCTTCATCAAGACCGTCTGGGCCAAGGAATATCGTCGCGGTAACACGCCGTTTTACTGGGATGATGTGAAGGTCGGTGATCAGCCGGCGTGGACGCTTGAAGGTCCGGTCGAAAGCTCTGTGCAGCCGATCAAGCCGTGGGGCATGGGGGCCGGTGGCTCACGTACTCTTAAGGCAGAAATCACCGATCCCAAATTATTCAAAACTCTGGTGCGCAATCAGACCGACGGGATCTACAGACTGAAAACGCCGGGTGCCGCCATTCCTGATGTGCCCAAAGGGGAAACCAGCGATCAGATGGCCGCCAGTGCCGGTGACATCGACACAACCGATATCCATAAGGACGCCGTCAAGCGTTCGCCTCTGGTCAATTATCTGGGACGCGAATATGCCATTCGTCACCTGACGAACTGGATGGGTGACAAGGGCGAACTGAGCAATATCCGCTGGACGATCATGGGGCCGCGCGCCATGGCCGATCATGGCTTTGTCACGCCTGCGCATCCGAACGGGGAATATTTCCTTGATCAGGTGCCGCATATGAAAGGCCGCTATGCCAGTGCGCATGGCCTGACCAAGGACGTGGCGATTGTGAAGTCCTATGTGACGAAAAAATATGTCACTGACGGCAAATTCTATGTCGATCTGGTGTGGTGGATCGAAACCATAGACGGCCAGATTTTCGAAGAAGGGGCCGCGACAGTGCGATTACCGCACAAAGCGTCCTGATAAAAAAAGCGTTCATCCTCACCGGATGAACGCTTTTTTTTTGGCTGTGTCACGGACCTCACCAGGCCGTGGCACCCCCATCAAGTTTAAAGTCACTGCCGGTGATCCATGTAGATTCATCCGAAGCGAGAAAGGTTGCGAGCCATGCCGCGTCAATTGGCTGCCCCAGTCGCTTGATCATGCCCTTGGCCAGAACATTTTCGACAAATGCCGGATTTTTGAGCGGCTCAGATGTGGCCTTGGTGACAATCAGGGCCGGTGAAATGGTGTTGGCGCGAATATTATGCACGCCGCCTTCCATAGCCAGTTGGCGTGTCATGGCCAGAACACCACCCTTACCAGCGCAGTGCGCCAGTGCGCCCGACTGTTCCAGTGCATGATAGGCATTGGCCGAGGCAAAGTTGATAATAGAGCCGCCTCCGCGGGCCTTAAGATGTGGCCAGGCGGCTTTGAGCGCCAGAAACACAATATCCAGCTCACCGACCATTGTCCGCCGCCAGTCAGCATAGGTCAGGTCATCCATGAATTTAAAAATCCCAATCGCCGCTGCATTGACCAGACAATCAAAGCCGCCATAGGTCGCAACCGTGTGGTCAATAAGCGCCTGCGCGCCGTCTTCGGTCATCAGGTCAACGGGGGACTGTGCGTCAATCTCAAAGCCTTCGGCGCGCGCGGTGGCAACCGTTTCCGCCAGTCCGGCGGTATCAATGTCTGCGCCGACGACCTGAGCGCCCTGACGGGCAAACATCAGGGCGATGCCTTGCCCGATGCCGTTTCCGGCACCGGTAACGATGGCAACCTTCCCCTGTAAGCGGCCATAGCCGGGGGCGTAGGTGCGTTCGGCGGCGGGTGGGGAAACTGATAATTCGCCTGACATGGGTCACTCGTTCTGATTGGAATTAAAGAGAGGAAGGCTTTCCGGTCAATGCCGGAGATTCGACAAACTCAATAAGATTGCCGGCTATGTCGCGGATGAAGATATTGGCCCCGAATTCGAACCGGCGAACCCACACGATATCGACACCGCGTTTTTCGAGTTCCTCGGCAAAGGGCTCAACACAGGCCACAGCAAAGGACATGTGCTTGTTGCCGTGCGTTTTGACATCGGTGTTAGGTTGGCGACGTTCCGGCGGCAGAGGGGCCGCACCGGGGACTTCAAACAGCTCGATACGCAGATCACCGTTGACCAGCATGGCGACCTCGGCCGGTATGGGCGGTATGTCAAAGCGCGCTTCGACACTAAATCCCAGTTTTTCACTGTACCATTTGATCGCCTCATCAAGGTCGGGAACACTTACGCCCCCGTGATGATGCCAGTACTGAAGGTTACTCATCTCAAAACTCCAACGGTTCAGCCCGCCGGTAATCCGGCGGGCTGGCGGGCAGGGTATCCGGCCTTTCGCTTCTGATCTTATCAGAAGTGACCGGTAAGCCGCAGGCCATAGGTTCGGGGCGTGCCAATGACCCCATAGACATCAACCGGCCCTGCGGTATTCGCCTGCTCCAGCACCGCCGTATCGGTGATGTTGTTCACATAGGCCCCGATGGACCATTTACCATCCGGCGCGTCATAGCTGACATTGGCGTTCCACAGGCTGTAGGACTTGGTGGTGGAATGGTTGAAGGTGAGGATGTCGACCTCGTAGCCTTCTTTCCATTGTGCGTTGACGCCACCACGTACCACTGCGCCATCCGACAGATCCCATGTGCGTTCGTAACCGACGGTCAAGGTGGTTTCCGGCACTCTTGGCAAGGAGCGTCCGGTCAGTTCTTCGGTCGTACAGGCCCCTGTCGGGTCACACGAAGCCGCAATTTCGGCATTACCAAACTTGGACTTCTGAAGCGACAATGTGGCCGTCAGGCGATCCTTTGGCGTGACGCGCCACTGGCTTTCGATCTCAAGGCCATTGACCTTGGTCTTGCCATCGACGTTTGCCGTCAGGAAGGTCGGCACCTGCCCGATATAGTAGTAATAGGACATCTGATAGCCGGTGTAATCGTAATGATAGGCATCGATGTTGACCATCAGGCGACCGTTGAGGAAGCGGTTCTTGATACCGGCTTCGATCGCGGTGATTTCTTCCGGCTCATAGCCAAAGCCGTTGGCATTGACGCCGCCGGATTTGATGCCGGTAGAATGGGACGCATAGATCAGGCTGTTCGGTGCCAGATCATATTCAATACCGACGCGGTGCGTGACCTTGTCGTAGGATTGTTTAACCTGAGTGCCGACATCGGTAATGCCACCGCTTAAGGTGCCGGATGCCGACACGCTCGACAGTTCGTCCTTCGTGTAGCGCAGGCCACCGGTCAGCCGCAGGGACGGCGTCACCGGATAGGTGATCTGCCCGAACAGGGCTTCGGACTTGGCGCTGTTTTCACGCAGTTCGGTCAATTGATCGAAGGTGTAGTTGCGCTTGATTTCACCACCGCCATCATAGTCGAGCCAGTAGGCACCGACGACCCAGCTGATGGCCGAACTGGCGGGCGAGCTTAAGCGCAGCTCAAGGCTGTCCTGCGTCACCGGCAGGGTATCGGTTTCCCACAGACCGGAGAAGGGCTGGGCATATTCGCGCTCAAAATCCTGACGTGAGGCAATGGCGGTCAGATTGGCAAAGCCCAGAGACCAGTCTGCCTGCGCAAATAGTCGCGTATTATCGACGTCGAAAATGCCTTCGCATTTTGGATTGCAATAGATCGGGTCGCCGGTCGGAATGGTATAGAGGCTGGAATAATCCGGCGCCTGCCAGGGGTCCTTGCGGCCTGAGGTCGGCAGAAGCACATTGCCCGGCCCGTGGCTGTCGACCTTGTCTGACTCGATGCCCAGCAACAGCTTGAAATCGTCATGTGGCTTATAAAGCACCTTAAGGCGCGCCATTTGTTCACCGGCGTCCATCAGGCCATTAGACAGGTAACCATCATGGTCATTGCTGGCGTAAACCGCGCGCACGGCCCACTTGTCACCCAGAGGGATATTCACGACACCTTCGGTACGCAGGGCATCATAATTGCCGGCCTGAAGGCTGACCGAACCACCGTATTCTCCCAGACGAGGATCATTGGTGATGATGTTCACCACACCGGCATTGGCGTTACGGCCATAGAGGGTGCCTTGCGGGCCGCGCAGAACTTCGATGCGGTTCAGGTCGGCAAAGCCCTGACTGATCAGTTCGGTGCGTTGAATCAGCACGCCGTCAATCATGGTGGCGACCGGTGAATCCGGCAGGTTACCGGCATTACGTGAGCCGATGCCGCGAATGTAAAACCCGCTGCCGGTATTGGTCTGGTTGACCTGTACGGACGGGATGAACTTCACGGCTTCGGTGACGCCGGTGACGCCCTTGGCCGAGACTTCCTGCGCCGAAAGTGCGGTAATGGCCAGAGGCGTCTTTTGCAGCGATGACGAACGCTTCTGGGCCGTTACGATAACTTCTTCGACGGTTTCGCCTGTGTTCTGAGCCACGGCGGCGGATGCGAACATCAGGCCTGAGGCCGTACCGGCGAGCAGAAATGCCCGCAATGTGTGGGTGCGTGTAACCAATTTATCCTCCAAGTCGTTTTGTTTTTTTAGGCCGTTGTGCCGTAGCGATAATTGCCTTTAGCGGAGGAAAGTCAAAACTATCGAAGCAATAGGTGATATTGGCTCTGCGAATATCAACAGCTTATTCCTTAGGGCTACTGTTGAGGGGGAGGCCCGGCAGGCGGGCCTTTCTTGTCATAGGCGACCATTTCAGAAACCGTCAGCTTGCCGTCACCGTTCATGTCGATATCACCCGGTGCCGGTGTGGTTGTCATGGCCTTATGGGTGACGCACCCACGCTCGTCCTTGAGCATGTCATAGGCGGAGCGGGGCAGGGATTTCCCGAACCACTCCTCGGCGCTCATGCAGCCATCCTTGTTGACATCCACCTCCTGAACCAGTGGCGATATATCCAGCGGCTTACCGCCGGACTGAGCCATAGGCGGGGGCGGCGAGGCACAGGCTGACACGCCGGAAGCGGCAATCAGAAGTGCGCTCAGGTAAGTGGAAATATGAAAACGGGTCATGGGTTTTTCCAATCAGAATTTGGTGCTGAGATTGAGGCCAAAGGTGCGCGGATTGGAAATCTGAACACGTCCGAACGGCAGGGCCTGAGTCAGCTGCGCTTCGTTTTCCAGATTGCGACCCCAAAGTGCTAGGCTCCATTGTCCCTGATCCGGCACATAGCTGACGCGCAGATCGCTTCGACGGAAGGACGGCTGATACAGGTTCTGATCCCCGCCCGGCAGGCCGCGATCAAGACCAATGCGATAGCCTTCTGACCACTTGGTCTGAATATCCATGGTCACAATCCCTGCCCACAGACGCACATCATGGGTTAGCCCCAGACTGTGGGTGGTTTTAGGCGTATTGATCACCGCCGTATCATCCAGATAGCTCAGATCGGCACTGTTCATCTTGCCATAACGGGCGTCGGTATAGGTGAAGCCGTAGCGCACAATCGTGCCCGTCGGGAACAGGTAACGCGCCTCAAGTTCTGCGCCCTTGTTCGTGCCGGTGTCGGCGTTCAGCACATATTGCGCAAAGCCGACGGTACCTTCAGCGTCATCGGGATTAGGTGACGGGGCGGTATAGACCGGATACTGAATCTGATAGTTTTCGTATTCGTAATGATAGACGGCGACATTCAGTTGCAGACGGTTTTCAAACAGGCGGTTCTTGCTGCCGATTTCAATGGCGGTTAGTTCCTCAGGCTCATAGGAACCGGGGGGGATCAGAGAGGTAGAATAGCCACCGGCCTTATAGCCGGATGCAATATGTCCGTAGAACAGTGACCGCGCGCTGAGGTCATATTCCACGCCTAGCTTATAGGTGGTGGCATCATAGGAGGCGGTTACCTGTTGCAGGCCGCTGTCATAACTGCCGATCAGGCTTTTGATGCCGTAATTGAAGTTTTTCTCATCCTTGGTGTGGCGCAGGCCCGCCGTCAGCCTCAGTGCATCGCTGACCGGATAGGTCAACTGGGCAAAGGCCGCATAGGAGGTGGCAGGCACCCGCATGTCATAGGATTCGTAGGTGACCGGCGTCGTGGAAGGGGCCTTGCCCGTCTGGTAGTTATCCGAGTCATAGGCATAAAGACCCATAACCCACTTAATACGCGAGGTTTCCGGTGAGGCGAGTCTGACCTCAAGGGTCTTTTGCGTTTCTTCCCATGTATTGGCTTCGATATTGCCCGGAATAGCCGTACCGACAACCAGATTACCATTCACATAGCGTGAGCTTTTGCTGACCGCCGGAATAACGGTCAATGTGCCGAAGCCCAGATCAAAATCCCCTTGCAGGGCATAGGTGGTGAATTTGAGCCTTTGTTCGTCAGCAGGGTGAAGGGGGTCCACTTCCCACGGATCGGAATAGTCAGTGCGCCAGGTGACGAACGGCGGAACCGAGGAATCATACTCACGAGGCACAGTCGTGACGCCATCACCATCGTTTTTATAATGATCAATGGTGCCGAGCAGCGAAATACGATCGCTGGGGCGGTATAGGGCTTTAAGGCGTACACCTGACGCATCAGAAGCGCGCCCGTTATTGCTGAAATAGCCGTCGCGCGTTTCACGCAAGGCCGCCACACGTATCGCAAACTGATCGCTGATCGGCAGGTTGACGGCAAAATCTATGTGCCGGAGATTGAAGTTGCCCACCTGCATATTGACCGCACCGCCAAACTGGTCGCCGGGCGCATTGGTCACGACATTGACTGTACCGCCGGTGGCGTTACGCCCATAAAGGGTGCCTTGCGGGCCGCGCAGCACTTCGACGCGGCTGACATCGTACATGTTAGACAGAACCAGTTCGGAGCGTCCCGTATAGACCCCATCCAGCATCAGCGACACGGCCGGATCGACCCAGTTGGAATCACCATTGGCACCGACGCCGCGGATGAAAACCTGACCGCCCTGAGGGGTGTTCTGGATCACAACTGAAGGGGTATCATCAAGCACGCTGGATACCGTGGTCTTACCCTGTTTCAGGGCTTCGTCGCCGCTGATGGCGGTAATGGCCAAAGGCGCACGCTGCGCGCTTTCGCGGCGGTGCTGAGCGGTAACCACCACTTCGACAATGCCGTTTTCATCAACCGGAGTTGTCTGAGCGAACCCTTGCGAAGCGCCCGCCAGTGCACAAAGCGCCGTTGTGCCGATAAGTATCTTTTTCATTTTTCCCTGTCCCGTTTTCTTATTGTTTCGGGTCTGCCGAACCGCCTACATCACACCGCTTAAGTGCGGTTTGATGTTTGGTTTGCGTTGCGGAAGTCACCCTGTTTTTGTTTTATTTGTGCGGCCGGTATCTTTGGCCTTGAGGTGAGGTTAATCGTTTTGCATGCGCATGCAAGTCTTAAGCGCCATCGTCATCGATTGATTATTTGGATGACTGGAATCCGTAAAACGGATCGTCAGGCCGGATCGGCTGAAATGGCGTCAGAATCCATTGGCCATTTGTCGGGTGAGGGGATTCTGGCTGAGGATCGGATGATCAGTTGACCTGAAACAATCTCAGGGGCAATTTCGGCCTTATCGTCAGACAGGGCCTTACGCAGCATTGCCATTGTCTGCTCCACCATGCGGTCAACCGGCTGGGAATAGGTCGTCAGCCCAAAGGCAGGCCAGGCGGATATAGCGCTGTCGTCAAAGCCTGTAATGGAAATCTCTTCCCCGATCTTCAGGCCTGCCTCGTCGCGGGCAACCTGCATGGCCGCCAGTGCCATATGGTCATTGGCGCAGAACACGGCGTCCGGCCTTTCAGGCGAATCGAGGAGGCTGCGCATGGCCTGCATGGCCAGATCAAAGCGAAAGTCGGCATAGAGACGCTGAGGCGGAGCGCAGTCCTGACTTTTGAGATAGTCGGTAAAGCCTTGCTCTCTCAGACGGCTGGTGGAAGAATCTGCGGCACCGGCGATGAAGCCGAAACGCTTGTGCCCGCCGGCCACCAGAAACGCCGCAACGGTACGCGCACCATTGATATTGTCACCGGAGATGCTGGGGATCGTACTAGCCGTGTCTATGTTGTTAAACATGATAACCGGCACGCCCATATTGCGGCATTCCTCGGCCAGCCCCGAAGACAGGCTGGTTGAGGCCAGTATAAGCGCATCAACGCGATATTTCAGAAGTTCATCAAGCGCCGGATCAAAGTCGGCAATGCCTTGGGTGACAAACAGCAAAATCCGGTACCCTTCAAGACGTAGTGCCGCCGAAAGCTGCTCCAGAACTCTGGGATAAAACTGGTTTTCAATGTGGGTGACGGCGACGCCTATAATATAGGAGCGGTTGGTCATCAGCGTGCGCGCCAGCTGATTGGGCCGGTATTTCAGGGCTTTGGCGGCCTTAAGCACCTTGGCGCGCGTTGATTCCGATACGCTGGCCCCGCTGGTGAATGTGCGCGAAACCGCAGACTGGGATACGCCGGCCAGTTCCGCCACATCATAGGCTGTGGCCATGCGCCCACTGGGTCTTTGGCTGGCCGGATGGCTGCGGGGCGATAGGGTGTCGGGGCCTTTGTCTGGTTTCGTCATTGCGTATTCTTGAGGTCTGAATCTTCGGATTGCGAAAATCGATAGCGTCTATCTGAAATGTCCATAGGGCGGATTGTAAATGCGATTGCATGCGCATGCAATGTCTGTAGTATCGCCGATAATAACCGCACGCTCAATCTATAAATAAGACGTGCAGGGACGATCAGTCAGGACGATTGATCGCCAAGGGTATGAACAAAAAGGGAGACTGCAATATAATGGTATCATCAACCTTTAAGGCGCTGGTGCTGGCGCTGTCATTAGGGTGTGCGACATCCACGTCCTTCGTCTATGCGCAATCGCCGCGCGTCGAAATTTCCGAAGGCGAGCGCGCCTATGCCGCGCTTCAGGTTCAGAATGTCATGAGCAAGCATGCCTATTACCATGCGGCGGGCATGAACCTTGAGGAGGTCGACGCCCTGTGGGTCAGCCGGAACGGCAAATATGCGTCCACGGCGACCTTCGCCAGCCCGATGTGGGTCATGAACGGCCTTGAGGTGGTTCGCGGTGCCTATGGTGAGGAAAACCAGCGTAATCGCGAAAAGGCCCTTAAGGCGCTGTCGGCAACTGATCCTTCGGTGAAGGACATTCCGGCCAACTATGGCGCAGGCCATGAATGGGCCATGCACACCAACACGACCGCCATTATCGAAGTGGCTGGCGACGGCAAGACCGCCAAGGGCGTGTGGTATTCACCGGGCATCGGCCTGTTTACCCGTATCGAGGATGGCCGCGCGCGTGCAGGCGGAACATTTTTCTGGGAAAAATACGCCGGTGATTTCGTAAAGGAAAACGGAGTCTGGAAAATCTGGCATCTTCAGATGGCCTATGACTTTGTCCCAAGCCTGCCCGAAGACTGGACCGACCCTCTGTCGCTCAAGCCCGGTGAAACTTTGCCGCCCAAGGGCGAACGCAAGCCTCAGGAGACCCTTGTGCAGGCGGGTGAACGCATCACCGAACTGCCACCAGGCTTCCTGAAGCCCAAATACTCCTACCCGCTGTTTACGCCAGAGCGTCCGGGCATCATCTATCCGCAACTGCCTGAGCCTTACTATACCTTCAAAGAAACCTTCTCTTACTGCAACTGCGATCAGACTCCCCCTGAGTAAAGCTGCCCTTAAGAGAGCTGTGAGGCCCCGCCATGTGGCGGGGTCTTTTCATTTGGCAGGGCCTCTTTGGGCCTGAGGCAATAACAAAATAAGGGAGACGCAACATGCGGCAGTGGCACAGATGGATCGGGTTTCCGACCGCAATCGTTTTTATCTTCATCGCTATAACGGGCATTGCCCTGCAACTGGATCTGGTTTTGTCAGGTAAGTCCCCGCCGGGGCAGCACGCGTCCAAAGGCACGGAAACTTCGACCTTACCTGAGACACCAGAGTTGCAGCAGATGGTCGCGCGCGTGGTCGATACGGCGCACACACAGGCGCCTGAGCTTAAGGTGCAGCGCATTGAACTGAGCTTTAAGGACGGGGGTGCTCAGGCGACCATAGGGGCAGGGGACCCTTTTGGCCCGCAATTGCTGATAGACGCACATACCGGCGCGGTTATTCCGGTACCTGAACGCGGCACAGACTGGCATCTGCTGCTACAGGATTTGCATGCGGGTTATTCATTCGGGACAGTGGGCCGGATCATCAGCGTCCTGATGGGGATTGCCTTGCTGGTCATGTGCGGCACCGGTTTCAAGGTTTATTACGACCTGTGGGTTCGGCGCTGGCGTTCGGGACGACGCAATCCCTTCTGGCGTTAGAGCGTAATAAATAGGGCGGTCACTGACCGCCTAGCGCCTGATAAAGGGTCACGCGATTGGTCAGTTGTGACAGCCGGTTATTGTCATAGGCCAGTTGCGCGGCCCTAAGCTTTTCCTGAGCATCAAGCCAGATTCTGAGGCTTACGGCTCCTTCGCGGTAACGGATGGCATAGAGGGCTTCCGCCTTCTGTGCGGCGTTGAGCGTGTCCCTGAGATGGTTGCCCTGCGCAGACAGATGTTGTCCGGCGGACAGGGCATTGTCCACTTCCGTCAGGGCTTGCAAAAGGGTCTGACGGAAATTGCTGGCGGCCACGCCATAGCCTGCCTGAGCCGCCGCGACATTCAGTTTATTCTGCGGATAGTTGAGAAACGGCAGGGTCAGGCCTGCCCCCAATGTGGCGACGGGATTTTTCAGGACATCAGACAGCTCTGTGCTTGCGCCATTGCCCGAAGCGGTCAGGCTCAAGGTCGGATACATGGCGGCGCGCGCGGCATCGACATCCGCCAGTGTCGCCCTCAGACGCCATTCGGCCGCCTTAAGGTCAGGGCGACGGCCCAGTAATTCGGCCGGAAGACCCGGTGCCAGATCAGGCAGAACCGTTTGGGGCAGGGTGGTGGCTTCGCGGCTTTCCGGCCAGAATTCCCCCCCAAGCAGCAGGCTCAGGCTGGCGCGGTTTTCAACCTGCTCCTGTTCAAGCTGGCTCAGGCTGTTGCGCTGGGTGTTGAGGTTTTGTCCGGCTTCGGCAAGCTCAATGCCGGATACCGCACCGGCATCATATTGCGCCTGTATAAGCTGATAGGTTTTTTCGGCATAGCTCAGGCTTTCGCGGGCCGAGGCGATACGTTGATGGGTGTAGGCGATTTGCCAGTACAGGCTTGTAGTGCTGCCGATCAGGCTCAGGCGCGTGGCCTCAAGGTCTTCAGCTGTGGCCGTGGCCTCCCACTCGGCGGCATTGCGTGAGGCACGTAACCGGCCCCACAGGTCGGCCTCGTAGCTTAGGGATACGCGGGCGCTATATTCGGCATCACCGGTGGAACCGTCACTGTCATATCCCTGATTGGCCCCCAGACTGCCTGAGGCGACCGGCAGGCTGTCCCAGCGTGTCGCACCTGCGCGTGCACGGGCCTGCTGCAACTGATAACCGGCAGCCGCCAGATTATTGTTCTTCGCCAGAACCGCTTCGACAAGGCTGTTGAGCTCGGGGTCGTTGAAGCTTTCCCACCACTTGTCTGTTGCCTGATAGCTGCCGCTGTTCGGGGCGGTGTGCGGATAGGTCTCAGGATAGGAGAGGGCCGGCCGCTCATATGGCGTCGACAGGCAACCGCTGAGGCCTATGACCGATACGCTCAGCAAAAGCAGGGTAGTGGTTTTTACGGGCAGAATAAAACGCATCGGCTTAGTCTCTTGAAAGGGCAGTGACGGGGTCAAGGCGGGCCGCAGAGCGGGCGGGCAGGAAGCCGAACACGACGCCAATCAGGGTTGAGCAGACAAAGGCAGCGACAATCGAACCGGTGGAATAGACCAGCCTGAAGTCTGTGCCAAACAGCGGAAAGATCATGCCGAACAGCAATGAGGCCCCGATGCCGAGAACCCCACCGATGAGGCACACCAGTATGGCCTCGATCAGGAACTGTTGCAGTATATCGCGCTGTCGCGCACCCACCGCCATACGCACTCCGATTTCCGAGGTACGTTCAGTTACCGAAACCAGCATGATATTCATGACCCCGATCCCGCCAACCACCAGTGAGATGATGGCAATGGTGGAAATCAGAAGGGTAAGGGTCTGGGTTGTGGCGGTAATGGTCGAACGTATCTGGTCGGTATTGATGATGAAAAAGTCTTTGGTCCCGTGGCGCTGGGTCAGCAAGCGCGTCACACCGGCTTCGGCGGTTGTGCTTTCGGTATCGTCCTTGACGCGTACCGTGATCGACCGCAGCGTGTTGGTGCCCAGCATGCGGGCATTTACGGCCGTATAGGGCATATAGATATTCATGCTTGAGGTATTCATGCCAAAGCCACCGGTTGAGGCCTTAAGCACGCCAATGACCCGCACCGGCGTAGCCCCCAGCATGATGACCTGTCCGATGCCCTGATCGGCACGTGAGGCAAACAGGGTGGTGACGGTGTTCTGATCGATCACCACATCCTGAGCCAAAGCCGAAACATCATCTTCGCTGAACAGGCGTCCGGTCTCAACACTGAGGCCCTTAACGCGGAAATATTGCGCGCCGACCCCCTGAATGGTGCCGGTGGCCGCCACTGAACCGTAGCGCACGGTTTTCGATGTGGACACCGCAGGCGTAACGGAATCGACATAGGGCTCACGCATCAGGGCATCGGCATCACCGACCACAAGCGTTCGCACCGCCCCTGAGCGCATATCGGCGAAACCCGAACCGGGCATGATATCCAGCGTGTTGGTGCCAATGGAGGCAATCTGTTCCAGCACTTTTTGTTTGGAACCTTCGCCGAGGGCGACCACAGAAACCACCGAGGCAATGCCGATGATAATCCCCAGCATGGTCAGAAAGGTTCGCAGCTTATGGGCGCGCATGGCCAGCATGGCCATGTGAAAGGCTTCGTTGAAGCTGTCCAGCCAGGCACCGAAACCGCCTGCACCGCCCTGACGGACTTCGGGCAGGCTTTCGCTTTCGCTGACTCCGCTGCCGTGTCCTTTGCGGTCATCGATGATTTCACCGTCACGGATTTCGATGACCCGATCGCAGTGTTCGGCCAGCGCCTTATCATGCGTAACAATGATGACCGTATGGCCTGCGGTATGCAGCCCTTTGAGAATAGCCATCACCTCTTCGCCGGAACGGGTATCAAGCGCCCCCGTCGGCTCATCGGCCAGTACGATCTCGCCACCATTCATCAGGGCGCGGGCGATGGAGACGCGTTGTTGCTGACCGCCGGATAGCTGACCCGGACGGTGATGCGTACGCTCGCCCAGACCAAGGCGCTCAAGCAGGGCGCCGGCACGGTGTTTACGCTCAGCAGCGGGTACGCCGGCATATATGGCGGGCACCTCGACATTGCCAAGGGCCGTCAAATCCCCCAGAAGGTGGTAACGCTGGAAAATAAAGCCGAAATGTTCGCGCCTCAGCTCCGCCAGTTCGTCTGGCGCCAGACGTCCGGTTTCACGTCCGTCAACTGTATAAAGACCACCGGTCGGACGATCCAGACACCCCAATATGTTCATCAGGGTCGATTTGCCGGAACCCGACTGACCGACTATGGCGACCATCTCACCGGCCCCAATGGTCAGGTCAATATCCTTGAGAACGGTGATGGTGCTTTCGCCCGCGGGAAATTCGCGGCGCAGGCCCTTAACCTCCAGTACGGGGGGCATCATGTCGGCGCCTCCCTTACAATCCGCCCATGCGCGGCGGGCGCATCTGGCCTGTGTCGCCGGGGCCAGCGGTGGCGGCATCGACGGTGACAACCTTTTCCCCCAGCTTCAGGCCGGACTTGACCTCGACGCTGGTGCCATCATTGACGCCGACCGTAATGCGTCGGTTGCTTAAGGTGCCGGACTTGTCCTGAACCCTGACGGTATAGCTGCCGTCTTCTGCAGCCTGCCCCAGAGCCGTGGCCGGTATGGTCATCACGTCACGCGCCTGCTCAAGGACAATATGCACCTGAGCGGTCATGAATGTACGCAGTACGCCGTCGGCATTATCCACGTCGAATATGCCGTTGTAATAGATAGCCGAGGAGGCGGTAGAAGCGGTTATGCTGTCGGTTGTCTCGATGCTGACCGGAGCCGGTGCAATGGAACGCAAGGTGGCACGGTACTTACGCTTGGAATCGCCGAGAATGGTGAAATAGACCTCCATGCCCGGCTTGATACGAATGACATCGGCTTCGGAAATTTCCGCCTTGATGGTCATGCGCCCCAGTTGCCCCAGCTTGATGATCGTCGGGGTGGTCTGATTGGCGTTGATCGTCTGACCTTCCTTGGTCACCACCGCCAGAACCGTGCCATCGATGGGAGCGGTAATGCGGGTGTAGCCCAGATTAACCTCAGCCGTTGACAGGGAAACCTCGGCCTGAGCGATCTGCGCGTCAATGGCGCGAACTGAGGCTACGGACGTTTTGTAAGCGGTTTCGGCGCTCTCATAATCGGCTTTGGAGGCGGCATCTGCCGCAAAGAGGCGCTTCTGGCGCTCATATTCGCGTTTAGCCTGCTCCTGAGTGGCTTCGGCCTGTGCCCGTTGTGCGCGGGCAGAGGCAATCTGTGCCAAAGCCGTCTGTTGCGCGTTCTTTTGTGTAGCGGAATCGATTTCGGCAATCAGGTCGCCTTTTTTGACCTCGTCACCCAGATCGACCTTCAGAGACGTGACACGACCAGAGGTCTGGGCACCGACGCTGACCAGCGTGTAAGGCTCAAGGGCACCGGTCGAAAGGACAGTGCGTTCGACATCGCCGCGAGTAACTTCGGCAGTGATGACAGGCGGCTCTTTAGGTTTTGAAAAAAATACAGCTTTTATGCCAAAGCCTGCGACCACAAGGGCGATCAGACCCAACGCCAGATAGGTCAACTTTGTTTTCTGTTTCATCATAATCCAGAATTCTTTACCTGAAATGCGGACATACTGACCTGAAATAGGGGAGGTAGCCAGATATCCGTTTCTTATTAATCTTTACCGGTTCCGAGACGTCTTATCTCGCGAATATTCTGGTTCATAATAGGGTCTGAATAATACAGAACTGCAATTAAAAGGATGGATAGTGTGCATCGGTGCATTCGATGCACCGGACATAACCGGCAACCGCCCAAACACAGGAAAGAGGCGCGATTAGCAATGCATTATATCTATGTGATATTTTGTGTGATTTGTTTTGTAATATCTGCCTTTGTGAGCCTGCTTGTTTCAGGTTCTGCATTCGGCGGGATGTGGTATAATGTGGTCACGCCACAGCACAAATTTGCGCTGATTTTTCTCATGATTGCGCCAATTGTGTTTGGGTATCTGACGCTTGTAACTTATCGATCTGTGCGATCAGAAAATATTAGAGCTGCACAAACATATAGCATGGCGTGCGCAATTATTGCGGGGGCGGCGGTATGCCTGTCTGTGATATTTATTGGTTAGCACGCACCCGATTGGTGGAACAAATTCGCATAATAAATCTTATGGGAAATTGAGGGGCCGCTTTTTCCTGCGTTCAATGTCCGCAATAAATCAAGGCAAACACAGGGTCGCGAGATTGTTCACACCGGCCATGCGTGGCAGATCGGCGGTGTCGGTTCCCAGACGTTTAGCGGCGCGTTCCATCATCATGCCGCTGCCTTGTCCCGGTTCGTTATAGGCCGGATCTGACTGTGCCTCGGCAAGGCTGACAAAGCGTGCACCAGCGGCCTCAAGACGCTCCATAACCCAAGGCAAAGTGCGTGCGCTCCACGGACTGAGATGTGTCAAAAGAACCTGCGGGATCACGCGTCCATAGTTGCGGTTTGACAGGGCTTTCATGTGGGCAATGCCATCATCAATCTGCTGGATATACTGCGTATCCATAGACCTGATCGCCTCATGATTACCCATTTCCAGACAGCGGACATAGGCCGCCGCATAGGCCCAGTCACTAAAGCTCAAGGTGGCTTCGGCGACACTGTAATTATTGGTGCGCAACCAGTCATGCGCCCCTTCGTGGCGTTCGCCCCTCACCCCGCCGGCGGCCAGATTGGGAAAGCGCAGAACCCGCCAGTTTTCGCCAGCCATACGGCTGGAAATGGCCGGTTCGTTGATCTCCATATCCTTGATCCAGTCGGCCAGAGACGGCGCGCGATTCAGGTTCATATGGGTATAGCCATGATTGCCCAGCGGGTAGCCTGCAGACCGCCAGAGGTCGAGTACGGCGTCCCCATCCGGCGTGCCTTCAATCTTGCTGGCATTAACAAAGCCATAGGCTTCGGGCACCTTATGCGCTTTGAGGGTTTTTAGATAACTTTCAGCCACTTCCAGCCGTGTCATACTGACCGGTAACTGGCCCTGCAGCGGCAGGTCATCCACCGTAATCGCCACATCGAAGCTCTGGGCGGGAGCGTGAAAAGGTAGCAAAATAATCGCAAAAACAGCAAAATATAGAGATTTCATGACCCGTTCCTAAGGCACAATTCGCTTGTGCAAATCCGGCACGACCTTAACCAGTTCGGCAGCCACCTGTCTGGCAAACAGCTTGGCACCATTTTCCCCCACATGCGTATAATCGAAGGTGACAGCAGGTGCCTGTTGTCCGGTTACAGCGACTTCGGTGCTTGTCGCAGGGGCAGCACCGGGGATAAATGCACCGGCAGACGTACCGGTCTTTGCGGCCTCGATGACTTCAACTGAGGGCCGCTTTTGCGACAGTTCAAGACTGTCGACCGGCCCCATGGCCTGTACGCTGGCTAATGAAGTGGCGTGCAGATCAATCAGCGGCACATCCATTTCTTTGGCTACGGCGCGCACCTGATCGGCCCAGGCATAGAGTGTATCCTGCAATGATCCATTGACAAAAGACCGGCGTACTAACGGCGTCACCAGCACAGGTATGGCACCGGCGGCGCGAACATCACGGACATATTGCCTGAGATTTTCGCTATATTCGCTGTCCAGATCTGTTGAGCGTCCCGGTTTTCCCGGCTGGTCATTATGACCAAACTGGATCAGGACATAGACCTGAGCAAAGTCAGGCTGTCGCGTTTCATTAAGCGCGTAGTCCCAACTCCCTTCGGCACGGTAGCTGAAAGTGGAACGCCCGCCGATAGCCATGTTAACGCAAGTGACATAGGGCGTGGTATTGAAGGCGCAGAAGGCCCCGCCCCACCCACTGCCTGACTGAACGGTAGAATCGCCTACCAGAATAATTTTACGCAGCCTGACCTGAGCCGTTTTGCGCCGGACATCGGCATCCGTAACGGAAACCGGCGTTTCGGACTTGGGGAGCGGCAGGAAAACAGGCTCAGGAGCTGATTGAGCGGCCACAGGCAATGACATAAGCGACAGGCAGATTGCCAATGGCAGGATGTGTTTTTTCATCAGAGGCACGTTGTCAGTCAGTGAAGGTTATATGATTTTTGCACGTTGCGCGGCTTCGTCAAGATAATCCCCGACAAGCGCCAGATTCTGAATCGCCGCCAAGCCCCATTGTGATACGCCATTGGTCGAAAGTGTCGGATCTTCGTTGAGGGGCCGCAACACATGCGGGCCGGAAACAGGCTTGGCCCGATCGGTCAGTTTGCGATCGCCCTGCTGGCGTTGTCTGGTAAACAGTTCGGCCCATGCTCTGAGCGCCAGAGCCTTGTCCTGCTCCATATGGGCAGCATAGGCCGTCAGGCGCGAATGGCCTTCGGTGAGGCCACGTCCGCCGACCGCCTTACCAAGATGCGCCTCAAGCTCTTTGCTTGGGGCATTGTAATAGCGACAATATTCAAGCCATGCCTTTCGATAAGCGGGCGCATCAACCAGTTCCAGTATCTCCATATTCATCTCAACGGCCCCGAACACCGAGTTGAGATGCGACACCGATATCCGGTCCGTTGTCTCGATAAACTGGCCCGATTTGAGATCAAACACCGCGTTGCCTGCAAACCAGCCGCGCGGTATCTCACCAATTGAGTTTAATCCGCTTACGATGCGGTCACGCCAGCGGACATCACCGGTGCGTTCCCACTCGGACAGCCAGGCCGAGGCAAAGGAAAACCATGTCGTGCCGAAACCTGCGGCAACCTTGCCTTCGGGGATGTCACGTTGACGCTCCGGCGGTAATTTGCGGGCAATATCGACATTTTTCAGCGAATATTCGGAATCGACCAGATCACGCATCAGATCACCGACGCGTTCGTCGGCGGTCAGATAGTAATAGATACGGCGATAGACCGCCGAAGACACACGCGGCTGCTTTGAGGAGTCAGACCAGTGCTGGATGCCGTGGCGTGTGCCAAAGCCTTTCCATGGCCCCAGATGATAGACATCCACTTCGCCGGTATGACGCGTCATAGCCTCGGCAAATTTGAACACATCGGCACGCCCTGTCCGCAGGTAGGTGTACCAGATCCAGAGATCGGGTGAGAGCTCGGAATTATCCCACGCATAGCCGCCGATATCGTATCGCCACATATGCCGGTCAGGGTCATAGGTATGCATGACATCGCCATAATCCCAGAACCCGTACCAGCGTCGCTGCTCGACCTCGGCCATATAATATTCAATCATATAGCTCAGACGATCTTCGATGATCTTGCGTGCAGGTGTTGAGTTATCGACCAGTGACCAGAAGCCGAAGACACCCGCTTCCTTTATGCGCGCAGGCGACAGCGATAGTCGCGCCGGATTGGCCACACTTTCGGCCATCCCGCTAAAGGCCTCATAGGACGGCGTTGTGTCCAGTATCCAGAGATTCAGCTCTGAGGTCCGCGCCACGCCATAGGCTGAATCCCAGCCCGGTTCGTAGTCCTCATAGGTAATATTCAGCCCCTCTACCTGTGCGGCATAGGTCTCCATGCCATCGACCGAACGATAGGAACGCATGTCCATGGCCGGTGCTTCGGGGGAATAGAGCCAAGCCGTCACTTCGGCCATATCCGTGTGCGCATTACGCACATCCAACTGCGTTGTTTCTCGCTGCCAGAAGTCCTTTTGCCCCAGCGCCACCCCTCCGGATGCACCGCCGACATAGACCAGCCCCTTGCTGCGGGTGCCAGAGTTCGACTCCACCCAGGCATGGCCTGAGCGTGTGCGTTTTTTAAGTCTGAAGCCATCGGATGTGTGCTGTGTGAGCGTAAAGTCTCCCCATTCCGGTATCCATTGCAGGCGAGTTGAAACGGCCTTATCCATTCCCGCAATGTCCGGCAGCGCCTTGCCGGCCACCTGCGCATCCTTATAGGCCTGACCCGGATCGCGGCGCAGACCGGTTATGGGGCGAACCGCCTCCCCCCAGACGCCCTCACCTTCGCCGGAAAAGCGGATGTGACGGTCATAGCTTTGGTCGGCCATAGGGGCTTTGGCCGTTACCCCAAGGCCTCGGATGTAGTCCTTGGTCGCGTCCCCATCATAGACAAAGCTATGGACGATACGCGCCTGATCAGAACCCGCATAGAAATAAAGCCGAACCGAAAAGGGCAACCACTGACGCGCACCATCTGAGTGAAGGCCGTCAATTTTCACAACAGCGCGGACGGGGCCGCTTTGTTCGACCGTCACCTTTTGTACATTGCTGACGTAGCGGGTTTGTTTCACCGCGCCTGTGGCATCCAGATCAGGCTGATCCTGTGTCAGGGCCACCAAGCTCAAATCTTTCAGGGTTTCACGCCCTGCACGGCTGGCGGAGGCAATCAGATGCGCGCCTGAAGTCGGAATTTGCCACACCAGATCGCCGGAAGTCACCGTAACCTGCTTAAGGGTTTGCGTGACCGAAATACGGTTAGTCGGCGCAGCGGGCGTACCCACAGTGATTTCACGCCCCGCCGCCTTTGTATCACCGGCTATGGCATGGCCTGTCCATTTTAGTGATCCGTCCGGCCAATAGGCTAATGGCCATGACTGAACCGGTATTTCACCCAAACGAAACGACGTTCCGGCCTTTATCATCCCTTTTGGCCAAGGCACACCAAGTGTCGTGCCATCGAAACGGGATGGTGGACGTTTTTCCATCCAGTCGAGTTTAGTCACCAAGGCTTTGGGCGTGTGTTCAAAGGCCTGCGCGACCTTTGGCACAGCGGCGATAGCGCCAAAAGCGGTCGCCATCTGCATTAAGGAACGACGTGTCGGAGGGCTATATATCATCTTATGATTCTGTCTGAGGGGATTGGTCATCGTGCTTTCGCACAGGCGGTTTTCACGCGAACGAGCGCTGGAGAAAAAGCCTTATGATGACGTCCTTGTGGCATATGATTTTAGTTTTGGTCAGGCCATTAGGGCTAGTTTTTGGTCAAAATCAACTCAAATCGGTGATTTTAGGCGTTTTCATCTGACCAAAGGTGGGGCTTGCGTTAAATTGGCATGACCATTAATCTGGTGATCAAAGTTGCAAAAAATCACCAACAGGTACATAGAAAGCCCATGCGCAAACTTATTATTTCGACGATCGCCGTTTTGAGCCTATGGGCACCGAACCTTTATGCGGCTGAGATCAGGCAGTTCAATTTTGCGCAAAAGGCAAAGCCGGACTTTGTCTCTGTAGGGGCGGCGGCCTATTCTTCTGAAAAAGGCTTTGGGTTTGAAGGTATTGCCCCGACGCAGACCAAGCGTGCTGCCGAAGGTAAGCCCTTCTACTTTTCGACAGATGTACCGCCCGGAAACTATAAGGTCACTGTCACATTAGGTGGCGAAAAGGCTTCGGAAACAACGGTTAAGGCCGAATTGCGCCGCCTTATGCTTGAGCGTGTTCAGGTGCCCGCTAAACGTAGCGTCACCAAAAGCTTCATTGTGAATGTGCGCACGCCTGAGATAGCGGGTGGCGGTAAGGTGCAGTTGAACGCGCGTGAAACCGGAAAAGAAGTCTGGGCATGGGATTCGCGCCTGACGCTCGAATTTGTTGGTAATCCGGCGGTGCAATCGATTCGTATTGAGCCCGTTGACGTGCCGACGGTTTATCTTTTGGGTGACTCGACCGTGACGGATCAGTCCGGTGAGCCTTTCGCTTCCTGGGGGCAGATGCTGCCACGCTTTTTCAAGCCGACTGTAGCGGTTGCCAATCACGGTCAGTCCGGTGAGTCGACCTTTTCCTCCAAAAGTGCGCGTCGGTTTGACAAGATCATCTCTGAAATGAAGCCGGGAGATTATTTTATCGTCCAGTTTGGCCACAACGATGCCAAATCCAAAGACGAGGACAAGCTGCAAAAGTACAGGGATAATCTGATTGACTGGGCTAATCAGGTGAAGGCCAAAGGCGGCACGGCGGTCATTGTCACCCCTGTGCACCGCAATCGCTTTGAAGGGGGTAAGGTCAGGGATACGCATGGCCAGTTTCCGCAAATGGCGCGTGAGGCTGCGGAACAGTCAGGGGCCTATCTGATTGATCTGCACGCCCAAAGTGCGGTGTTGTACGAAGCCTTAGGCGCCAAGGAAGCGCGTGCGTTGTTTATGCATACGCCGGACTATGCGAAGATGGATGGCACGCACCATAGCCCCTATGGCGCTTACGAACTGGCCAAGATTGTGGTGCAGGGCCTGAGAGATGTCAAAGCACCCATAGCCGCAGAGGTGATAGAGGATTTGCCTGCTTATGATCCTGCACAGCCCACTCAGGAAAAAGATTTCAAGGTTCCGCCCAGCCTGAGTCTGACCAGTGAAACGCCTTTGGGGAACTAATGTGGGGCTCTGGGTTTGTGCTGGCGGATCAGGTTTAGCCAGCGCAAACACAGGTTAATATATGATGCGTTCCGAAAGGGCTTTGCGCAGCGACTGTTGCTGGCGGCGGAGTTTTTGCATCTCCTCCATTTCGGTCGCACGCAACATATAGTCTCTTACCCGTTCAAGGTGCTGATGCATCATTTTGCGGGCGGCCTTAGGGTCTTTGTCCCTGAGGGCATCGACGATTTTTTTATGTTCTTCAACACGATCAACCTTGCCGCCGCCGCGCACACGCGTATCGACCGTTGACGCAAGCTTTGAGCGGCTGCGCATTTCCCACAGGTCTTCAATGACGTAGATCAGTGGGTCATTATTGGTAATACGCGCAAGGCGCAGATGAAATTCCCGATCCACGGCTTCAAATTCGGTATAATTTGCCGCCTGTCTCTGGCGATCCAGAATGTCGTCCAGATCGGCTATGTCCTGATCGGTGGCCAGTGTTGCGGCAATAGCGACCGCACCGGATTCAATGACAATGCGCGCCTCAAGAAGCTCAAATGCACCGACATCAAGGTCTTCTCTGGAATCGTTGGCTGGCACTGGTAAGGTGCTGGCTTCGGGTACATAGATGCCTGAGCCGTGGCGGATCTCAACGATATTAAGAATTTCAAGCGCGATCAGGGCTTCGCGTACGGTCGGTCGGCTGACGCTGAATCTTTCGGCCAGTTCGCGTTCGGTCGGCAGGCGGGAACCGGGCGGGAATTCACCGCCCTTGATAATCTCGGCCAGTTCATCGGCTATACGACGGTAAAGCCGCAATGAAGTGTTCGACGTGTTGTGTTCCATGACCTAACAATCCAGAAATGTTTGGCCTGAAAGTGGTGTAATACCCCGATGAAGCCCTGTCCTCAGTAGCGATCTATTGTGGCATTAAGAAGCCGAATCTTCCGCGCCCAATTATTATATGACAATTGATGTAAGGCAACTTGTCGTGTTTGTCAAAATGTTAGCGCTAACTTTTGGGCAATTCAATAATAATTGTTCTGACGTCCGCATAAAATCATGACTGGCCAAACCGTGGCCGAAGTTGTGATCTCAGCTGATTATTCGGGATGGTTTGAGTGGCGGGTCGGCAAATTTAGTCAATTTTAATCAATAGTTTGCATGCGGCGACGTCGCGCCATAGCCGTATTTGGATGGGGCTGTGTGTTGAAGTGGCCTTGTGCTGCAAGCGTAATTTGTCATGCCAATGTTATCTTATCTGATATATTTGGCTTGACAAAAATGGCGCTGTGGAAAATATGGTCAAACAAAATACAAGACGGGCTAAGAGCCTGGAGTGAGCAGGGAATAATAGGTCAGACAATTTATGGGTGTAAGGCATGTGCGCTGGCTAAGGTCGCGCGGCATTGCGCCCTCCTCTGCCTGATATTTGCGGCCACTCCGTTCCACGCCCGCACCCAGCTATCACATCACGCGGAGATAATTATGAGGAACAAAAGTAAGGGCATAGCCAGAACCTATCTGATGGGCGGTTCAGCTATTGCGCTGATTGCGGGGGCCTTAGGCGGCGGCGCATTGGCTCAAACTCAGACGCAGACCCCTTCGGCAAACACAGAAAATGTAACTGAAATCGTCGTCATCGGTGCGCGCGCGGCTCAGCAATCTGCCATTCAGCGTAAGAAAAATTCGGACACGGCTTCGGATTCTATTATTGCCGACGACGTAGGGGCGTTTCCGGATAGTAACCTCAGTGAAGCCATTTCACGTATTGCCGGTATGGGCATTGACCGCGATGAAACGGGCGAAGGGGTTGGCCTGACACTGCGGGGCAATGATGCTGATCTGACGCGTGTCGAGATGGACGGTATGTCCGTCGCTGCGGGTGGCTACAGCCTTGCCACCAGCGACGATTCAGCGGGTCGCGGGGCCGATTTGCGCGAACTGCCCGCTGACCTGATCGAAAGTGTCGATGTCATCAAGGGGAATACGCCTGACATCACCGAAGGTGGTCTGGGGGGCACGGTACGGATCAATACACGCTCAAGCCTCAGCCTGAAGAAACCTTATTTCTCGATGCGTGTTGCGGCTGACCGCAACTCGATCAGTGAACGCTGGACGCCAAACGTCAACCTGATTGGTTCGCGGAAATTTATGGAAGGACGTCTGGGGGTTATCTTCAACCTGTCCGCCTCGCGCCGCCTGAACAACAGCCATTCCTATACCTCGTCCGGTGCCAGTGCTAATCGCGGTTACATCCTGAGCCGTGACTTTGAAGACGAAGGCGCAGACAAGACCTTTAGCTGGAATGCGGACGCCCTGAGTGGTGCCGAAGCGGATCTGGTGCCCTATTATAACAGCACCTACCCGCGTGCGTCCTGGGGGCTTGATGGCGGAGGTACGTTTAACGCCTATACGCCGCGTGAACTGCTGACACTGGCGGCGGCCGCAGACACAAAGGCAGACTGTACGACGGGGGCATTGGCCCCGCTGACGGCAGCAGGCCTTCAGGCAATCGGTATGAGTAACTCAGGCCGCCGTAACGCCGCCATCGCGCAGCGTGTCAGAGAACAGCAAACCTGTCTGAACCAGTGGAACGATTATTTGCCTGAGCAAATTCGTTACATGAACACCACGAAATATGAAAACCGTCTGGCGTGGGACGTCCGGTTTGACTATCGCCTCAACGATAATCTGACGGTCTATGCGAAGTACACCGAAACGGGGCGTGACACGCAAAATATCCAGCGTCAGCGCAGCTTTAACAACATGGTCGGCACCGGCGTCGTGATTGATCCCGACAGTGTCGAACTTGATAATCACCGTGTGACGGCATTGTCCTACACCGGTGCGACCATGAGCCACGATAACCTGTCGCACGAAGAAGACTGGTTCAGCCGTTACATCCTCACGGGCGGTAACTTCAAAATGGGCGACCTGAAAATTGATTTTCAGGCAAGCCGTAGCGACAGCGAATTTGAACGCACCTACAAGCGTTTGGCGCGTGGCTTTACCATTGATGGCGTAACGCACATGGCCGTGGACTCCGAAGGTGTCTGGCACGTAACGACGCCTGACACGTTCGATGAAACGGATATGACGAACACACTGCGTCTGTCTGCGTCCAACAGCGCTCAGCCGCTTGTGCGCGAAACCAACCTGATTTTTCAGGGGCAGATTTCGGAAACACGCGAAGATGCCGCCAAGTTTGATGCCACCTATCGACTGCGTGACATTCCGTTTTTCACAAGCTTCAAGATGGGCGCCAGCTATCGTGACGTGACCACCAGCGTCTGGAAAGGCGCCAGTTCACGTCCCGCAGACGGGGTAACGGTTCCCGGTTCCGGTTCGACCAGCTCAGGCAGGCTGCGTGTCTGTGAAAACCAGAGCACGACCACCGCGGCCAACAGCTGTCAGTATGATCTGGTAATGGGCACCGGTACCGGATCGCGCTTCGGTATTGAGACCATTACGCCAGAGCGCTGGCTTGAGATTATGGAAGCCAGCAATGTCGTGAACAAAGGCGAGTTCATGCCGGGCGTCGGTGGCTTCGATGGCATGCAGCTCTGGGATTCAATTGATGTGGAAAAGGCCTTCTCTATGACCGAGGCCACACTCAACTACAATCTCGGCTGCCTTAAGGTCTGTCGCGGCAGTGACGGTAACCTCTATGAGATGAACTTTAACGAAACCACTGAACAGGTTACGGCGGCCTATTATATGGCCAGTTTTGAGCACAAGCTTCCGTTTGAAATGGACCTGAGTGGTAACTTCGGTGTGCGTATGGTGGAGTCCAAGGTACGTGGCGCCGGTTTCATGAACCTGAACTATACCTATAAGAACAGTGACTGGAACGAACTGGAGGGCTATGGCAATGTGACGACCGTTACGGCCAACCGTGCGGTTTCGGTTGAGAAGACGTACCGTGACTGGCTGCCCAGCTATAATCTGGCCTTATGGGTTGTGCCTGATCAGCTTGTGGTGCGTTACAACTGGGCCAAGACCGTGGCGCGGCCACCGGTCAGCCGCATCTGGCCAGCCGGCACCTGTACCTATGACGAGCGTCTGGCTGATCTTCAGGACGATATTGGTAGCGGAGATGATGAAGACGGCATCTCGCTGATGGGCTGTGGCAGCGGCGCAGGCAATGCCATTGGTAATGCTGATCTGAAGCCCTATACGGCGACCAAAAACAACACCTCCGTTGAGTGGTATATCAATAAGGACACCTTCGTCTCTCTGGCCTACTATCGTCAGAAGGTACGCATTGGTTCGCCCGAAGCCTATGCAACTACCGGCTCACCATTTGCGGGTAGCAACGAAGTCGATCCGGTGTCCGGTCGTCTGCTTTCGGATCTTGAGTTCAACTACTGGACATGGCGTAACCGTCCTGGTGAAACCCAGTCTGGCTGGGAGTTTTCGAGTAAAGCGGCTCTGACCTTCCTGCCTGGGCATCTGCGTTATACCGGTGTCGATTTTAACATCTCGACCAATGACTCCACCGGCGGGTCCTATACAGATCCGATCACCGGCGAAGGTCTGGGTCTGCCCGGACGCTCGAACTACTTCGCCAATCTGGCGCTATGGTTCGATAACGGCACGACCAATGCCCGTCTGTCCTATCAGATGCGTGACAAGGTGTTCTGGCGTCTGGCGCAGCCGAACGGCTATAACCCGATCCCGACCCTGTATAACAATCCGACCATGAGTAACTATGACCTGCCCTACATACCGGATGATCCTATGTACACGGGTGAATACCGTTATCTTGATGGCAAGATCACACATAAGCTGAATGCCAATGTTTCGTTCTATCTGGAAGGGCGTAATCTGCTTAAGTTTACCCGCGACCGGATGGGGGCGGAGAACCGTGGCTTTGATCTGATCGATCGTCAGTATGGTGGTCGTCGTTTCAACGTTGGTTTCACAATAAGGAACTAAAAACAAACGACTGACCAAGCACCGCCTGAGCGATCAGGCGGTGTTTTTCTGTATTGGGTGCTCAGGATGTATAATCGTCGCCACATATTATCGGCGGGCCTGCTTTCGGCTTTTGGCGCACTCGGCTCAGACGCCTTAAGTGCCGAAGCAGGCGCTTCGGTAAAACCTTCGGATATAATCAGCCTCTGGCCGGACAGCCATCTGTTGAAAAACGATCCGGCGGTGCAGGAAGACATCCGCATTAGCGGCACACCAGCGGTCAGGCGCATAAGCGGCGTAACAGCCCCCAGACTGGAGGTCTATCGGCCCGAAAGCCCCAACGGAACGGCCTTAGTGATTATTCCGGGCGGCGGCTACAAACACATATCCGCCGATATCGAAGGGGCAGATATTGCACGTGTTTTCACCGCAAAGGGCATAAGCTGTTTTGTCCTGATTTATCGGCTTCCTATTGCGGGAGCAGTGCCACAACCTCACCTGCCTCTGGCGGATGCACAGCGCGCCATGCGGGTTCTGAAAGCCAGAGCTGTGGCCTTAAATATACAAGCCCGACCGCATAGGCGTCATGGGCTTCAGCGCGGGCGGACATGTGTGTGCCACGCTGGCGGCGCGTTATGACGAAGAGGCTTACGTCCCTGTGGACTCAAACGATCAGTTAAGCGCCAGACCTTGCCTTGCGGCGCCAATATATCCCGTGATTTCCATGCGGCCTGAGATCGCGCACCAAGGCTCACGGAGCCTGTTGCTTGGTGCCTCGCCCGATGAATCCCTGATCCGCCGCTATTCAATCGACGAGCAGATTACCCGCAAAGTCCCGCCGGTATTCCTTGCGCATGCCGAAGATGACGCATCCGTTCCTGTTGAGCACAGTCTGCGCCTTAGGGCCGCGCTTAAGGCCGTGAATGTCAGGGTTGAGACGCATTTGTTTGCCTCAGGTGGTCATGGCTTTGGCCTGCGCAGACCGCAGGCGCAGTGGGGCGACGCCTTTCTGCGCTTTGCGGAGACGTGTTGGGCCGATAGCACCTGAGTGCTTTAGCGGCAAATGCCCCACTTATCGCAGGTCAGGCTTTCGAGGCCCGGCAGGCGCGCAATATCGGCCTGCGTCCAGCGCGTGCCGTTGACCCGCACATTCTTCAGGCCAATACGGTCTGTATCCAGCACAACCGATGGCAGGTTTTCGCGGTCAACCGTAACATTTTCCAGTTCCAGACCGGTGATCGGATGTGTGCCGTAGCCACGCACCACCAACACCCGATCTGTTGAGGCCACGCGCACGTCGCGGATTGAGACCTTGTTGACGGTTGGGATATGATCACCGCCCGCCCCTTCTTCGTAATGCAGCCATATCTGCACAAGGGCACGGCCCACCTGACCGGCCTTAATGCCCTCAAGGTGAATGTCTTCGATGTGACCGCCACGGTAACTGTTGGTTTTGATGACCAGCGCCCTCAGAAGATGCGGACTGTCCATGACGCAGTTCTGCAGGAATACGTTGCGCACCCCGCCGGTCATTTCGCTGCCGATCGCCAGACCCGCATGGCCGTCCTTCATCTGACAATTGCGAATGACGATGTTTTCGCAAGGTTTGGCAATGCGACGACCATCTGCATTGCGCCCTGCCTTGATGGCCACGCAGTCGTCACCTGTGTCAAAAACGCAGTCTTCGATCAGCACATCCTGACAGGACTCAGGATCAAGCCCGTCATTGTTCGGCCCGTGGCTTGAGCAGGTTACGCCTTTGAAGGTCAGGCTTTGACATTCCACCGGATGCAGTAACCAAAACGGGGAATCGACCACTGTAACGCCTTCCACCAGTACATTGGTGCAGCGATAGGGCTGGAACAGCGAAGGTCGCAGGCGATTACCCTGCCCGAAGACTCTTTCGGCGACCGGAACGCCCTGCTCGGCCATCTCGAATAATCTGGCCCGATCTGCGGCCTGACGTTCGGCTACGGGGGTATCGGCATAACGGTTTTCCCACGGTCCTTTCCAAGGCCACCAGGTCTGGTCATTGGCGCTGCCATCGATTGTGCCTGCGCCGGTTACGGCAATGTCAGTAGCCTCAAACGCATAGATAAGCGGTTTGTAGCCCATCAACTCGACGCCTTCCCAGCGCGTATGCACCGGCGGCAAATGTCGCTCAGGCTCAGGGATGAACTTCAAACGGCAACCTGCGGGAATGTGCAGTTCCATATGTGACCCAAGCGTAATCGGTCCGCTCAGGCACACCCCTTCGGGCAGAATAATGCGTCCGCCGCCTGCGGCCTGACAGGCCTCAAGCGCCTGAGCAATCGCGTCGCTATTGTCGGTTTTGCCGTCGCCACGTCCGCCATAGGTTGTGATGTGGAAATCCCGCGACGGAATGGTCGGGCGTTTGATGCGCTTCACGATGGCGCGGGCGCGCGCTCTCAGGGTGGAACGGGATTCGGCCTCGGCCCTTTGAGTGGCCACGACCATAGCCGAGGCGACAACGCCTCCTAACAGCCATCTGCGGTTAAGCGATTGCGTATTCACACCAGTGCTCCTGATAAAGAAAACGCCCCGATGCGACACACATCGGGGCATAGCTGAACTGCCTTATCCTATTTAAAGATCAGGCGGCCGGTATAGGTTCCCTGAGCCACAGAAGGCTCACCTTGCGGACCGGTCAGTTCAGCCGGCTGGAACTTGGCCCCCATACCCGGAATGGCATTCATGAAACCCAGATCGGTTTCAGGAAAATCCACCGTAGTGGTCGGGAAGTCGGTAAGCTTGGCCCCCAGTTGCAGATAGGATGCGCCTTCGCTGATGACGACCAGAGACTTCTTACCGGCCTCAAGCTTCAGCCAGTGCGGATCTGCGTAGTAGCCCGCCAGTTGCGGCTGCGGCAGGCCCTTGGTGTTACCTGCGGCAATCTCATGCACACCCAGAATTGGCCCGCGCTGACGGTTCTGCCAGACCGGCGTTGGGCCACGCACAAGGCCGCGCACCGAAGTGACATCCGCCAGAGGACGATCAAAACCAACGCCGTGATAGAGCATGGCCCCATCCAGATTATAGCCATAGTCAAGCGTCAGTGCGCCGTCTTCTCTGAGGGTCCAGCGTACCTTCTGAAGGCCACCTGCGTTTGGCGCTTCAAACCATGCGATTGGTCGACCGGTTTCCGGATCGGTACCCGTGCCTGAGCTTAGGGTCACAGGGCCGGTTTCCGGCACAGCATAACGATAGGCTTCGTAGGCGATCTTTACCGAAGCAATCTTCGGCGTCTGACGCACACCCGTAAGTTTGGTAATGCGCAGGCCTTTGATCGTTTGCGGCGGGAAGACATAGTCCTGCCCATCGCCCATGACGCGTTCGCCCTCATAGACCTTTTCCCAGTGCGTTCCGTCAGGTGTGATTTCCAGACGGAAGCCATTGCGACCATCCTCTACCTTCACACCCAGATCGACCAGAACCTTATTGACCAGACGGGGTTCGGAGAACAGATACAGCCCCTCAGAGGTTGCCGACACGTCCTGCCAATCCGGCGTTGCCTTTTTGGTCGGGTCTTCGGACGAAATCGCCAGAGGGCGAGACAGAACCAGACGCGGCCCGTTCGCCAGAGACTGCACTTCCCCGCCGCGTTCAAGGCTACGCAGCAGACCGGTTTGACCGTCAAAGCGCGCCTTTACGCGACCGACCGAAAGCTCAACGCCTTCAGCGGTGCGGGTGGCCACCGGCGTGCCCAGACGCTGACCGGCCTTATCACCATTATGGGCCGTAGCCGTTGGCCATACCCAGCTCAGCAGGGCCTGACCGTCTTTTTTCGCCGTCAGTCTCAAGGCATCTGCATTGGCGACATTCGCCGGTACAGTGACATTGACAATGCCTGAAGCATGGGCGGCAATATCAGGGCCATTGACGGAGCCTATGGCCAGAACCGTTTCGGTTCCTTTGGCGTCGGCCATTGCAAACCGCACCCATTCCCACTCGAACTGAACCTGAGACAAGGACGTGAAGTCATAAAGGTTGCGTACTTTCAGCGCCCCCGTGAACCCCGTGTCTATGACCGGTGTTTCGATCTGAACCGGCGCCCAGATATCGCGAAGGGTGAAGTAGGACGGATATTTTTCATGATGCGGCCCCAGAATACCGTCCGGCGCATAGGCTGCGTAAACATCTATACGACCGTTCTCATCCGTACGGGCAATGCCTTCGTCCGCCAGATTCCAGACGAAGCCACCGGCACCACGTGGCGATTCACTGATCGCACGCCAGTAATCGTCCATACCGGAGCCAGCACCGCCGTCATAAAGGCCGTGCAGGAACTCGGTCGGCAGCACCAGATGCGGGCCGCTCAGGCGACGCATCAGGTCAGGATAGCGTGGATAGTGCTTGGTATCGATGCCGCCGAACAGATCCCACGGATGCAGCAGCGGACGGCCCTGCGGATCATAGAAGCTGAAGTCCACATCAAGTTCACGGTTCCAGCCGCCTTCATTGCCATTGGCCCAGATGATGACGCTGGGGTGATTGCCGTCACGCTCAATCAGCGCCCGCACCAGCTTGCGACCGTTTTCGGTATCGTGGGCCTTTTGCCAGCCCGTCAGTTCGTCGATGACATAAAGTCCAAGTTCATCAGCGGCTTCCAGAAAATCCTTCTCAGGCGAATAGTGCGCAATACGCACCGCGTTCATGTTCATGGCTTTCATGGTGCGGGCATCATCATAGGCCTGCGCACGGGTCACAGCCCGACCGGTCTCAGGTCTAAAGCTATGGCGGTTCGCCCCTTTGAGCAAAATGCGCTGACCGTTCAGATATAGCCCGTCCCCTTCGCGTACCTCAAACGTACGGAAGCCGATACGCTCTTCAACGCGGTGCAGGGCCACTTCGCCGGCATAAAGCGTGACCTCAAGTACATAGAGGTTAGGCGTCTCTGCCGACCACAACAAAGGATTATCGACCTGACCACTCAGGCGAATACGGCCAATGCCTCCGGCAGGCGGACGCACAGAAAATGATTGGCCCACGGCCTTGCCGTCACGGGTTTTTACCTGACCGACAATGTGGGTTACCGTTTTGGTGATCAGTGTCAGATCAGCGGTAATCTTACCATCAGCCTTAGCGTCTACGGCTACGTGCGTAATGGATTCCTGAGGCCGTGCCTCAAGCCATACGGGACGATAGATACCGCCGAAAACCCAGTAATCGCCATGACGTTCAGCGATGTCGGTTGCCACATTGGCAGAGGCTTCGCTGACCTCTACCTCAATGGTATTGGCCTCTCCGACCTTAACCAGTTTGGTGACATCATAGCTGAAACGGCTGAAGCCGCCCTGATGTACCGGACCTGCGCTGACGCCGTTCACCTTGACGCGGGTGTCGGTCATGACCGCGTCAAATACCAGCCGGATCGACAGATCTTTCCATTCGGCAGGGATGGTGAAGCTGTGGGTATAGACACCGGTGTCACCTTGGCGCGGCCCTTTGTCGTAACCGTACTGATAGTGCCCAAATCCCTGTTGTTGCCAGTTTGATGGTACGGCGATCTTAGCCTTTTCACCCGCGCGCTGACCGCCGCTGATGGTGAAATCCCAAGGCACAGCATCGTCCGGGCCATTGCCTGACAGCATGAGTTTTTCTGTTTGAGGGGCCGCCGCTGCAGCGGGGAGTCCCGTGAAAAGCGCTGCAAAAATCAGAAAATATTTTAAAAATCTGGACATTTCCACTCTTGTTTCCGAGGTTCATTTGCTCATCTTCGAGCAATTACGCGTAAATTCACACAGTTTAAGCGCTGATCACAGCAAAAAATCAGTACACCCGCAAAAAAGGGGACAGTTTTAATTCTGTCCCCGCCAACAATCGCTGATTATCAGCCTTCGCCGGGGACTATGTACCCGTCGCCGTTTTTATCGCGCTGACGAAAGCCCCATTCGGCGCGCGTGATATATTCCTGCAGGCTGACGCGGCCATCGGCATCGGTGTCCGCATTCAAAACGGCCTGAATCCGGCCGGGGTTTTTAGCATCACTGGCGGATGTCGCCTTGTGATAATGTTTGGTGGCTTCTTCGGCGGTTACGAAGCCGTCTTTATTGCTGTCCATGCGTTTGAAGCTGTTGGGGCGATCAGCGGTCCATTCCGACAGGCTGACGCGACCGTCCTTATCCTTATCGAGTTTGGCCAGAGAATTGCTCAGTTGTTGCGCCATGACGCCCGTGGCCATGCTCAGGCACAGGCCGGACAGTGCGGCGGTTTTTAGTATCGATTTGATCTTCATTTTAGTCTCCCTGTTTCAAGGCTCTGGTTGAGCCTGTTTTTTCTGATGGTCGATCCTTAAAGCATTTTCGAAAAATGTGAAGTTTTTTGTCAGGCCATTTTTGAGATGACCAAATTTCGGTCAAAAAAAAGCAGGCACATTACGTGCCTGCAGTTATGCTCTTTCCTTCAAGAGGGGATGGAGAGAAACAAAGAGCAATGGAAAAACAACATATTACAGGGTGGTAATGGCGAATTCAAAAGGGTTGCTCAACCCTGGTGGTGTCTGCAATATTGTAAGGCCAATTATCATTGTGTTTAGCCGTCGTCAAGGCGGCTTAGGGGGCGTGTAAAATTATTATGGCGCTCTCAGGGTTGAATTGGGTCTAAGTTGGCGCTGTTTGCGAAAGGGTAAATGTCGGAAATAGGTCGAAAATGCAGATCAAAGCCTGCGATTTTGGATATTTTAGATTGCACGTCCGACCAATATGCGGCACTGGTCTGACAATAATAAACGGAGGAACACAGTGAAAATCGTATCTGCCAAGGTCATCGTCACCTGTCCGGGTCGTAATTTCGTTACGC
>JASGFL010000004.1:0-84498 GCA_047605545.1 Asticcacaulis sp. | reverse complement strand
CAGGGTTTCTTCGAGGGCGCTGGAAAACGATGGCATGACGGCCTCTCCTTGGAGCTGTGGTTACTAAGGGTACGCTACGTGTATTAATCCTTCTCCATCGTACACTGGAGGGGATGCTGATGGCGCCATAAGGTTTTGGAATTCGTCGTCATCAGAATTCAATCCTTCTCCATAGTACATTGAAGGGGATGTTGATGACGGCGGGCCATGTCCACGACTTGCGCGACCTTGGTTTCCGCCACCTCATAGGTATATACGCCGCACACGCCCACGCCGGTCTGGTGGACATGAAGCATGATGACCGTAGCCTCTTCGCGCGATTTGTTGAAAAACCGCTCAAGGACGTACACCACGAACTCCATGGGCGTATAATCGTCGTTTAGTATTAAGACCCTATAAAGCGAGGGCTTCTGAGGCTTGGGCTTGGCATCGATAATGGCAAAGGGTGCGTGCGCGGGCTTATCGCCGTCCGTTACCTTCGGAGGGCGTGAAGCCAGTTTGTGCGCCTGCGTTACGGTCACCATTACCTCTGTTTGTGTCTTCGTCTCAGTACTCAAGATAGTGCAAACTTTGTCTCTGTTAAGGGGGGCAGTGGCGTAAACGCCTGTTTATTCAATCACAGTTTAATGAGACTCGTTACAAAGCAACATTAATTTCGCGTGATGGAAAAATAAAAATCCCCGCCGCGAACCGGTTAGGGCCTGCGACGGGGATTTTCAATTTTTGTCGCATTTCCCTAAGGTCTGCAGTGACTGCCTGACCGGAAAATGCTCTGGGTCGTTTATGGTCTTAAGTCGCCCTCAGGGGCGGTTAAGATCAACGGAACGACTGGAACTTTTCAACCGAAGCCGTCAGGCGGGCGTTGATCGGCTTGAAGCTGTCCTTGAACGAAGACGACAGGGTCTCGGTCAGGCTGTTCAGTTCAGCCACGTAGGATTCAAGCGACTTCTTGGCGTAGCTCGACTGAAGCTCAACCACTTCCTGTACGCTCTTGGCCGAAGACAGGCTCTTGGCAGCTGCAACGCCTTCTTCCCAGTTCTTCTTGGTGAAGGCAGCGGTTTGTGCGCCGACAGCTTCTGCGCCCTTGGTGGCAGCGGTGAAGCTTTCGACCAGAGCTTCGATGTTGCTCTTCGACAGGGCATTGACTTCGTTCAGAGCGTTGATGCTCTTTTCGACGCCGTCTTTGAACGCTTGATTACCAGCAGCGGCAACGCGATCGGTGGTGGCTTTGAATTCTTCTGCAGACATGGAGGTATCTCCGTAAACGTTAATTAAGGGGTGGAACGCAGGTCTCAGATAAGGGGTCTAAACCCGTTTGGCCGACAATTCCGATGCAACGCGTCTGCCAAATTTGACCTGTGTATAACGCACCTGCAGCATGCAGTCAATAAAAATTGTGCACCGCACAATGTTGACATAAATGTGATGGTGATTATGCACCCCGTAAGCGAATTCAGACGCATTTTAGCCCGAATAAGTCTTCATTGAATAAGGACTTGGTAAGGTTTTGGGCGTGTTCTGTTATCAGGGCAAAAAAATCTGACAAATTCCGTTTCTGTGATTATGGTTAAGGCGGGATGGGCAGATTTTACGGCGCTTTGTAAAATCAGTGACGCAGCAAAACGGATTACCGGCGTGCAGCGTTTAGTTTAGGCAGGACAAAGTATGATGCGTAATTGGTCAGACCTTTGGGGTGGAACAGCACAAACAGTTTCAGGCGCGCGCCGTATAAAACGCGTGGCTTCGCTGATGGTGGCTTCGGCTCTGGTGGCGACACCGGTTCTGGCTAATGATCCGGCTGACAATCCGCGTTATGCCGCTATTGTGGTGGATGCGCAGTCGGGCGAAGTCTTCTATTCCATGCGTGCCGACAGTCCGCGCTATCCCGCCTCGATCACCAAGGTGATGACGCTTTATATGGTCTTTGAGGCCATGGCGCGTGGCGAGGTCAAGCCTGATGATCTGGTGACTATTACGCCGCATGCGGCTTCAATGCCGCCGACCAAGGCCGGACTTAAGGCGGGTGAGACGATTACGGTGGATATGGCCATGCGTCTTGTGGCGGCCTATTCAGCCAATGATCTGGCGGCGGCGCTGGGTGAACATATTGCCGGCAGCGAAAGCCGTTTTGCCGCTCTGATGACCGTTAAGGCGCATGAGCTGGGTATGACGCGCACCAATTTCGTCAATGCGTCGGGGCTGCCGGATGATCGTCAGGTCTCAAGTGCACGCGACATTGCCATACTGGCGCGGGCGGTGATGCGCGACTATCCGCAATATTATGAATATTTCCATGTGCGCAGCGTTGAATATCGCGGTCGCACCTTCAACAACCACAATCCGCTTCTGGCCATGCCGGGCGTGGACGGGATGAAGACCGGCTTCATTCGGGCTGCAGGCTATAATCTGGTGGCCTCGCAGCGTAAGGGCGACCGTCGTCTGATTTCGGTTATGCTGGGTGGGTCGGATAAGGCGCAGCGCCGCGAACATGTTACGCACCTGATGCAGACCGGCTTTAATGTTATTGAGCGTCGTGAAAAGGGTGAGGCGATCACCATCGCGCAGGCTGAGTTCCGTTCGCCGCGTTATAATGTCATTGGCTCCAATCAGGCCCTGTTTGCGGCACTGGGGGCGAGCGAAGACAATAGTGCGCCGGTGCAGCGCCTGAGCAGCAATACGGCCAATGCGCCCGCGGTTGTTGACACCCTTACGCGCCCGAAGCCGGAGGCCCGTCAGGCGTCGGCACAGGCGGTTGCCAAGAAGAAGAATCCGAATGCGGTCTGGGGCGTTCAGGTCGGGGCCTTTAAACAAAAGTCTCTGGCGGACAACTGGCTGGCCAATCTGCAAAAGCGCTTTGACCTCAAAGGGGCGACCCGCGAAGTGACAAAAACCGATGCGGGCTGGTATCGTTCCCGATTTACTGGTTTGACTCAGGCCGAGGCTCAGGACGCCTGTAAGGCCATTAAGGCCAAGCGTCTGGATTGTATGGTCATCAAGTCCTGATGATCTGCCTTTGAAGCTAAAGCTACAAAAAAGCCCCACCGTTTCCGGCGGGGCTTTTTCATTTAGCGGTCGTATCTTCGCTTAGTAGTCAGCGAAGAAGTCCTGCGTGCCGTGGGCTTCGATAGCTTCGGCCAGACGGGCCAGCGCGTGAACATAGGCAGCGGTACGGACGCTGGTCTTGTTCTTTTCGGCGATGTTCCAGATCGCACGGCCTTCGCGCTCAACGATCTTCAGCAGGCGGGCGTGGATTTCTTCGATGTCCCAGGCATAGCCCTGACGGTTCTGAACCCACTCGAAATAGGAAACGGTCACGCCACCGGCATTGGCCAGAATATCCGGAAGAACAACAATGCCCTTCTTGTTGAGGATGTCATCGGCTTCGGGGGTGATCGGGCCGTTAGCCAGTTCGACGATTACGCGGGTCTTGATCTTGTCGGCATTGCCTCTGTGGATCATGTCCTCAAGGGCGGCCGGAACCAGTACGTCGGATTCGATCTCAAGCAGCTCGTCACCCGAAATAGCCTTCAGGCCATGTTCGGCGGCAAAGGCACTGACGCGCTGACCGGCATTCTTCGCCTTGATGAGGGTCGCAACGTCCAGACCGTTTTCGTCATAGACAGCGCCTTCGGAGTCGGAAACGGCGATGATCTTGTGGCCGTCACCAGCCATCAGTTCGGCCATGTACTGACCGGCATTGCCGAAGCCTTGAATGACAACGCGGGCAGGGCCGTCAAGCTTCAGATCCTTGGCGAGGTGACGCACCAGATAGAAGCCGCCACGTGCGGTCGCGTCGTTGCGGCCCAACGAACCGCCCAGAGCGATCGGCTTACCGGTGATGACGCCGGGTTCGTTGCGGTCAACGATCTTGTTATATTCGTCGGCCATCCAGCCCATGATCATGGCATTGGTGTAAACGTCCGGCGCAGGGATGTCGCGCTCAGGGCCGATGACGCGGGCAAAGGCCTGCATGTAGCTGCGTGACAGACGTTCAAGTTCAGCCTTAGACAGCTTGCGCGGGTCAACCTTAACGGCCCCCTTACCGCCGCCGTAAGGCAGGTTCATTACGGCGCACTTGAAGGTCATCCAGAAGGCAAGCGTTTCAGCTTCTTCGGCAGAGGCGTCAGGGTGGTAACGGATGCCGCCCTTGGTCGGGCCACGGGTGTCGTCGTAACGGCAGCGCCATGCGAGGAAGGAGCGGCGCGAACCGTCGTCCATACGCACAACCAGACGCGCCTTGGTCGTCTCCTGCGGATATTTAAGCTTTTCGATCACGTCGGGGTCCACATTAAGGAACCGGGCAGCTTCATCCAGGCGCTCGAGAGCGCGATCAAAAAGGTTATCCGTCATATAGTCTCCAATAAGTCTGGCCCCTACACTCACGGCTTTGGGGCGGTGGTCGCGTTATTGTGTTTTTGGTGCAATTTCACAGCTGCGCTACCGCTTTGCGGCTAGAGCGCAATTTTTTGCGAGGGCAGACTTATTGCCTTAATTTTTCGGACACAAGCGATTTTTAAGTTGCATTTGAAACCAAAGTGGTTTCGAGTGTAATAAAATATGCGCGGATTTCGACCGACCGCCACGCAAAAGACCTTAAGAAAAAGCTGATTCATGAGTGCGAACAGGATGCATTCGCAACAAAATATGTGCCTTCGTCGGGGCTAAATTTTTTTATTCTGCGTCGCTTTGTATCAGGGCGCGGTTCAGTTCACCGGACGATACGGGGCTGAGTAAAGGGGTGATATCCATGCGCGTCAGGACATCGGCCTGCTCGCCATCGGGCAGGAGCGCCAGAATTTTCAGGCGGGTGTCGGCTTGCGTGTCGCGCAGGCTCTGGAAATAGGATTCCAGAACCTCGTGATTCTGTGACTGCGACAGGTCTTCGAGGGCGTTCGTAGCGATCAAACAGGCATGAAGGCGCCCCTGCTGCGCCAGTGACAGGGCGCGGGTGCGGTTTCTGGCGCTGAGGCACTTATGGCCCATTTGTTCCAGCAAACTCCGTAGTTTAGCTTCCTCCAGACGATCATCAGCCAGAAGCAAGATGGTTTGAGATGCCGGAATTTCGTTATCTGTTTCGTCTTCGGGCGTTTCGATGACGGGGGTTTCGGCCTGCGGATCGAACGGCAGTTCCAGCGTGAATATTGAGCCAAGGCCGGGCGTAGATTGTGCCTGAAGCCGACCACCCATCAGATCGGTCAGGGTGCGCGACAGGCTCAGGCCCAGACCGGTGCCGGCATGTCCGGTTGAGGTGCGCAAGACGCGGGCAAAGGGCACAAAGGCCTGTTTTAATTCGGCGTCATTCAGGCCGGGGCCGGTATCGGTGACTTCGATATTCACAAAGCCGTCTGAGGGGGCGTGCCATTTAAGAGTGACACGACCCGAAGGCGTGTAGGTGATGGCATTGGTCAGAAGGTGGGACAGTATCTGCCGCACGCGCTGAGGGTCCGCAATAACGGCGCCTGTAAGCGGAGGTGGCGGCGAGGACAGGACGAATTCAAGGCCTTTGGCGCGCGCCAGCGGTGCGAAGCCTGCGTGCAGGGATTCCGTCAGGGTTTTCAGATTGATGGCTTCCGGAGTGACGTGCAGATGACCCGAACGGGCGGTGCCGTCGTCCACTGTGGTCGTCACCATATCCAGAATCTGTCCGACCGAACCGAGGGCCTGTTCAATCTGCTTTTTGGGCGTAGGCGCGCGGGCCAGCAGGCTCAGGCTCTGGGTCAGGGTCTGTTCAAGGCCGCGCATGCCTGAGACGACTTCGTCGGACAGGGTGCGCATCAGGGACATCTGGGCATGGCTCAGTTCATCGCGTGTGCGCAGCATGGCTTCGCGATCAAGCGACAGCTCTAATTGCCTGTGTTCAAGCAGGTAATGTTCGCGCAGGTGCCGGTTGAGCACCAGTCCAAAGGCCAGCGCCAGACTAAGGCCCGCCGTCACAAGATGCGCCAGTTGCTGACCGTCTGAGTCGGTGGCCAGACTATGGAGCGCGATAATCGGGCCTGCCATAGCCAAAGGGCCAAGCGTCAGCAGAAAAATCAGTATAGGTGCACTAAAGAAAATAATACCGGCGGCGGCACCGGCGCAGACGATCAGAAAGACCACTGCGGATGGGCCACTATCGATGACATTGAGCGAAATAACCATCAGGCTAAGCGCCCACAGTCCGCCACAGATCCACTGTTGCCTCAGGCGGGCATCAATGCGTTCGGGCAGCATGGCTCCGGTTGCCCCTTCGACCCTCAGGGCGGGCTTCATCAGGAAAAAGGCCAGCCACAAAAGGGCAAAAAGACAAAGGTTTAGGGCAATTATAAGCGGCGGCACAAAAAGTGCCCCTGACCAGATGTAGATTGGCAATCCAATGCCGAAAAACCCCAGCGCATAGGGCAAAAGACGCACCTGCGCCCGCAAGCCGTAATCAAGCGCAATCCGATCATCGGTGAGGGCAGCAAGGGTTTTAATCATAGGCTGTTCATAGGCCAAAGACATTGCCAAGCCGTTAGTATGCTGCCGCGCTGATACATTTATTAACAGATTTGTACACAGTGCCGTGAAAGCGCCCCATAAGTAAACGTCTTGTTAACCGCTCAGTATGAGAATCCGCGTGGGGTTCCGTCAGTATTTCCAAACAAGTTGCTTGGTATTTAGCGCCTTTATTTGCTTATGAGCCGAAAGGATTAGCCTATGTCTGTATCGCGTCTCATTCTGTCAGAACAGGATATTGAACGTCTGATCAAAAGCGATAATGCCGACGATCGGGCCGTTGCCGCGCACAAGGTCTGCCGGATTATTGAGGGTGGTGAATTCAGCGCGGAAAATCGGGCCGCGGCGCAGGATATTATACGTATTGTCGCTGATGACACGGCCGAACTTGTGCGACGCGCACTGGCCGTGACCTTACGCACATCGACCCTGTTGCCCGAAGATGTGGCGCATAAGCTGGCGCAGGATGTGCCAATGGTGGCGGTGCCGATCCTGAGCTATTCGCCGATTTTCACGGATGCAGAACTGGCGGAGATTATCCGTACCGGTGGGCCGGTGCGTCAGATTGCGGTCGCCAAGCGTTCGGCTCTGTCTGAAACCGTGACGTCGGCCTTATCTACTTATGGAGTAGAAGAAGCCGTGGTCATTGCCTGCGCCAACGATAATGCGCAGTTTAATGATGACAGTCTGGGGCGTGTCCTTGAGCGTTTTGGTGCCTCAGAGATCGTACAAAGTGCGCTGGTCTACAGGCAGGCCTTGCCGGTGTTTGTGGCCGAGCGTCTGGTGCAGGTGGTGGGTGAGGCCCTTAAGCAGCAACTGATTGCGCGTCATGATATTGCGCCTGAGGTGGCTGCAAAACTGACCGAGGCCACGCAGGAACGCGCGACTCTGGAAATGCATGATCCGGTGTTAACGCGTCGTGATCCGGCCGAACTGGCGCGTCAGCTGGCGGATATGGGGCGTTTGACGCCTTCGTTGATGTTGCGGGCGCTGGCGCGTGGGCAGATGGCCTTTTTTGAGCATGCGCTGGCGATTTTGTCCGGCGTGCCTCATATGCGGGCGGCCCTGATGGTGCATGACGCGGGGCCGTTAGGTTTCCGGGCGATCTATGACCGTGCCGGTTTGCCTGCGCGACTGTATCAGACCTTTCAAACGGCACTGGAGGCCTATAGCCAGCTTGAGGCCGAGCAGGGCTATCTGGAACCCCTGCAGTTTCAGGAACGCCTTATCGAGCGTTTTCTGACGCAGGTGCCCTATGCATCACGAGAAGATCTGATGCATCTGTACGAACGACTGGATCGCGACGCCCAAGGCAGGTATTGGGGGAATACGGCCACAGCTCCAACCGCTCGGGCCGCCTGATAAACGGATTTAACCGAAAGCGGTCTAATGCCTATTATTAATCTTATGACTGCCAGGGGGCGTGGCGGGCTTGAGATCATGGCCTTGCGTTATCACGAAGCCCTTGAGGCGGAAGGATTTGAGGTCCTGAGTATCGGCCACCCTGATGGGGTTCTGGCTGGGTTGCGTCATTTTCAACCGCTGAAAACCGGTTTTAGCTATGACCCTGTGGCAGCTTTGCGCCTGAGGGCGGCGGGCCATAAATATGGTGCAGACCGTGTCATAGCGCACGGGAACCGGGCGATTGCGCTGGCGACGCACGGTATGGCCGGATATGCTGACCGGACGCTGGCGGTGGTGCATAATTTCCGTTTCAAACGTGATCTGGCCAAGGTGCGGGCGGCCTTGTGTGTGTCCGATGCTGTGCTTGGGGCGGTGAAGCAGGCCTATCCGGCGCTGGAGGCACGGGTCGTCGAAGATTTTGTGCCGCTGGTTGCGCAACCGGTGAAAAGTGCCCCGACGGATGTGCCGGTGATCGCCGCTTTGGGGCGACTGCATGTGAACAAGGGCTTCGATATTCTTCTTCAGGCGCTGGCGCTGCTACGGGCCGAAGGGGTGCCTTTCAGGTTGCGCATAGCGGGTGACGGGCCAGAGAAGGCAAGCCTTGAGGCGCAAGTTGATGGCTTGGGATTCGGGGCGGATCAGGTTGAGTTTGCCGGTTGGGTTAATCCGGTGGATCGCTTTTTGACGCAGGCGGATGTGTTTATTCTGCCGTCGCGTGTTGAGCCGTTCGGCCTTGTGGTGGCCGAGGCCATGGCGGCGGGCGTGCCGGTCATTTCGAGCGATGTCGATGGGCCTAAAACCATTCTGCGCGAGGGTGAACTGGGGCTGATGGTGCCCGCAGAGGATCCGGCGGCTCTGGCCACAGCTATAAGGACGGTATTTTCTGACTGGCCTTCTGCCTTGGTGCGCGCACATAAGGCGCAGGCACAGGCTCTGGAAACCTATGATCTGCCTGCCGGACAGGCCAGGTTGAAGCGGGTGCTTCAGTCGATCTGACAGGAAAACGGGGCATAAGCTGAAATCGACGCTTGAACCTTGGGCGCAGATTGGATATAGGCGGCGCTTCACAGGTTCCGGCGACGCGTGTTTTGCCGCCGAAGCCCGATGTGGTTGGGTAGCTCAGATGGTTAGAGCGGTGGATTCATAACCCACAGGTCGGCGGTTCGATCCCGCCTCCAACCACCATTTTCTCGCTCACGCTCAATTCGCTTTGCTCATCGCTCCAATGGGTTCGTGTTTACGCAGTTATCCTGTGATCAGTTACCCGTGCGTACCACGACCCGATTGCGGCCGGTGTGTTTGGCTTCATAAAGCGCTTCGTCACAGAGTTTCAGGGCGCTGGAAGGATCAGCCGCTATTTTGGGGCCGACGATCAGGCCGCCGCAACTGATGGTCAGGTAATCGGTGGTATTCGATGTTTCGTGCGGAATGTTCAGTTCGGCCACACCGGCACGGACATCCTCAAGAATTGATTCGAGACCTTCTCCGCCCCCCAGCAAGAGGATAAATTCCTCACCGCCGTAACGTGCCGCCAGATCATAGGGGCGGCGGGTAGCGCCTGCGAGGATGCGGGCCACCTGTTTCAGCGCTTCGTCGCCGCTGCCGTGGCCATAATGGTCGTTATAGAGTTTGAAGTGATCGACGTCGATCATGGCCAGACCCATGGTGTGGCCGGTGCGGATCGTGTGACGGCAGGCGAGTTCCAGCGCCATATCAAAGCGGCGGCGATTGGCGATACCTGTCAGGCCGTCTTCGAGAGACAGGCGTTCCAGTTCATCACGCTGACGGGCGAATTTCAGGTGGTTACGCACCCGTGCCTTCACGAGAAGCGGGCGTATCGGCTTGGTGATATAGTCAGCGGCGCCCAGAAGCAGTCCACGTTCCTCGGCCTCTTCGGTTGTCTGTCCCGTAACGAAAATGACGCCAATATCAGCCGTTTTCTCGTTCGCTTTGAGACGGCGCAGAACCTCATAGCCATCCATTTCCGGCATGGAGGCATCCAGAAGAATCAGGCTCACCCTTTCTTCCTCGATGCGCTTAAGGGCCGATGGGCCGTCCTTGGCCAGCAGGACATGGCAGTCCTCATGCAGCAGTTCTGCCATCAGGGTGCGGTTGATCCGTTCGTCGTCAACCACCAGAACCGTAGGTAGGTCTGAAGTCACGCCTGTCCTCCCTTGCTTTCACTGAGCACCTGTATGAAGCGCTCAAGGGCGGAAAGGGCCTCATCCACCTCCAGATTGTCAAAATGTTCGCTGATTTCACGCACAGTGACGGCGGTTTCATGGCCGGCAACTATGTCCGTAAGTTCGCTCAGCAGACCATTGGCAGCAAAGTCCGCGCGGCGCAGCAGCGGCGGTAGCCGGTTTGCAAGTTCAAGCGCAGCCTTGAGGTCGGCCTTGTTCTCCGTAATAAATTCTACGGGGGTGACAAGCTTGGCCTCAATGGCGGTCAGCAAGGCCCGCAGACGCTCGATACAGGTGAAGGCATGAAAGCCCATGCCGAATTCATCATTGACGTGCTTTGCGGTTTCAAAGGCTTCGGCGGCATGGGTCAGGGGGGTTGCCACCAGATATCCGGCTGTGCCCTTGATGAGGTGGATATCGTCCGCCAGTCGTGCCCAGTTATTGGCAGCAAAGGCAACCGCCATACGCTCTTCGATACTTGGGAAGTCTTTCAGGAACCCGCGCATCAGGCGATCCAGCCGATCCTGACTGCCGCCCAGTCGTTTGAGGGCGACCTCTGTGTTCAGGGGCGGGAGGCTGGCAATATCGGTTGCCGAGGCGGGTTCAGAGGCACGCAGGAGCGGCACATTGCCCTTAGAGACCACCTGAGCCAGTGTCCGGTACAGAACCACTTCATCAATCGGTTTGGTGATGTGTGCGGTCATGCCTGCCTTTAGAATGGCTTCGCGTTCTTCGACGCGGGCCTGTGCCGTCAAGGCAATAATGGGGATGCGATCCCAGACCGGATTGAGACGAATGCGCCGTGTGGCCTCAAGTCCGTCCATTTCGGGCATCTGCATGTCCATCAGCACCGCATCATAGGTATGTCCGGGTTTCTGGCGTTCCAGCCGTTCCAATGCCTGTGCACCGCTGCTGGCGGTATCGACGCGCACGCCTGCAAGCGTCAGGAAATCTGTGGCCACTTCGAGATTGAAGGCGTTGTCATCGACCACAAGTACGCTGCGTCCACGAAGATATTGCCTTTCATCGCCCGGTGAGATGCGTGCGCCAGCGTCTTCCTTCGTCGAGCGGCCAAAGACGTGATGTACGGCTTCGAACAGCATGGACTGAGTAACGGGCTTGATCAGAACGCCCTGAAGTTCAAGGGTTTCCACCTGTTGCAGTATATCTTCGCGGGCAAAGGCCGTCACCATCAGCACGGCGGGCAGGCTTTTGAGATTGGCATCCGCACGTATGCGACGGGCGGTTTCAAGCCCGTCCATCTCAGGCATCCGCCAGTCCATAAGTACAATTTCAAATGGCCTTTTTTCGCCGGCCGCTTCATGCAGACGTTTAAGCGCCTGTGGCCCTGAGCCGACGGTTTCCGCCGTCATATCAAATTCCTGCGCCATCGAGGCCAGGCTGTCGCGTGCATTGTCATTATCATCGACAATCAGAATGCGCTTACCGGCCAGAACGTGGGTTGCGCGGGTGGGTACGCGGCTTTCGGCTTCTTTGAGGACGACCGTGAAGTGGAAGTCGCTGCCGGTGCCGGGCTGACTGACGACGCCTATGGTGCCGCCCATCTTTTCGACCAGTTGTTTGCAGATAGACAGGCCAAGCCCTGTGCCACCATATCGCCGTGATATGCGGGAATCGGCCTGAGTAAACGGACGGAACAGAATGGAAATCTGGTCAGGGTCCATGCCTATGCCACTGTCGCGGACAGAGAAGTGCAAGGTGACCTTTTCGCCCTGAGTCAGACACTGCACAGAGACAACAATCTCACCGGTATGGGTGAATTTGACGGCATTGCCGACCAGATTGATCAGAACCTGAGACAGACGCAACGGATCGCCGCGCAGGGTGGCGGGCACATCGGGGGCGATGGTGTAAACGATTTCCAGACCCTTTTCCTCGGCCCGTAAGGTCGTAGCGACGGACACGGATTCGAGAAGGGTTTCCATCGAAAAATCAGTATCTTCGAGCTCAAGGCCACCGGCTTCGATCTTGGAGAAATCGAGAATGTCATTGATGATGCCCAGCAGGTTGCGGGCAGAGGTGTCGATCTTTTCCAGATAGTTGCGTTGCTTGGAATTCGGAGAGGTTTGTAACGCCAGTCGCGTCATGCCGATAACCGTATTCATCGGCGTACGGATTTCGTGGCTCATGGTGGCGAGGAAATTGCCCTTGGCCTGCTCGGCTGATTCCGCAGCTTCCTTGGCGACGCGCAAGGCTTCTGCGGTTTCAATTTCCTTGGTGACATCCAGAATAATGCCGTCCCATACACGCCCGTTTTCGGTTGGTCTGGGGGCGGAGCGGATCTGGAGCCATGAGACACCGCCATCTGAGCGTTTCAGGCGGAACTGACATTCAAAGACACTCTGGCTAAGTGTCGCCTGCCGCGAGGTTTCCAGATAATGCGCGCGGTCGTCTTCGTGAATGGCCGCCACCAGCAGCGCCGGTGTGCGGGTCAGGGTTTCGGCGGTGACGCCAATCAGGTTTTCAATACCGGCACTGATGTAGGACAGGCGGATATCTTCGGGGGTCACTTCGCCCTGTTCAATGCCGATGTCAGGCGACAGATAGTCGAGCCGGTAAATGGCTCCGTTCGGCAGGCTGTCGGCTATGGCGGCCAACTGGGCGCGGGCGGCTTCGCGGGCGCTGACATCCTGTACGGTACCGGTGAGCGCCGTGATCTTGCTGTCTGCATCGCGAATGGCCTGACCACATATGTTTACGGCAAAGCGTTTGCCGTCCGGCCGCATATGTTCGGTGTCGATGGAGTAGGATTCGCCGGTCTTGATACAGTTATCAATGGCGGCCATCACCTTCTGATAGCCACTTTCGGGCAGAAGCTTTTGCAGGTCATCCGGCGTCAGGGCTGGCCCGTTCGGATCGGCCCCGTTCATTTCATACAGCATGTCCGAACAGGCGAAATGACCGGTCGCCAGATCCAGTGTCCACGAACCGACGCGGGCGACAATTTCTGCACGGCGTAGCGAGTCGTAGCTGCGTTGCAGCTTATCTTCGGCCAGCTGGCTTTCGGTGATGTCGACCATGACGCCGATAGCCCGTGTCGGTACGCCGGGGTCAGACTCAATCAGACAGGCGGCCGAGCGTACCCAACGCACATCGCCATTGGGTCGTATGATGCGGAAGACAACGCCGTAATTGTTTGCGCTGGCCAACAGTTCCGACAGGGTCTGCATTTCGACGGCGGTGGCGCGTTCGACGTCTTCGGGATGGATATAGGGTTTGAAATCCTCAATCGAGGCTATGTTATGTACCTCGGGATCAAGGCCCATGATGCGGTACCATTGCGGATCGCAATACAGGTGGTTGTCGGCGATATTATAGTCCCAGATACCGAGGCCCCCGACTTGCGTGGCCAGTACCAGTCGCTCACTTTGAATCTTGAGTTCGTTTTCCGCAGCCTTGCGTTCGGTTATGTCTCTGGCAATGGCGACCACGCCGGCAATATTTCCGTCAATATCGCGGTAAGGCGTGCGTGTATTAAGGAAGACGCGGGCGCCATCGGGCAGGGGCACGGTTTCTTCGACCGTAAGGGGCTGGCCTGTTGTGATGACATATTGTTCGTTGGCCAGTATGCGGTTGCCGACTTCTTCGCCGAAAACTTCGGTCGGGGGTTTGTTCTGAATTTCTTCGAGTGACCGGCCAGATACACGCTGGGCCGGACCATTAAACAGGTGAAAGCGCCCTTTCAGATCCTTGAGCATGATGACGTCAGTGGCGCAATCAGCGACGGCCTGAAGCATTTCGGCGGTTTCACGCCACTGACGGGTGCGCTCGACGACCCTGTCTTCCAGATCCTGCTGAAGCTTTAGAACGGCCTGCTCGTTTTCGATGCGTTCAGTGATGTCGCGCGCAAGGCCGAGGAACAGTTTTTCACCGCCGATCAGATGACAGGAGATGCGCACCTCAACCGGAAAGGTGGTGCCGTCCTTACGTTTGTGGTGAGACAATACGGTGACCGCGGCACCCGGTGGTGTCGAATCCCAGATATCTTCTTTTTCGGCCTGAGTGAGATCGGTCGAGAGATCAACGACGGTGAGCGACAGCAGTTCTTCGCGTGTGTAGCCAAGGCTCAGGCAGGCGCGGTTGTTGACATCAAGTATCCTGCCTTTGACATCATGAACGAAGAAATCGTCCAGTGAGTTTTCGACCAGAAGACGGAAGCGTTCTTCGCTATCGCTCAGGGCTTCGCTTTGGGCCTGCGCCAGCCCCAGCGCCAGCTGATCTTCGACGCAATCGCGGATATGTACGATCAGGTTCTGGTCTTTGGCCGTCCATTTCGTACGGTCTGACCCTATGGCCTCCAGAACACCAAACAGATTACCGTTGGGCCAGTAAGCCGATATGGCCATACAGGGTGGGGTTGTATCGTCCGGCGGTGTTAGCTTCGGCTCACGGCCCTTTGGTGTCGGGCGGACGGCAGATTGTGACGTTTCATCACCGGATATCAGAAAGGTTTTAGCTTCACCATGCACGTCGCAAACAAGGCGTGTGACTTGCGTATTCAGGTTTTCCGCGAGGGTGTTCAGTAGTTGTTGACACCGGTTGCGTGTCGCTTCGGATAAGGTATCCAAGGTTTGCATATATGATGCTTCCAATGAATAGGACAAAGCTCTGTGCCTTCGCAAACCTAACCATACATAACGCTTCCTAACAATCTATTGTCGAAAAATTGAACATGACGTCAGCCTGCGCGTGGCCGTTTGGATGGGGTCATACGGCCAGATTACAGGATGAAAGCGTCGTCGGGACGTAAGGTGATTTCCCGTATCGCGCCGTTGATATGCAGTTTCCGCTTGCCGCCGGACTGACTGATGAGGCGAAGCTCGGTAACCTGCGCGTTGCGCCAGCTGAGGTCGATCTGTGTCCGGTTACGCAGTCTGATGCCGGTGATCCGCCCTTCTGGCCAGGCAGCGGGCAGGGCGGGCAGCAAAAGGATGTCATCCTCCCGACTTTGTACAATCATCTCGATAATGCCGCGCACGCCGCCGAAATTGCCGTCAATCTGAAACGGCGGATGCGAGTCGAACAGGTTGGGATAGGTCAGGTCGGGGCTGAGGAGGTTGCGTAAAATGCTGTGGGCGCGTTCGCCGTCCTGAAGATGCGCCCAGAGGTTAAGCCGCCAGCCGACCCCCCAGCCGGTGGCTTCGTCGCCACGGGTATTGAGTGACACCTCGGCGGCCTTGGCCAGTTGCGGGGTCTGGTTCAGATTGATCTGCTGGCTGGGGAACAGGCCATAAAGATGCGACACGTGGCGATGATGAATATCGGCTGCCGTATCATCCCAGTCCGCCTGCCATTCCTGAAGCTGGCCGCTTTTGCCAATCTTGTCCGGCGGCAGTTGCGCCCTGAGGGCTGTCAGTTCACGCTGGAAGGCCGCATCGGTTTTCAACTGCTCGGACGCGGCGATGGTATGGGCGAACAGGTCACGCAGAATCTGGTTGTCCATGGCGGGGCCTGCGCAGAGAGTCGATCCCCTGCCGTGGTCATTTTCAGGCGAATTGGACGGGTTAGTGACCCTGAAACCGGTATTGGGGTCTTTTTGCAAGGTATCGACAAAGAACAGGGCCGCGTTTTTCAGCAGCGGATAGATGCGCCGCAAATAGGCCGGATCGCGCATATAGTCATAATGATCCCAAAGCTGATTACACAGCCATGCCCCGCCACAGGGCCACAGTCCGGTGCGCATATAATCGACCGGCCCTGACGCCCGCCACAGGTCTGTGTTATGGTGTGTCACCCAGCCGCGCGCCCCATAAAGATCACGTGCCGTCATCGCGCCGGTCACTGACAATTCTTCGACCATGCGCACAAAGGGCTCGAGGCAGTCGCTCAAACCTGCGGGATCGGCGGGCCAGTAGTTCATCTGGGCATTGATGTTCAGCGTATATTTGCTGCCCCACGGCGGGCGGTTGAGATCGTTCCATATGCCCTGCAGATTGGCCGGTTGCGATGTGCCGCGCGACGAAGCAATCAGCAGATAGCGCCCGAACTGAAAATACAGCGCCGCCAGAGACGGGTCATTCAGGCTCAGGGAGTTCTTGACGCGCGTGGCGGTGTGCCGGTCTGCGCCCCGTCCTTTCGGCAGTTCCAGTTGCACCCGATTGAACAGGCTCCGGTAGTCGGCAATATGCGCTCTGGTGAGGGCCTCAAAGGACTTATGTCTGACGTCGGAGAGATGTTGTTGTGTCAGGGCCGCAGGATCACCGGATACATCGGCGGGGGATTTGAAGCTGGTGGCCATGGCCAGTCGGATGACCACCGAAGAGGCCTGCCTGATTTCTACGACAGAACCATTGGCCTTCAGGCTGCCGCCTTCATGGCTGATCTGGGCGCGCGCTTCGAAGCCGAGCCTGCCGGCATTGCCATGATCGGTATTGTTGACACCTGAAAGGATCAGCACATCGTTTTCGATGCGCACCGTTGCCCGCAATCCGCTGCTCAGACCGATATCCAGTGACAGAGGGCCACCTTCGGCCCTCAGGTGGATGGCAATGATGTTGTCCGGATAAGAGGCGATGACTTCGCGGATATAGGTCACGCCTTCGCTTGTGAACCGTGTGCGGCACGTGGCCGTATTCAGATCAAGTTCGCGCACATAATCGCTGAAGGCGGTTTCATTGACGTCGATGAAATCAAGCCACAGATCGCCCACACACTGATAGGACATTTGCCGCATCGGTACGGCCTGTACCGTCTTGTCTGCCAAAGCTTCGGCTTCGGAAAACCGTTCGGAGAAAATCAGATCGCGGATTTCAGGCAGGGCTGCACGCCCCTTGGGGTTAACATTATGGTAGGGGCCGCCAGACCAGAGTGTGTCTTCGTTCAGTTGCAGCCGCTCACGTTTGACCGTGCCAAATATCATAGCCCCCAGACGCCCGTTGCCGACCGGAAGCGCCTCCGTCCAGACGCCCGCGGGCTTGTCGTACCATAGTCGTAATGACGGATCCGTAGGGTGGTTCGGTGTTTGGGCTATGGCCTCAGGCGCGGTCGCGGCTCCGGCGATTACGGCAGTTCGGGTCATCATGGAGCGGCGTGTAAGCATCATATTCCTGTTCCTCTTATTATCTTTTGGGGGCCTGCGTCGGTCAGATTATGGGGCGGCAATCGGGGCGGATAGTGCCGGAAAGGATAATTTATAATACATATTAAATCTGACATATTACCTATTGACCAAGATATCAGATAACTATACTAATGCAATCACTAAGCGGGCTCTATAATGCCGCCCATATAACAGGGCAAAGTGCGCCGCACGGGAGAGAATATATGCAACCTAACAAGCTAAGGGCGTCCTGCGCCATTATGGCCCTCATCATGGCCACCACTCCGGCTTTTGCCCAGACGACGACCGACGATAGCGACACGGAAACCATTGTCGTCACCGGTATGCGCAAGAGCCTGCAAAATGCCGCCACCCTGAAACGCAATGCCGATCAGGTGGTTGATTCTATCGTTGCCGAAGATGTCGGCAAGATGCCTGACACCAACATTGCCGAGCTTCTGCAGCGTATTCCGGGCGTCCAGATTGCCCGTAACACGCGCGGTGAAGGCAATGCCTATGTGGTACATGGCCTGAAGCAGGTCACCACGACGGTTAATGGCCGTCAGTTGTTTACCGTGGCAAACCGCAACGCCACCCTGCTTGATTTTTCGTCGGATATCCTGACGGGGATCGATGTCTATAAGACCGCAACCGCTGATCAGATCGAAGGCGGTCTGGGTGGCCTGATTGATATTCACTCGGCGCGTCCGTTTGATTATCGCGGCGGTTTTCAGGGTGCGTTTAACGTCACTGCCAATATCAGCGACGTAGAAGACAGCATCCGTCCGCGTATTTCCGGCTTCATTACCAATCGCTGGGACACCGGCGCCGGTGAAGTTGGCCTCTTGGTCGGTATTCAGAAAGAGCGCTTTGATTCCGGCGGCTATTCCACTTCGATCAATAACTATTCCAGTTCCAACAGCATTTTCGATCGTGATGCCGATGGCAACTTCCCCGGCGATGCGGATGATGCGGTTCTGGTGCCCGGTCAGGTGCGCGGTCAGTATGAGTACGGCAAGCGTATACGTGAGGCGGTCTATGTGGCCGGTCAGTGGCGTCCGCGCGAAGGCCTGACCTTCCACCTTGATACAATCTATTCCTACTCCGGCGGTCATTCCGAGACGCAACAGCTTTCGATCCGCGAAGGCACCAGCGACCGTAATGTGACCCTGAAGGACGGCACCAATATTGCCGAAACCTATGGCCTGACCAATGTCCATGCCCGTTCGGTCGCCGGTGCAACCGATAACCCCTATCACAACTACAATGTCGCTGGTGGCTTCAAGTGGCTGAATGGCCCGCTGACCCTGAGCGGTGAACTGGCCTGGGCCAAGAGCCGCGGCCCGTTCTATATGCGCAGCATTACCCTGCAATCGACCTTGCCGGCTGTTCGCTTTGATATGTCAGGGCCTGCGGTTGATTTCACGGTTTCAGGCATTGACCTGAGCAATGCCGCAAGCTGGTCCTATCACTCGGTTTCCGACTTTGCGACCATGTCGGACGGACGTGAAAAGTCACTGCGTCTGGATGGGCGTTATGAACTTGATCTGGGGCCGCTTAAGGCCGTGTCTGCGGGTCTGCGCTATGTGGATCACGATACCGTCTATGACTCCTATTCGGTGGGTTACAACACCGGCAACAGCGGCCTGACCGAAACGGTTGCTAACCTGACGGAACTGACGCCGGATCGTCTGTTTGTTGACTCGGATGTGTCGACCAACCAGTGGGTGACTATCCGCCGCGACATTTTGCAGGATATGGTTGCCATGCGTGCGGCCACAGGTATCCCGCTCAATGATCCCGTCTTCAGTCAGGGCAGCCACTATACCTATAACGAAAAGGTATCAGCCGTTTACCTTCAGGGTCATTTCGACACGCAACTGGGGCCGGTGCCTATCGATGGTAACTTCGGTGTGCGCTACGTAAAGACCGAAGGCGACCAGACGGTTTATCCGACGCTCAATGGTGTGATTACCGAGGTGCGCGGTGGTGGTGAATATAAAAACACCCTGCCGACCTTCAACCTGCGCGCCAAGTTCACCGATGACCTGTTCCTGCGTCTGGCGGCCTCTAAGGCCATTACCCGTCCTGACTATGGCAACCTGTCTCCGGCACTGATCTTAAGCCCCTCGAGCCCGACCGGCTCTGGTGGTAATCCAAACCTGAAACCTGCCGAAGCCAACCAATATGATGCGGCGCTTGAATACTACTTCGGAGCCTCGAACTTTGTGGCACTGACGGTGTTCAAAAAGGATGTGGAAGGCTTCGTCCAGAGCTTTGCCGATGAGGAAATCATCAACGGCACGACCTATACGATCACCCGTCCGCGCAATTCGGGCACTGGTGAAATCAAGGGCGCGTCTCTGGCCTATCAGCAGTTCTTTGACTTCCTGCCTGCGCCGTTTGACGGTCTGGGGGTTCAGGCGAACTACACCTATGTTGACAGCGAACTGTCGGTCATAGGCCGCGATGTGCGGGTGCCTGCCGAAGGTCTGTCACGTGACTCGTACAACATCACCGGCATCTATGAAAAAGGCCCGCTTTCGCTGCATGCCTCCTATAACTGGCGGTCACGCAGCGTCCAGTCAACGTCGGGGGATTCGGCCGGACGTACCCTGTGGCGTGCGCCCTATGAGTCTCTGGACTTTGCCGCGACCTATCAGGTGACTGAACAGGTATCGATCAAGTTTGATGCGGTGAATATCCTGTATTCCTACGAAGATCGCTACTTCCTGAACAAGCTGTTGCCGGCCCTGTCGAACCAGAACGATCGCAGTATGCACCTTGGGGTGCATGTGAAGTTCTGATCCCTCACACAACCGGAAACTATCCCCGTGGTGTTCTGGTAAACTTGGGTTCAGGCCACCTGACCGTGGTCTGAACCTTCTGTTCCTTGTGAGGACATGCACATGATCAGCCGACGTACTGTAATTGCCGCGCTTTCTGTCTGCCTCATGGCCCCTGTGGCCGTGACGGCGCAACCGGCTGACGCCAATCGTGATGAGGCGAAGGTCGGTAGCTACAGCCTGCCTGATCCGCTGCGAATGGCGGATGGTCGGGCGGTGACGGATGCAGCGACATGGACAGATATGCGCAGGCCTGAGTTGTTGTCGCTTTTCCGCGATAATGTGTATGGCCATACCCCTGAGGGGCCATATTATCTGCGCCCCGAAATCATGGAAGCGCCCACGCCTGCACTTGGGGGCAAGGCCATAAGGCATCAGGTTCGGCTGCATTTTTCACCGCAATCTGATGGCCCGAAACTTGATCTTCTGGTCTATCTGCCCGCGCATCTTAAGGGCGATATTCCTGTGTTTGTCGGTCTGAATTTTCTGGGCAATCAGGCGGTGCAGCCTGATCCGGCCATAAAGATCTCAGAGGCCTGGCTCAATCGCGGCACCGGCATTGTCGATAATCACGCCACCGAAGCCGCCCGCGGCGCAGAGGCCGAAGCCTGGCCAATAGAAATGCTGATGGATGCCGGATACGGGGTCGCCACCTTTACCGCCGGTGATGTCTATCCCGATACTAAAAACAAGTTCAGCCAAAGTCTTCAGCCGTATTTCAATACAGACGAGGACGATCCTGCGCGCTGGGGCGCTCTGGCGACATGGGCGTGGGGGCTTAGTCGTGTCTATGATTATCTGGCCACCGTGCCTTCGGTAGATGCCGGTCGTGTCATTGTCGTGGGCCATTCCCGCTACGGTAAGGCGGCCTTGTGGGCCGGAGCGACGGATGAGCGCTTCGCCATGGTCATCAGCAACAATTCCGGCGGGGGTGGAGCGTCCCTCCTGCGGCGTAACTATGGGGAAACCATAAGCCATCTGCCGGCCTACTGGTTCGCGCCAAGGTTCAAAACCTATGTCGGGCGCATTGATGAACTGCCGGTCGATCAGCATGAAATGATTGCCCTGATCGCGCCGCGTCCGGTCTATATCACCAGCGCGACCGAAGACTGGTGGTCTGATCCGCGCGGCGAATTTCTGGCGGCTAAGGCTGCCGCACCTGTTTACCGCCTGCTTGGGGCCGGTGATCTTGATCTGACGGATTTTCCGCCTCCTGATACACCTGTCCATAGCCGCATAGCCTATCATCTGCGCAGTGGGCCACACGCCATTACGCCCTATGACTGGGCGAATTTCATTAGCTTTGCCAACCAGCAACTGAAGTAAGGACACCTTAAATGTTCGCCAAACTCTGTCGTGCCGTTGTTTGTCTGCTGGCCTGTGCGCCTCTGATGGCGACTGCCGCACCGCGTCATCAGGAAACCCTTAAGGGCGACTGGCGCTCGACCCTGTTTGTCAGCGATGCGCAAAACAAAACCCCCGGCGCAGATGGCCCGTTCGAGACAACCGGCTTCAAAGAAACTGACTGGAAGTCCGTCACTGTGCCGCACAACTGGCAGGGCTATAGCTATAACCGTCAGGTGGTTCGCGGCACCCTGCACGGCGTCGCGTGGTACAGAAAAACCCTGACCTTCCCCAAACGCAGCGCCGATGAGCGCCTGTTCCTGATGTTTGAAGGCGTCAATGCCTATGCCACCATCTGGCTGAACGGCAAGCTGGTCGGCAAGCATGGCGGCGGGCTGGTCAGCTTTACGCTGGATGTGACCGATGCCGTCAAGGACGGCGAAAACCTGCTGGCCGTGCGGGCTGAAAATCCCGATGGCATCGAGGATCTGCCGTGGGTGCCGGGTGACGATCAGCCGCGCAATGGCTTTGCCGAAGGCTCACAGCCGCTGGGTATTTTCCGGCCTGTGCATGTCATTAAGGCCAACAGCCTTAAGGTGCAGCCCTTTGGTCTTTATGCGTGGGGCGGCAAGGCCAATATCAATGCCGAACGGGCGCGCCTGAATGTGCGCAATGAACTGGAAAACCTGTCGGGCCGGTCGCGTTCATTTACCCTGATCAACGAAATGGCCGATGCTGATGGCCGTGTTGTCGCACAATCGCGTACCACCCGCACCCTTAAGGCCGGAGAAGCGGCGCGTTTTGAGCAACCCTTGTCCGAGATTGCCCGCCCAAAGCTGTGGTCGCCGGATACGCCCTATCTCTATACCCTGCGTACGCGCCTGATTGAGAATGGTAAGGTGGTCGATGAGACCGAAACCCCCTACGGCATCCGCACGGTTGAAATCCGCGACAATGCCTTTGGCCAGAAGCAGCTCTTTATCAACGAAAAACCCTTCTATATTCACGGCACCGCAGAATATGAGCATCACCTTGGTGGCTCGCAGGCCTTTACGCCGGAACAGGTCGCGGCCCGCGTAGGTCAGGTCAAGGCCGGTGGCTTTAATGCCTTCCGCGATGCCCACTATCCGCACAATCTGCGTTATCAGGAACATTTCGCCCGTGACGGCCTGATGTGGTGGACGCAGTTCTCTGCGCATGTGTGGTTCGATAATCAGAACTTCCGCACCAATTTCAAATCCCTGATGGTCGATTGGGTTAAGGAACGCCGCAACAATCCGGCCCTGTTCCTGTGGGGCCTGCAAAATGAAAGCAAGCTGCCCGCCGACTATAGCCGCGAAGCCGTGGCCATTATCCGCGAACACGACCCGATGGCCTCGGTTGAGCGTCTGATCGTTTCCTGTAATGGCGGCGAAGGGACGGACTGGAACGTGCCGCAGAACTGGTCAGGCACCTATGGCGGCAATGCCGATCTCTATGCCGAAGAACTTAAAACCCAGGGATTGGTGGGTGAATATGGGGCCTGGAGGTCATTAGGCTGGCACGAAGAAGCGCCCTACGCCAATGGTGTGTTCTCTGAGTCGGCCATGGCCGCTCTGCTTGAGAAGAAGGCCCGTCTGGCGCTTTCGGTCGAAGGTCAGGCCGTCGGTGATTTCCAATGGCTTCTGACGACCCATGAAAATCCGGGACGCCCGATGCGTATCGACGGCACCCAGATTTTCGACGGTATCCGCCCGCTGGAACATATTGGCCCGTCCAATAACAAAGGGCTTCTGACCCTGTGGGGGGAACCGACCGATGCTTATTATATGTATCGCGCCAAGACGATCAAAACCCCGATGGTGCATATTGTGTCGCACACATGGCCCGACCGCTGGACCGAGGCAGGCGTCAAATCCGGCATTCAGGTCTATAGCAATTGTGAGGCCGTGGAACTGTTCAACGATGTGGGCGGCAAGCTGTCTCTGGGGCGTAAGGAACGCCCTTCCGATGGTCGTCCGTACCAGTGGGATGAGGTCGAGGTACGCTACAATATCCTGTCGGCGGTTTGCATAAATGGCGGCAAGGTTGTGGCGCGTGATCTGATTACGCTTAACCACCTGCCTGATGCGCCTTATTTTGCCGCGCGTATCGAAGCGCCTAAGCCGCTTACCCGTGCCGAGGCCGGTCAGACCTATCTGTATCGTGTCAATGCCGGTGGCGCAGACTACCGTGACGCCGACGGGCAATTGTGGCTCGGTGACCGTCACTGGCAAAAGGGACAGGACTGGGGCTGGCAGAGCTGGGCCGAGGACTATCCTGATCTTGATCCGATGCTTGGCAGCCGCCGCATTTCCTATGATGTAATTCACGGCACGCACGAACAGGGCCTGTTCCAGACCTATCGCTTTGGCCGTGACCGTCTGAACTATCGCTTTGCGGTGCCGGATGGCGACTATGAGATCGAGCTTTATTTCGCTGAGCCGTGGTATGGCCACGCCAGCATCGACGCCACCGGCTGGCGCATCTTTGATGTGGCGGTCAATGGTCAGGTCGTGCTGGATGATGTCGATCTGTATGCCGAAGCCGGTATCAACCGTGCCGTCAAAAAGGTCGTGCGTGCCAAGGCCGTTAATGGCGAACTGCGCATCCACTTCCCCGAAGTTAAGGCCGGTCAGGCGGTCATCTCAGCCATTGCCATTCGTCATACGGGTCAGGGTAAGAATGTCATGGCAGATGGCACCGACCTGATCGCAGGAGCGGCCAATGCCACGACCTTTGTTGATAATGGTCAGGCGATCTATGCTGACACCAAGGCGCGCTTTGCCCGTCTGCCGCACCTGCTGCTCGACAGTGACTATGTCCGCCCCGTAAGTGCCACAGCACAGGGCCAGACAGGGTTCACCCTGCGCACAGAAGCCGATCTCTATCTGGCTCTGCGCCCTGAGGATAAGGCTCCTGCAGGTTGGGAACCCACCGATTTCAAGGCCCAAAGCCTCATCAATGGCACGGCAACGCCGCTGACCTTTGTGAAGCGCCGTGCCGCCAAGGGCGAAACGGTCACTGTGCCTGCCAACCTGCCGGTACTGGTGCGCCGTGCCCTGCCGTCACCTTTTGCACCGGGTGTGTTCACCTTTGAACGTAACCGCAACCTGCACGAAGGGGAGTTGGCCCAGCTTGAGGGTGGACGCGTCGCCACCACCATCAAAGGCTATGCCGGTCAGGCCTATGCCGAGATGGATGCCGGTTCGCAGATGACATGGGACATCACCACGGGTCTGGCGGCCAAACAGGCCTATCTGATCCGTTACCATGTCGCTGCGCCGACAAAAGCACTTCTTAGGGTGACGGACATCAGCGGCATCAGTGTCGCCGAAGTACCGGTGACCCTGACACCGGACGCCGCCGGAAACTGGGCCGAGGTCACGCTTGAGACCGCAGGCTTCATCAATGCGGGCACCTATAAGGTCAGCCTGCATCCCGAAGGTGCGGCGGCGATCGATTACATCATCGCCCGCTAAATAGCGGCCACCTATGCCGGCGTGCGGGCATAGGTGGCTGATAATTGCCGGTAATATTTCGATCTGAGGGCCAGAAGGGTAACGACGACGCCGACAACACCGGACAGTGTGAAGACAAGCGCTATGCCGCGGGCCTGGCCTGTGCCGAACCAGTCGCCGATCAGATCGGCAGCTATGCCGTCGGTCATGGACGGGATAACCACAAACTGCGTCAGTGGCCCGATAAGAAAGGCCGTCAGGGGTGAGGCGGCCTGTTCTACGGACTGGGCAAAGCCGAAGACCCGTCCCTGACGCTCAAGCGGCACAACCTTTTGCAGGGTGGTGGTTTCGGCTGCTTCGGCATAGGGGCCAAGAAACATCCAGATGAAACAGCCCGCCGCCAGAAGCCAGATGGATGACTGCAGGGTAAAGACACAACAGACGCCCCAGACGATCAGGTTCACCAGCAGCAGCGTCCGTACCGGATTTTGCCCCAGTCCTGTGCGCGTAATAAGCAGGCCACTGACGATAAAGGCCGTCGACAGGACGCCGAAAAGCAGCCCCCACATCTCAACGGACACCAGCGATAGCCCATAGGCATCCAGAAGGGCCATGAATATGCCCCCAAGGAAGTTGTTGAAGGTGGCAAAGAAGATAAGCGCGAACAGCCCCGGCACGGCAGCGATCACCCTTACGGTGCCACGGATGTCGATCCTTTTGTCCGGTGCAGGGGTGTCCGTGTGAGGCTCTGATGCTGGCTCAGGCACATCGACGAAAAAAAGGTGGGCAAAGGCGATAAGCGTAAAACCTGTGGCCAGTACAAGCGTGGCGATCATGCCGCCCCACGCCACCAGAAAGCCGCTAATGACCGAGGTGGTCAGAAACCCTATGCCGGACACCATGCCGACCAGACCATTGGCCTTATCGCGTCGGTCTTCGGGCACCAGTATGGTCACAAGCGTCGGCAGGGCGATGGCGCGGATATTACCGGCGATCACCCCTAACATCAGAAGGAAGGCCAGCGCCCATAATTGATAGCTATAGGGGTTTGTGAAAACCTCTTTGGGGAAGACCAGTAAGACGACAAGTGATAGCCCATAGAAAAAGGCTGACACCAGACTGGAGCCCATCATGGTCAGCTTTTTCGGATAGTGGTCAACCAGACTGCCGAGCCAGAAACCGAAACCGGCGGTGAACACCAGATATATGCCCGCGATCATGCCTGTGGCAAAGACCGACTGGGTTTGAATATAGGTCCAGAAGGTCAGGGCAAACCAGACCGTGAAGTTGGTAATATTGGCAACCAGATTATTGCCGAGAAGATGATAAAGGGTGCGCACCGTCAGGCCCTGTGAGGCTGAGTGAAAGTCGCCGGATCATCTGATGTTCTGACCGGCCCGTAAAGTGTTCACAGGCCGGAAAGGCTTATTTCTTTGCCGGTTCAGCGGGTTTTGGTGTCTCGCGTTTTTCGCCGGCTTTTTGACCGGGCTTCATGAATTTCACCAATACGCGCTGCCCGATCAGGAAGGGCACGCCGTCGGCTGAGACGACCACCTCGACCACCCGCTCGTCCGAAGCTTCGTTGCCGCCGTCTGATTTCAGCCTGCGGGCACCAAAGGTGGCGGCGACCCGTTTGACGGTGCCGACATAGACTTTTGACTGATCGGTTTCGGGGATGATCTCGGCTTCCTGACCAATGGAGACGTCAGGGATCGAGCTTTCGACGATTTCCGAACGGATGATGCGCTCGGTCTTCGGTTCAAGATCGAACATGGTCGACACGTTCAGGGTCGAGGCACCGGCACCGGGATTGGCGTAGCGACGGACGATGCGGCCATCAACCGGTGCGCGCACCAGCGTCAGTTCCAGATCATATTCCGCCTGAGCCAGACTGGCGCGGGCCGAGGCAATGGCGGCGTCCTGAGAGGCCAGAGTGGCTTCGGCTTCGCGGATGGCATCGCGTTGGGCATCGAGTTTCTGAGCGGCGACAAAGTTGGATTTGGCCAGTTCCTCATAGCGTCTGTATTCCCGACGCGCGCTGTCAAGTCGAACCTGAGTGAGACCCTTGGCCGTCACGGCTTCGTTGACAGCGGCACGGGCGCGACCAACGGCCAGACGCGGCTGATCGCTTTCCTGACGGGCGAGGATTTGCCCCTTAACGACCTCATCGCCTTCCTGCACCAGCACTTCTTCGACGACACCGGCGCGGCGGGCAGCGACTTCGATCACGCCGCCTTCGACATCGACCTTACCATTGGCAATGGCGGCGAACGGGGACTCAGGTGCCTTGACTTCGGTGCCGGGTTTGGCAGCGCCCGGCGGTTGCGCGCCACAGGCCGACAGGGCCAGCACAGCGGCGACGGGAAGCCAGAGACGATGGAACGAAGGGCGGGCGTTTTTCATAACGGACATGTGTGGGCTTCTTTAAGGCTTGTTGACGAAGTGATCGCTGAGGATCTTTCCGTCTTCCATATGGATGATGCGGTCGGCATAGGCTTCGAGGCGCGGGTCGTGGGTCACGCAGATAACGGCGGCACCGTGTTCATGAGCGGCACGGTGCAGCAGTTTGATGACCACCTGACCGGATACGGAATCAAGCGCCGAGGTCGGTTCGTCCGCAAACAGAAGCTGCGGATTTTTCGACAGGGCGCGGGCAATGGCTACGCGCTGTTTTTCACCGCCCGAAAGGGCAGAGGGCATCTGGTTGAGGCGCTTTTCAAGGCCAACCTCGGTCAGGGCGGCGTGGGCGCGTTTGCGGGCCTCTGACTTTGGCACGCGGCAATATTTCAGCACCTGCTCAACCTGCTGGGTGGCATTAAGCGCCGGAAACAGGTTGAAGCCCTGAAAGATGAAGCCGCAGTGATCCAGCCGGAAGCGGTCGATCTGCGCCTTTTTCTTGGCCCACAGGTCTTCGCCGAGGGCAATGACGCTGCCGCTATCGGGCTGCAACAGGCCGGACAGGGTGGCGACAAGCGTTGATTTGCCCGACCCCGAAGGCCCCATGACCATAGTCACCTGACCATGATAGGCGTTGAAATCAACGTCCTTCAGGACATCCTGACGGGTCTTGCCGATCTTGTAGCCCTTAGTGATGCCTTTCGCATCGATGGCCAGTTTTTTAATCATCGTAACAAATCCGCTGGCTGGCTTTTCTTGAGGACGCCGAGCGACAACAGGCCCGACAGAATGGAGATCACCAGCAACATGATGGCAATAGTGATAATGGCCCACATCGGATAGTACATGCTCAGGCCGACGACACTCCCCAGCGCCGTGACACCGACCACCAGCACCGCCGTCAGCCCCAGACCTGCAATGCCGACCCAGAAACTCAGTTCCATGATAATCAGCCTGAGACTGCCCATTGACACCCCAAGGGCGCGTAGCGAGGCGAACTCCTTGATGTTAGCCAGAATGGCCCCCTGAAGGGTCTGCCAGGTGATGACGACGCCAATAAAGACCCCCACCAGAAGCATGAAGCCCAGCATGATGGAGATGAAGCTGTTTTTGAACATCTCGGCCTGATTTTGCTGAGACAACTGATCGCGTGTCCAGGCACGATACTGCCCCTTGCCAATGACATTTAACTCATCAGCGACGATCTGCGCCCGTGCAGGGTCGCGCAGCTTGACCAGAAGCGAGCCTACCCGCGGGCCTTCGCTATAGATGCCCAGAAGTTTTGCGGTCTGACGTGACGTGAAGATCATCGACTGGAACAGGCTGGGGTAGTTATCGACGGTGCCACGTACATTGACCGTGCGGCCATTGATATTGGCTTTGTCGCCGACCGCGACACCAAGCTTTTTCAGGGAGGTGCTGTCGAGAATGACCGAATAGGGTTCCTGAAGCGCGACAATAATATGTTCTGGGAAATCGTTAGGCAGGGTGACGGCCCCGTCCATCGGATCGATGACTACGACCTGCACGCCTTCGCGTCGCATGGGCTGTTCCGGTGAGGGGAAGTTCTGCCAGAATGCCCAGCTCAGGGTATAGGGCATGACCTCGACGACTTCGGGGTGTTGAAACAGGGTTGGAATATTACGGCGTGGCTGCGTTGAGCCAAAACCGTCGGAATCGGGCGGCAGTACCATCAGATCCGCCGGTGAGCGGTCGATAGTGGCGGTAAAGGATTTACCGATGCCCATAAACATGCCGACCAGCGCCAGAACCAGAAGGCCCGCCACAGCAAGGGCGATGACGGCCGCCATATAACGGCGCCACTCATACAAAAGGGTGGATAGAGCCAGTGACATAATCAGGAGTACATTTTTCTTGGTTTCCTCGGGTGCCGGAAGCTTCGTCTGTTCTGGCTCAAAAATCCAATTAAATCGCCGTAATGCGGGCGTTCGGATCGTCAATCCTTTGTGTGTCGGCAATTTGTATTTCAAATATTGAAATTGTAACACATTAAAAAACATCGATTTTTCATCATTGCCGTAAGGCAGTGCGCGGGGTAAGCTCGGTAAAAAACAACGATATCGGGAGAGGGCATATGCGTCGTCTGGGTTTAGGTCTTGTGTTGGTGGCATGTCTTATGTCGCCTGCGGTTCACGCTGAGCGGTTACCGGATCAGGCAGGGGGCAGCCCGTTGCTGGGGGATATGTTTCAGCACCATGCCGTGCTGCAAAGGGATCGGCCGGTGCAGCTTTGGGGACAGGACAGGGCTGGCGCGACGATCACTGTGACATTGGGGGAAGGCACGCAAACCGTCATTGCCGGAGAAGGGGGGAAATGGCAGGCCAGCTTGCCGCCTCAGACCGCTGGCGGGCCTTATCAACTGACGGTTACGTCAGACTCAGGGGCGATGCAGGTTGTCAATGATGTGCTGTTTGGCGATGTCTATCTGTGTTCAGGGCAATCGAACATGGAATGGCCGGTCAGCCGCTCCTATGGGGCCGATTCACTGGCGGCGGAATCGACCAATGACACGATCCGCTATCTGAATGTTGAAAAGCACAACAGTCTCAAACCGCTTGAGCATTTCAATACGCCGGTTCAGTGGCAAACGGCCAAGCCTGATACGGTGCCGCACTGGTCTGCGGTCTGTTACACCTTTGCCCGCGATCTTCAGAACTCAGTCAAGGTGCCGATCGGCCTGATCAATGCCTCCTGGGGCGGGTCTAACATCCGGCCGTGGATCAGTGAGCAGGGCTTGCGTACACTGGGGGGGCATGATGAGGCGCTTGATCTGCTGCAACTCTATGGATCGGATACACCGGCGGCCTATGCGCAGTTCGGCAATGATTTTGCGCGCTGGTGGGCCGCAAGTGGCGGCGAAGGTGCGCCCTGGGCGGCCCTGCCCAAGGATGTCAGCAGTTGGCCCAAGGTGCCGGATGTCACCCAGTATTTTGAAAACTGGGGCGTAGACGAACTGAAAACCTATAATGGCCCTCTGTGGTACGCCAAAAGCGTGAAGGTCACGGCCAAACAGGCGCAGGGCGAAGCGACGCTTACGCTGGGGCCGATTGATGATATCGACCAGACGTGGGTCAATGGTGTCGGTGTTGGCTATACCGCAGGCCCTTCGACGCCACGTGTATATAAGATACCGGCGGGCACGCTTAAGGCCGGTGACAATGTGATCACCGTTAATGTGCTGGATTTGTGGAGCTATGGCGGTCTGTTTTCGGAAACGCCCCGTCACCTTACATTTGCGGACGGCAGTTCAGTGGCGCTGGATGATGACTGGCATTACCACAGTGTGCCGCATGACCAGCGCAACCCGCCAAGCGCGCCTTGGGGCAATATCAGCGGTCAGACGACCCTGTATAACGGCATGATTGCGCCAATAGGGGCCTATGGTCTCAAAGGGGCGCTGTGGTATCAGGGGGAATCCAATGCCGGTGAACCCTTTACCTATGAAGGACTTCTGACGACCCTGTTCAAAGACTGGCGCGGTCAGTTCGGCAGTGATCTGTCTTTCCTTGTGGTGCAACTGGCGGATTTCGGGCCGCGTCCGACCAAGCCGGTTGATTCCTGGTGGGCGCATATCCGCGAAGCCCAGCGTCAGGCGGTCACCAAGGATGGCAATGCGGCTTTGGCGGTGACGCTGGATATTGGCGATCCGAAGGATATTCACCCATTGGACAAGACCACGGTCGGCAAGCGGTTGTCGCGGGCGGCACAGTCTCTGATCTATAAGAAAAATATCACCCGCTCGGGGCCAGTACCTGTTTCGGTGACGCGTTCGGCAGATACGGTGATGATCCGTTTTGCGCAGATCGAAGGCGAACTGGTGTCCTACAGCACGGCCTTCCCGATCAGCTTTGAGCTTTGTGGCGAAGACCGCAACAGCTGTCAGTATGCGCCGGCAATCCTTTCGGGGGATGTGGTGCGCCTGACGGGGCCAGCGGTGGGGTCAGCGAAGTTTGTGCGTTACTGCTGGGCCGACAGCCCGACCTGTACGCTTTATGACAGCGCCTTACCCGTAGGGCCGTTCGAGGCCGCCATTAACTAGTTCCGGCCCGCACCCCTTATTTTGACCCGGCAGGATTTACCTATTTCTGCCGGGTTTCTTTTTGTCGTTTAAATAATATCAAATAAAATCAGATATATATTTTAATTCATATTCTGGCACGCCTTTTGCTTAACCCTAATGGTTATGGTTAACGCCGCCTGATGAGGGTGGCTCAGGCAAAGGAAAGGACGCGCCGGATGGATAATACGACCTATGTAGCCCTGTCGCGTCAGCTGGTTTTGCGCCGTGAGCTTGATGTAACGGCCAATAACATCGCCAATATGAATACGACGGGCTATAAGTTCGAGCAGCTTCTGGTCGCACCGGAACGCGGTCGCCCGACCTTTAATGACCCGATCAAGACACCGGCACATTTTGCCTTCGATAAGGGCATTGGCCGCGATTTTTCACAAGGCACCTTCCTTCAGACGGGCAATCCTTACGATCTGGCGATCGACGGTGAGGGCGCGTTCTTTGTGGTCAACGGCGCCAACGGCAACCTCTATACGCGTGACGGGGCCTTTACGGTCAATAACGAAGGGGTTTTGACGACGCAGAACGGCCTTGTGGTACAAGGTGACGGCGGCGGTGAAATCCGGCTGAACCCGCAATATGGTGAGCCGACCATTTCACCGGACGGCATTGTCTCTCAGCGTGCCGAAGACGGCGCGGTTCGTGTAGGTAAGATCGGCGTGGTGCGCTTTGCTGATCTGTCGGCGCTGGAAAAGCGCGGAGACAATCTGTTTGCCGCCACGACCAATGTCGCGCCCGTTCCGGCGACCGATGCCCGCATCCGTCAGGGGCTGCTTGAGGCGTCGAACGTCAATGCCATTGCCGAGATTACCAAGCTGGTTGAAATCAACCGTGCCTATACATCAGTGTCGAAAATTATCGAACAAAATCAGGAACTAAACCGCACCGCCGTTGAGCGGCTTGGCCGTTCGGCCTAAGGGTAGGAGATAGACTATGCGTGCTTTGAGAACTGCAACGACCGGTATGTCCGCCCAGCAGATGAACGTCGAGGTCATCTCGAACAACATCGCCAACATGAACACGGTGGGCTTTAAGCGCCAGCGGGCCGAATTTCAGGACCTGCTGTATCAGAACGTCGAGCGCATGGGCGCGCAGTCGTCTGAGACGGGTACGGTTGTGCCGACCGGTATTCAGGTCGGTGCCGGTGTAAAGACGGGCAGCGTCTATCGCATCATGACGCAAGGGTCACCGACGCGCACCGAGAACACCTATGATATCGCCATCGACGGCAAGGGCTATTTCCAGATCCTCCTGCCGTCCGGTGAAACGGCCTATACCCGTGCCGGTAACTTTGCGGTCAATGATCAGGGGCAACTGGTGACCAAGGATGGTTATCTGGTGCAGCCGAACATTACCATCCCTCAGGATACGACCGATGTGTCGATTTCCAAATCCGGTCAGGTTCAGGTCATTCAGGACGGTGTCACTACGCCGGTTGTGGTTGGCCAGCTTGAGATCGCGACCTTCTATAACGAAGCGGGCCTTGAGGCTATTGGCGACAACCTGTTCCTTGAGTCCGGCGCGTCCGGCCCGGCCAATATCGCAACGCCCGGTGAGATCGGTTACGGCACTTTGATGCAGCGTTATGTCGAAGCCTCGAACGTGGACGCGGTGTCTGAAATCACCGCCCTGATCGTGGCGCAGCGGGCCTATGAGATGAATTCCAAGGTCATCACCACTGCCGATGAGATGTTGTCGGTCGCTTCACAACTCAGATCATAACGGGAGCCTGACACATGCACAGATCCGTCTATATGCTGATGCTGGCTGGTGCCGTCGCCGGAATGCTGGGCTTTACGCAACCGGCTCTGGCGCAGGGTGTGCTGGTGCTGAAGCCGTCTGTGACCGATTCCGACGGGCGCATCACTATCGGCGACGTGTTCGACAATGCCGGTGCCGCCGCTCAGGTGACGCTTGGCAATCGCGTAGGCCCGACGGCTGTGCTGGATGCCGGTCGCGTGCAGGCCATTGCCCGTCAGGCCGGAGTCTATTGGGACAACCCACAAGGCTTAAGACGCATCGTCGTTTCCGCCGGTGCGGACGGGTCGGCAGCAGGGGCTCAGAAAACGCAGGCCGGGCGCACGCGTGAGGTGCTGGTGTTTAACCGCTCTATCAACGCCAATGAAATCATCGGCCCTTCGGACATTTCCTATCAGCCCGTACAAAGCCATATGGCCACGGGCGCAGGCCTTGAGGCCGCGGATGTGATCGGCAAGAGCGCACGCTATCCGCTGCGCGAAGGGGCTATGGTCCGCAGTGCCGACCTGTCCAGTCCCGTTGTCATCAAGCGCAGCGAGCAGGTGCGTGTGACCTGGTCTTCGGGTGCGCTTAACCTCAGCATGACCGGTGTGGCGCAAAAGGATGCGGCCATTGGTGATGTGCTGATGGTGCAAAATACCCAGTCGAAAAAGATGGTCGAAGTTGTGGTTACCGGCCCCGGTACCGCTGTGGTCGGTCAGGCCGCCACCCAGATCCGTAACCAGTCCCTCTATTCTGCCAGATAAGGTGAAGCCGATGCGTAAGATTTTTGCAGTCTGTGCCCTGATGGGATTTGGTCTTCTGAGCGCCTGCGCCACGGTGAGTGAGACCGTACATGGCCCGCAACTGACCGGCATGGGCTATCCCGCCGCACTGGTGCCGCAACAGCAGCCGGTAATGATACCGCAGAATACGTCGGCACCGGCTTCTTCCAATACGCTGTGGCGGGCAGGTGCGCGGGCCTTTTTCAACGATCAGCGCGCGCGGCGGGTCGGCGATATCCTGACGGTTCAGATAAATATTGATGACCGCGCCCAGACGTCAAACACTACGGCCAGATCGCGTAACAACGAATATCAGGCAGGCGTTGGCAATGTGTTCGGTCTGGAATCGAGCCTTGGGAAAATTTTGCCGAGTGAGTTTAACCCTCAGAATGCCCTGTCGGCGGATGGTTCAACCAGCTTTTCCGGCACGGGCAGCGTTAACCGCGCCGAAAAGATCAACCTGACCATTGCCGCGGTGGTGACGGGTGTGCTGCCGAACGGCAATCTGGTGGTGCAGGGCTCTCAGGAGGTGCGCACCAACCGCGAAGTGCGCGAACTGACCGTATCGGGCATTGTTCGACCTGAGGATATTTCGTCGGCCAATACGGTGCGCCACACACAAATGGCAGAGGCGCGTATTTCCTATGGCGGGCGTGGCGATGTGACCCGCATGCAGGCGGCACCGGTTACGCAGTCTCTGATGGAAAAGTTCAGCCCCTTCTAAAGGTGTCTTTCCTTAAAGTCCTTTTGACGATTTGGGTTTAAAAAGAGCTTTTGATCCCTGTTTAAACCGTTTGATGCCTGCCTATCTCGACGATTATTACACGCCGCCGCAAAAGCCGCAGACGCCTTCCCTAAGCGGGGTGGCCCTGTGGCTGTTTGCGGCTGAGGCAGCACTGACGTGCTTTTGCATCTTCATGTTTACCAACGCCCTGTGGGCACCGTTGTTTGCCCCCAATAGTGCGGGTAGCGAGGAATCGGCATGGCTGAGGCTGTTGTGGCTGCCGGTGTACGGGCTTACGGCCTTGCTTGTGCTGATAAGGTTGCCGATGTTTATGCGGGCCTTGCCAGCGGTATTCATCAGCGGCCTGCTGATCGGGTTATGTTACGCATCGCTGTTCTGGTCGATTGCACCGGATGTGACCAGCCGCCGGTCTCTGGCTCTGGCCTTTACGACCCTGTTTGGACTGTATCTGGGGGTGCGTTACAAGGGCTATGAACTGACGCAGCTTGTGGCCCTGACCTTTGCCATTCTGGCGTTTTTCAGTCTGCTGGTCAGTATCGGCTACCCGAAAATGGGTGTGCATGACGATATTAATGCCGGTGCCTGGCGCGGGTTGTGGCAGGAAAAGAACCAGATGGCGGCCATGATGACGCTGGGGTTCATTGCGGCCAATGCCAGTGCGCTGATTGCGCCTGAGCGTCGCAAGTTCTGGATAGGCGCAGCGGCGCTGATCTTTTTCATGGTCGTGATGTCACGATCCAAGACCTCGCTTCTGGCGTGTCTTCTCAGTCTCGGGGCGATGCCGGTGCTGCTGGCGCTGCGGCGCGGCGGTGTGTTGAGCATCCTGTTCGTCTGGGGGGCGACGACGGTATCGCTGATCGGTGGGACCTTGTTCTTCCTGATGCCCGAAGTGATCCTCAAAGCGCTGGGCAAAGACCCGACCCTGACCGGACGGACGGATATTTGGGATTCCCTGTTGCGTCTGTCGGATAAGGCGCCGTGGCTTGGTTATGGATATAAGGCATTCTGGACGCCGGACTCGATACCGGCGGCAGTGGTGCGCGAAGAAACCGGCTGGAAGGTGCCGTCGGCGCACAACGGATGGCTTGATCTGCTGGTGCAACTGGGCTGGGTCGGGGTTATTTTGTTTGCCGCCTGCCTGATCATTACGTTTTTCTGCGCCCTGTTCCGTTATGATCGGGTCAAGGACGGGTTTTTCTCGGTACTGATCCTGTGCCTGTTCAGCTTTCTGATCCTGTCCGAAAGCTTCATCCTGTCGCAGAACAATCTGGTGTGGGTGTTGTTTATCTGCGTGATGGCGCGCCTGACGGCCAATCAGCTACAGGAAAGCTGAGCGCGTAAGGCTCGCACCGTATCCACCAGAAGTGTCAGATCCTCAGGCCGCGACAGGCGGTGATCGCCGCTCTTGATGAGGCTCAGGCGTACATCATTGCCAGTCAGGGTTTCCATCAGGCGCACCCCGTGCGCCCAGGGCACCACGTCATCGGCTGTACCGTGCAGAATGCGCACCGGCCCGTCAAACACCAGTGGGCCAGTGAGCACACGGTGGTTTGCGGCCTCGTCAAAAAAGGCCTGAGACATCAGCACATCGTCTTCGTAGCCGGTCAGGTTAAAGGCTCCTGCGGTGCTGAGGGCGTGACGGTCTTCGGGCGAAAGGTTCGGCAGCATCAGCTCGGTCGCAAAGTCCGGTGCGGGGGCAATCAGCACCGCCGCCTTGACCCGTTGCGGACGATCCTTGATCAGAAGGCTGGCCATCCAGCCGCCCATGCTTGAGCCGACAAGGATTAACGGGCCATCGGTCAGGGCATCAACAACAGCCAGCACGTCCTGACGCCATGTGCCGATGCGCGCGGCGTCCCACAGGCCTTTGCTTTCGCCGTGTGCGGAATAGTCAAAGCGCAGGAAATTCCAATCTTCTGACTGCGCCGTATCGGACAGGGCCTGTGCCTTTGAGCCGGTCATGTCGGATTTGAAGCCCCCAAGCCACAGGACGGTCGGGCCTGTGCCTTCCACACGGCGATAGGCAATGTGGTCGTTCAGGAATTGCGTTTGATCTTGATTTGCGGGGGCGGTCATGGTCATAACCCCTGATTAGCCTATGAGTCTCCTGCCGGACAAGCCCTCCATGACAACTGCCTTTCCCTATACGGTGCTACAGGTCGTGCCGAACCTTGATACCGGTGGTGTGGAGCAGACCGTTCTGGACATGGCCAATGCCATTACTCAGGCAGGCGGGCGGGCGATTGTGGTGTCACAGGGCGGGCGGCTTGAGCCTGCGCTGAAGGAAACGGGAGCGGTGTTTCATCGTCTGCCGGTACATTCCAAAAACCCCTATGTGCAATTCAAAAACTATTATGCGCTTCAGGCCCTGATCAAGCGCGAAAAGGTCGATATCGTCCATGTGCGGTCACGGGCTCCGGCGCTGGCGGCCATTGCGGCGGCGCGGGCATCGGGCATCAAATCCGTGACTACCTATCACGGCATATATAATGCCAAAAGCAAGCTGAAGCGTTGGTATAATGGCCTGATGACGCAGGCTGATGTGACCATCGCCAATTCCGACTATACGCGGGCGCATATTCTCAACACCTATCCGGTTGAGGCGGCGCGTGTGATTTCTATTCCGCGCGGCGTTGACCTGAAACGCTTTGATCCGGCGCAGGTGTCCGATGCCCGCAAGGCGGCTTTGGCTCAGGCGTGGGGGCTTAAGGCGGATGACGAGCGCCCTTTGTTTGTACTGGCGGGGCGGCTGACGCGCTGGAAGGGACAGGGGCTTATTCTCGAAGCGTTTGCGCGTCTCAAAGACGTGCCCTGGCGTCTGGTGCTGGCGGGGGATGATCAGGGGCGGCATGAATATCGGGCAGAGCTTGAAAACCTTATTGTCCAGAACGGTTTTTCGGAGCGTGTCTTTCTGGCGGGGCATTGTGCCGATATGCCTGCGGCCTATGCTTTGAGCGATTTTGCATTGGCTCCGTCACTTGAGCCGGAAGCTTTCGGGCGTACGGCGGTTGAGCCTCAGGCTATGCAAAAGCCGGTGCTGGCGTCTGCGCACGGGGCGACAACCGAGACGGTCGAAGACGGCGTAACCGGTTGGCTGGTGACACCGGCGGATGTGACAAAGTGGTCGGAGGCCTTGCGTCTGGCGCTTGAAACGCCTCAGTCGGTAAGGGATGAGATGGGGGCTTTGGGGCGTCAGCGGGCCGAGGCGCGCTTCAGCCTTGAGGTCATGTGCGCACGGACACTTGAGGTGTACCGGTCACTGATGGCGACGACTTAGTTTTTGTTTTTGAGAACTGTTTTGCGGCAAGTGTCCGCTTATAGTCGGACATTAGAGGCCAATATAAGGGGATTGCGGGAATTTCCGCTATTGGGCATAATTGGGGCCTATGATTTGACCGCGTTTCGCGCTATGGGAACGTGGTTTTAACGCAGCCCCTTTCTATAACTGCTATGGAGACTGACCTATTCGTCGCCCTATCCAAACTCCGCCGACCAAAGACGGCCCCCGTATCAATCAGGACATTAAGGTCCCCCGTGTTCTTCTGATTGATCACAATGGCGAAAAACAAGGCATCATGCCGACTTCTGCTGCGCTTGAAGCGGCTGAGGAAGCCGGTCTTGATCTGGTAGAGGTCTCTCCCACCGCTGATCCGCCCGTCTGCAAGATTCTTGATTACGGTAAGTACCGTTTCCAGGAACAGAAGAAAAAGGCCGAAGCGCGTAAAAAGCAAAAGGTCGTCGAAATCAAGGAAATCAAGCTGCGTCCGAATATCGACAAGCATGATTACGAGGTTAAAGCCAAGGCAATGCATCGCTTCTTTGATGAAGGCGATAAGGTGAAGGTCACCTTGCGTTTCCGCGGTCGTGAAATGGCGCACCCTGAACTGGGTATGAAGCTGCTCAATCAGGTTAAGGCGGATTTCGAAGAAACCACGCGCGTTGAATATGAGCCACGCATGGAAGGCCGCCAGATGATTATGATTCTGGCCCCGAAATAGGCTTTGCCGATTTTAAGGTGTTCAAAGGGGTCGTTCGCGGCCCCTTTTTGCTGCCGTTTAGTCCAGCGCACCGATATAGGGCAGGCCGCGCCATTTGCCGCCGTCATCCAGCCCATAACCAACCAGATAACGCTTCGGCGCTTCCCACGCGACAAAGTCTGCCTCTATGTTGCGTGCCACAGGCTTGGCGGCCATGACCGCCGTCAGCACTTCGGTGGCACCGGCCCGCAGCAGATGATCGCGGGCGAATTTGAGCGACGCGCCAGTATCGAGCACATCATCCATGATCAGCACCTGACGGCCCGCCACGGGGCGTTGCAGATCTGCGCGCAGAATCATTTCGCCGCTTTCGTGGCCGTCGCCATAAGAAGACAACCACAGGGAATCGAAGGCCAGGCCCAGCCCCTGACGGGCCAATGCGCGGGTCAGGTCGGCTGAGAACCAGATGCCGCCGGTCAGAAGGCAGACCGCAACGGTGTCTTCGGACAGCTGAGGGGCCATTTGCCGCGCCAGCGCTTCGATGCGTTCGGCAATCTCGGTTTCACTCAGCACAATATCGGGTGTCATGGCTTAAGGATGCAGATCAGCGCTTGTAAGGGCAGGCCGCAGGGCCAGTTGTGTGTTGGTGGTAACCGGCTGAGGCGGGGTCGCGGCTTCGGCGGTGTGGTCGTCTGTGGCCGGAATTGTCTCGGTCGGCTGAGGCGCATGGATTTCCGTAAGCGGTGTCTGGCGGATAACCGGAGCCGGATGGGCCGCAAGCTGTGACGGACGATATTGCGCCAGTTGTTTCAGCGCCTGAAGGTCAAAGCTGAGATCCAGACTGGAGGCGCGGTTTCCGGCGTCGGCGACATCAAACACCAGTGTGCGTTCGGCACCGGCCTCAACCACCAGACCATGTGGCGGGATCAGGCTTTCGCCAATGACCGAGCCATCTGCGCTCAGTACCTTTGCGCGCACGGGCGGCACAGGGGTTTCTTCGTTGCGCAGATTTTTGACGACGGCACTGACGCTGACGACAAAGCGTCCGCCGCGTAAGGTAGGTTCGGCCTTATAGGAGATGAATTCAAGGCCCGTCGGGTTTACGGGTACGCCGGCGCTGGCATAGGCACCGGCCAGTTTCGGGAAGGCGCGGACAATATCGATGCGCAACATATAGGCCGCACCGACCATGGCGACAAAGGTGGCTGCCAGTGCGCCCCAGATCAGCACCTGCTTCATGACGGCCTTATGGCGCTTTTGGCCTTCGAGCATCTGACGGTACATCAGCGGCAGTTTTTTGGCCTTGACCTCTTTAAGCGCTTCTACGGGAGGCTCAACCGGCGCAGGCATAGGCAGGTCAATAGGCTCCTGAACCATCTCGGCATGCCAGGTGGTCTTGCAGGAGGCGCAGCGCACCGTCCGCCCCTGAGGCCCCAGACGGGCATCATCAATGGCGTAGCTTAGCGTACAACTCGGACAGGTCAGGATCATGATTTGGCGAATCGCTTCATAAAACCCATATTAACCAAAAGAAGGTTAATCCTTTTTGTCCTGAAACTCTTAACAAGTGATCAAGCGCCTTGCCGCCAGTAACCCAAGAAGACGATATTTTTACGCCCGATGACCGTCAGGTGGTGACCTTTCGGGGCGTGGGGCTGGGTTATGACGGCCATGCAGCGCATACGCATGTCACAGGACATGATCCGGCAAATTATATTTTGCGCGATCTGGACTTTGAATTGCCTGCCGGTTCATTCCATTTTCTCACCGGCCCGTCGGGGGCAGGTAAGACATCGCTGCTGCGGATGATTTTTCTGGCGCAACGCCCGTCTCAGGGGGAAATTTCCCTTTTTGGTGAACCGGTTAACTATGCCGACCGTGCGCAGGTCGCGCAGCTGCGTCGCCGGATCGGTATTGTGTTTCAGGATTTCCGGCTGCTGGATCACCTGACGGTATTTGACAATGCGGCCCTGCCCTTGTTCGTGCGCGGCGAAGATCCGAAGCGTTATGAATCAGATGTGGCCGAGCTTCTGAGCTGGGTCGGTCTGAAATCCCGCCTTCAGGCCATGCCTGAGACCCTTTCGGGCGGCGAAAAACAAAGACTGGCAATTGCGCGGGCTGTGGTTAATCGCCCGACGCTGATTCTGGCGGATGAGCCGACAGGTAATATTGATTACGCCATGGGGCTGCGGATTATGCGGCTGTTTATCGAACTTAATCGTTTGGGGGCAACGGTTCTGATTGCCACCCATGACGAAGGGCTGATAAGGGCGTCGGGTATGCCGGTGCTTGAACTCAAAGAGGGGCGTATCCATCGTCGTGACCTTACGGCCGACCTTGAAGAACGCCTGCGCGGAGGCTCGGAATGATCAGGGCCATGGATCTGCGAAGTAATGACCTGTTGCCGCAACAGGATGCGCGGGAAATTTCACTACATTATGTGATTGCGGTGCTTTGCTTTCTGGCCTCTCTGGCAGCGTTGGTGGCGCTGGCGTCGGATCGTGCCGCCAGTGGCTGGGCGCGGGAAATCCGTTCTGAAGTAACGGTACAGGTGCGTCCCACCGGTCTGGAAAGCGGTTCGATGGCGGCTGCAAGGGCGGCAGAAATCCTTGCGGGGGTTTCGGGCGTCGAAGAGGTCGCAGCGGTCGAACCGGAAAAGGCCAAGGAGCTGATCAAGCCCTGGCTGGGTGATGCCATATTGACGGACCTGCCCATACCCAACCTTGTGACCGTTCGGCTTAATTCTGATAAGCCCGCCAAGCCTGCGGCCCTGATGGCGGCCTTAAGCGCGCAGGACATGGATGCGTCTATTGATGACCATAGTATCTGGCTTAAGGACATCGAACAGGCGGCGCTTATTATTCGGTTGATATCAATTAGTATTTTCCTGCTTATTGCCACGGCGGCTGCGGCCATCGTCGGCTTTGCCACGCGTGCAGGCTTGACGGCGCGGGCCAATATTATCGAGGTTTTGAGCCTCTGCGGGGCTTCGGACTGGTTCATTGCCCGCAGGTTTCAGTTCCGCTTTGCCCGAATGGCCGGTGTGTCCGGTCTGATCGGCGCAGGGGCGGCAGCTGTGGTTATGATCATTCTGAAAACGACGGCCCTGTCGCAAAGCTTTTTACTGGCTCTTCCCTTTTCATGGTACGACCTGTTAATATTGATCCCTTGTCCGGTTCTGGCGGTAATGATTGCGGCGTTTACGGCGCGGACGGTTACGCTCAGGATCCTGGGGGCGGGTTTGTTGGGAGAAGGCGTCTGAGATGCGTGTTCTGGTCGCTCTGGTACTGGTCGTCCTGTTATGGGCGGCGGGCCTGCTGGCCTTTGCTGAACGGGTGATCGATTCCACTCCGGCGACGGAACCTGATGAGGCCGCTCAGGCTATTGTCGTTCTGACCGGTGCTTCGGACATGCGCATCAAGGAAGGCATGCGGCTACTTGAGCGGCGCAAAGGCAAGCGTCTATTGATTTCCGGCGTAAACCGCGAAGTGAGACGGCCTGAATTGCTGCCGGTTACCGAGGGATCAAGACAACTCTATGAATGTTGCGTCGATCTGGGTTTCGAGGCGGAAAATACCATCGGTAATGCGCAGGAAATTGCCGCATGGGCGCGGGCCAAGGGCTTTGATGAGCTGATTGTGGTGACCTCTGATTACCACATGCCGCGCAGTCTGCTGGAAATCAAAGCAGCTTTGCCGGAAGGCCGGTTCCATGCCTATCCCGTCGCCAGCCCCAGTCTGGATGCGCGGGCATGGTGGAAGTCAACCACGGCTTCGCGCACGCTGGTTATCGAATATTGTAAGTATCTGGCGATACTTGGCCGTGACATGCTGAGCGGCGTCACCCGTCATTTCAGCAAGGATGAACCGGCGGCCAGCGACGCAGGGCCTGAGGCTGATTCAGGACGAGTAAAGGGCGTATTGTGATCCGTTTTAAATCTCTGGTGTTTATCGTCTGGCTTTATGGTCTGGTGGTGGTGGTGGGTCTTTTGGGCACGCCGTTTCTGCTGGTGTCGCGTCGGGCCGGTATGGCGGTCATTCGTACATGGGCACGGCTTGTGCTGTGGGGGGCTAAGGCCATCTGCGGCATCAGGGTAGAGTTCAGGGGGCTTGAGCATCTGCCTGAGGGCGGGGCGCTGATTGCCGGTAAGCACCTGAGTATGCTGGATACGATTGCGCCGTTTACGGTTCTGGATAACACCTGTTATGTGCTGAAAAAAGAACTGACCTATCTGCCGTTTTTTGGCTGGTATATCTGGGCGACCCGTATGATCCCCGTTCAGCGCAAGGATGCCGCCAAGGCTTTGAAAGCTATGGTTACCGATGCGCGCGACCGGCTGGCTGACGGGCGTCAGATACTGATTTTCCCCGAAGGGACGCGTTCTGAGGTCGGGGAAGATGCGACCTATAAGCCGGGAGTTGCCGCGCTCTATCGTGATCTTGAGACCCCGTGTCATCTGCTGGCGACCAATTCCGGTCAGTTCTGGCCTGCGCACGGGATTGACCGTAAACCGGGTACGGTTGTGTTTGAGTTTCTGCCACCTTTACCGGCGGGTCTGAAGCGTGGAGAATTCATGACGCAGATGAAAACGCAGATTGAAACCGCTTCGAATGCGCTGATTGCGGAAAACCTAAAACCGTGACGGCTGGTTACGGGGCATGATCACATAGCCCTTACCGACATAATAGTCCTGTTCGAGTGAAGACAGGGGACGCGCCCCGTTGCCGCTGCCGTTAAGATAGACACCACCATTTGTGCCTGATGAGGCGGCGCGCGCGCGTTTTTGCGGTACCGCGGGCGGGCAGCCGCCTTTGGCCGCACAAAAGGTGTTACGCGCCAGCCAGGTTATTTCTTCCTGAAGCCAGGCATTGATTGAAGGATCGGTAACGGCGTCGATCATGTCGGGCTGGGCGACCTCAAGCCGTGGGCCTTTGGCATATAGCATTTCAAAGGTGAAGTGACTGTCTTCGAGATAGATGGTCTCTCCGGTCTGACCGGATACACGTTGCAGAAGGGTACGTTTGTGGCCAGCGCGTGAGGGGTGGTTCTGTTCTATATAATAGACGCTGAAAGGGTTTGCGAACTTCAGCGGGCCGTTGGAAAGCCTTTCCATGACCCGATCTCCGTTTGCCATGACACGGCCGGTCTGACGGTAAACTACGGGGTCGCTGGGTATGGGCTTTGGTGACATGATTGTCAGGCGACAGGCAAAGCCTTTAGGGGTGCCGTTCTCATTCCTGACGGGGTAGGCAAAGAAAAACGCCCAGCGGTCGCCAAAGCGACGCACATAGGCGTTGTTATCAAGCTCATAGCCCTGCGCCGTGGCGAGAGTGTGCAGGTTGCCGCCGGCTTCGGTCGCCAGACAGATGTTCATCGTGCGGATGGCCAGTGTTTCCATACTGTCGGCAGGGCCAGCGGTTTGGGTTCTGACGGGTGTGACCGCCAGAAGGCCCGTGCCGATCAGGGTGAGGATTAGCCGGCGCGCAGACATGCTAATCGGCTTCCCGCGCCAGTCCCGTCAGCCGTATGGCGAGGGGCGTGTGTTTTTCGACCCAGCCTTTCTGACCCGGTTGCGCCGTGCAGAAGACCTGAAGCAGATCGTCACCGTCACTCAGTAAAATCGTGCGCATGACGACTTCGCGATCGACCCCCAGCGCGCTCAGAAGCTTGCCGCGCTGATCGAACTGAATGGCCTGAACCGGTGTGCCTGTGACACCTGATGGGTTGGGTAGGTTGATGATCTGGGGTTTGATGACCGGATAGGATGGGTCGCGGACGCTTTCAATCAGCGCATCCTTGCGTTCGATCAAGGCCTTGGGCGCGGCGGTAGGTGCGGTGTCCCCCAGATCCTTGAAAACGCTACGGTTTACCACGGCGCTACAGGTAATTTGCGGCTGGCCCGGATAGCGATACATGCGATCGCGGGACAGGGAATCGCCGAAAAAATCGGTCATGGTCACCGGATAGACCAGTTGCCAGCGGCCTTTGCGGTCGGTGTAAACAGCGTCTTTCCAGATGTTTTTGCCGTCGCGTGTCAGTACCTGACCCCAGTGCGCCTGTTGTGGTACGGGCCACAGGGCTTCGCCGGTGGTATTGGCACCGGACAGGGTCTGAGCGGCGGGTGCGGTTTCGTCGATCTGGTCCTGCGCCATCGAAGGCACCGCGACGAAGGTCAGGGCATAGCCTGCGGTTGCCAGACACAGATTGCGGATTGATAGCATGCGCTTCCCCTTTGGTTTACAGCCAGTATGGCCAAACCCCGAAGGGGAAGCATCCCCCGAATAGGGGGGATAACAGGTGTTTTTAGTTTACACGTTTGCCGGTTTTGCCTTTGGCGGCGTCCGTAGCTGTGCTGGTGGCAGGTGATGGTGGCAGGGGCGCAACGGGCACGCCGTCGTCCACCAGCGCCTTTATTTCCGGCCCGCTGGCTTCGCCATAGATGGGGCGTTCGGGCGTCAGGCCATCGTGCATGTCACGGGCTTCGCGGGCAAAATTATCCCCGACATAGTCGAAATTGCTCTCAACGTGCTTTCTTATCTTATGTGCAGCTTCCATAAGGGCTTTTTGCGCACTGGCCTGACGGTTTTCAGCCGTTTCGGAGGTGCGCACCATGGGGGCCATGATGGCCTTATCCACATTGGTGGTGCCGCAATGCGGACATTCGATCAGGTGACGCATCTTTTGCGCGTCAAAGGCATCCGAATTGGAAAACCACGCTTCAAAATCATGATCGAACTCACATTTTAACGCATACCGGATCATGTACGGGTAAAGGTCCTGTCGTGTTTAAGCTGGGCTATAGCGGCCCGTGCGCGGTTCACTTCGGAGAGATCAATTTCAGCCATCAGCACCGCCGGATGGTCGTGATTCAGTCTGGCGATGACTTCACCCCAAGGGTTGACGACCATGGAATGACCCCAGGTGCGTCGGCCATCTTCGTGCTGACCGCCCTGCGCGGGAGCGAGGATAAATGCACCGGTTTCGATAGCACGGGCGCGCAGAAGCACTTCCCAGTGTGCCTGACCTGTGGGCACGGTAAAGGCTGCAGGCACGGCAATTATGGCCGCGCCCATTTGCGCGAGCGCACGATAAAGATAGGCAAATCTTACGTCATAACAGATGCTTAGGCCGATTTTGCCGAAAGCGGTTTGGGCCAGAACAGCCTGTTCACCGCCACGGATGCCGGCGCTTTCGTGATAGACATCACCGTTTGGGGTGGTGGCGTCAAACAGGTGAATTTTGTCGTAAAACGCAGAAATATCGCCTTTTTCGTTGATAAAAAGCGCCCGATTTACCGCCCGTTCTTCACCCGCGATGTCGCTTTTGACGATGGCCGAGCCGAGCAGGGTCGGCACGACATAGCGTTTGGCCAGCGCTCTTATCCCCTGTACGCAGACATCTTCGTCAAGCGTGGTGACGACCTCGGATTTGCGTGCAGGTCGCTGCTCCATCAGGTTGGAACATTCCGGCGTCAGGATAAGTTGCGCACCCTTGGCAACGGCGGTTTCATAAAGCGGCGTCAACTGGGCCAGCGCGGCTTCGGCATTGGCCGGCGTTGTGGTTTGCAGCAGGGCTACCTTAAGCGTCATGCGGCACCTTCGAGCAGGGGATCAAGGCCGCCGCGCGAGTCGAGTGCGAACAGATCGTCGCAGCCGCCGACATGCAGGCCATCAATGAAGATTTGCGGAAAGGTATTGCGGCCATTGGCCCGCGCGTTCATTTCGCGGCGCAGGTCAGGGTCGTTGGAGGCGACAATTTCCTTATAGGGTGCTTTTTTATGATCAAGCAGCGCCATAGCCCGATCACAGTACGGGCATCCGGGTTTTGTATAGATTTCAATAACGGCCATGATACTCACTGAAGGCTAAAACATCATTGTGGCATAAAGGCTTATATAGGCAAGACCTGTCAGGTTTTAAAGCCTGTGCTTACAGGGTTTGGGCCGCGGTCACGGCCCGCGCCAGCACCAGACAATCGACCTGACGCGCACCGCTTTTGAGCAGGGTTTCGGCGCAGGCAGTTAATGTGGCACCCGAGGTGAACACATCGTCCACCAGCAATATGTGACGCCCCCTGAGACGGCGTTGCCCCGCCTGAGTGACGGCGAAGGCCTCTTTGACATTGGCCTTGCGTTCGGCCATGCGGCCCTTAGCGGTGCGGGCCTGACTGATTTGTTTATGTGTGGGCCGGATGCGTTGCAGGGCATCGGCCACATAATCGCGCCCGTGCTGACGGGCCAGAGGTCGGGCCAGTTCGGCGGCCTGATTGAAGCGCCGTTCAAACAGGCGCGACGGATGCAGCGGCACCGGCACAATGACATCGGCCTGAGACAAGAGGTCAGTGCCCGCCCGTGACAGCCAGCCGGTCAGAACCGGCCTCAGGTCAAGGCGGTCAGCGTGTTTGAACGCCAGTATCAGACCGCGTGAGGCCTCATCATAAAGGGCAGCGGCGCGGGTCTGGCGAAAGGGAAACGGGTGGGTCAGGCATGACTCACACAGGCCGCCGGTGCCGATATACAGGTCGTTGTCAAAGGGGCGGGCGCACATATCGCAGCCTTCGTCGCTCAGGAAGCGTATGGCTGACCAGTTTCGGGCGCTGAGGCCGGTGGCCTGAACGCTTTGCGGCGGGGCGGCAAAATTAATAATGTCGGGGTCATTATCAAGCGCCTGACGCGGATAGAGCACTTCGGTCAGTTGATCGCAGAAGTGACGCAGGCGCGGCAGCAGGGCCTGCTCGCTGACAAAGGTCTTAACCTTTTCCGGCAAATGCCTTAAACGATGCTGCAAAGTCTGCTTCCCCCGCAAAGATTACCTATGACAACACCACGCCTGTTTGATCGTCAACTGCTGAGAGGTCGCCTGCAAAGGGTTTCGGCCGATTTCAGTACGGCCAATTTCCTTAAGGTGCGGGCGGTTGAGGATTGTCTGGATACCTTATCGGCGGTCAATCGCCTGTTTCCGGTGGCGCTTGATATCGGCAGTCGGGACGGGACGTTCCGGCGTGAACTTGAGGCGTCACCTGTGGCTCCACGGATCGGCTATCTGATCGAGGCGGATATGGTTTCCGGTTCGGCACAGGTTGTGATGGACGAAGAGGCATTGCCGTTTGCGGACAACAGTCTTGATCTGGTGGTGTCGTCACTGGCGCTGCATACGGTCAATGACCTGCCCGGTGCGCTGGTGCAGATCGGGCGTGCACTTAAGCCTGACGGTCTGTTTATCGCGTCCATTTTTGGCGGGGAAACGCTGAAAGAGCTGCGCGGCGTGCTGATGGAGGCCGAGCTTGAGGTACGTGGCGGGGCGGGTGCGCGGATTGCGCCCTTTGCCGAAAGCTACGACTGTGTTGATCTGTTGCGCCGTGCCGGTTTCAATATGCCGGTGGTGGACAGCGACAAGGTGACGGTCAGCTATGCGCATCCGCTGAAGTTGATACAGGATCTGCGGGCGATGGGCGAGACCAATATCCTGTATGACCGCCCGCGTAAGGGCCTGAACCGCGCTATTCTGGAACGTGCCTTTGCGCTTTATTACGAGCGGTTTGCCGATGCGGACGGTGGGATTACGGCGACGTTCGAGATCATCACCCTGTCGGGCTGGACGCCACATGAAAGCCAGCAAAAGCCTTTGCGGCCCGGCTCAGCCAAGATGCGTCTGGCGGAAGCCTTAGGGGTTAAGGAAGGTAAGCTTTAGCGACGGCGGCGACGACCTGAGCCGTGATGGTCATCGTTGCCATAATAGGGTTCACAGGCAATCCCGTCGCCATCGCCGTCCATATGTGCGCCATATTCCGGTTGGTGGCTATAGATCGGGGCAATGCCTCGGGCGCGGGCTTCGGCGCAGTTGGCGGGGACGCGCGCGTCATAATATTGCGGGCGTTCAACTACGGGTGCCTGAGTGACCACGGGGGCTGGTGGCGGTGCGGTATAGACCGGCTGAGGGGCTGTGTGTGCGGGAGTAACCTCGCGGTACGGCACAGACGCATGAGCCGTGGCTGGAAACTCTGTGCGGGACAATAGGCCCTGAAGCGGCCATTTGCCATAGAGCGCATAGATAAACACAAAGACAAAAATACACACCGCCAGTACGTAGTCCATCGGGCCAATCCCTGACTTACGCACCTTTAGTGCAATCGGTTTCCCCATAATTTGCCTCCTCTAACCGAAGGCCATTTTAAAGGGGCGGATTTAATCTATGGTTGCATTATATGGTTACTGCTATCCGTTATTCAGGGACTGTTCCAGTATATCCAGACCTTCGCTGACTATGGCCTCAGAGGCGGTCAGCGGGGCCAGAAGGCGGATCGTATTGCCAAACACACCGCACGACAGAAGGATCAGGCCCAGCTCCTGCGCCTTGGTGGTGACGGCTTTAGTCGCGGCGGCGTCCGGCTTTCCGTCGGCATCGACAATATCGAAAGCGATCATGGCCCCCAGACCGCGAATGTGACGGATGGGCAGGCTGGTGTTCTTCTGGGCGATGGCCTCAAGGCGGGAGGTTATGGTCTGGCCCTGACGGTTGGCGGCCTCAAGCAGGTGTTCCGCTTCAATAACCTCAAGCACCGCCAGAGCGGCGGCGCAGGCGATGGGGTTGCCGCCATAGGTGCCCCCCAGACCACCCGTGACGGGCGCATCCATGACCTCGGCGCGGCCTATAACGCCGGAAATCGGATAACCGCCGCCTAAGGATTTGGCGATGGTAATCAGGTCGGGCTTAATGGGGGCGTGTTCGATGGCGAACATCTTACCCGTGCGGCCAAAGCCGGTCTGAACCTCATCGACAATCAACAGTATGCCATGCCGGTCGGCAATGTCGCGCAAAGCACGCAGCAGTTCAGGGGGTGTGATCAGGAAGCCGCCTTCGCCCTGAACCGGTTCAATGATGAAGGCGGCGACGGCGGTCGGGTCTATGTCAGCACGGAACAGGAAGTCGAGGGCCTTAAGGGTGTCGGAGACGCTGACGTCAAAGCTGTCGTGCGGGAAGGGCAGGTGATAGACGCCGGCCTGCGGCGGGCCCAGGTCTTTCTTATAAGGCTGCACCTTCCCGGTCAGGGCCGAAGTCAGGGCTGTGCGGCCATGAAAGCCGCCGCTGAAGGCGATAATGCCGTCGCGTTTCGTATAGGCGCGGGCAATCTTGATGGCATTTTCGACCGCTTCGGCACCGGTGGTGAACAGGGCGGTCTTGGCGGGGCCGTCAATGGGGGCGAGGGTGTTCAGCCTTTCGGCCAGCGCAATATAGGTCTCATAGGGGGCGACCTGAAACGCGGTGTGGGTGAATGCCTCAAGCTGTGCCTGTACGGCGGCCTGAACCTTGGGGTGGCGGTGGCCGGTATTGAGCACGGCAATGCCGCCAGCAAAGTCAATATAGCGCTTGCCTTCGACATCCCACAGTTCGGCATTTTCGGCGCGGGCGGCATAGAGGGTAGTGGCGTGACCAATGCCGCGCGGCACAGCGGCGTTACGACGGGCAATCAGGTCAGCATTGGTGGACATGTCAGTGGCTCCCTCAGTTCCAATGCGCAGAGATTACGCGAGCACATAAAACCGGCAAGCCACACTGTGATCACAATTTGGCGAGGTGCGGGTGGAGCTATGGAGCAGGTTTACATGGCCCCGATGTTTTTCAGGCTGGCAATGCCTTCGCGGGCGACAATCAGGTGGTCATGAACGCCGATCTTCAGCGGCTTGCCTGCGGCGACAATGGCGCGGGTCATGTCGATGTCGCCCTGTGACGGCATGGGGTCGCCGGACGGGTGATTGTGCACAAGGATCACAGAGCTGGCGGACAGTTCCAGCGCCCGACGCATGATCTCACGCGGATAGGCCGGTGCGTGATCGACCGTGCCCTGACCCATGACTTCGTCGGCAATAAGCTGATGTTTCTTGTCAAGGAACAGGCAGCGGAACTGTTCGCGCGGTTCGTGGGCCAGTGTCACCTTAAGGTAGGACAGCAGGGCCTGCCATGAGGCGATGACGGTGGTGCGTTTCAGTGGTTCCGCCAGAAGCCTGCGGGTCGCTTCGAACATCAGGTGCAGATCAAGGGCGATGTCGCGCGTCATGTTCAGGCTGCGGCCCTTATTGTCCAGCGCCGACACCTGAAGCATGTCCTCAAGCGGGGCCGAGAGCACGGCCGGAAGGTTGCCGAAGCGGGCAATCAGGGCCTTGGCCAGCGGTTTGACATCGCGCTGGGGGATTGAGCGGAACAGGAACAGCTCAAGGATTTCATAATCCGGCAGGGTGGACACACCCGATTTGCGGGCGCGGTCACGCAGGCGCTGACGGTGGCCGCCGTGATCGGGGGCTACGGGTTCATTGGCAGACGGATCAAAACTTGTTTTCTGGCCCCCCTCTGCCATCGGTTACAACACCGGTTCAGGCCGGAATTTGTCCGAGGCGGTGAAGATTTCGATGCCATCACTGGTGACGCCGATACTGTGTTCACACTGCGCCGTCAGGGACTTATCGCGTGTCACCGCCGTCCAGCCATCGCTTAGGACCTTAACGTCCGGACGACCAAGGTTGATCATCGGCTCAACGGTAAAGAACATGCCTTCCTTAAGCACCGGCCCTGTGCCTTTGCGGCCAAAATGCAGGACATTGGGGTTGTCATGGAAGACGCGCCCAAGGCCGTGGCCGCAGAAATCACGCACCACCGAACAGCGCTGGGCTTCGGCATATTTCTGAATGGCGTGGGCAATGTCACCAAAGGTGTTGCCGGGTTTGATCTCCGCCAGACCCAGACGCATGGATTCGTAAGTCACATCCACCAGACGTTTGGCACGCGGGTTAACCTGACCGACATCGTACATGCGTGAGGTATCACCATGCCAGCCATCAACGATCACTGTGACGTCGATATTGGTGATGTCGCCTTCTTTCAGGGTCTTGTCCGAAGGGATGCCGTGGCAGACCACATGGTTGGTCGAGATACATACCGTATGCTGATACCCGCGGTAATAAAGACAAGCCGGAAGCGCGCCGTTATCGAGCACAAACTGGCGCGCCAGATCATCAAGATAGGATGTTTTGACCCCCGGAACCACATAGGGGATCAGCATATCAAGACATTCCGACGCCAGTTTGCCGGCGCGGCGCATGCCTTCGAAATCCTCAGGGCTATGGATGCGGATCGTGTCTGAGCGGGTCATGTAATCGGAATCTGTGGTCATGTGGCCCTATATAAGCGTTTGAAAGCGCGATTGCCAGACCGGATTTTATAAGGGATTGCGTTGTGATGCACATGAAAGCATGCCCTAAAAGTTAACGAAAGATTGACGAAGTGTTTAACTGGCCCGACATTAGGCGCTGACCGGCACAGGTGAGTCGGGGGTGGAGTTCAAGCTAATGTCAAACGCGCGCATTCTGGTCTTTGGCAACGAAAAAGGCGGTGCCGGAAAATCAACCGTCGCCATGCACATAGCTGCAGCATTGCTGCATCAGGGCAAACGGGTGGCGGTTATCGACCTTGATCTCAGGCAGCGGTCACTGTCGCATTTCTTTGAGAACCGCCGGAAGTGGGCAGCGGCTAATGAAAAAATCCTGCCCCATGCTTCCGAGCCGTTTTTGCATAAAAATCCGGCGGAGTTGCTCAAAGTGCCTGAGGCCGAAGCCAAGGCGGCCTTTGACCGCGCCCTGAGCGAGGCGATAGATTCGGCAGACTATGTGATTATTGATACGCCGGGTGGGGATCATGTCCTGTCGCGGCGGGCGCATGCTGTGGGGCATGTCATTATCACTCCAATGAATGACAGCTTTATCGACTTTGATCTGCTTGGGCAGGTCGATCCGGTGACGCTTGAGGTGAAGCGGCCCTCCATCTATGCCGAAACCGTGTGGAATTCGCGCAAACAACGGGCGCAATGGGATGGCAAGACCATTGACTGGGTTGTGCTGCGTAACCGACTGGCGACCAATGAGGCGCGTAACCGTAAACGTGTTGACGAACGGGTCAAGGCGCTGGGCAAGCGTATCGGCTTCCGCGTGTCTGCGGGTCTGCGCGATCGGGTGATTTATCGTGAGCTGTTTCCGTTTGGCCTGACGGTGCTTGATCTGTCGGCGGATATTCGTCCGGTTCCGACATCTCTGGCGCAGGTTTCGGCGCGTCAGGAACTGCGGGCGGTGATGCTCGAGCTTGAGCTGGACAATGATAATATTGTCAGCGCCCAGATTACGGAACTGGGTGAGCAGGAGCCTTTCGAGGCCGATGAGGACGATTACGAGGCGGTGGATTAGTGTATCTTCTGCTGGGTGCCGCAGCGGCGCTGGTTTTCTTTATCTGGCTGGGGCGACAGTCCAAATCCGGTAAGCTGAAAAAAGGCCCGTGGTTTCGTCAGGGGCGCACACTGGCGTCTGTGGCGGCGGTGGTGGCCGGTGTGGGGGCTGTCGTGGCTTTTCTGCGCGGCCAATGGATACTCGGTTCGATACTGGCGTCCGTTTCGGCGTCCATTGCCGGAAGTACGCGGCTGAATCTGCGAATGGGTGATGATGCGGCCTCTGACAGCTCTGGGACCTATGTCTATACGCTGGCGGAACGGGAAGCCTTTCGCACGCTGGGGCTTGAGATCGGGGCCGACCGGAAGGCCATTATTGCCGCCTGGAAGGCGCACATGAAGTCGGCACATCCCGATCAGGGCGGCAGTGTTGAACGCGCCGCACGTCTTAATGCCGCGCGGGATATTCTGCTGAAGCGCAAGCCGGCCTGACGCTGCGGCAAAAAAGGGTGCAGACAAAGGTTTCAGGCGGCGGCAAAATGTATTATAGTTTTTAGATACAATTTCCCGCATTGTGCCGAAAGTCTTGTCTATGCCCTCGCCTTCACTGCCCCGATTAATATTGCCCGAAGGTGACGCGCTGGTGCATGAGCGTCTGGCTGAGGCCTTGGGCGAGGCGATTGCGTCAGGGCGATATAAGGCCGGAGATCGTTTGCCGACGCACCGTGAATTGTCACGTCAGGCCGAGGTTTCCATCGGCTCGGTGACGCGGGCCATTGATCTGTTGACGCAACGGGGGCTGGTGCGCGGTGAGGTCGGTCGCGGCACCTTTGTTAATCAGATATCGTCAGGGGCTGCAGACGGTTTGCCGATTGACCTTACGATTAATATGCCGCCGCCGGTGATTGATGAGGCGGTGTTTGCGGCGGCCATGCAGGACGCCCTGCGGCAATCCCTGAAAATCCCGCTGGCCGGTTATGCGGATTTCCGTGGCACAGACGGCCAGCGTCAGGTCATGGCCGAGTGGCTGAGCCGGACGCGACTTGAGGCGACGGCGGACGAGATTTTGCTGACCGTCGGCGGGCAGCAGGCGGTGCATCTGACCTTTGCTGATCTTAAGGCGCAGTCGCCGGTGATCCTGACCGAGGCGGCGACTTTCAGCGGGGCTATTGTCGCGGCGGCGGGGCTGGGGATCCGGTTTGATACGGTCGATCACGATGCCGATGGTATGCGGCCGGACGATCTTGAGCGGGCGATAGCGGCGACCGGCGCAGGCGCGATATATCTGGTGCCGGTCTGTCAGAATCCGTTCGGCTTTGAGATGTCCGAGGCGCGTCGCCGCGATATCCTGAAGGTCTGTGAGCGCCATAATATCATGATCATCGAAGATGATATCTATGGGCTTTATGCTTCGAAACCAAGTGCGACTTTTAAGGCTCTGGCACCGGAGCGAGTGTATTATATTACCAGTCTGTCAAAGTGCCTGACGCCGCTGGTGCGCTCTGGGGTGCTGGTGCCGCCGCCTGAGCGTAAGGCAGGGCTGACGCAGCGCATAAGGGCCGAGGTCTGGGGGGCGGCACCGGTGGCGATTGAAACCGGCTGCGCCCTGATCCGCAATGGAGCCGCGGAAACGGCACGTTTGCGACTGAGGCAGGAAGCGCGGGCGCGGATGCAGCTATGTGCCGATATATTGGGCCTTAAGGGCCTGCCTATGCCAGAGGGGGCGCCGCATATCTGGCTGCCCATGCCGGCACTTGAGGCGGAACGGCTGGCGCGGCGGGCCTCAGAGGGTGGGGTGCGGGTGACGCCGCCGGACAGTACCTATGTGAAGGGCGAAAAAGCCTGGGGCGTGCGGCTATGTATTATGGCCCCGACCCGTCGTCAGAGCCTGATACAGGCCCTGACGATTGTAGCGGAGCGGCTGCATACGCCCGAAGACGCGCCTATCTAGGCTTAAGGTCTATGGCCGGTGCGGCAATGAGTTTCAGCAGATAGACCGGTGCCAGCCATTGCCAGCCAGCCTGAGGCATGAAGGCCATCAGGATCAGGCACAGGGCGCTGAGGCCCAGACTGACGCCACGCTTCATGGGATCGGGGGTCGCGGCAACAATCAGCACGGCGGCGCTGGCCATGACCCACAGCAATATGGCTTCGGGCCAGATCAGGCCGGGCAGAAGCGCGGCGGCAATCAAAGGGTGGATATGCAGGCAAGCAAAGCCAACGGGGCGAAGGGGTGAGGCTTCGTCATCGGCGGCATAACGCAGGCGCTCATGACCCGTTACGGCCACAATACCGCCGCCCAGATCGAAGGCCAGAATCCACAACAGGGCCCACTGCCACAGGGCCGGTTCAAACCCCGCCACGCGCAGATTAATGCTGGCCAGTGTGGCGCAGATGACGCCGGTGGCTATGGCCGTCAGGCGGAAGCGGTGTGTGGTCTGGTGGCCGAAAACGAAACTGGCCAGTGTGGCTGAGCGGGACATGGTGTAATCCGGTCGATAATTGTATCTTTTATTGATGATACAATTATTATATTGTATTATGCACAGCAGAGTCAATCCATATAAGGGCAGGCCCCATGTCACCTCCCAAGTCGCCCCCCAAATCGATGCCGCGTGTCATAAGGGCCTCTGATGCACCCGGTCGTCAGAAGCCGTCGGTTTATCCGGATGAATTTGCTCTGCGTATGGCTGGGCGCAGCAAACGTCCGCTGGGGGATCTGTTTGGGTTGGGGCGCTTTGGCGTCAATCTGACGGAGCTGGCACCCGGTGCGGTGTCGGCCCTGCATCACGTCCATAGCCTTCAGGACGAATTTATCTATGTGCTTGAGGGGGAGTGCGTGCTGATCGCGGGTGATGAGGTCGTGCACATGCAGGCCGGAGACTGCGCCGGATTTGCCGCCGGTCGTGAAGGGCATCATCTGGAAAACCGTTCGCAGGCGCGGGTGGTCTATCTGGAGGTTGGTGATCGTACGGCGGGCGATGAGGTGCAATATCCGAACGATGATCTTAAGGCGACGCATGTGGCTGGCGGCTGGGTCTTTACGCGTAAAAATGGCACGTCATTTGACAAAGGCGAGACTTAATCGTCCTTGCGCGGGCGTAAAAGCCAGATAATGCCGCCGGTAATAACGATAACGGCGATCAGGCCGGTGACGGGCAGGCCGAACAGTTCAGGCCCCGTGCCCAGTACCCGTGGCGCAATACCAAGTGCGAAGGCGGCGGCAATGATGGCGACCCCCAGACGGGTGGCGGCGCGTTCAATATGGCGACCTATGGCATCGATGCCCTTAAGCTCGATACTGGCATTGACCTTACCCTGACGCAGGCGGTGCATCACCAGACGCAGCACCGAAGGGGCTTCTCGGGCCAGTCCGTACAGATCAAGGGCGGCGGTCTGGGCCTGTCCTTTGAGGGCGGGCCAGCCAAAGCGCTGACGCAGGGCGGTTTTCACCAGCGGGGCCGAGGCGGCAATGATGTCGAACTGAGGGTCAAGCCGGTGCATGACGCCATCGGCGGTGATCAGGGCCTTGAACAACAGGGCCAGATCCGGCGGCAGTACCAGATGATGGGTGCGCGCCAGTGTCATGAAATCGGTAATGGCGGGGCCAAGTTGTAACGGCCCGTTGCTCAGGCGCACCATATAGGCCTCGACCGAGGTTTCGAGCGCCCTGAGGTCGGTGGTCTCATCTGACCATTCGAGCAATATGCCGTTCAAACCATCGGCATGGCCGCTGACCATTGCCGCCAGAAGCGCCAGTATCTGTTCGCGGCGGTGCGTCCCCAGTCGGCCCACCATACCGAAGTCGATGAAGCCCACGCGGTTGTCGGTTAAGGCCCTGAGGTTGCCGGGGTGCGGGTCGGCGTGGAACAGTCCGTCAATCAGGGCCATTTGCAGAAAGGCTTCGGCACCGCGCTGCGCCAGTGTCGGGCCGTCCAGACCGGCGGCCTTGATGGCGGCGGCATCATTGGGCGACAGGCCATCGACATAGCCCTGAACCAGCAGGGTTTCGCCGCTATAGTCCCAATAGATCGGCGGAATTTCAATGTCGTCGCGGTTTTGCAGGTTCTCGGCAATGGCCTGACAGTTGCGGCCTTCGGCAGCGAGATCCAGTTCCTCGTGCATGGCCTCACCCAGGTGGCGCAATATGTCACGCGGGCGATAGCGGGCAATGTCGGGGGCTTCTTTTTCAATCAGTCCGGCAATATGCGACAGAAGCTTCAGATCGGCTTCGACCTGAGGGCGCAGGTGCGGGCGGCGCACCTTGACGACCACATCCTCACCGGATTGCAGGCGGGCGCGATAGACCTGAGCCATTGAGCCTGCGGCCAGAGGGATGGGATCAAAGGTGGCGAATACGGCTTCGGGGGGCGCGCCCAGATCGGCTTCGACCTGCGTTTTCAGGTCTTCCCACGCTACGGGGGTGACGTGGCTCTGGAGCTTTTCCAGTTCCTCGGTCCATTCCGGTGGCAAAAGATCGGTGCGGGTCGATAATATCTGGCCGAGTTTAACAAACACCGGCCCCAGCGCCTCTATGGTCAGGCGCAGCCGTTCGGGGGCAGACAGGTCTTTGAGGCTGTCGTCACGGCGCGACGCCACACCGCTCAGAAGGGAGGTCAGGCCCAGACGTCGGGCAATATCATCCGCGCCATAACGCATCAGTATGGCGGCGATTTCCCCAATGCGTTTCCGATAGCGGGCGGCGATGACGGCGGTATCGAACATGCCGTCATCTTACACGCAAAAAATAAGTAGGATATGCGGTTTAGCTTAAGGCCTCAGGGGAGGAATTCAGGCTCTTCGATCTGGGTGCGGGTAACCTTGGCTACGCGCAGGGCATTGGTTGAACCGGACTTGCCAAAGGGCATGCCAGCGACAATGACGATCTCCTGACCGGCTTCGGCAATGCCTTCGCTGCGGGCGATCTTGTTGGCGACCTGAACGGTTTCCGACATCGAATGGGTTACCGGTGCGGTAGAGGCGTGCACGCCCCAGGTTACGGCCAGACGGCGTGTGCTTTCGACATTAGGCGACAGGGCGAGAATTGGCGCACTGGGGCGTTCGCGGGCCACACGCAGAGCCGTGGCGGCGGAATTGGTCAGGGCGACAATGGCCGAGGCATTGATGGTCTGAGCGACCTGACGCGCGGCGGCGGCAATGGCGCTGGACATATTGGGTTCTGGCGCGGGGCGGCGTTCGTCGGTCTGTTTGCGCCAGTCTTCGTCCTTTTCGACGCGGGCGACGATGCGGTCCATGATGGTCACGGCTTCGATGGGGTACTGACCGGCTGCGGTTTCTGCCGACAGCATGACAGCATCGGCGCCATCAAACACAGCGGTTGCCACGTCAGAGGCTTCGGCGCGGGTAGGCGTCGGGGCCGAGATCATCGACTCAAGCATCTGGGTCGCGACGATGACGGGTTTACCCAGATTACGTGCGGCCTTGATGATACGCTTTTGCGCCAGAGGCACTTCTTCGGGCGGCAGTTCGACCCCAAGGTCACCGCGCGCCACCATGACGGCATCAGACAGGGCCAGAATTTCGTCAAGGTTATCGAGCGCCTGAGGCTTTTCGAGTTTCGACAGAATCCACGCACGGCCCTGAATGATTTCGCGGGCCTCAAGCACGTCTTCGGGGCGCTGCACGAAGCTCAGGCCGATATATTCGACGCCGCGTGACAGGGCGAAATCAAGATCGGCGCGGTCTTTGGTCGTCAGGGCCGGAATCGGCAGCACCACGTCAGGTACGTTGACGCCTTTGCGGTCAGACAGGCGGCCGCCATTGATGACGACGGTTTCCAGATGGTCTTCGCGCACATGGGTGACGCGCAGCTTCAGCTTGCCGTCATCGAGCAGCAGGTGCGAGCCAATCTGGGCGGCGGCGATAATTTCAGGATGGGGCAGGTTTACGCGGCGCGTATCGCCCGGCGTTGGATTGAGGTCGAGGCGGAATTCCTGCCCCTGATTGAGGACCACGGCACCGCCCATAAAGCGACCGACACGCAGCTTAGGCCCCTGAACGTCCGCAAGGATGCCGATCGGGCGTTTGGTCTTGGCCTCAAGGGCGCGGATCAGGTCGATATTGCGTCCGTGATCTTCGTGACTGCCGTGCGAGAAGTTGAGGCGGAAGACATCGGCTCCGGCCTGAAACAGCTGGGCCAGCATTTCGGCGTTGGAACTGGCGGGACCAAGGGTGGCAACAAGCTTGGTGCGACGGCGGCGTAAAATTTTCAAGGCGCTTCACTCATAATATTAGGGGTGACGCCGCTGGCATTTCAGGCGCTATGCCCCGTTTATACGGGGTCTGTCCGGTGCGGTCGATCTCACCCTGACAAAACCCTGTTCCGGCCTGAGGTCAAGTGAATTTTTATTACCACCCAAGCCGTTCGATCAACTTCTGCGAGGCCTGATCGCAGAGTTTGTAAACCGCTTCGAAATCGCGGTTGTCACCATAATAGGGGTCGGGCACGTCGCGTTTTTCGCCCAGCGCTTCTTCGAGATAGAGGGCAATGCGTGACGGATGATCAGGTCTGTGCAGGCGGCTGATGTCGATGACATTTTGCCGGTCAAGCCCAAGGATCAGGTCAAATCGGTCGAAATCTTCGGGGCGCAGTTTGCGGGCCGTCTGAGATGAGATATCGACGCCGTAACGCGCGGCGACGGCAACCGAGCGCCGGTCAGGGCCTTCGCCTTCGTGCCAGCCGCCGGTGCCTGCGGAGTCAATGACGAAGCGGTCGGACAGGCCGCGCTGTGTCACATGATGACGGAACAGGCCCTCAGCCAGAGGCGAGCGGCAGATATTGCCAAGGCAGACAAACAGTACAGAGGTCATAGCGTTAACTCAGGTCGATACAGGGGCATATGCCTTGTCATAGCCGCACAGACAAAGACCGCGCAACACCGAAGGGCGCTGCGCGGTCTGTAAGGGGGAGGTAAACCCTGAAACTCAGGCTCAGAAGAAGCCGAGCTTATCGGGGGAGTAGGATACCAGCAGGTTCTTGGTTTGCTGATAGTGGTCGAGCATCATCTTATGGGTTTCACGGCCTATGCCAGATTGCTTGTAACCGCCGAAAGCGGCACCGGCAGGATAGGCGTGATAGCAGTTCGTCCACACCCGTCCGGCTTCGATGCCGCGACCAGCGCGATAGGCGATATTGGTGTCACGACTCCAGACACCGGCCCCAAGGCCGTAGATGGTGTCATTGGCGATTTCGATGGCTTCATCAAGGGTTTTAAAGGTGGTCACCGAGACGACGGGGCCGAAGATTTCTTCCTGGAATACCCGCATCTTGTTGTTGCCCTCAAAGATGGTTGGCTTGATGTAATAGCCGTCCTTGAGGTCGCCGGTCAGGAGGTGACGTTCGCCGCCGGTCAGCACCTTGGCCCCTTCCTTGCGGCCAATGTCGAAGTAAGACAGGATCTTGTCGAGTTGTTCCTGAGAGGCCTGAGCGCCCAGCATCGAGGTGGGATCAAGCGGGCTGTTCTGAGAAATGGCTTCGACGCGTTTGATGGCCTTTTCCATGAAACGGTCATAGATGGATTCATGCACCAGCGCCCGTGACGGACAGGTGCAGATTTCCCCCTGATTGAGGGCGAAGAAGGCAAAGCCTTCGAGGGCCTTGTCAAGGAAGGCATCGTCTTCGTTCATCACATCGGCAAAGAAGATATTCGGCGATTTGCCGCCCAGTTCTAGCGTGATGTTGGTGACATTATCCGCGGCGGAACGCATGATTTCCTTACCCACGGCGGTTGAGCCGGTGAAGGCGATCTTGGCGATGCGCGGGCTGCGCGCCAGAGGGGCACCGGCTTCGATACCCGTACCGTTGACGACATTCAGAACGCCCGGCGGCAGAAGGTCCTGAATGAACTCAAGCACGACCAGAATGGAGGCCGGTGTCTGTTCAGCGGGTTTCAGGATGATGCAGTTGCCGGCCGCCAGAGCGGGCGCGAGCTTCCATGCGGCCATCAGAATGGGGAAGTTCCACGGGATGATCTGACCGACCACGCCCAGAGGTTCATGGAAATGATAGGCAACCGTATTGTGGTCGATTTCGCCAATCGAGCCTTCCTGCGCGCGGATGGCACCGGCGAAATAGCGGAAGTGGTCGATGGTTAAGGGGATGTCGGCATTAAGTGTTTCACGTAGGGGCTTGCCGTTGTCCCATGTCTCGGCGGTGGCAATAGCTTCGAGATTGTCTTCGATGCGCTGGGCGATCTTAAGAAGGATGTTCGAGCGTTCGGTCACCGAGGTCTCGCCCCAGGCTTTGCGCGCCTTATGGGCGGCATCAAGGGCGGCTTCGATATCGGCGGCGTTCGAGCGCGGCACCTCGCAGACCTTATGGCCGGTAACGGGCGAGATATTGTCCATATATTTGCCGGACTTCGGCTCAACCCATTCGCCGCCGATATAGTTTTCATAACGCGGTTTGAATGGTGCCTGTGCCGCTGTGATGCGCTCATGCTTGGTCATTATAGCTGTCCTTTTGTTTCCGGAAATTGTGGCCTTAGTCTGCGTGAGAGGAAGGCCCTTATCCTTATGGTTGAGGGTGATAAGGCTCTGCCTGACGGGGGAAACAATCAATCGGCTTGACCCTCACAAGCGGGTTATCAACAGTGATTGTGATGGACATTGTGCGGCTTTTGGGCGTAGCCTGTCGCACACGGCAACACCGCCGGCTCACCTGTTGCATCTTGCGACAGATGAGCTGCGTTGCCATATCTGACAGGCGGGGCGCAGGCAGGAAAAAGGTCGCACAAAATGACCACACCTAATCCGGTAATTATCGAACAGGCGCGTCGCCAGTTTTTCAGCGGCAAGGGATTGCCCGTCGATCAGATCAGCCATGCCATTTTGCGCTCGTGGATTCGCTGTACGGACATGGGGCTTAACGAAGGTAAGGCACCGCTGGCGGAACGCCCCGAAGCCAGAGAACTGCGTCAGTTGCATGAGCGTCACGAGGGCTTAAGGCGGCTTTGTCAGCCGGAACTGGATGCCCTGTATAACGAGGCCCGTGATCTGTCCGGTCTGGTGATCCTGACCAATGCGGACGGGGTGGTGCTGGATACATTGGGGGATGCGGGTTTTGCGGATCGGGCGGCGCAGGTGGCGCTTAAGCCCGGTGTCCTTTGGTCCGAAGGCGGTACGGGCACCAATGCCATCGGGACGGCTATGGCCGAGCGGCGCGGGGTGTCTGTGTTTGGCGGCGAGCATTATTTCACCGAGCATCGTGTCCTCAGTTGTGCGGCCATGCCGATTGTTGATCCGCGTGGCGTGATCATGGGGGTTCTGGATATGTCTGTACCCGCAGCAGATGCCGGTGCGCATATGCTGGGGATGATCCGCATGGCGGTGGAACAGATTGAACACCGCCTGTTCCGCGATGGATTTGATGGCTGTCAGACCCTGCGGTTCCAGACCGATCCCGGACTGTTGGGCGTGGCGCGCGAAGGCATATTGGTGGTCAAGGACGGCTATATTGTCGGGGCCAATCGCAAGGGATTGTCACTGGCCGGTCTGGGGTGGGACGGGCTGGATGTGACCCATGTCGAGGACGTGCTGGATCAGGATGTCGGTCAGGTACGCAGCAGCGGCGTGATGTCTTTGCGTGATGGTCGCCGCTTTCATGCCCGCATGGAAGAAGAGGGCACGGCGGCGCTGGCGGCACTGACGAGCGGCAGTCTTGAGGATATGGAACTGACAACGATCCGTGCCGCAGTTGAGGCGCATAAGGGCAATATCAGTGCCGCGGCCCGCCATCTTGGGATACACCGTTCGACCATTTACCGGCGGCTGTCCGAGATCGGATAGGGGCGTTTTTGTCCCTCGCCAAAACGCAGGCTTACGCCTAAAGTCCGGCGCATGACCCACGCCAAGCTGATGAGCCTGATCGAGCGCCTCTTTACGCGCTTTGAGGCCGATAATCCTGAACCTAAGACCGAACTGAATTTCAGCAACCCCTATACGCTGGTGGTGGCAGTAGCGATTTCGGCACAGACCACGGATGTGGCGGTCAATAAGGCGACTAAGCCCCTGTTTGAGATCGCCTATAATCCGTTTGATATGGTGGCGCTGGGCGAAGAACGTTTGATGGAGATGATTTCGTCCATCGGGCTTTTTCGTAACAAGGCAAAGAACGTCATCAAGCTGTCGCAGATCCTGATTGATCAGTATGGCGGGCAGGTGCCGCTTAATCGTGAGGCCTTACAGGCCCTGCCCGGTGTCGGGCGGAAAACCGCCAGCGTGGTGCTCAATGAACTGGGCATCGAGCCGTCGATTGCGGTGGATACCCATGTGTTTCGCGTCTCGCACCGCTTAGGGATTTCGGATGCTCCCAATGCCGATAAGACCGAGGCGCAGCTTATGGCCATTATTCCCGAAAAGTGGCTGACGCGGGCGCATCACTGGCTGATTTTGCACGGGCGTTATGTTTGTCTGGCGCGACGGGCGAAGTGCGAGGCCTGTATCGTTTCTGACCTGTGTCCGAAAATCGGGGTTGATAGCGGGCTGGTATTTAAGCCCTGAGGCTTAAGTCTTGGGGTTTAAGCCTTGAGGTTTGGCCCTCAAGCGGCTAAACCCTCGTCAAACTTTCCTTATCAGTATGTAAAGGGTGCGGCAGAAACTCATGGCGCAACAATATATCTTTCAGATGCAGGGCCTGACCAAGCATTACCCCGGTGGTAAGAAGGTCTTTGAAAACATCTGGCTCTCTTTCTATTCCGACGCCAAGATCGGTGTGGTCGGGGTCAACGGGTCGGGTAAATCAACCCTGCTCAAGATCATGGCCGGTATCGACAAGGAGTTTTCCGGTGAGGCCCGCGCCGCCGATGGCACCAAGATGGGCTATCTGGAGCAGGAGCCGAAGCTTGATGACTCCAAGACCGTCTGGGAAAACGTCATCGACTGGTGCGAGGAAAAGAAGGCGGTTGACCGCTTCAACGAAGTCGCGACCCTGATGGGCGAAGAATATTCCGACGAGTTGATGGAAGAGATGAACGCCCTTCAGGAAGTCATCGACGCCGGTGACCTGTGGGATATCGATTCGCGTATCGAAATGGCGATGGACGCCCTGCGTTGTCCGCCGAACGATTCGCCTGTCACCAAGCTGTCGGGCGGTGAAAAGCGCCGTGTGGCTCTGGCGCGTCTGCTGCTGTCGAAGCCTGACATGCTGCTGCTTGACGAACCGACCAACCACCTTGATGCGGAATCGGTGGCCTGGTTGCAGCACCATCTGGAAAACTTCCCCGGCTGTGTGATCCTTGTGACCCACGACCGTTACTTCCTTGATCAGGTCACCAAGTGGACGCTGGAACTCGACCGCGGCAAGGGTGTGCCTTACGAGGGTAACTATTCCGGCTGGCTTGAGCAAAAGCAAAAGCGCGTCGTGCAGGAGCAGTCGGAATCCGAAGCCCGTCAGCGCGCGCTTACCAAGGAACTGGAGTGGGTGCGTTCGGGCGCTAAAGCGCGTCAGTCGAAGTCCAAGGCCCGTCTGGCAGCCTATGACGAGATGGTGCGCGAACAGGAAAATTCACGTCAGGCGCAGTCCTTTGCGACGATACAGATTCCGCCCGGGCCGCGTCTGGGTAATCTGGTGCTTGAGGTCGAAGGTCTTGAGAAAGAGTTCGGCGAAAAGGTACTGTTCAAAGACCTGACCTTCCGTCTGCCGCCCAACGGTATTGTCGGCATCATCGGGCCGAACGGTGCGGGTAAATCGACCCTGTTCAAGCTGATCACCGGTGTTGAAAAGCCGGATGCCGGTACGATCCGTCTCGGTGAAACCGTCAAGCTGGCCTATGTTGATCAGTCGCGTGACGACCTGAACCCTGAGCACAATGTCTGGCAGGCCATTTCCGGCGGCACCGACATCATGGTGGTCGGCAAGAAGGAAATCAACTCGCGCGCCTATGTCGGCGGGTTCAACTTCAAGGGCGGCGACCAGCAGAAAAAGGTTGGCCTTCTGTCGGGTGGTGAGCGTAACCGCGTGCACCTTGCCAAGACGCTGGCCTCTGGCGGTAACGTCATCCTGCTCGATGAGCCGACCAACGATCTGGATATCGAAACATTGCAGGCGCTTGAAGAAGCCCTTGAGGACTTCGCCGGTTGTGCCGTGGTCATCAGCCACGATCGCTGGTTCCTTGACCGTCTGGCGACGCACATTCTGGCGTTTGAGGGTGACTCACACGTTGAATGGTTCGAGGGTAACTTCGAAATGTACGAAGAAGACAAGAAGCGCCGTCTGGGTGTCGACAGTCTGATTCCGAAGCGTATCAAGTTCCAGAAGTTCGCCCGCTAACAGTGTCATTCACCTGTACCCGTTTTTTGAGCGGGTCACGCGGACGAATATAAATGAAAAGCACCGGTGCATAAGCCGGTGCTTTTTTCGTATTGACAACCGCTCGCAATGTGAACAATGTTCATTATTGATTTCTGGGCTAAGGGGGGCGTGATGCGTCAGGTGTTTTTGGCTTTGCTGGCTATGGGGTTGTGGTCTGGTCAGGCTTTGGCCGTTCCGGAGACCGCGTCAACACGGAGCGCGCCCCAGAGTCCGGTGCAGAGTCCGGCTCAGAGCCCGGTTCAGGCGGCGATGTCTGACGCCGAGAGACTAAGTGAGGCACAGATTAATCACGCGATTACGAGCTATTATCTGTACAAAGACCTCGACCAAATTCCGCAGTTTCTGGATTACATTCAACACAGTGAGCGGGTGGCCGAATCCGACGGTACCATACCGCCGCTGGCGGGTTTCTTCGGGGCGGTGTTCAAGGAAAACCCCGATAAGGTTGCGGGCTGGGTCAAGGGCTGGCCATTTGAAGGCAATGCCCGTCGGGTGGTCATTGAGGCCTTGTGGCTTTCCAGACAAACCGATCACCTGAAAGATTATGAACCCAGGGTTTGGGAGACGCTTCAGAAAAGCCCAGATCCTTCGGATGTGCCGGTCAAAAGCGCATCGGATCACGACCGGCTGTGGGGGACATTCTTTGCCACCGGTGACGCCAGTCGTCTGAAACCGATCATCGATAATTTATCGCCGGATAAGGTGCTTAGCGGTGACGCCCTAATGGATGAGGCTATACGTGCGTCGGCCTTCTGGTCTTTGGGGGTCAATATGCGGGTGCATGACCGCGTTGCGCGTCTGGTACGTGATGAAGCCTTGGTGCGTACCGGAGCGGTGCAAGCCGAACTGTTGGAGCTTGTGAAAAATCAGGATGAACAACGTGTCGGCTTTCCGAACGAAGACGGCCCTTTTGGCGCGGTTATGCTGATAATTCCGGAAAAAGAACTTATTGAATTTGAGAAGCCGGCAGATTCGGGGCCGCATCTGACCATTGTTTCGACGGCCGTGGTTGGAGACGTGGTGGCCATCAAGATTGTTTTCAGTGGCATGGAATCTGATGCTGAATCAGCGGTGGATGTCACCTTCGACCTGCGTGTGCTTGCACCCGACGGTAAGGCCTATGAGGGTGCAGAGTATCAAGGGCTGGAGGGGCTGAAAGCGCGGTTGACGTCGACGAGCTCAGGCATATTCAATAACCAGGCGATTATCCTTGTGCGTTTCGAGCCTCAGGATGCACGCGGGGAATATATTGTTGAGGGGGTGTTGCACGATAATATTGGTAATCGGCACATTCCTTTGCGGGCCACGATCACTCTGGAATAGTCAGCCCTTATAGAAAATGAACGCTGCGCCGGTGGCGATAAAGCAAAAGCTGACAATGTGCGTCCAGCGTATGGCCTCGCCCAGATAAAGGGCCGAGAAACCGACAAAGATCGTCAGGGTAATGACTTCCTGAATGGTCTTGAGCTGGGCGGCGCTGAAGGTGCCATAGCCGATACGGTTGGCGGGCACCATCAGGCAATATTCGAAAAAGGCCACGCCCCAGCTTATCAGGATCACGACCCAAAGCTTTTGCGACTTGTCCTTAAGGTGCCCGTACCACGCATAGGTCATGAACAGGTTCGACCCGATCAGCAGCAGGATGGTGGTCAGGCCGGGATGTAAGGCGGGCATGGGGGCCTGTTGTCTCTGGAGGTCAGGCTTTCAGGCTGTCGAGGAATTCACGGACGCGGGCCTCTAAGGCTTCGGCCAGCAGGCGTCCGGTGGGATTGTCAGCCTCACGGATGCCGCCACGTACGGCGGCACGAATGGCGTCAATATGGGCGTCAATCAGAACGCGCGGCGCTTTGATGCGCACTTCGGGATCATCGAACATCTTACAGGCCGAACCGGCCAGTCGGGTGACGATGGGATAGCCGTAGGTCGTGCCAAGGCCCTTAAGGTCATGGCAGCGGAAATACAGGGCTTCGGCGGTTTCTGTGTTGTAGCCTTCGACACGGATGCGCGCCTGAACGGCCTCAAGCTTGTCGACTTCTTCGCTGAGCCAGCTACCGAAATTTTCCGAAAGTGAAGACAGGGCCGCTTCGGCCTTCTCCAAAAGGTTCGGATCAATGGCCGCAAGTTTGCCGCCCACCTTGGCGCGTAAGGTGTTAGGAACTTGAATGATTTCGGCTTTTTCCGGCATAAGGCTTAATCTTTCACGCAAAAAAGAAATGTTACGCGTTAACTCTATCCGAAGCGATTTAAGAACCCCCTAATATCAGGAGGCAAATTGTTCAGCCATGACCCTTTCGTCATAGCCGTGACCGGCATCGAACAGCAAGGTCGCGTGGACATCCGGTGCCTCTTCGATATCGACTTCGCAGATGTGGCGGACTTCGAAACTGTCGGCGGAAGCACTTACCGGACGCAGGGCGCATTCACGCACCTCGAAACGCACCTTGGCGGTGTGGGGCAGGATGGCACCGCGCCAGCGACGCGGGCGGAAGGCGCTGATGGGGGTCAGGGCCAATGCGCGCGCCGTAAGCGGAACGATAGGGCCATGCGCAGACAGGTTATAGGCCGTTGAACCGGCCGGTGTGGCCACAAGAATCCCGTCGCAGATCAGTTCGTTCAGACGCACCTTATCGTCAATGATGATGCGCAGTTTGGCGCTTTGGTGAGTTTGGCGCAGCAGGGAGACTTCGTTGAAGGCCAGGCCTTCGTGGACTTCGCCGGTGGCCGTGACCGCACGCATTTTCAGCGGATTAATGCGGGTGCGCTCGGCGCTTTCGATGCGTTCGATCAGGCCGTCTTCGTTATATTCATTCAGCAGAAAGCCGACCGAGCCACGATTCATGCCGAATATAGGCACTTCCTGACGGAAATAATTATGGACGGTCTCCAGAAGCCAGCCGTCACCCCCCAGTGCGACGACCACATCCGGTGTTTCGGATTGACCATAGCGGGCCTTCAGGCGTTCACAGGCGCTGATGGCGTCAGGGCGTTCGCTGGCGGTAAAGGCAAGTTTCAATGATCTAACCACGACAATATTTGAAACAGTCTCTTAGCCCATTAAACCGCATAAATCTGCAAAAATCATGCGGCAGCCATATGCAACGCCATAAGGCGCGCGCGGGCCTGATCGGCGGGGAGGCTTAAGATTGGCAGCAACAGGCGCTTTTGTGCCGTGCTCAGGGCGGGATGGCCGTTGTTCAGGGCAATAAGGCGATCCATTAATGCCGGAAAGGCCGCCTGATCGACCTTAAGCGCGGTCAGCATCAGGGCGAGTGATGCGCCGCTGTTCAGGGCCGCCTCAAGGGTTGGCACAGGTAACAGAAGCTCGTGGCCTATGGCCGTGAGGCAGCCTTCCAGATCTTTGTGCGACAGACGGTTAAGCCATGATCCTTTGGCCGCGGTGAATAACGGGGCCGCAGAGATGACGACCGTATCAGATGGCACAATACGCTTCAGAAGCTCGGCCTTAAGGCGCGGGCCGACGAAACTCAGGAGTTGCTCAAGCTGCGGGATGGTCAGGGCCGGATGACGGGTCAGGGCGTTGCGCAGGCCGAGATGGGTTTGCGCCTTTTGGATCAGGTGATCCATATGCTCAGGTCGCCATTCTATTTGCGGATTGTTCAGAAGCGCCAGCCACAGGGCGGGATTGTCCAGCCGGATCAGGGCCGTGATCAGATCAGGCCCAAGGTCGGGGCGGGCGCAGATGCTTAAGGCGTGGCCTTCTTCGCCCGTCTGAGCGATCTGCCACAGCCAGCCCTGATCGAGCACGGGCGAGTGACGCAGTAAGGGGGCGCAGCGGCTGGGCGGCAGGGTGCACAGGGTAGCGATGAGTTCAGGGTGCGGCCATTGTGCCTGTGCCAGAGACTCAATCAGGCTGACCTGTTCCGAGGGGGCGGATTTCACGATCAGGGTGGCGACCTGACGCGACATATGGGTGAGATCGGCCTGTGGGCCGGCGGCAGATTTTCGGGCTGCAATCTGCAGTAGGCGTATCAGGGCGCGTACGGGCGTGTCCGCTCTGACGGTTGCGGCAGGGCTTTCTGTCTCTGTCGGAACAGAGGGTATCAGGCAGGTTGCGCGGGCAGGTGTCAAAGGGGGCTGGCTCCGGACGGAACGGGTAGGGCGGAAAGCTATATTCTGGGTTTATTTCAGGCTGATTCGGGGAATCTCCAGAGTTTACAGAGTGTTGAGGTTTAGGGTGAACACTTGTTTAACGGGGACGGAATCGAGGGGTCTGATGCAGAAAAATGCACAAAAAATAGCATTTTTGAGCCGTTTTCGGCCTTATTAATCTTGTCTCAACGCTGCGTACATAGGCTCGTGCACTGGTGGTGTCATGAAAGCAGGACAAAGCATGTCATCAGTATCAGAGGAAACGGGCCTACAAGGAAAAGTTGATCAATCAAGTGCTGAACGGATGCATGTGCTGCATGCCGATGCTGTAGCTATTGTCAGCCGTTTGCGCGAAACCCATACGGGTGAGAAGGGGCGAGCCTTTCTGCTCAGGCTGGACACGCTTATTGTCCGGCTGGGGCACCGTTGGGATGCAAAACGTGAGCTGGTGTTCGAGCATTTGAAAATGGGCTTTAAGCAGCGTTTTCATGAGCCGGACTGGTGTATGGCGATTAATGAGGACGCCTGGCTGGCGGTTATACCTACGACCGGTTCGCGCAATGGCGCGCTGGCGGTCGAGCGGCTTTGGCAGGATCTGATGGGGTTCTTTGTCGGTGATGTCGGGCAGTTGTCTGTGCCCATTTATGAGGTGCAGGCCGAAGGCACTGATCAGCTTTTGCTGAACAGGATTAATCTTAAAACCTGGTTTGACCGGGAAGATGAAGAGGGCGTTCCTCAGGAAACGGCCAGTAGTGGAGAGTACCTGCGTATGACGGCTATTCAGCGTCCAGTTGTTATCACGAACAGTCTGAATTCTACCGGACGTAAGCTGAGGGTGGCCAGTGTAAACGAGCCTTTGTTCGAGCTTAAGAAGATGATGATGATTGGCCATCGCCTTGAGCCTATGGTGATGGAAGAGTTCGATAATACCTTGCTGGATCGTAAGGCGCTGGCCAGTTTCGACTGGGGTTTGCGTGAACAGGTCGATATTATGAACATCGAGCAGGGTTTGCGTATTTTGCGTACACGCACGCCCGAACAGCGTAAGATGATGGTGGTCGTGCCCGCAGCCTTTTCGACCTTTGCTTCACAAAGGGCGCGGCAGAAAATTACGCAGGATGTGGCAAAGGCCGCCGGTGAGCTGGGGCTTAAGGTGCTTTATGAAATCCGTGAACTGGATGGGGTGCCGCCGCATCGGGTGCTTGAGATCGTGTCACTGGTCAAACCGTTTTGTATGACGGTGGTGGGCCATGTCAGTGCCGACCGTAAGGCTATCGCCGCCTTGCATAAATGCGGTCTGTCGGGCGTGAGTGTGGAATATGACGGGGTGAAACGCGAAGAAGACGCCCTGAGTGACTACCTCAGTGCCATGGGTACGGTGGCGCGTTCTTCGGTCGGGGCCTTTATGATGCAGGGCTTTGAAAGCTATCGTCAGATGGCTGTGGCGCGGCTGGCGGGGGCGACGCACGCCTCTTTGCGGGCCGGTGCCATGATGGCCCCGCGCGCGGAAACTTCGCCGGTAGCAGAAGCCGGTTAAAGGGTTTTATCAGGCGCTGAACGTGTCGCAGGCATTGGGATCGCCTGAGTTATAGCCCTGACGGAACCAGTAGACGCGCTGCGCCGAAGTGCCGTGCGTAAAGGAATCCGGCACGACCTGACCGGTTGAGCGTTTTTGCAAGGTGTCGTCACCGACGGCTTCGGCAGCGCCAATGGCTTCTTCGAGGTCGCCGGATTCAAGCCAGTTCATCTGAGCGTCCGAGCGTTTGGCCCAGACACCGGCATAGCAATCGGCCTGAAGTTCCAGTTTCACGGACATGGCATTGGCGACGCGTTCGGACGAGGTCTGACGGGCCTTTTGCACCTGAGCGCTGGCGCCGGTCAGGGTCTGGACGTGGTGGCCGACTTCGTGACCAATAACATAGGCCAGAGCGAAATCACCCTTGGCCCCCAGTTGCTGCTCAAGGGTGTGGGCGAAACTCAGGTCAAGATAGACGCGTTCGTCAGCCGGACAATAGAACGGCCCCATGGCGGCCTGACCCGCGCCGCAGGCGGTTTGTGTGCCGCCGGTATAGAGCACCAGGGTTGACGGGCGATAGCCGCGCATCAGCCCCGTCCAGACATCATTGGCCGAGGTATGGATGACATCCGCAAAGGCCGCGGCTTCGTCATCAGGATTGCTGACGCCGACCTGTTGCTGTTCGCCCTGAGTGCCACCGGTCTGGCTGAGGATGGTCTGCGGGTCGATACCAAAGACGAAATAGCCGACCAGAGCAATCAGCACCATGCCGATGCCCCCGCCGCCAATAGCGGTTCCGGCCCCCATGCCGCGTCTGTCTTCGACTCCGCCGCGGCGTCCGCCCTGCCATTTGACCATGTGAATGCTCCCTAAGTATCGTGGTGTAGTCTAGCTTTGTTTCGTGACGACACAAGATGCTTCAGGGGCGTTTCAGATAGGCCATGATCATATCCCAGTGCGTCTGTTGCCAGCGTTGCTGATTATAGACGCCGGCTTCACCAGTAAGCACCTGTACCAGCATCAGCATAACCGCCGGCCCACCCAATATGTCTTCCATGCCCTCAAGCTGGTCTTCGCAGGCCCGTGAGAATTCGCCGCGCTTGACGCCGTGGCTGATCAGCACCTTGATGGCATCGGTTTTGGCCCCAAGAAAATGACGGCGATAGAAGGTGGCAATTTCCGGTGCGCGGGCGCTTTCGGCGACCATGAGGCGGAATATGCTTAAGGCCTGAGGGTCACAGGCTATGGTGCGGTAAAACAGGTCGTGATGTTCACGCATCTGCGCTTCGGCGGGGCGTGTCTCATCAATTTTGAAATCGGTTTCAGCCTGCCGGTATGGCTCGATCAGGCGTTCGGCGACGGCCAGAAACAGGTCTATCTTGGTTGGGTAATAGACATAGACCAGCGCCTTGGAAATGCGGGCGCGTCTGGCAATGTCTTCGACGCGGGTGGCGTCATAGCCTTTGGTGCAGAATTCATCGAGCGCCGCATCAAGAATCTGGCCCGGTCTGAGGGCTTTGTTGCGCTGTCTGATGCCAAAATGTTCACCAATGAGATTGAAGGCACAGCCACAGTCGGACGGTTGGTTTGCGGTCTTCGGATCGGGTTTGGGTCTGGTGGACAATTTTTAATATTCATTTCGTTGACTGTTCGGTCAATGAATTTATAACCTTCTGCCATTGATTACAAGTTTCAGGAATATCCCCTGCATGCGCGCGCCTGTTACGACCGGTTATATCCGTCATTTTCTGATTGTGGCGGCCCTGACGACAGGGCTTGCGGCCTGTCATGGTTCCCCTGAAAAGGCGGAAGAGGGCGGGCAGAAACCGCTGATTGATTATGTGGTGGCCGAGTCGCGTGTCGCGCCGCTGATCATCAGTGGCTCAGGTACGGTAAGCGCCTGGCAGGAAGCGCCGGTCGGGGCCGAGGTCGGAGGCCTTACGGCAACAGCGGTTCTGGCGGATGAAGGTCAGTATGTCACCAAGGGGCAGCCGCTTCTGAAGATGAATGATGCCGTGTTGCAGGCGCAACTGCGTCAGGCTGATGCCGGTGTCCAGAGTGCGCGGGCGCAAGCCGTCGAGGCCGAGCGGGCGTTTCAGCGGGCCAAAGAGCTGTTTGACAAGGGGTTCTATGCACGTGCGGCGCTGGATCAGCGCGAGGCTTCGATGAAGACGGCGCAGGCACAGGTGGCAACCGCCGAAGCCGCGCGATCAGAGGTGGCGACGCGTCTGTCTCAGGCAACGGTGCGGGCCCCGATATCAGGCCTGATTACGTCGCGTACAGCTGTGGCCGGTCAGATCGTCAATCCGGGTGAAGAGCTGTTCCGCATTGTGCGCGACAACCGCATCGAGATGAACCTTGAGGTGGTGGAAACGGCTCTGTCACGCCTCAGTGCCGGTCAGAGCGCCGAGGTGGTGGGCGAAAACGGCGAAACGGTTACGGGCACGATCCGTGTGGTGACGCCGGTGGTCGATCCCCAGACGCGACTGGGGTATGCGCGTATTTCCATTCCGGCCGATAAGGGCCTTAAGCCCGGTATGTTCGCCCGTGCCTCGATCACGGTGGGAAATCATGAGGCGGTGGTCGTGCCGCAAAAGGCGATCATCTATCAGCAGAACCAGCCGGTTGTGTTTATCGTCGGCCCGCAGAACAAGGTCGCGGTACGCAAGCTGGTGACCGATGGGCTGATGGGGGATCAGATCATCATCAGCGATGGCCTTAAGGTCGGTGAAAAGGTTGTTACCGCAGGCGCAGGCTTCCTGTCGGATGGTGACACGGTACGTGTTCCGGATAAGCCCAAAGTCCAGAGCGGCGGAGAACGCTGATGTCCGGTTCTTCGCCGAAACGTCCTGAGCCGCGCCCCGAACGCGCTACGATTTCTTCGTGGTCGATCCGCAATCCGATCCCGACGGTGTTGTTCTTCATCGTCATGACCATTGCCGGATGGGTGGCCTATAATGGCATGCGCATCAATAACTTCCCCGATATTGATCTGCCGGTGGTGACCGTCACCTATGTGCAGTCAGGGGCGGCTCCGACCGAGCTTGAGACGCAGGTCACCCGACGGGTCGAAGATGCCGTGTCCGGTATCGGGTCGGTCAAACATATCAACTCCTACATCAGCGACAGTTCTTCGACGACGGTGATCGAGTTCCAGCTTGGGGTCGATCTGGAAAAAGCCACTAATGATGTGCGTAATGCCGTGGCGCAGATACGCTCTGACCTGCCGGCCGATATTCAGGAGCCGGTGATCCGGCGCGAAGAGGCCTCAGGCGAGGCGCTTCTGAACTATATTATCCGTGCCGATGGCATGAACCCTGAGGAACTGTCGTGGTTTGTGTCCAACGATATTTCCAAGAAAATTCTGGCCAACAAAGGCGTCGCGAAGGTGACGCGTATCGGTGGGGCCGATCGGGAAATACGTATTCAGCTTGATCCGTCGCTTCTGGCGGCGCAGGGCATTACGGCGGGCGAAATTTCGTATCAGTTACGTTCGACCAATATCAATCTGCCCGGCGGGCGGCTTGAGATCGGCGGTTCGGAGCAGTCGATCCGTACGCTCGGTAATGCCGACTCCGTCGAGATGCTGCGCAACACGCGTATTGTCCTGCAGAACGGACGTTCGGTGCGTCTGGGGGAACTGGGGCAGGTGCTGGATACCTGGGCCGAGCCACGTGAGCGGGCGCGTTTTAACGGGGCCGAGGTGGTGGGCTTTGCCGTCTATCGCACCATTGGGTCTTCCGAGGTTGATGTGGCCGCCGGTGTGCGCAAAACCATCGAAGACATGCGCGAGGCCCATCCGAATATTGTCATCGAGGAGATTACGTCTTCGGTTGATGCGGTGAACGAGAGCTTCTTTGCGGCCATTGAGACACTGGCGATCGGTGCGGCACTGGCGGTATTTGTGGTGTGGCTGTTCCTCAGGGACCTGAGGGCGACCTTTATCTCGGCCATGGCTATGCCTCTGTCGCTGCTGCCGACCTTCTTCATCATGTATATGATGAACGACTCGTTCAATGTCGTCAGTCTTCTGGCCCTGTCGCTGACCATCGGGATATTGGTCGATGATGCGATTGTGGAGATAGAAAACATCGTCCGACATATCCGCGAAGGTAAAAAGCCCTTTGATGCGGCGATAGAAGCCGCCGACGAAATCGGTCTGGCGGTGGTGGCGACAACGGCGACGATTATTGCCGTGTTTGCGCCGGTGGGCTTCATGCCGGGCATTGTCGGGCAGTTCTTCAAAAGCTTTGCGCTGGCGGCCTGTGTGTCGGTGTTCTTCTCACTGGTGGTAGCGCGGACGCTAACGCCGCTGATGGGGGCCTATCTGATGCGCTCTCAGCAGGGCAAGGAGCATGATGATCCGTTCTGGATGAAGCGCTATCTGAAGTTCCTTGACTGGGTGCTGACGGCTGATCTGAAGTGGCGCGGGGTGTTTCTGGCGCTGGGGATCGGGATCGGCGGGGTGCTGATCCTTGATGGCTTGTTTGAAGGTATTGTCGGCGGCAAGGCCGAAGCCATTCCCGGTGGCGTTGCGGGTATGGTCATACTGGCGGGCGGGCTGATCCTGTCGAAACTGTTCGGGCGTAATCCGGTACGCGCACAACAGGGCCTGAGTTTGCTGATTGTTGTGCTGGCGGCGTGGGTGCTTTTGACGGTTGCGGCGCCTTTGATGCCTGAGGCGACGGCGCGTTTCGATGTCGGGTTCTTTATCTCGGCAGGGATTGTGCTGGGTCTGGCCGGTGCGATGATTTTCGGATTGCTGCATCAGATCCGCAAGCATGGCCGCGATATCATGCATATGCGCTGGGGGATTCTGGGGCTGGGGATCGGGTTTTTCATCCTGTCGATGTTTGTCGCCCAGAAGCTGCCCGGTGAGTTCATTCCGGCGGGCGATTATAACCGCTCGTTCCTGACCATCGAACTGCCGCCCGGATCGCGTTTGGATGAAACCGATGCGGTGGTTAAGGAACTGATGGCCGAGCTTGAAAAGCGGCCTGAGGTCAAATCGACCTTTGCCAGTATCGAACTGACCAAGGCGACCATCACCACCAATATGGTGCCGCGTCATGAGCGGTCTTTGAGCAAGCAGGCCTTTGAGGCCGAGCTTAATCCTCTGGTCAGCCGTTTTCCGGGGGTGCGCACTTCGTTTGCCTATGATGGCGAAATGGGCGGGGCGGGCATCATGTTTACGCTGGTGTCGGACAATCCGAAGGACCTTGAGGAAGTGTCGCGCGAGCTTGAGCGCCAGATGCGCGGATTGCCGCAGCTTCAGAACGTGTCTTCGGTCTCAAACCTGACGCGGCCCGAAGTCTTTGTGACGCCCAAGGCCGATCAGGCGGCGCAGATGGGCGTTTCTGCCGAAGCCATTTCACAGGCGGCACGGGTGGCCACCGTAGGTGATTTCGACCAGATACTGGCCAAATATACGCTGGGGGATCGTCAGGTGCCGATACGGGTGCTGATGGATACCGAAGCGCGTACCGAGCTTGAGACTCTGGCTGATCTTAAGGTGCCGACGAAATACGGGACTTCGGTGCCCCTGTCGGCGGTGGCGGATATCAGCTTTGGTTCCGGCCCGATCCAGTTGATGCGCATTGACCGGTCACGCAGTGCCACGGTCAAGGCTGACCTGACGGCGGGTGTGCCTTCGGGGGATGCACAGTCGGCGGTACGTAACCTGCCGATCATGAAGAACCTGCCTGCAGGCACTCAGGAACTGGTGACCGGTGAGCAGGAGGCGCAGGCCGAAATGGGCGCGGGCTTTGTTATGGCCATCTCGACCGGCATCCTGCTGATGTATGTTGTGCTGGTTTTGTTGTTCAAGAGCTTCACCATTCCGATTACCATCATGACGGCGCTGCCTCTGTCGTTCGGCGGGGCCTTCTTCCTGCTGCTCATCAGTGGCAATGCCCTGTCCATGCCTGCGCTGATCGGTCTGATCATGCTGACAGGGATCGCGGCCAAGAACTCAATCCTGCTGGTCGAATATGCCATTGAGGCACGGGCAGGCGGGTTCAACCGTCATGACGCCCTTATAGACGCCGCGCATAAACGGGCGCGTCCGATTATCATGACCACGGTGGCTATGGGTGCAGGTATGTTCCCGATTGCCATTGGCTGGGGGGCGGATGTGGCCTTCCGGTCGCCTATGGCGATTGCGGTGATCGGGGGGCTGATTACGTCAACCCTTCTGAGCCTGATCTTTGTGCCGACCGCCTATACGCTGGTGGATGATATGGCGCAGTTCATCGGTCGCCATACGCGCAAATATTTCACCGCCGAGAAAGAGCCTGAAGCCGGAGATTTCAAGCCCTAAGGGGCGGGCTTCAGGCGGTGCTTTAGGATGTGGCGCCTTCGCTGATCAGGAAGTCACGGATCGAGGCCGGTGAGACATCCTTGGCGACAAAGGCGTCTCCGATGCTGCGCACCAGTACGAAGACCAGCTTGCCGCCCTCGGCCTTTTTGTCGTGGCCCATATGTTTGACCAGTACGTCTGCGCCAAAGGCGGCGTTTCTGATCTGGTTCATTTGGGTCGGCAGGCCGGAATGGGCAATGGCGGCAATGGCGCGGTCGGCGTCGGCCTGAGGGCACAGGCCTTCGCGGGCAGAGTAGCGGAAGGCCATGGCCATGCCGATGGCGACGGCTTCGCCATGCAGCAGGGCGTCACCAAAACCCAGTTCGGCCTCAAGGGCGTGGCCAAAGGTGTGGCCAAGGTTCAAAAGGGCGCGCTGACCGCCTTCGCGTTCGTCGGCGGCGACGATCTCGGCCTTCATTTCCACCGAGCGGGCGACCGCGTGACGGATGGCTTTGGGTTCAAGCGCCAGAACGGCGTCATCATTGGCCTCAAGCCATTCAAAGAAGGTCTTATCACCCAGCAGGCCGTATTTGATGACCTCGGCGTAGCCGCAGCGGATTTCACGCGCGGGCAGGGTTTTCAGCAGGTCGAGATCACACAGCACCAGACGCGGCTGATGGAAGGCCCCGATCAGGTTCTTGCCCTTTGGGTGATCGATGGCGGTCTTGCCGCCGACGCTGGAATCGACCTGTGCCAGAAGCGTGCTCGGTATCTGGATGAAGTCGATGCCGCGCATATAGATCGAGGCCGCAAAGCCGCTCAGGTCGCCAATAACGCCGCCGCCAAGGGCAATGATCACATCCTTACGGTCAAGACCTGCGTCGATAAAGGCGTCGGTGACCAGTTCAAGGCCTTCCCATGATTTTGACGCTTCGCCCGCAGGCACGCGCAAAAGCGACACCGGATAGCCTGCGGCCTCAAAGGCAGCGCTCAGGCGCTCACCATGCAGGGGGGCAATGGTGGTGTCAGTGACGATCAGGGTGCGCTTGTTCTTCAGAAACGGAGCGATGCGGGCCACGATGTTTTCGGTCAGGCCGGTATCAACCTCAACGTCATAGGGGCGGAACTCACCGCCTGAAACAGGTATGGTCGTCATGTATTTTCCAGATGGTGTTTCAGCGCATTAATCACGCGCTCAATGCTTTTGGCGTGGCTCTGGTCGCCGGTATCGACCGTAATGTCGGCCAGAGCGTAAAACGGGTAGCGGTTCTTTTCGTGTTCGCGTAGCACGTCCATCGGATTGCGGTTATGCAATAATGGACGATGTGAGCGGTTGGCGACGCGCCGCGCCAGAACCCTGAGGTCGGTCTTAAGCCAGATGGTAATGGCTTTTTGCTGAATGACTTCGCGGGTCGCGGGCTGAACAAAGGCACCGCCGCCGGTTGCCAGCACATGCGGGCCATCATCCAGAAGGCGGGCAATGACCTTTTGTTCGCCGTCACGGAAACCGGCTTCGCCATAGTTGGCAAAGATGTCGGTTATGCTTTGACCGGCGGATTTTTCAATCTCTTCGTCGGCGTCGCGGAAAGGTACCTTGAGGGCTTCGGCCAGTCGTTTGCCGATGGTGGTTTTACCCACACCCATAAGCCCGACCAGTGCGATAGGCCGGTCAAGGCGCAGGCCCGAAAGGTCGGGCAGGGGGTCGTTGTGGCTCTCAGGCATGGCGCGATCTCAGGCCGTGCCAGAAACTGGGCGGAAAATAATTCGGATCATGAACGTGCTTTACACGATGTTTATGGGTTTTAGCCAGACTGAAAGCATGAAGACCCGTGATCCGTTAAACTCTTTTTTGCAGATGCTGAGCGTTGAGCGTAACGCGTCGAAACGTACGCTTGAGGCCTATGGGCAGGATCTGGCGGATTTGCACGACTTTGCCGGTCGGCCGCTGATGCAGTTGGGTGAGGCGGATGTCGGGGCGTTTTTCGAAAACCTTGGTGAACGAGGCATGGCCTCAAGCACCATGCAGCGCAAGCGGTCGGCGGTCAGGCAGTTTTACCGCTTCTGTGTGCTGGAGGGGGAGCTTGAGGTCGATCCCAGCCGCAAGATACCCGCCGCAAAGAAGGCGCAGACCCTGCCGAAAATCCTGTCGCGGCAAGAGGTCGATGCCCTGATTGCGGCGGCAGGCGTTAAGGATGCCCATCAGGCGATCCGGTTACAGTGCCTGATTGAAATCGCCTATGCGTCGGGGATGCGCATTTCGGAAATCGTGTCCTTAAGGCTTGATAGTGTGCAAAAAGATCCGGCGTTTCTGATCATTAAGGGTAAGGGCGGCGTTGAGCGACTGGTGCCGCTTAATCCGTCGGCGCGGCTGGCGATCAGGGAATATCTGGAGATCAGGCCTGCATTTTTGGGGGCGAAGGACAAGGCGAACCCCTATCTGTTTGCGTCACGCGGGGCGGATGGCTATCTGACGCGCCGCCGGGTCGGTCAGTTGCTGGATGAGGCGGCGATTGAGGCCGGTATTGATCCGGCACGGGTGTCGCCGCATGTGCTGCGCCATGCTTTTGCCACGCATCTGCTTGAGGGTGGGGCCGATCTCAGGGTCGTGCAGACGCTTTTGGGGCATGCGGATATTTCGACCACTCAGGTCTATACCCATGTGGCCGGTGAGCGACTGAAAGCGGTGGTTGAGGCGCATCACCCCCTGTCCCGAAACAAAGGTCCGCAGGGACGGACGTAAAAAATTCTTTGCGTGACGGACGGTTTACTTTAAAGCCTGTCCGTTGATCCTATCGACACGGATATTATAAGACCCGCCATGCGTCATTATCTTGAATTCGAACGCCCGATTGCCGATCTTGAAGCCAAGATCGAGGAATTGTCCGCCCTGTCTCTGTCGGGCGGCACCAATCTGGATGCCGAAATCAGGGGCTTGCGTGAACGTACGCAGGTTCTGGTGCGGGAAACCTATGCCGGTCTTGAGCCCTGGCAGAAGACGCTGGTGGCGCGTCACCCTGAGCGCCCGCATCTGGTGGATTATCTCGACGGCCTGATTGAGGACTTTGTCGAGCTGCGTGGTGATCGCAAGTTTGGCGACGATCAGGCGATTGTCGGCGGTCTGGGGCGTTTTCGCGGTCAGGCCGTAGTGGTGATGGGGCATGAAAAAGGCCACGACACCAATAGCCGTCTGAGACACAATTTCGGTATGGCGCGGCCTGAGGGCTATCGCAAGGCCGTGCGCCTGATGGACATGGCGGAACAATATGGCCTGCCGGTGGTAACGATTGTCGACACGGCAGGTGCCTATCCGGGTATCGGGGCCGAGGAACGCGGTCAGGCCGAGGCGATTGCACGTTCAACCGAGCGCGGTCTGACGCTGAAGACACCTTCGGTGGCTACGGTGACCGGCGAAGGCGGTTCGGGCGGTGCGATTGCGCTGGCGGCGGCGAACCGTGTGCTTATTCTTGAGCACTCTATCTATTCGGTGATTTCGCCCGAAGGGGCTGCGTCGATCCTGTGGCGTGATGGTACGCGTGCAAAGGATGCCGCGGATCAGATGAAGATCACAGCACCCGACCTTCTGAAAATGGGCATTGTTGATCGTATCATCGCTGAACCCGCAGGCGGCGCACATTCAGATCGTGAAGCGACCATCAAGGCGGTCGGGGATGCTATCGAGGGCGAACTGAAGGCCTTAAGCTATCTGTCGCCGGAGCAGCTTGTGGCGCAGAGAGCCGAGCGGTTCTATAAAATCGGTCAGACGGGGTTGGTCTGATTTAAATAATACGGGGGGGGAATAATGAAAAAAGCGGTTTTCAAGCCTATGCCGAAATTGACGGCATGGGCTACGGGCCTTATCGGGCTGAATATTGTGGTCACGGCCATAAACCTGCTCGCGATCGGGGTCTATAGCCTCTGGGGGGATGGCGGACTTAACTATCCTGTACTGATAACCATGGCGCTGAGTTTCACGGGCTTGTTCCTGACGGTTGTTCTGTCGGGCATCGTGGCGCTTATGTGGACTTACGGGGCGGCACGAAATGCCAAGGCGCTCAGGCCTGCGTTCGAATATACGCCAGCCTGGGCGGTCGGGTGGTATTTTGTCCCCTTCGCCAATCTGTATAAGCCCTATGAGGTCGTTCGGGATATCTTCATCGCCAGTCGCGGGAAGGTGAACGGTCGCTATGAAAAAGGAAACCGCGCCATTGCGATGTGGTGGATATTCAATATCGTCGGCAATATAGGCAGTACGGTTGCCGACCGTATGGGGGCCTTTAGAGGGCTTGAAACGGAAGACCTGTTTTACATCGGTACCGTGGAATGGGTGTGGGTCGGATTTGTGTTTATCGGGCTGGTGTCAACGGCGCTGTTCCTGAAAACCCTGCGCACCATCTATCATGATCAGACGAACCATAAAATCGACGCGGTCGAAGTCTTTTAGGTCGTTGTTTCCGAACCGGTGACCTGTGGGTGTGCCGGTTGTCTTTCCATCGTGACCTGATGCGGGTAGGGGATTGAGATGTTGTGGGCATCAAAGGCTTTTTTGATGTCCAGCAACAGGTCGGCCTTCACCTGACCATAGTCAAGCACAGTGGTCTGCGCGCCGAATTTGATGGCGACGGAGGAATCCCTGAAGGCTTCGACGCCGACCCAGATTTCAGGCTGTTTCAGTATATGCGGATGCGAGCGCGTGACGACACGTATCAGCTCAATGGCCGCGTCAATATCGGTGTCGTAATCCACATCGAGAATAAGCTCGAGCCTGCGGGTGCCGTTGTGGCTGATATTGATGATGCGGTCGGTGAATATTTTGGAATTGGGAATATAGACGCGGTTGTTTTCACCATTGGTGATCTCGGTCGAGAACAGGCCCAGACGATGCACGGTGCCGGTGGTGTCGCCTATGGTGACAATATCGCCGATGCGATAGGGCTTTTGCGCCAGCAGTAATATGCCTGTGGCCACATTGGACAGGGTGCTTTGAAGCGCCAGACCAATGGCCAGAGACATGGCCCCCAGAACCGCTATGATCGAGGTCGTGGAGACGCCAAAGCGTTGCAGTATGGCGACCGCACCGACCAGCCAGACCAGCCAGTTCACTACCTGTGCGAAAAATTCAGGCACCGTCCGGTCGGCCCCGACATTGGCCAGCCTGCGGGCTATGCGGCGCGCTATGCCGGACAACCAGCGGGCCACAAACAGGGTCAGGGCCAGAATGATGCAGACCACGATCAGGTTTGTAATGATGTCATCCGCGTGATGGCTCAGTCGTTCGAGCTGCCGCTCCATAGCATTCTGAGAGGTCTGCATATGGGTTTTAAGGCTGTTAAGGCTGATGTTCAGGCGCATATGCAGTCTCTGTTGTATTCATAGGGTGCCTGCCATTTAAGCCTGAGATCGTGGCCGTGGGAAGGCTTTGTTAGGTGGTCTTTTGGCGGCGGGCCTTGAAAAAGGTTTTCAGTAATTCCGCACATTCCCCGGCCAGAATGTCCGAAGTCACCTGAGGTCGCCAATGGCAGGTCGGCTGTTCAAAGAATTTCGGCCCGTGGGCAATGGCGCCGCCCTTGGGGTCTGAGGCCCCATAGATCAGGCGGCCAATGCGGGCATGGGAGATGGCACCGGCGCACATGGCGCACGGTTCCAGCGTCACATAGAGCCACAGATCCGTCAGGCGGTAATTGCCAATCTGCTCCGCCGCCTGACGCAGGGCCAGTATTTCGGCATGGCCGGTCGGGTCATGGCGGGAAATGGGCGCATTGTTAGCGACTGAAACAACAGTTTTACTTGACGGATCGAAGATTAAAGCGCCTATCGGCACTTCATTGGCCAGAGCCGCCTCACGGGCGGCTTCGATAGCCATGCGCATCAGGGTTTCGTCATCAAAGTCCATAGAACTTTAAACAGACCCTTCGCCTTGCGCGTCAAGTAGAAATGGCGCTTCACCTCGCCGCCACACACATAGAAAGTCATGTCCGTGACCACTGAAAGTAACGCTGGAGAGCGTAACGAAGATAACGTCCCCGCTCAGGACGCCGCTGTTGAAACCGATACCGGTTCTGCCTCCGAAGGTAAGGCCTTCAAGCCCAAGCCGTTCGCGGACAAGAAAAATTTCGACAAGAAAAAAGGCCCGAAAAAGCCTGCCCTGCCGCCGGAGCGTATCGCCAAGGTGCTGGCGCGTGCCGGTCTGGCCTCACGCCGCGAAGTCGAGCGTCTGATTGGACTGGGTAAGATTGCCGTCAACGGGCGTATCCTTGAAACCCCTGCGGTCACGGTTACGGCAGAAGACGTGATTACGGTTGAGGGCAAGCCGATCCGTAAGGCCGAGCCTACGCGCGTCTGGCGTTACCATAAACCCGTTGGTCTGATGACCACCCACGCTGACCCCAAGGGGCGCGACACGGTATTTGCGTCACTGCCTGCGGATTTGCCGCGCGTGATTTCGGTTGGCCGTCTTGACCTCAATTCCGAAGGTCTGTTGCTTCTGACCAATGATGGTGAACTGGCGCGGGCGCTGGAACTGCCGGCGACCGGTTGGACGCGCATCTATCGCGCCCGTGCGCTGGGGCGTACGACGCAAGAAAAACTGGATACGCTGAAAAACGGTGTGACCATCGAAGGCGTCACCTATGGCCCGATCGAGGCCCGTCTGGATAAGGCGCAGGAAAAGGCCGATGGCCGCGCCAATCTGTGGATCACGGTGTCCCTGACCGAAGGCAAGAACCGCGAAGTGCGTAAGGTGCTGGATTCGCTGGGGCTTAAGGTCAATCGTCTGATCCGTCTGGCCTATGGCCCGTTCCAGCTCGGTGATCTGGATGGTGGCGATGTCGAGGAAGTCGGGCCGCGTGTGGTGCGTGAACTGCTGGCTGACAAGATTGATCCGCGTAACCTGCCGCCGGAAACCGCGACCCAGACGCGTGGGCCGCTGAAGTCACGCCGCCCTGAAGGGGCCGGTGCGGGCGCGGAAGGCCGTCGTGGCGGTGGCGATCGTTTTGCGGCGAAAAAGCCGTTCGGTGCCAAGCCTTACGGGGCCAAATCATTTGGAGACAGACCACGTCGCGAGGATCGGGCTGCGGAAGAGCGTAATTTCACGCCGCGTGACTTTGATGAGCGTCCGCGCTTTGAAGGCGATGGTGAGGCACGTGACCGTCGTCCGGAGCCGAAGGAACGCGAATGGACGCCGCGTCCTGAGCGTCCCCGTGGCGAGTTTAAACCCCGTGGTGAGTTCAAGCCGCGCGGCGACTTTAAACCGCGTTCGGATGGCCCACGCGGTGAACGTAGCTTCGGAGACAAGCCGCGCTTTGATCGTGGCCCGCGTCGTGACGGCGAAGATCGTGGCGAGTTCAAACCCCGTGGTGAATTCAAGCCACGCGGCGACTTTAAACCGCGTTCGGATGGCCCGCGCGGTGAACGCAGCTTCGGAGACAAGCCGCGCTTTGATCGTGGCCCGCGTCGTGATGGCGAAGATCGTGGCGAGTTCAAACCCCGTGGTGAATTCAAGCCACGCGGCGACT
>JASGFL010000003.1:0-84597 GCA_047605545.1 Asticcacaulis sp. | reverse complement strand
GCCCCGTCAGCTGCAGAGCGGCGTAACTACGCCCCCAACCAAACAGAGTCAATCGCAATATTCATAAAACCGAAACAATCAACAGAAAGCCCGAAAAAGCCCCTGAATCGCGGCTATTTCCCCTTACAGGCCTTACGCATCACGCCGATTCCGGCCTGATCGAGCATCCGAGCCCCATAGGCACAGACCTCACCTTTATGATTGACCGCCACATTAAAGGGATAGGCCCCGCGGGCATTGCCCATTTCCCGCATTATACCCGCAGGATCATTGGCCACTCTGAGAAGATCAACGCCCCGCTGTGACTTCGCCATAGGCCGGCGTGTCAGCCATTGACGTGAACGACGCACATCACCCGTCGCAACGGCGGCAAAGCGCATATCCGTATTCCGATCAGCCAGAGACGGCAGATGCGCCAGCTCTACCAGACAGGGCGCACAGTCCCGATCCCAGAACGACAACACCAGCATATTATCAGCACGCTCCGGCAGCAGATCCGCCACGCGGACAAATTCAGGCCGCTCAAAATCCTGAAAGGTTATCTTGCGTACATCCTGCGCTGCCGCCGGTAAGGCCAGCAGCGCACCACACAAGGCGGCCTTAATAGCTGTACTTGATACCGGCATAGACAAAGCGCCCTCTTGATGGCCCCCAGATATGAGTCACGTCGATGGCCCCTTCGGCATCGATCCACAGCATGTTTTCCTTATCGGACTGCACATAGTCAGTCAGGTTATCAACCCCGACATAGGCACTGAGGCTGTCCGGGCGGATATAATAGGCCACCTGCGCATCAATGGTCGTAAAGGCAGGCGCTTTGGAACGCTTGGGCGTACCATCAAAATTGTAGCGCCCTTCACCATAGAAGCGTTCCAGATCCTGCGCCCCCGTCCAGGTCGCACGCGCAAATATATGCAGGGCCGGAATCGGATCATAGTCAATCGCCGCGAACAGGCGACTATCGGGACGTGAGAAGGCCAGAGTCCCTTCGACGAAATCGAACTCATACTTCTCTGCGCCGAAACCCACCATGACCTGCGGCGACACGCGATAGCTGCCGTTAATATCGACGCCCTGCACCGTCACCGGATCAGAGCTTGAGGTAAACAGCGTGTAGGGATGACCGTCGCCATCGACCTGACCGGAATCAAGCATCGCGATATTCTTCACCTTCGTCCAGTTGTAGCTGGCGGCCACCACCCAACGCGAGTCGGAATAGCTTAAGGCATAGGAGGCATTGTCTGACTTTTCCGGCTTGGTGATCTGGCGCAGCACATAGCGGGTATCGAGAATACCGTGATCCTGCTCAAAGAACGATGTCGGCGCGCGATAGCCCTGCCCCAGCGCCAGACGGCTCGACAGGCGGGCATTGTGGTGCCACAGCAGATTGACGCGCGGGGTGAATATCTCACCGAATACATTATGGTCGTCATAGCGCGCCGACAGATTGACCTCCAGCGCCTTATCAAAGCCGGTCAGATAGACCTGAGCGAAAACGCCCGGCACCTTATATTCATAATCATCCAGACCGTCATTGTTCTCACCCGCCACGTTTTGACCCGTAGAGACCAGATCCTCAAAGCGGTAATTGGCCCCCAAGGTCAGGCTGCCCCAGCTTACGGGGCGGTGATAGCTGACCTCGGCATAGGTCTGACGGCTTTCGGCCGCGTAGAGCGCATGCTCATAAAAACTGTCCTGCTCATTCTTCGCATAGCCACCGGCGAATTTCAGGACACCGCCGGACAGGTCACGCTCGGCACTGCCCAGCACCGACGCCCGATCGGTAAAGATAATCTCGGACAGACCGGCACGGCCCAGATCCCACGGCAGGAAGCCTGAGCCATCCGGCGCATACCAGCCCTCTGACGAAGGCGACGCGTTTGGCCCCTTTGACCAGTCGAACGGATTACCGGTGACACTTTGTTTGATGGCCTCATAGTCCGTACCCAGCGCGCCACCGCCACGGTCTTCGGTGATGATGTCGGCACGGCCCTTAATGCGGAACCCCAGCACGTCATCAAGGAACAAGGCCCCGCCGATCAGGGTGCGCTCATAGCCGGTATATTGCGAGATACCCGACCCGATCGCATCAACCGAATTATGGTTCTGATAGCTGGCATTGAGGGCAAACGCGCCACCCTCAAAAACATTGCCGCCATAGAGCTGATAATTGCGCCAGCCTAAGTCACCAGCATCGACGATCGATTCAAACTCAGGTTCAGTCGGGCGCTTGCTGACAATATTGACCACGCCGGAAATGGCTTCGGGGGCGATCAGCGACGTACCGGCACCACGCGACACTTCGATGCGCTCGATACCGCGCACATTGACACTATCAAGGCCATAGGCGCTCGACAGCGACGAGAACAGCGGAATAGAGTCAATCATGATCGTTGTGAAACGACCGGGCAGATTATTCAGCGACACATTGCGCACATTACAGATGGAACATTCGGTCTGAACGGAAATGCCGGGGCGCTTATCGAGCACCTCATTGATATTGACCGCATGCACGCGGTCCACAGTCGTCTGGTTATAGACCTCGGTGGCAATGATCGTATTGCGATCAAGCGCGCCCGACCGCAGGGGCCGTGCGCCGGATACCACGACCTCTTCGACCGCATCCTTGTCAGCCACTTCAGCCCTGAGGGCAGACGGCATCAGCACCATACCGGACACCAGCGCCGGAATGGCCGCAGACCACATCAGCCCCTTGATACCCACAGACAGATTGCCGCCGTTCAGACCCTTCATCAGACTACCCCACGCATGCGTTACTTAATAACACATTTGTGGGAGAGCCTGACCGGAGCGTCAACCCTTTTATTGCGATGCGGCAATAAAAATAACGCATCGCAGCAAACGTCGCCGAGGTGCGCGGGAAAACAATCCCTCTATGTTGCGGCCACCTGTTTTACACGTTCAACATCCGCCACCTGAACCGGCGTACCGGCCAGACGCGCCGCATAAAGGGCGGCCCCCAGCGTCGGCGACAGCAGTGGCGCCTGAAGCCTGTAGGCCTGAGACAAGGCCCCCAGATGCGCCTCAAGCGGCTCCAGTATCAGCGCCTCGGCACGGAACACACCGCCGGAATAGGACACCGGAATGACCTCATCCTCACCATAGCCAATCTGGGTACGGATCGTGTCGATGATCGCCGCCAGTTCGGCACCGGCCTGATCGAATATGCGCAGGGCCTCGGCATCACCGGCCTGAGCCGCCGTGCGGACAAGCTGCGACAGGGCCGCAATCCGGTCACGTGACGGACGTTCCCGCCCAAAGACGATGCCGCAGATATCCAGATCGTGTTTCAGCTTGAAATGGTCACGCAAAATGGCGTGCAGTGGCCCCTTGGGCAAACGGCCATCCGACATACGCGAAAAGGCGTTCAACCCCTGAAGGGCAATCCAGTAGGCCGAGCCTTCGTCCGAGAACAGCTCACCCCAGCCACCGGCGCGCGCCTTCTTGCCCGCACGCTCGCCATAGGCAATCGAGCCTGTCCCCGCGACAATATTGATCCCGTCCGCCCCGCCCAGAGAACCGGCCCAGCCACAGATCATATCATTGCCGCAGGCATAGCGCGTATGCCCCAGAACCGCCTCAGGCGTCACATCCAGAAACGACTGTGCGTTGGAATCCTCGCCATGCGCCGGCAAGCCGAAAAACGCATAGGCAATATCCTCTGGCCCCGCCGATACCTGAGACAGAACCGACGCCACCCCTTCCGCCAGCAGATCATGCAGGCCATCAAAACCGATCTGGATATAATAGCAGGGGCCACCCTGATGCGTGGCCACGGTCTGGCCCGCGGCATCCATCAGGACAAAGCCCGTCTTGGTGCCGCCACCATCCACACCGAGGAAATAGGAAGACTGCGCCATAGGCCTAGTCCAGCTCATGAATGCGTACACCCTGCACCACACGGTTGACCGTGCCGGAGGTGTTGGGCTTGTCCGGTGTCAGATTGTGCCGCAAAGCCTCATAAAAGGCAAAGATTTGTGGCGCGACAATATAGGGCACCAGAAGCGCCGCATCCTCTGCCGCCTCAAGGCCGCGAATACGGATCTGATCGGCTTCGGGCAGACCCGCGCCTTCCTGAGCCGTAATGGCAATCACCCGTGCCGCATCGCCATCGCGGCGCAGTTCGTCCACCAGATCGGTGTCATAGCTGCGCGTATAGGCATTGTTCGACAGGAACACGACCACCAGCGTCTTCGCGTTCACAATGGTCTTCGGCCCATGACGGAAGCCCAGCGGGGAATCGAACAGGGTCACCAGACCCCCATTGGTCAGTTCCAGAAGCTTCAGGCCCGCCTCGCGCGCCAGACCCTGGAAAATGTGGCTGCCCAGATAAACCACCCGCTCATAACCGGCATCGGCAATGGTCTTCAGCGTCGCGCCATATTCACTGATCACGCCCTGCGTGGCGCGGGCAATGGCCTCGACCCGATCCTGCCAGACACTGACGCCCGTAAGCGCGCTCAAGGCCGCATAGGTCATGCACGAGAAACTGGAGGTCATGGCGAAGGAACGGTCATGCGTCTCTTCGGGCAGAAGCACCGTGTAGCCTTTTGAGGTCGCCGCATAACGCGCCAGCGCACCCCCTTCGTTACAGGTGATCACCAGATGGTGCAGGTCGCTGACGAAACGATCCGCCAGTTCCAGCGCCGCCAGACTTTCGGGCGAATTACCCGAACGGCCAAACGACACCAGAAGCGTCGGCGTATCGGTCTCGAAATAGAGTTGCGGCGCACAGACCAGATCCGTAGTCGGAATGGCTTCGACACGGCGCTTAAGTTCGGTCGCCAGCACAGGTGCCAGACAGGCCCCGATAAAGGCAGAGGTACCCGCGCCGGTCAGGATGACGCGTGCGTTGGTTTGCGCCAGCACCGGCTTGAGAAAGGCCTCAAGCTCAGCCTTTTGCGCCATCAGCAAAGCCTGTGTCTGACGCAGCATTTCAGGCTGCTGCGCGATTTCACGTGCCGTCCACAAACCGCCCAGACGCTCTAGGGCTTCATCACCGAAGCCAAGGGTGGAAACTGATTCACGCATCGATAAACTCCGGACTTGTCACTGTCGCTTCAGGCGTACAGGCAGCATAATAGGCATCCAGCGCCGACCCGATATGGGCCATAACCAGATAAGAAGGATCAAGGGGCAGCCCCTCGCCGCGCACCGCCGCATAGGCGTCGGGCAGGTACTGGCTGATCAGGGCCAGCGGCGGCGGGTTGTCACTCAGATTGTCGAACATCTTTTCCTGAGCCGCCGTAATGATCTCATCCGGCCAGTAATAGCGGATACGATCAGACAGGCTGTATTGCAGATCAAACTGCAGGGCATCGCCCTTGGAATGGTAATATTTCGCCCAGTTGCGCGGCTCGGCCGTCATGCGGGCAATGGCCACCTTGCGGAACTGCGACGCTTTGGTCTCACCCAGCCACTCACGTTCAATGGCATCCAGCGCCCAGAAGGCTTCGCGCAGGGCAAAGGTCACACCCGGCCCTACTTTCAGGATGGCAAAATGGTCTTCCACCAATGCCTTCAGCGCCTCAGGCGTCTGATAGTCGGTGGAATGGGCCTCAAACACCAGATTCGGCTGATCATTAAGCGCCTGACTTAAGGCCACGGCCTTGCGGCGATCATAGTCTATAACCTTGTGGTGATCGAACTCGACACCGGGCTGAACAACCGTTGCAATTACGCGCGGCCAGGCATCGGCAATACCGGCATCAGCAAAGATACGGCGATGCGTCTCGATGGTCGCCAGCGCCGCTTCGGGATGGGTGACCTCAAGCTCCGGCAGATCCTCTGCCGCCCCGCCGGGCACCGGCACTTCGGTACCGATAACATAAACGCACGGCTCTCCGCCTACCCGCTTTTGCGTAGCCTCGGCAATGGCAATCAGACGTGCCGCACGACTGGCAATGGTTTCTTCCGGCAAGGGCACAGGATCATCAGCACAGGACATGGAACAGTCGGCGTGAATCTTGCGGAAACCGGCAGCGACATATTGCTCAATCAGCACGTCGGCCTTTTTCATCGCCTCTTCGGCGCTCATATTGGTCCACGGATTCGGCCCCAGATGGTCGCCGCCCAGCAAAACTTTTTCACGCGGCAAACCGGCACGGTCAGCCAGTGCATAGACAAAATTACGGAACGCCTCAGGCGTCATACCCGTATAGCCGCCGTCCTGATTGACCTGATTGCAGGTGGCTTCGATCAGGGTGACATCGGCACCCGTTTTCAGTGCGTGACGGAAGGTGGCGCTGATAACCAGCGGATGGGCCGAACAGACCGAATATATGCCGCAGGCCTCCCCCGCCTTATGGCGGGCGACCAGATCGAGCATCGCCTTCATGACAAGTCCTTTCAGAAAGCAGTGACTCCAGATAACTGCCCCAAGCCTAACCGATCGACAATCTAAACGCAACGAAAACAATGAAAACGAAACATATAAAATTTCGCTTTAGTATTACAATTAGACAAAAAATCCAAAAATAACCTCACCCATGCCCCCATGACACGACAAAATGAAACATATCGCGCAAACAAAACGCACAAAAAGGCCGCCCTTTCGAAAAAGGGCGGCTAAGGTGCACGTCACGCATCCACATCAAAAGGTTCAGGATACGCTGAAAAACCGGCCCGACACGAGAAGGGGGGCGTCAGGGCCGGCATGCGTCAGGTCAATGCCAGTAAAGCTGACGCAATAAAGGCGAGCACAAGCCCGACTGTCTTAAGCCATCCGGGCACGATACCGGCAATCAGCAGCGAAATCACCGCCGTCACCAAAGGCCCGCCCGCATTGGTCAGAGGCGACACAACAATCGCCTTGCCATAACGGAACGCAAACACCAGACAAAGCGCCCCAATCGCGTTCAGGATCTGGATACCCGCCGTCAGAAGCGGCCCGTCCCAGCCCCAGTTAATCGGCTGGCTGAAATCGGTCATCAGCAGCGCGACCGGAATCAGCATCAGCCCTGTCAACATCATATAGAAAAAGATACTTTCCGCGCTCATGCGGCCATTGGCCAGCTTCATGAAATAGGCCTGCACACCCCAGCAGGCCATGATGATCAGGGCCAGAGGGAACCAGCTGCCGCCGCTCAGGGCCGAAAAGCCGCTTTCGGGCGAAAAATCAAACATCGGCAGGGCCACAAGCGCCAGAACCACCCCCAGCGCTCCCAGCCAGCTTGTCCGCTCACGCAACAAAAAGAACGACAGGATAATGGTCACCAGCGGCGACAGGGAAATGACCGGAAAGATCAGATAGGCCGGACCGGTGCTGACGGTATAGAACAGAATCATCTGCCCCCCCGCACCGGTAAAGCCGATGATCAGCCCATAAAGAATGGCCATCGGATCACGATCCAGCTTCCACCCCGCCTTGGCCAGCACATAGACCGCCGGCAGGATCATGGTCAAAGCCCAGACGCAATAGACCAGAGTCTCAGGGAAACCGCGCGCCGCCGAAATGCCGGCAAACGCCCCCCATACCCCCCACAGGGCAACGGTCGCAAAGGCAAACCAAAGCCAGCGCTTATGGCCAACATCCGTATTGACGGCAACGTCCATAACTACCCCCTGACCGGCGTGGCTTCGAGCAGCAGGAAGCCGTCAAACGCCGCATTGATGCGATTGCCCGAGGCATTGGCGCGCCCCAGATTGGTGTCGTTGAAATAGTCGCGGATGGCATAATTGCCCTTTTGCAGGCCGCGCAACTCAACTTCACCATTCCATGTCGGTGCATAGAAGGCGTAATAGAGCTTGCCGTCCTTTTCGATGGCATGGGCTTCGGGCTTATCGAAGCCGATATCATAAAGCTCACCGCGATACTGGCCCTTGGGCAGCATCTTCTGGTTATAGATATCGATCCACTTGCGCCACACCACTTCACGTTCCGGCGTCAGCAGGAAGTTGGCATCCTTGCCACGTCCTTCGTGCGGATAGGTGAACTTGGTCGAGACAATGGCCCCGATACCGACGCTTGAAGCGAAGTCCGTACCGTTGTCACTCAGCTCCACATGGTCACCGGCATAGGCCGCATCACCGCCCATAAGCGCCTTGAGCGACTTGCCCTTGTGACGGATCTGCCAGGACGACAGCGGATCAGATGACGGCACCTGATTGGTATAGGGCAGGTTATAGAAGGCATAGGCCGTACCGCACGGGCAGAACTCGATGACCGCATGTGGTTTAATGGCAATGGCCGTATCATAGACCATCTTCCAGAAGTCCTGAATCTGCTCAACCGAATCCGTCGGATGGACGTGATTGTGCTTCGGGTTATAACAAGGGGCCACGGCGTTCATATGCTGGCCATCCAGCTTGATGCCATCAAAGCCCCACTCACCGATAATCTTGGTGATCAGCGCCTTGGTGAAGTCACGCACAGGACCATAGGCCGGACACAGATAGAAGGCGTTCCACCAGCTGACATCCTGCACCGCGCCCCATTCATTGAGCACAAGCTGATCGGTATTATAACGCAGCAGATCGGTGCCCGGATCAACCGCCAGCGGCGCCAGCCACAGCTTGGGTTTAAGGCCCGCCGCACGGATCATCTGCACAAGGGCGATCATGTCCTCGTCTTTACGCGGGAACTTGGCGACATCCAGATACCAGTCCCCTTCCGAGGTCTGCCAGCCGTCATCGATCACCGCCCACTCAAGGCCCATATCCTTGACCTTAGACAGCGAGCCTTCGATCTCGGCAATGGTGAAATCGCGATCATAACCCCATGCACACCAGATGGCCTCATAGCAGCCCTCGGTCGGCTTCGGTGCCGCCATGCCCTTATCGGCCATGATCCGGCGATAGGTATCAAGCGTCGCATAATAGTCGCGCTGGTGAACGGTCACAAAGGTCTCAAGCGTGGTGAAGCTATCACCGCCCGCCAGTTCAAAGGCACGGCTCTCTTCAATGGCCACCGAAGCGCCTGCCGCCGTACCCAGCAGCGGCAGCGACACCAGCTTGGGCCGCGTTTCGACGTGACCGACCGCCAGACCGGCATCAGGCCGCCAGGCGTCAACGATCGGCGTCCCCGACCCGTAGTCAGAGGCATTCATGCCCATAAAGTTCGGCTGATCAAAGCCTTCGCCCACCGGCTGCACCCAGTCGCGGCGGTTTTCGTGCGTCGCCCCTGACCATGACCAGAAGCCTACGCCCGAAGACTTCAGCGCATAGGCATGGCCGCGCCAGCGCTGTACCGAAACGGCCTCAGCCCCGCGGTTGCGATAGGTCGTCCGCGTCAGGGCAAAGCCCGGATAACGGTCATAAAGGGTAATCACCAGCACCTTTTCGATGCCTTCGGCGGAAACGCCGCGCACCGTATGGGCTGTGCCCTTGCCGTGAATATCATTGACCGCCGCGCGCGAATGACCGGCAAAGCTGAAATTATCAATGCGCTTGCCATCAACCAGCGAAAGCGTATCCGAAGGGGCGAAATCGGTCAGTACCGTTGACTTGCCACCAAGACCGGAAATGATGCGGCTATGTAGCGCCGTATCAAATTCAATGGTTATCGTACCGTCTGTGACGGACGCCAGCGCCAGTTGCGCCATAGCAGGCACTGCGCCCGCCAGACCTGACGCCACGACCGTACCGGTCATCAGCTTCAGGAAATTACGTCGTTTCATTTGGGTCGTAAGCGGTTTGGGGATCATTGGTGCTGTAACTCCTCTGCGCCTGCCTGCCCCGAGTAAACGCTGTATTCTTATAGGTGATGGGGCTGTGCGATCATTTTCATGTTGCACAAGTCAAAATAAAAAGGCAAACAAAAAGACATATAATCGAAACATTAAATTTCGTTTTCGTTGTTTTTGCGAAACTAAGGAGGTCGCTGCGATGCTTTCAAACCGCCTGCCCCATTATATCTGTCTGGCTCTGGGCGCTACCGGCCTTCTGCTGACCGGCTGCACCACCCCCGCCTCGGACACGGCAACCGAAACCGCAGAGGCACATTATACCCTCGAAGATTTCACCAAGGTGCGCAAGTTCGATGCGCACGTACACCTGAATGTGAAGGACTCAGCCTTTGTCGATCAGGCGAAGGCCGACAATTTCGAGCTTCTGACGATTAATGTCGATTATCCGGCCTTTCCGTCGATTGCCGATCAGGCAGATGCGGCCCACCTGTTCCATAAGGCTGACCCCAAACATTTCCACTATGCCGCCACCTTCAGCATGCAGGGCTTCGGCACACCGGAATGGGCCGGTAAAACCAATGCCTATATCGACTCCGAAGCCGATCAGGGCGCTCTGGGCGTCAAGGTCTGGAAAAACGTCGGCATGGTCGAGCGCGACAAGAACGGCAAGCTGATCTTTATCGACGATGCCGGTTTCGATCCGGTGATTGCCCATATCGAAAAGCGCGGTCTGGCCTTCATTGCCCATCAGGCCGAACCGAAGAACGCCTGGCTGCCGGTCGAGGAAATGACCACGACCAATGACAAGCTCTATTTCGGCAACTTCCCCGAATATCATATGTACAAGCAGCCGCAGATGCCGCGCTACGAAGAGCTGATCCAGCACCGCGACCGCTTTGTGACCAGACATCCCGAACTGAACTTTATCGGCGCACATATGGGCAGTCTGGAATGGAGCGTCGATGAGGCCGCCAAATTCCTTGATGCCCACCCCAACGCCACGCTTGAACTGGCCGCGCGTATCACGCAAATTCAGTATCAGTCCGTGCGTGATTACCAAAAGGTGCGCAACTTCTTCATCAAATATCAGGATCGTCTGATGTACGGCACTGACCTGACCTTAAATCCGGGTGATGACCCCGCCGCTTTCCGTGCGACAGCGCATGAATACTGGCGCAATGACTGGGCCTATCTGGCCACCGATACGGTGCGCCGCGTCGATGATATCGAAGCCGATGTCACGGGCCTGAATCTGCCCAAAAGCGTGATAGACAAGCTCTATTACACCAATGCCAAACGCGTCTTTTTCAAAAACAACAAAAACTAACACGACCAACATCAGGTTCTGAAAATCGGGGAAATTCCATGTCTGTACGCTCACGCCTTGCCCGTCTGTCACTGCTGGCTTCCTTAAGCCTGTTCCTGCCGCTTGGGGGCACACTTGTCCCCGTGCTTGCCCATGCCGAGGCAACCGCGACAGACCCGCTCCAGCCCTCCGGCCGCTGGAGCCTGCCGCAGCGTCAGCAGGCCCAGACCCCGCCTATGGGCTGGAATTCATGGAATGCCTTCCGTACAGAAATTGACGAAGCCAAGGTCATGGGCGCGGCGCAAAAGCTGGTAGACAGCGGTCTGGCGTCAAAGGGCTATGTCTATGTCAATCTGGATGACGGCTGGTGGCTGAAACGCCGTCAGTCGGACAACCGCATGCAGATCCGCACCAACCTGTTCCCTTCGGCCAAGACCGGCGGCGCAGCGGGCACCAGCTTCAAACCCTTTACCGACAAACTGCACGGCATGGGGCTTAAGGCCGGTATCTATACGGATGTCGGGCACAATGCCTGCTCTCAGGCCTATGACCTGCATTCGCCCAACCTGCCCGAAGGCACGACGGCGGAACGCGAAGTCGGGCTATATGGCCATGTCGATCAGGATATTGCCCTCTATTTCGCCGAATGGGGCTTTGATTACATCAAGGTCGATGCCTGCGGGATCAATGTCTATGCCCCCGGCAGCGATCTGGTGAAAACCCATGCCTATAACGGTATTGAGCCTCTGATCGACCAGAACGCCATTGCCCGCACCGATATTGCCGGTGTGCGCAATCTGTATGACGAAGTGGCCACCGCACTCGATAAACATAATCCGGATGGCGACTATATTCTGGCCCTGTGTAACTGGGGCACCGCCGATGTGCGCAAATGGGGCAAGCAAACCGGTCATATGTGGCGCACCAGCGGCGACATCACCCCGACATGGACGCGCATGCTGCACAATTTCGATAGCGCCTCGACCCGCGCCCTCTATGCGCAATCCGGCGGCTGGAACGACCCTGACATTCTGTTTATCGGCCACGGTGAATTTGACGCCAATCACCTCACTCAGGCCCGCGCCCATTTCGCGCTTTGGGCCATGATCAATGCGCCCCTGCTCATCAGCTATGACCTGCGCAGCGCCCCCCAAAGCCTGATGGATATCTGGGGCAATACCGACATCATCGCCCTCAATCAGGACAAGGGTAGCCATCAGGCCGTCCTCGCCTATGCCTCTGATGATGTTCAGATTCTTGTCAAAAATCTCTCGTCAGGCCAGAAGGCCGCCGCACTGTTCAACCGCACCGGCGAACCGGTCACGGTCAACCTGACGGCTGATCATCTGAAATATCTGGGCGACAAGCCGGTGCACCTTAAGGATCTGTGGTCAAAAGAAGCCCTGCCCGCCTTTACCGGTGAAACCACCTTCACGCTGGCACCCTATGAGACCCGCATCTTTACCGCAGACGGTACGCGCCGCCTGTCGGACGGCGTCTATCTGTCGGAAATACCGGGCCACATCAATGTCGCCGAAGATGGCGTCATCGCCCCTATGGCTGACCCCACCGTACACCGCATGACCGGACAATGGAGTGGCACACGCGGCACGGGCGAACGTCCGGCCTATACGGGCTGGGGCGGCGCACAAGCCGACTCTACGCCATACGATCAAAACCTTCAGGTCGCCGGACAAAGGTTCGATACCGGCATCGGCATTCAGGCCGGCTCGCGCCTTGAGGTTCGCAACACCGCAGGCCACACCCGCTTTGAGGCGCAGATTGGTCTGGACGACTCCACACAAAATACCACCGATAAGGTGCGCTTCCTCGTCTATGGCGACGGCAAGCTTCTGGCCCAAAGCGCCGAAGTCGGATTCGGCACCGCCGTTCAGCCGCTGAGCGCGGATATTACCGGTGTGAAGATTGTTGAACTGGTGGTGCGTGCCGACAATCGCCAAAGCGACCTGCCGCTGATCACCACATGGGCCGAAGCGGCTCTGAGGCGCTAATAAATAGGCGCTAATAAATATCTGGCACAGGATTTAGGTTCAAACCCTGTGCCAGATTGCCTGTCTTCAGGCCTTATACAGCTTGATATTCAGCTTTTCCGCTGCGTCATCAATGAATTCTGGCGCCGCCGAATCGGTAATCAGCACATCCAGCTCGCTGATGTCGATAATCCGGTTCAGACACACCTTGCCAAACTTCGATGAGTCGGTCACGGCGATCACCTGACGCGCCGTCTCGACCATCTTGCGGTTCAGTTGCGCTTCCGGCTCATAGTGGGTGGTGATGCCGCGTTCGACATCAAAGCCATCAACCCCTAAAAACAGCTTGTCGAGCAACAGCTCATCCAGCGCCGCCACGGTCTGCGCCCCATAGAACGCCATGCTCTTGCGGCGCAGTTCGCCACCCAGCATGATGATCTTCAGATTACGCTTCTGCGCCAGCGCCGACAGCACATCAAAATCATTGGTAACGACCGTAATATCTTCCTCATCCGCAAGAAAACGCGCGATTTGCAACGCCGTCGTACCGGAATCGAGCATGATCGACTCACCGGGCTTCACCAGCGATGCCGCCAGTTGACCGATTCGTTCCTTTTCTTCGGTATGGGCCACACGCTTGGTTTCGATCGCAGGCTCGGCATTGACCGTCACCACTTCCGAAGAAATCGCGCCGCCATAGGCGCGCGTCGCTATCCCGTGCTCTTCAAGGTAATGCAGGTCCTTGCGGATGGTCTGCATAGAGACGCCGAATTGCTCTGAAAGGGCAATCACCTGAACGCTGCCGCGGGTCTTCAGCATAGCGCTGATCTGGCGTCTGCGCTCTGAGGTATCCCGCATTATCCGAACGGATCCTTCCGCCATATCTCTCATCTTTCTTACTCAAGCGGTTTCGAGAGCCGAAAACTTATCTTTCGCTTTGATGTCCGCTTATCGCCTGACAGGACAAAAAATTCAACCATTCATATATTCCGACACTTTTCGCGCGTTTTGTCCGTTGCACAATGACGGAATGTTACAAAAAATGTGTCATATTTGTTTCTTTTTGGTTTCGATTGAGATATAAAACGAAAGATAATGTAGACAGGGAAAGAAAAATGAACCTAAATCGCAACATAAAGAGGCGATAAGCCCGCATATTTCGTGAGGAGTTTAGGTTATGACACATAAGGCTAAGTACCGAAGAGCGACATGCCCGCAATTCTGTGCCCCCGACACCTGGGTTCCCCACCACTTACCCGAACGCGGACGGTCACACTGACCGCCTGCCCATAAGGCTTCACCAGCGGGTGCAGACGACCCACCCGTGTGCTTAAATTACAAATAGGGGCTAGAAATGAAAACCGAGGCAAGTAACAGCGTATCGCGCACAGCGCTGATCGTCGCAGCCACCCTGATGATGGGTCAGGTTGCCACCGTTCAGACCGCGACCGCGCAAGGTACCACCACCGACGACAGCGACACCACCGAAGTCATCGTCACCGGCACCCGTCAGGCACTGAAGAATGCGCAGGACATCAAGCGCAGTTCCAGCACAATTGTTGATTCCATTACCGCCAACGATATTGGCGCCTTCCCCGATAAATCGGTTGCCGAAGCGCTTCAGCGCGTACCGGGTGTAACCGTTATCCGCTCTGCCGCCCGGGACGACGTGATGCACTATTCCGCCGAGCCCGCAGGCGTGATTATCCGCGGCCTGCCGCAGGTACGTTCTGAATTTAACGGCCGCGACATGTTCTCGGCAACCTCAGGCTATGGCCTGTCCTGGTCGGACGTATCGCCGGAACTGATGTCCCGCGTCGATACCTATAAGAACCAGTCTGCTGAACTTATCGAAGGCGGTATCGCCGGCAGCGTCGATCTGCGCACCCGTCAGCCCTTCGACCAGCGCGGTCGCGTCATCAGCGGCACCATCGAAGCCAACTATGGCGACATGTCCAAAAAGACAACGCCAAACATTTCCGGTCTGTTCAGCGATCGCTGGGACACAGAATATGGTGAGTTCGGCCTTCTGGTGAACGGTGCCTATTCGGTTGTTGAGACCAATTCCGAAGCTGCGACCCTGCCCCGTATGGTGGTCTATGCACCGGGCACCTACACGGATCAGGAAAACTACATTCCTTCGGGCGTAGCCTATAATGACACGCTCTATGAGCGTAAGCGTACCGGCGCCGGTTTTGCCGCCCAGTGGCAAAATAACGACCGCAGCATGAAGGCCAGCCTGCAATATAACCACGCCAAATATGACAATGTGTGGACCGAAGACCAGCTGATCAATTACTGGATGTGGGTTGATCCGGCCAGCACCAACCACTCAACGGTCTGGGACAACCCTCTGCTGCTGGCCCCGCCGACCGGTGGCACGCCCTATACGTTTGACGAAAACGGCATGTTCCAGCGCGGCGTGATTACGCGCTCAAAGGGGGACTGGGGTTACGGTCTGGTTGACTGGAGCACCGGCACCATGATCCCCGGTTCTACTGACCAGTACGGCACCTATGCCAAGCATGGCATCAACCTGCCGGTCATTGAACCTTGCGTCACCTATGTCAACGGCGGTCTGCCGTGCCGCGGCGGCACCTTCCTGAATACCGTCAGCCGCCACAGCGAAGAAGTCCGCAAAATTGATGACGTATCCTTCAACTTTGTCTGGCGTCCGACCGAGAAGCTCAGCTTCAATCTTGACCTGCAACACGTCAAGGCTTCGACCGACAAGTATGACCTGACCTTCGAACTCGGCACCTATACTAACGTCGATCTCGACCTGAGCGGCAAGCGCCCTACGGTCGGCTTCAGCTACCCCAGCGGCTATAATGTAATCGGCAGCGACCCTCTGTCCGACTACCGCAACTACAATCCTGAATCCGCCATGGATCACATGACGGTTTCACGCGGTGAATCGACAGCCGGTCGCCTTGATGTTGCCTATGCCTTTGATAACACATGGCTCAATGAGCTGCGTGCCGGTGTACGTACGAACAAGCGCGAACAGGAACATGGCTGGTCGCTGTATAACTGGGCCAGCGTGGCTTCGGACTGGGGCGTCAATCCGGCAGACGCATGGTTCGTCGATTCCGGCCCGACCTATAATGATGACGGCAGCATCCGCTTCCAGGGCTATGAACAGGGCTATTATGAAACCCGCAAGTTCGGCGGCAAGCTGCTGGACGGCCTGATCGGTCAGGACGAATTCGTGTTCATGAAACGCGACATCCTCTCCAACCGTGAAGAAATGGCCAAACGCTTCAGCGTTCGCGGCCAGACCGACGAAGGTGGCGTGGCCTCAACCGCATGGAATCCGGTCTGCGAACGTCCTGACGAGCTGGAAAACAGCTGCTTCAGACAGGGTGAAGTGCTCAAGGTCGAAGAAAAGAGCAATGCCGCCTATATCATGCTCAACTTTGGTGGCCCTGACGCCGTTATCTTTGACCGCTTCCGCGTCTCAGGTAACATTGGGGTGCGCTATGTCGAAACCACTATCAAATCAGCCGGTGCTTTGAACTACGCCTCGGCATTCACAGAAGCCCAGCTGGTCTGTAATCCGCTGTCTCAGGACATAATCGATAATCTCGATCCTGATCAATATGCGATTTCACCGGGCTGTCTGGCGCTGGGTTCGGTTGACGATCAGGCCTTCTCCAACGGCAGCAGCACGCTGTCCACGGTATCGACCAAGCATAAAAACACCCTGCCAAGCTTCAACATCAAGATTGATCTGAATGACGAATGGCTGGTGCGTTTTGCGGCGTCACGGGCCATGTCAAAGCCCGATATCGGCCTGCTGCGTAACTTCGTGACCATGAACCGCTCGTTCGTGCCACAAAGCGATATCCGCGTCGGCAATCCGAACATCGTGCTCGACAATGCCGGTAATCCGGTCAGCTATATCTATGGCTACACCGGCAACACAGGCAATCCGCGCCTGAAGCCTGTCACGGCCGATCAGTTCGACCTGTCGTTCGAAAACTACTTCGACAGCGTCGGTTCGTTCACGTTCACCCTGTTCTACAAAAAGTTCTACGACTACATCCAGAACGGCGTGTTTAATGTTCCGATCACCAATAATGGCGTGACACGTGACGTCGTCATTCGTGGTCCGGTCAATGGCGATGGCGCGGCGATCAAAGGCTGGGAAATGTCTTACCAGCGCTACTTCACCTTCCTGCCGTCACCGTGGGATGGTCTGGGCGTACAGGCCAACTACACCATGCTGCATAACTCCGGCATCAAGAACGCCAATCTGGTGATTGATACGGATGGTGGTGATGCGGTGGCCGCTTCGGCACTGGACGGAAACATGATTCCGGCCCGTCTGGAGAACATGTCCGATAATTCGTACAACTTCATTCTGATGTACGAAAAGGGCAAGTTCGGCAGCCGTCTGGCCTATAACTGGCGCTCGGAATATATCAGCTCGATCAATGACTGCTGTGTTCGCTTCCACGTCTGGAACGAATCCGAAGGCTTCCTCGATGCCTCCATGCGCTATGCCGTAACGGACAATCTGGAAATCAACCTTCAGGCCAACAACCTGCTGGCGACGGAAATCCGTATCCGTCAACAGGTCAAGGGGCCAACCGAAGCCAATCCGGATCAGGAATACAAGTACCTGCCCGCCGGCTGGTTCCGTTATGACCGTCGCATCCAGCTCGGTCTGCGTATGAAGTTCTAGTTCCTCCCCCGACCGGAGGCTCATCCCGTCTCCGGTCACCCTTCTGATGGCTTCTGTGGTGCACACCTCCCTCGTATGCACCGCAAACCGAAGCCTACTCAGGGCGTACGCACTATCCCGCGTACGCCCTTTTTTTATCGGCGTTTGCGGCCCTTTTTCTCGGCCCAGCGCTCAACCCGCTGCTCCAGCGGGTGCGCTACCACCAGCAACAGCAGTGTCACCGCCGCCCCTGTAAAAAATACCGACCATAGCGCCAGCCCTGCCGTTATACCCAGCGCCGCCGTCGCCCAGATAGCCGCCGCCGTCGTCATGCCATGTATTTCGGATGTCGCTTCCTGCTTCAAAAGTACCCCTGCCCCCAGAAAGCCGATACCGGCCATAACGCCTTGTATCACGCCCTGAATGGTACGGCTGGTGGCGTCCGGCTGATTTTGCAGCAAGGTGACATGGGTGGCGGTCACGGCAATCATTGCGGCCCCCAGCGCCACCAGACCCATGGTTCTCATGCCCGCCGGACGCGCCCGCGCATCCCGATCAAGGCCGATTATCATGCCTATGGCCGTCGCCGCCAAAAGACGCAGCACAATATCATAGCTTTCCAACATGGTTTGACCCCCGTGCGCTGATCACCATCCGTGAAACAGACGGACGGGCCGATGCTAATGCCTGACGCATAAAATTGTCATACCGGTTCTATAGGGCCGGTTCTGTAGGGCACGCCCTTCGCATCTGCTTCTCGTTTGCGCCTTTCTTAGGTAAATATTATTGTTCGTCTGTATTAAGTCCGCACCACAGGCACCTGAAGCCGTTCCCCTGTACCGTAGAAGGCGTCAGGTATGTTGAAAGTCGCGTTTCCTAATCTTCTGGCTCCGGATAGTGCCGACCGCGCGGTCGAAGACGAACTGGCGGTCATTCTGCGCGGCAACCTCAACCGTTTCATCCTGTTCGCCATTGCCTTTTTTACGGTCAATACCGTGTTTTACCGCGTCGAAGGCGATCCGGGCTATATTCCGGCGCTTTCGCTTTTTACGCTTTTGGTGCTCATTGGCTTCTGGTTCTACAACCATAACAAAGCCTCGATGTTCCGCCTTGAACTGACCGGCTATGTTTGCAGCCTGCTTCTGGTGTTCAACGGTTGTCTGGATATTTTCCTCGAATACCGTCCCGTCAAACTGATGTACCTGCTGTTGCTGCTACCGGCGCTGGCGCTGGCGGCGGTACGTTTGCGGGTAACTGTGACCTGTTCCGTAGTCACGATCGTCGCCTTTCTGTACGCCGCCTGGCGCTTTGACCCCGACAGCTTTGCCGATTGTATCTGGGTAGCCTTTTGCGGATCAGTCGTCGGCATAGCCCTATCGATCATTATCCGCTCGACCATGCTCAGGGCGCTACACGCAAAGCTGGCCGCTGACCGCCACCGTGATCAGGCCCTGACCCTTGCCACCTATGACTCCCTTACCGGACTGGCCAATCGCCGCGCCTTCCTCACGCAGATCAACAGCCGTCTGGCCCAGCCTGATTCTTTCTATCTGGGGCTTGTGGATCTGGACGGATTTAAGCCGATCAATGACATCTATGGCCATGCCGCCGGTGACAGCGTCCTGTCTCAGGTAGCCCAGCGTCTGAAACAGACCTGCACCGAGGGTTCTTTGATCGCCCGTCTTGGCGGCGACGAATTTGCCGTGATGCTGATGGCACCACAGGACAACACCCAGCTACAGGAATGCGCCGATAAGCTGGTGGCCGCTCTGTCGCGCCCATATCCGCTTGAGAACGAAACCGCGCACCTGTCGGCATCCCTTGGCTTTACCTTCCGCGCGGCAGATATGGAGGTTACGGCCTCGCGCCTGCTTGAGCGCGCCGACTATGCCCTTTATGAGGCCAAGGAACGCGGACGCGGCATAGCCGTCCTGTTTGATCGCACCCACGAAGACCTGATCCGCGCCACCAAAGAGGTTGAGCAGGCCCTGCGCGCCATTGATGGCCAAAAGGAACTGACACTGGCCTTTCAGCCGCAATACGACATCAGGGCCGGTAAGACCGTCGCTTTTGAGGCCCTCGCCCGCTGGCACAGCGAACGTCTGGGGGTCGTCTCGCCCGACATGTTCATCCGCGCGGCGGAACGCTCCGGCCTGATTACCGGCCTGACGCCGATCCTGCTGGAAAAGGCCCTTCAGGTGGCCAAAGACTGGCCCGAAGACATCCGTCTGGCCTTCAACCTGTCGGCACGGGACATATTGTCTCCGGTCGCCGTCAGCCGCATCGTCGATGTGGTACATGCCTCACAGGTTTGCCCGACGCGCATTGAGTTCGAGATCACCGAAACCGCCATGATCACCGATTTTACTCAGGCGGAAAACGGCATCCGGCGACTGGCGGATATGGGTTGCCGCATCGCGCTGGATGACTTTGGCTCCGGCTATACCAATTTCAGCCATATCAACCGCGTCAAGGTCGATACGGTTAAGATCGACCGCTCCTTCGTGCTTGAGCTGGGCCGCAATGACCGCGCCATGAAGATCATCAAATCCATGATCGAACTGGCCGACAATCTGGGTATGGAGCACGTCGTCGAAGGCGTCGAAACCGAGTCCGAACTGCATCAGCTCAAATCCGCCGGTGCCGTAAATGTGCAGGGCTATCTCTTCAGCCGTCCCATGCCCGAAGACGACATCAGTGCCTATCTCGATAAGGAACGCCTGACCCTAAACTGAACCGCTCAGGTCATGGTTACACTCAATATCTACGGTCAGAAACTGCGCCAGAGGCATCCCCCTGACCACGGCCTGCGCCATCAGACCCGCCCCCCTGGTCATGAGCCGCAACGCCCCCCTTCCGGTCACATCACGCGCCCGACGCATATCGGCCTGCCATAAGGCCACCCGACCGTTACGCAGCGCCTGCGGCCAGCCCGACAGATACATAACCGGCCCGACACAGGCCGCCTGAGGCGAAGTCCGCAACAGTGGCGCCGCCTTGTCCGTATAGGCCGCACTCAAGGCCTCAGGATCATGCGCCAGCAGATGCAGGCCGCTGGTGGCACGCGGATTGGCCTCAATGAACCACAACTGACCGTCTGGATCATGCCTCAGGTCACACCCCAACTGTCCGGTGAACCCCAAACCGGCCACAAGCTGCCCCATCAGCCCCTCAAGGGTGGTCATCAGTTCCGGCTCCAGCGGGTCAAAATAATAGCTGACCCCGCCGGGCATACGCCAGCCTGAGCGATACGCACTAAAGGCCGTTATCCTCCCCTCGTGCGCGACCACAAAGGTGCTGATATCCTCGCCCGCCACCCAGTCCTGCCGCAACCAGGGATTCGTCGGCTCAGACGTCAAATCCGGTACCTGAAGCGGGCGAATATGCAGCTTGGCCCCGAAACGCGAATATTCCGGCTTGAACACATGGTCTTGTCCCCGCTCACCGACCCACCCCGCCTGAAAACGTACCGTTTTTGGCACTTTTAGTCCGTATTTTGCCGCCACCCCGACAAAGGCATATTTGGAATGCAGCCGCATCAGGGTGGCTAAATCCGTTGCAAACAAAGGCCATCCGTGCGCCTCGGACGCTTTGGCCCAATAGAATACGTCTTCGCAGAGGGGGATAATAATATCGGGCTGAACGGCCTCAACGGCGGCGCATATATCACGCAAAAACGCATCGGGCATAAATCTGGGCGAGGCACAGAGATAAAACCCGTTGAGATACGGCCCGACCACCGGACGCGGCAGGCTGTCTATCCCCCACACCTGATGCCCGCCCGCACTCAGGGCCGCCACCAGATCCATCGCCACAGGGGCGCGCACACCGGTCAGCAAAATCCTCATGATCGCCACCGCACATGACGGCGTTTGGGAAAATCCGACGCCGGATCATAGGCCACACGCCTGACCGGCTGACCCAATCTGCGCAAGGCCTGCTTCATTACTTCGGCATCGTTTTCATGCGCGCAGGCAAACTCTATCCCCTGCGCCGATCCGGTCGCCACCCAGCGATGCGCCGCTGGCAACAAAGGCGCGACCAAAGCCTCAACCTCCGCCGGCCAGACCACCTTATCCCCCCAGCGCCAGACATCGGAGGTACGTCCCTCGACCGGCATCACCGCCTGACGCGGACTGCCACAGGCGCAAACGGTTGGTCGCAAAATATCCTCAAGACGTAGCCGCACAACCAGTTGCGACCGACGCATCAGATCCGTGATCACCGGCCTGAATCTGCCGCCGCCAATGTCTTCGCGTTCGATGATCATCTGATCGTCATTCAGGTGCAAAGTCCCGAACCGGCACGGCGCGCCCACAAAGCCTTCGGTGGCCTGATAGATCGGATCAGGCCGCCCCCCCAAAGCTTTGGTTACAAACGCGCGTTCAGTCTCATTCAGCGTTTCCGCACCATAAAACAACCGCCTCAGAGATGGTAAATTATGACCGCTTTGCGCCAGTTCAAGCAATACCTGCGGCGGCGCAATCAACACCTTGGGATCAAAGGCGGCAATCGCCGGATCACGATCAGCCTGCGCCAGACCAAAGAAGCGCACGCCACGCCGGTTATACAGCCGGTTCCCGGCCCTGAGACAGACAGCAATACGTCCCAGATGCAGCCAGTCCGCAGGCCCAAACAGCCGCCCCGCCAGCATGGCCCCATAGGCCTGACGTTCGTCTCTGGTCGTGACAAATAACCCTCGCAAACCGCCGCCGGTACCGGTCGAAAAACCGGCACTGACACCGTTTCCCAGATCATCCGCTTCACCGGCCTCGGCCCGTTGCGCCGCCTCAACAGCCGCCTCAAGCGACAGGCCCAGCGTGTTATAGTCCGCAAAACGCGCACGAAAACAGGCCGTATCAATAACCGGAATGTCACCTAACTCAGCGCCGACAAAGGCCTTCAGCGCCGGTGCCCTGCTGAACTGCGCCCTAAGTTCGCCCCACAGACGCGCCTGACGCCGCCTTAATCCTTCGGGGGTGCGCGGACTGAAACAGGTCTGCACAAAGGTTTGCGCGGCCTCAAACCCCATAGCCCGCCACCCATTTACGCGCCGTCACCTCACAATGGGACGGTATGACCTCAAGGCGTTGCGCCACCGCCGCAAGTCCTTTGAGCGTGCGCCGATAGGCCTTGGTGTCGCCCAATAGCCCCGTCGTAAAGGCCGGTGGCGGATCGTCGTCAACAATGGCCTGCATCGACCAGGCGGCATCACCGATAAACAGGGCCTCCGTCTCAGAACCGACCCACAGCCCCCAATGACCGGCACAGTGTCCGGGCAGCTCAACTGCCATCAAAGACCCGTCTCCAAACACATCCACGCCACGGTCAAACGGTGCCAGTTGCGCCGGTAACGCCACCAGCGGCCGATCCTCGAAAAATACCGGCTTAAGGCTTTCCGGCACCAGCGTTTTAAGCAAACCCCGCCGCACCCGTCCGAACCGAGTGCCGCCCTGAATCTGCGCATATCCGGCACGGGCGCAAAATACCTGCGCCTTAGCAAAATCAGCCAGACCCGCCACATGATCACCGTGGAAATGCGATACAATCACCGCCCTTATGTCCGATGACTTCAGGCCTAAGCGATCCAGTTGCGTCACCAGATCATCTTCCGGCCCGTACTGCACCGGCGTTGCCCAGCGATAAAGCCGCTCAGGGAAGGCTTCGGTGGCGGTAAAGAAACGTGGCGCATAGCCGGTATCAAACAGGATCGCGCCAAAGGTCGGATGGTGGATCAACCCCACCAACGCCGGAAAGCCGATGGGGCAGATATGGCCGCGACGACGGCTTAATATCTCAGGGTGCCGACAGGCCCCGACGCGCAGCACTTGCCAGCTAAGGCCCCTATCGCCCACGCGCCACCTCCACCGCCGTTTTCAAGGCGTCATATTGGGGTTTGTAATCCAGAACCCGCCTCGCCTTACTAAGATCAAAGGTCTGCGAGAAAGCCAGTGTTGCCAATGAATAGGGCGTCACCGGCGGCTCTGGTCGCGATGGCAAGCGCCCGCAAATCACCTCCGCCGCCCGCGCCACTGACGCCGTCAAACCATAGGGCAGGCGGACAAACTGCACCGGCGCACCAATACCGTCAGCAAGGGTCTGCACCATATCGCGCACAGGCACGGCCTGACCACCGGATATATTGATCACCTCACCCGACAGGGCTTCGGCCCGTTCAAACGCGCTCACCAAAGCCTGCGCCACGTCGCGCACATCCGTCAGCTCAATCAGCGCCTGCCCCCCGCGCCACAAAGGAAACCGCCCCTTCGCAAGCAAGCGCAACACTCGCGGCAATAATACCTGATCCTCAGGCCCCACCAAAGCGCGTGGACGGACGCTCAGGGCCGCCAGACCATTGGCCGCCGCCAGACACACCTCGGTTTCCGCCAGAATTTTGGTCGCCGCATAGGCATTTAACGGATGATCTGTGACCGGATCGGCCTCACTCAGCCCCAACTGATCCACCGGCCGGCCATAGACCGAAGGCGAAGACACAAAGACAAAGCGGCGCACACGTGCATCTCTGGCAGCATTCAAAAGGTTACGCGTCGCCCGCACATTGATGTCATAAAAATCCGCATAAAGATCCCACGGTGACGACAGGGCAGCGCAATGGATCACGCCTTGTGTCCCTTCGGTCAGGGCCGCTAATACCCCCGCATCTGTCAGGTCAGCGGACACATAATCACACCCCAGACCCTCAACCCGCGCCGATGCCTTGCGCCCCGTGGCACGCACCCTGTATCCCCGCCCGATCAGTGCTTCGCACACAGCGGCCCCCAACCCGCCGCTGGCACCCGTAACCAGAACCGGCCTCAGCATCGCAGCACCATAACCCCTAAGCTGACGCCTGCCGATGTACCTAATAACATCACCGGCTGACCGGCCTTAAGCCGCCCTTCGGCCCGCGCCACACATAACGCCGTTGGCAAAGAGGCCGCAATCTGGTTGCCATAGGTCGCAAAAATATCCACTACCCGCTCAGGCCGCTCACCGATGACATGACGCACATATTCCAGCGCCGGATGACTGGCCTGATGCGGGATAAACAGGTCAATTTCACCCAATTCCAGCCCCGCTTCGCCAGCCACCTGCTTCATCAGCGCCGGCATGTGTTTTCCGGCCGCTTTGAAGATGCCAAAAGCATCCATATGGAACCTTGAACCGGTCTTTAAGGCCTCAAAACCATCGGCAATACGCACGCGGGTACCGCCCGATTTCAAATGCCCCAAATCCTTACCCGCACTGAAGGTTTTGAACCCTGCGGATAATACAGCAGGCCCGTCACTATCACCGGCCTCAACACAGATCGCCGCCGCACCGTCGCCAAAAATAGCAGACATTTCAGGATGCTGATAATCCAGACCTGCCGATGCAATATCGCTGGCGAAAATCAATGCCCGCCGCCAGCGCCCTGCCCGAAACCCCAGACTAACCACATCCAGCGCCGTCAGAAACGAAAGACAGGTCATGTTGACGTCAAAACAATGGATGCCGGACTTACCCAAACCCAATTCATGCGACACCAGAACCGATGTCCCCGGAATCGGCTGCTCCATCACCGCGCAACCACCGATCAGCACATCAAAATCAGCATCCCAACCGGCCTCGGCCAATGCCTGCCGACAGGCCATCGCCGCCATGACCGACGTGGTTTCTGTCTCATCGGCGACAGCGCGCGAGGCAATTCCAAAGCGGCCTTGAGTCCAGCCCGCCGCCTGACCGTAAGTGCTGTCAAACACAGAGGAATTTCGGGCCTCACGCGGACGGTAAATACCACTGCCGACAATCTTTAAACCCACAGGCTCAGACATGGATACGCGCCTTCAACAAAATATTGAACAATGTTCATAATGTTGCAGACCGTCCATGTCAAGACACCCGATCAAAACGCGGGCAACACAGCGCCTTTGTATTTCTCGGCAATGAAATCCTTGACCTTCTGAGAGGCCAATGCCGCCGCCAGCGCCTTAAGCCGCGCATCTTCGGCACGATCTTCGCGGATCACCAGATAATTGACATAGGGGCTGTCCGAGCCTTCGATGATCAGCGCATCCTTTTGCGGATCAAGGCCTGCATCCAGCGCATAGTTAGTGTTGATCAGCGCCAGATCGACCTCAGGCAGTACACGCGGCAGGGACGGCGACTCTAACTCGCGGATAACAAACCCTTTTGGGTTCTCGGTAATATCCTTGACGGTCGCATTAATATTGCCTGCGTCCTTCAGCTTAATCAGGCCCGAATGGTGCAGCAATATCAGGGCACGACCGGCATTGGACGGATCGTTGGGAATTGCGATCACGGCTCCTTGCTTAAGGTCAGAAATAGCTTTCACCTTACGCGAATAGCCACCGAAGGGTTCAATATGCACCCCCTGAAGCGCCATCAGTTTGGTGCCATGGTCGCGATTAAAACTTTCGAGATAAGGCAGATGCTGGAAATAGTTGGCGTCAATAAGTCCCTGATCAACCTGAAGATTTGGCTGAACATAGTCATTGAACACCTTGACCTCAAGCGTGATGCCCTGCGCCGCCAGATCAGGCACAATCTGCTGTAAAATCTCGGCATGCGGAATAGCCGTCGCCGCGACCGTCAGGGTATTTTTATCGGTTTGTGGCTTACCACAACCCGCCAAAACCGCCACCAGACCCGCCATAAGCATCAAACGACGTGACAGCATATTCAACCTCTTTCTATTTGCGCGAAAACCGCGCCACCAGCGCATCACCGGCCATTTGCAGCCCCTGCACCAGCAGTATAATCAACACAACCGTCACCAGCATAACATCCGTCTGGAAGCGCTGATAGCCGTAGCGCACCGCCAGATCCCCAAGCCCACCGGCCCCCACGACACCGGCCATGGCCGTATAGGACACCAGCGCAATCGCCGTAACGGTTGCGGCCGCAATCAGTGACGGCAGGGCTTCGGGCAGAAGGGTACGCAGGATAATCTGACGCCGTGTCGCCCCTAAGGCTTGCGTGGCTTCGATAACCGAGCGATCCACTTCACGCAGGGCGCTTTCGACCAGACGCGCAAAAAACGGTGCGGCCCCAAGCACCAGCGGCGGGATCGCCCCACGCACGCCCAACGATGTCCCCACCAATGCAATCGTCACCGGAATCAACAGGATAAACAGAATGACAAACGGCACTGAACGCATGACATTGACGATAAAGCTCAATGCCCCATAGACGACCGGCTGAGGCGACAGCCCCCCGCGTCCGGTCACGGACAACCACACGCCGACGGGCAAGCCGATCAGTATGCTCAAGGACAATGACCCCGCCAGCATGCCCAGGGTTTCCCAGGAGGCCCTGAGGATTTCGGCGGTATCGATATTGACAAAGAAACTGCTTAATCCGGTCATCACAGCCCCCGCACCTGCACGCCGATGGTTCTGAGCCGCCCTATGGCGACATCACGATCGACACCATCAATGGCCACCCAGACATCACCGAACGGGCCGGATTTCAGCGCCGATATCTGGCCTGACTGCAATCGCACACGCGCCTCAAGGCCCGACAAGGCCTCACTTAGCGGGTCCTCCCCACTCCAGGTGAGACGCACCAGATCCGCCCTGTCCGACGGTGGCGGATTCAACGCATCTGACAAACCTTGTGCCGCCTGACTATGGGGCGTCAGCAGCACCTGCGCCACCTCACCGGTTTCCACAACCTTGCCCTTTTCCAGCACCGCCACGCGATCACAGACCTGACGCACCACTTCCATTTCGTGCGTTACCACGACAACCGTCAGCCCCAGTTCGCGGTTTAACTCAAGGATCAGATCGAGAATCCCTTGGGTCGATTGCGGATCAAGGGCGCTGGTCGCCTCGTCACAGAGCAATATATCCGGCTGATTAATCAGGGCGCGGGCAATGGCCACGCGTTGTTTCTGGCCGCCGGAAAGCTGCGCCGGATACTTATCGGCATGTAAGCTTAAACCCACGCGCTCAAGCCACTCATCCGCCAAGGCCCGTCGTGACTGAGGCGTGCCCTGCCCCGCCAGTTCAAGCGCAAAGGCTACGTTCTGACGCGCGGTTTTTGACGACAACAGGCCGAACTGCTGAAAGATCATCCCCAGTCGGTGACGCAGCTTCGACAGGGCTTTCGCCCCCAGATTAGCAAGCGGTACGCCATCAATCTCGACCGTGCCTTCGGTGGGGGTCTCAAGCCGGTTGATCAACCGGATCAGGGTTGACTTACCCGAACCTGACGGCCCGATAATGCCAAAGATTTCGCCGCGTCTGATGTCAATATCCACACCATCAAGCGCGGTCTGATGACCGCCTTTGACCGCAAAAGTCTTACGGACGTTTTTTAGCTGTATGAGGGACAAGGGCAGACGTCTTTGTGTAGCAGGCGCAATGATAACAGGCCTTACAGGTTAAAAGGCCCGCCTGCACACGTAAAGTCTTTTCCTGCGTCTTCAGGCTTCGTCGCGCCTAGCCGTCGGCGCTGTCGCCGTGAAAGCAATGGTCATAGATTTTTTCCAGCGCCCGATTAAGCACCAGAAGTTCATGCACACTCAGCACCCTGAGGGCCTCATCCTCTGTCCCGCTCAGCACCTCAAGCAGGTGGTTCAGCACCGCCTGCCCCTTGTCGCTAAGGAAAATGGCATAGCGGCGACGATCCTGTTCGGTACGGCGACGTTCGATCCAGCCCTTGCGCCCCAGTTCCTCCAGAAGAGCCACCGCAGCCGTGGCATCCATGCCGATGGCCTTGGCCAGCACCGCCTGAGAAATACCCGGATTTTCCTCAATGATCGCCAGCGAGCTTAGGGCACCTGAGCGCAGGCCATATTCCTGCGTAAGCCCCGCAAACTGCCGCGACAGATAGTTCTGAATCCGGCGAAAGCGGAAACCGATAAAGCCACTGAGGCGCCCCAGCCCGATATCTGAGTCATTCAGATTTTCCGACAATAGTTCAGGCTCGGGCGGCGTTTGGCGTACACTCATGATTGACCGTGTGCTGGTTGACATATTCAGGCTTTCGGACAGACGCTTGCGGTGTCATATCCGATGTTTTGGCCCTGCTCAGAGTTCAACAGTTTAACCACGCGCTGCGCAAGGGTAAACATTCCTTCCGCATTCAGATGATCACTCTGCGCCAGACGCGCCGTCTCTGCCGCCTGCTCGTTATACAGGCCATCAAAGCGGATTTGTTCTGCTGCATCAAAGGGTAAGAACTCCATGCCCTGTTCACGGGCATAGTCTGCGCCGCTTGTCTGGGCGGCGGTCATCTTGTCCTTGATCGCCTCTTCCCAGACGGACTGGCTGTTGCGCAGCAAGTCCTGAAGGTCCTTGGGCAGGGTGTTGAATTTCTTTTGCGACATGGCACGGGCCGGATAGGCCCCGCGGCTGATGTGCAGTTCGTTGAAATAGCGGGCGACCTCACCGAAGTGCAGGCTGCGCAATGTGTCTGCCGGAGCCACCACACCGTCAATCACGCCCTTGGCCAGTGACGAATAGACATCCGACATGGGCATATCCAGCGGATCGGCCCCCAGCTTGCGCATGGTTGGCACCAGTTCCGCCGGCACGCGGATTCTCAGGCCCCTGAGGTCAGACAGTTTCGTCACCTTGCGGTCGCGCGTAATCAGACCCAGAACGTTCCCGCCCTGCACCGCCAGAAGCTCCAGACCTTCAATCTCACGGTTCAGTTCCGGGTAGTGCGTCGACAGGCATTTATAGACGGCAACCTGCTGATCGATTGACCGCTCACCACCATAGAAGCCCGACTGCACCCGAATGGCATGTGTGCCGCCCTTGGCATAGATCGGCGTAATGGTGGCAATATCGGCCACGCCATGACGCAGCTCGATCATATTGTGCTCAGAAGAAATAAGCCCCCCCGCCCACAACGGCTCCACCTTCAAACGGCCTTTACTGGCGGTGTGGATGTAATCGATCCATGCCATGTCCGCCTGACTTAAAGGATGGCCCGGCGTATAGGGCGAAGCATAGCGCAGAACATGCACCACTTCGCCCGCTTCGGTTTTCGGAGCCGTTGGCGCACAGGCACTGACGGACATCACCAAAGCCAATACCGCACCGGCCAAAACGGCAGCGTTCAGACACATAGGTTTACGCATGTTACGTCTCTGTACAAATCTCAGGTCAGGTTTCAGGCTCATGACAGAATACCGGGCAGCCACATCACAATCGCCGGTACAGCAATGATGAGGGCAATGTGAACAAAGTCCGCCGCGATGAACGGCAACACACCCTTAAAGATAGTCCCAAGCGGGATATCCTTGGCGATACTCTGGATGACATAGACGTTCATCCCCAGTGGCGGATGCACCAGCCCGACCTCAATCGTGCGGATGACGAAAATCCCGAACCAGATCGCGCTCATACCCAGTTCTTCCATCATCGGCAGGAAGATCGGCACGGTCAGCAGCATCAGCGCCATACCATCCAGCACAGACCCCAGCAGCAGCAGAATGATCACCACAAATATCGCCGCCGCAATCGGCCCGAACTGCGCATCCAGCACCACATTGGTCAGTTGCTCGGCTACGCCTGTGGTGCCCAGAAACTTACTGAAAATCACCGCGCCCACAATAATGGCATAGATCAGACCGGAGGTGCGCATGGTCTCACGCAGTGAGTCCCCAAGCACCTTAAGGCTAAGGGCGCGGCGCTTGATACACAGGATCATCGCCAGCACACACCCTACTGAAGCCGCTTCGGTCGGTGTAAACCAGCCAATAGCCAGACCACCGATAACCACAGCAATCAGCACCACCAGATCGACGATCCGCCACAGGGCCTGACCGCGTTCACGCCAGCTGAACCGTTCCGTCACCGGCCCCAGTTCCGGCTTGATACGGCACATGATCATCACGGTAATGATGTAAAAGAGTGCTTGTGTAGCTGCGGGAATAATCGCCGCCGCAAACAGCTTGCTGATCGGTTGTTCGGCAATAATGCCATAGACAATCAGCATACCGCTTGGGGGGATAAGCGCCCCCAGCGTACCGCCCGCTGCAATCGCACCGGTCGCCAGACCCGGCGAATAGTTACGCTTGCGCATCTCCGGCAGGGCCACAAGCCCGATGGTCGCCGCTGTCGCCAGACTGGAGCCACTGATGGTACCAAAACCGGCGCAACCGGCAATCGACGCCGTAGCCAGACCGCCTTTTCGATGCCCCAGCATCTTGGCGGCTGCATCAAAGAAGTCCCTACTGGCCCCCGCCGCAAAACACAGATGCGCCATCAACAGGAACAGCGGCAACACCGCCAGTTCGTATTTTGAAATGGTTTCCCACGCGACCACGCCCGACTTGATGAGGGCGGCTTCGGGTGAAATCAGAATGGCCAGACCAACACAGCCAACAAGCCCCAGCGCCGCAGCAATGGGAATACCCGTCGTCAGCAACGCCAGAAGGACAATAACGCCTAATATACCAACGACTTCGGGGGTCATTGCTTACTCTTTTCAGGTTTGAATAACGCGATCACATACAACAGGGCCGTAGCCCCGAACGCCAATGTCGCCAAAAGACGGAACGGCATAAGTGGCATACCCGTCAGTTCGGTACGCTCGCCCTGCCCCAGCATGTCCACCATCAACCAGCCGCAACCTATCGTCAGGGCGACGAAGAAGATGGCCGTCATCAGGCGGGCAAAGGTCAACAACCTGTGCCGCACCTCAGGTGATACCCGATCGGTCAACACGTGGATCGAGGCATGAGCACCGGCAATCGTGGCACAGATAATAGTGGCACCACCGGCAATACTGGCCGCAAGCTGCACAATCTCAACCGTGCCAAGCAGAGGGATGTTGGCATGACGCCCCACAACCGCCAGCGAATCCGCCGTCATGGCCACCAGTATGGCCACGGATCCCAGAAACAGCGGAATCTTCGCCGCCCAGTGCAGCGGGCGTTCCGGCTCATCAGATGATTTTATTGATCCGCCCATTAAAATGCCTCAGTCGCTGCCGCTAAACCAATCAGTCTGTTCTTGCCTTTGGCCGTCACAAAACGTTCTGTAAACAAGGTTTCGGAGGCCTGACGCACGCGTGAGACATAGGCCGCCTTGTTGCCGTACAGGCGGCGCTTTTCCTCAATCGTGAAGGGCTTGGTGTAACCAAAATTACCGCAGGGGCCCTTTGCGCCTACGCCATAGGTGGCAATCGGCACGGTCACTTCCGGAAGCCTCAGACCGCCCCTGGCATTGCCAAATTCGTCCACCAGTGTCCGTCCCTCGGCGTCCACCTCAATGAGGGGCGCATGAGGCGGCACGACGCCGTTTTCGATCCACTCAAAGATATTCACATAGATACCTTCGATCACCAGATGCAGCGGAAAGTCATTGCGGTAGGATGTTTCCGGAAATCCCTGCTGACAGGTTTCAGGCGAGAAACGCGGCAGGCCGGCAGGCTCAGGCACCGTCTTGGTGGGCGCAAGCGCGGCCCCGACCGGCAAAGGTACGGTCGAGTGCGGCGCACCGGCGACTTCGTACAGACGGCACCGACCCTTGGGGTCATCGCTGTCAGGTACACGGGCGCGGATGCCCTGAATACCGTCAAATTCGCTCTGGGTTGTCATGCGTATCACCGGCACATCCAATGGACGCACAAAGGTCGCCGAACCCATAGGCATATAGCCGTCAATCAGTGGCCGGCCATCCGCCAGACGGGCACGGTCATGCTGGAAATTGGCATAGTTTGCCGTGGCCACACCGGTATAGGAGAAACCGGCCAGCACCTGATGCCGCGCCACGGCCCCGCCCAGCAATCCGCCCTCACCTACGGTCTTGGTCAGACGTGCGACATCCGTCACCACATCCCAAAGCTGGGTCGGGTGTTCGGCATGCAGCTTTCCATAACGTACCGGATCGCCTTCGCGCAGTTCCTTGACGTTGAATGGCGGCTGAATACCGATGGTGATGTCGCCGCGATCCGCCAGCAGGTCATAGGTACGTTGCCAGACATTGGCCCGACCGCCGCCGCTTGGGTGCAGCACCTCAAGCAAAATCCGGCCGCTGAATCGGCTCATGTCTATCGGGCGATAGACGACCACGCGTGTCGCATAGGGGCGGGCTTCGGCAACAACCGTACGGTTGAAATCGCGGCGCAGAAAATCCTCAAGACCATTACGCTTGGACATATCCACGGCATCGGCCATCGATACGGACTCAAGCACATCGGCCTTGCCTTCAATCATGAATTCTTCGGCGATATAGCCCAGACCCGTCACGTCCCAGATCAGCAGACCTTTTGCACCTGCATCAGGGAGTTGGGTTACGCGCGGCAGGGGGCGTGCACTTGCCGTCACCGGCATCGCCGTCAGGGCCGCCAGCGCTGCCACACTGCCAAATAATGTACGTCGTGACATATGCCGGTTAGTCATTGGCCGTTCCCTTCGTCAGTTGTTTGGCCGAGACCAGTTTCATATCAATATAGGAGCCGTCCTTACCGCCAACGGCAATATCCCAGACCGGTGCCGGATCGATCCGCAGCGCCTTCCAGTTGCGCTGACGCTGATCGACGCCGGTGAACGACAGGCGCAATTTGTGGCCTTTGGGGATGACTTCCGAAGTCGGATTAAGCTCAAAGGTCAGGTTGACCGGCTCATTGACCGGCACAGCTTCATGGGTGTCGCGGCTGAACGGATGCCAGGGCAGCCCAAGATTTTTATAGGGCGCTTCACCAAGAGCGCGTTGCGACCCCAGCAAACGTCCGTGGCCGATAATCTCAGCCTTACCGTCAGGCGCAACCTTTTCCAGATAGGCAAAAACATAGGCTTCAGGGGCCGAGCTTTTCAGCGTCAGGCTGACAATCGAAAAACCGGACAGCCACATATCTTCGGGCATGGCCTTGGTTTCATAAAGCTTCGCGGCCTGCGAATTGACGCATGGCCACATGCCCGGTTCGGGCAGTTCGTCACTGTCTGACGGCGTGAAGGTCATCATCGATGTCCCACGCGCAAAGGCCGGTGGCTGACAGCCGACGCGATAGGTCACATTATAGCGATCAAAGGCAGGCTTTGAGGCGATTGTCTGGCTGAGGCTTGCCTTTGGCCCCAGATAGAACCGCGTTGCCGGAGCGTCATTCAGCGGCAGATCATCGGCAAAACGCCACGCCTGATCTTCGGGCAGACCTATGGTCTTGTAATAGATCGGCGGTTCGCTGGCGATGCCGTTTTCAATGCCCTTAAGGGTGTAATCAAAGTAACGCAGATGCTCATTGAACGAGTCGATGGTGTCCGTATCGCAGTGGTCGCCCGGCCCGACAATCATCTTGGTCAGACCCGTGCCATCCTTCATATTCTCATAGGCAATATAGGCCTGATCGACCGGCTCATCGCGCCAGTTACCCCACAGATAGACCGAAATGCCCGCCTTGCGCATGTCTTCGATCTTCGGATAGGGCGATGACAAGGCCCAGTACAATATATCCTTGTCCGTCCGGTCGTCACGATTGACCAGAGACGACACCAGATCCATCATCTGGCCATTGGCCTCATGTTGTTTCAGCGCCGCCGCCTTCAGGCTGCCGTCCTTATCAATATCGACCGGAGCCGTAGGGAAGTCTTCGTCGATCTTCTGCGGACGGGTATTGTACTGACCGGAAATGCCGCCGCGCCGCACATTGCGATAGCTGTCGAATTGCGCTGCCTGCGGGAAAATCGCTTTTAGGTGCGAAGGCGTGTTACGCGCCGTGGCCCACTGGGTTCCACCGACATAGGAACAACCGAACATGCCGACCTTACCGTCGGACCAGCCCTGCTTGCCCATCCACTGTACCAGATCGTGGCCGTCTTCGCCTTCGTGCTGATCGGCATAGGCCCAGCGCGTGCCAAACGATGAGCCCTTGCCGCGTACATCGGCAACCACCACCACATAGCCATAATAGGTAAGTTGCGCGAACGGACGGTTACGGCGGTTCTCGACCTCGATCGAGCCTGTGATCTTGCCGTCCGCATCAATGCGCCGTGACAGATAGGGGGTGAGGTTGAAAAGCACCGGCAGGGGCTTATCGACCGCCACGCCATTGATTGCCGGCCGATAAACCGTTGCCGCCAGACGCACCCCGTCGCGCACCTCCACCAGTTCAGTGGTGCGAACGAAACTGTTATATTGTGGCGTTGCCGCATATTCGCCGGGCTTGGCCACAGCGGCGAAAGGCAAAGTCAGGGTCGCAACAGCCACCCCCATGAACAGACCCATACCGGCAGACTTCATTGTCGTTTTCCCTGAGTACGCTTACGATGCGTTATATTTATTCAAGAACCGTGTGACCGGTTTTCCGGCCGAAGATAAAAACCTCTCGCGGCCGGTTAAGGTACGAGAGGTTTTTTACTCTATCAGAAGCGCTTGGTAATACCGAAGGTAATCAGGCGACCCAGCGGGTTGGCATTTTGCACGTCAAAGCCACCGCTCTGGTTGGTGCTTGGGGCCAGCGCCGCATAGGGCGGATCCTGATCGAACAGGTTGGTGATGTTCACATCAAGCGTCGTGCCGCCCAGAATGCCTTCCCAGTGTGCAGGGGCATAGGACAGGTTGAGATCAGCCGTCGTCCAGCTATCGACCGTTTGCGCCGGATTGACGCTGTCGTTCTTATAGGACGGCACATGGCTGACATAGGCGGTCGTCGTCAGATCGCCATAGGTCCATGTGGCATTGGCGCGCAGACGGTATTCCACCGGATAGTTCAGAAGACCAAGACGTTCCACCAGATCGGCGGTTGGGGTCTGAGCCACCTTATAGCTGTTGTACCAGATACCGTTCACGCCGACGCGGAAGTCACCATAGTTATCGGTGCTGAAGTTATAGCGGACATTGAAGTCAACACCGTCGATTTCCGTCACGCCCATATTGGCCGAACGTGCATCAACAATAACCGGAACTGTCGTCAAAGGCACGCCGGAGATACGCAGGCGACCGGTCAGTTCATCCACCAGAGCCTGAGACGGGTTGCGGATAATATAGTCGCCGTAGATGTCTGGATACTGCAGCGCCGTCAGGTTACCCAGAAGGTTGGAAATCTGGTTCTCGTACTTGACGTTAAAGTAGCTGACCGTGATCCCGAGGCCGGGCAATGCAGGCGGACGGATATCCGCACCCACCGACCATGTTTCCGCCGTTTCCGGCTTCAGGTTCGGATTGCCTTCGCTCCAGGCATAGCCCTGCGTGTAACCGGTCGAAGATTCAGGATCGACAAAGTTCTGCACCGTCAGAGCCGGATTGGATGACACAAGGCTTCCAAGGTTCGGCGCACGGAAGGACGTACCATAGGAACCGGTCAGGGTCAGGCCGTTAACTGGCACCCAGTTGATCCCGACCTTAGGATTACGGGTTGCACCAACGTCACTATATTCGTCGTAACGACCGGCAATATTGATATCCAGACGGCGGAAGCCGGGAATAGCATTAGCTTCGCTGAACACAGGGATCAGGACTTCGAAATAACCCGACTTGATGTTACGCGACAGGTCATTGGCCCGTCCGGTCAGGGCATCATCCCAGCCCGTATAGGAACCGTTCTTGTTGGTCAGGGTGATGTGCTCAACACCCAGAGCCAGACGTACCTGACCGGCAGGCAGGCTGAACAGCGGGCCATCCGTCTTGAACTGCAGTTGGCGATGTCCGGTGCCACCAATCGCACCAAGGCTGACATAGCCGTTGGCAAAGGTGTCAATCACGGCCTGAGAATTGGTGCCGCCATAAGGGTTAAAGGCGGTAGCCGTATTGCTTGAGGCCAGAGCCGCCGTCAGACCCGCCGCGTAAATGCCGTAGTTATAGGCCGTGTCCTTGTTATAGCCTGCCGAATAGCTGACTTCGCCTTTCCAGTCGGCGTTGAAGTCCATGTGCAGGGCCACAGTCCCCTGATAGGTTTCGGATTCCCCAAGGTTAGGCGTGGTCAGACCATAGTCCTTACCGAAGTAATATTGAACCTGATGCGACGCCGGGTTGGTACCGGTCGGATCGACAAAGAACGCGTTGCTGCGCGGCACCGTCAGCACCTGAGCCGAGGTCGCTACATTGCGCAGGAATTCGCGCTTGTAATAGAAGGCGTCACCGACAATCTTCAGACCGGGTGCCAGTTCCTGCGTAAAGGTAAGAACCAGACCGTTCTTTTCGATTTCAGGAATAACATCAACATATTGTCCCAGATCGCAGCGGTTGGACGTACCGCCCACCAGCGAACCGGCATTGCCCGCCGTGATGCCGCCTTCAGGTATGGCATAGCTGACGCCGCCCTGAATGATGTTACCCGGATTACAGTTGGTGACACGGAAGTCAGGCCCGCCCATTTCGCGCTGATCAGAGACGATGAAGTCACGGTCACGGCTGCGCAGGGCCGAGTGATAGCTGTGTTCAAAAGTCGCCATGAACTGACCTGTGCTCCAGGTCTTACCGGCAGCGACACCGAACTGACGCGTATCATAGCCGTCAGCAACGCCATAACGGGCATTGGCTTCAACGCCATTCAGGTCACGACGCAGGATCAGGTTGACCACACCGGCCACAGCGTCCGAACCGTAGATAGCCGACGCACCGTCAGCAATAATTTCCATACGGCGCAGCGCCAGAATAGGCACCACCGACGTATCAGAATAGGCGCCGCCGGTGCCGCTGCCCGGCAGGCGGTGCCCGTCCAGAAGCGTCAGGGTCGCCGATGGCCCGATACCGCGTAGGTTAACCGAGTTCACATAGGTAATGTTACCCGAACCACCCTGTGCGCCGCGGTTGGTTTCATTGACACCAATATTGATCGCCTGAGGCACATCCTTAAACAGCTCGGCCGTGGACACGGCTGCGGATTTGGTAAACTCGTCACGCGTTACGGAAATCAGGTTCGAACCCACGGGGGCCACGCCGCGAATACGGCTTCCGGTCACCACGACTTCGGTTACATTGGCATCTGACGCTGATTCACTCTCATCTGACTGCTGGGCGCTTGCCACGCCGGCGGACAGGGCAGTCAGGGCGACCGTTGCCAACAGGGCACGGACGGGCATTGCGCGATTAATATACCGCATAGAATATACCTCCAGGAACGTTTCTCATCTCTTGACCTTATCGCAGGGTTCACGATCACGACCGACACCCTGTTCTTGGGTATAATAGTTGTAGGAATAAATTTAATGTGTCAAGCAAATTTCCGTAAACCAACTTAATCTTTCGTTCAGAATACGCAGTTCCCGCTTATTTTGCACCGCAAAATGATGATAATTGCTCAAAATATCGCCTTTTTTCAAAAAACCCCCTATTGACGCGCGCCAGATATTAGATGAATAATGCAATTATATTTACACAACACACTTACCTCAGGGACGACACAATATGGACACTCAGCCATCTGGCACCACGACCGGGGAAGCCCTTGCGCGCCCACTCGAAGGCCTGAGAGTTATCGACCTGACGCGCGCCCTTGCCGGCCCCTATGCCACGCTTCTTCTGGCAGGCCTCGGCGCAGAGGTCATTAAGGTCGAAGACCCTCGCCACGGCGATCTGGCGCGTGAAAACAGTCCTTATATTGGCCGTGACGGCGTGGTGGTGCAAAAGGTGCATGATGACGATGTCTCGGTTTCACACCTGTCGCGCGCACGCGGTAAATACGGCATTTCGCTGAACTTCAAGCGCCCCGGCGCTCTGGATGTTTTTGCCGATCTGGTGCGCAGCGCCGATATCGTCATTGAAAATTTCACCAGCGGCACGGCCGACCGCCTTGGCATCGGTTATGAGGCCGTACACGCCATTAATCCCCGCGTCGTCTATTGCGCCCTCAGCGGTTTCGGTCAGGGTGTGGACGAAGGCACCAAGGCAATGGATGTGATCATTCAGGCCCTGAGCGGTGCCATGTACGCCAGCGGTGAAACCGGCACCCCGCCGGTGCGCATGGGCATCCCTATGGCCGACATGCTGGCCCCTGTCTTCAGCGTTATCGGTATTCTGGCGGCAATTGAACAGCGTCACAAAACCGGTGTCGGCCAGAAGGTCGATGTCTCTATGCTGGGGGCACTGACCTCGTTCGTGGCCATTGAAAACTGGCGGGCCATGCGCCTGTCCGGCATGCCGCGCCGTACTGGCTTGACGGTACAGCGCCTGTCGCCTTTTGGCGTCTTTAAGTGCAGCGACGGCTATATTGCCATTGTGGCGACCCACGATCCGCTGGCCGAAGGGCTGATGCGGGCCATGGGGGCCGAAGACCTTCTGGCGGATGAACGCTATGCCCGCCGTGACGCACGTGTGGCCAATTTCCAGCCGCTTGAAGAACGCATCACCGCCTGGTCGAGCCAGATCACGGTTGCCGAAGCCGTGGCCGCCCTTGAGGCCGAAGGCGTGCCCGTGGCACCGGTGCGCACCCCTGAAGACGCCCTTAAGGATCCGCGCGTTATTGCCCGTGGTGAAACCGAGCAAACCCGCCACCCCTATTATGAGGTCGATGATCAGCTGCGCACCGCAGGCGTCCCGATCCGGTTTTCGGACAGCCGCACCGGTTTCGATGATGTCCTGCCGGTTCATATCGGTGAACATAATGACCGCGTCTATACCGACCTTCTGAACTACAGCCCCGAACGCATTGCCGAACTCAAGGCTGCGGGAGCCATATAATGACACCGGCGGATACGGCACGTGACATCATTAACGCGGGCCTGACCGCCGCCCTTACCCGCCTGACGGCCTCAGGGGCGCGGGTCGTGGCCTGTATCGGGGATGACCTCCCCTTTCCTCTGATACGGGCTGCGGGACTGACACCGGTCAGACTGAGGCCGATTACCGGTCAGCCGACGCCCTTCGCCGACGCACGCGGCCTTGGGATTACCTTAAGCTGGCAGGGCCGCAGCCTGTTGCAGCAGATCAGTGACGGTCTGACGCATACGGCCCCTTTAAGCGGCCTGATCCTGTCGCACAGCGCCGCCATTCAGGTTCAGCTTTTTGCCGCCTTGCGTGAATTGCCGGAACTGGGTCTGACCGCAGACACGGTCATTTTCTGCGACCTTCTGCGTCTGAATACTCCGTCTACTCAGGCCTATAACCGGCATCAGCTTGAACGGCTTGAGTCGTGGTGCACAAATCTGGGCCAACCTTTTAGCGATGATGATCTTACGCAGGCCCTTGATACCGCCGCCAGCCACCAGAAACTGGGGCGTGCCATCCGTGAATGGCGCGCACAGGGACTGATATCGGGTACGGATGCCGCGCTGGCGCGCCGCGCCGCTGATTATCTGCCCGCCGACGCTTACGCCGATCTGCTACGCGGCTGGGCCGATGGCCCACTACCCGTCGCCCGCACCGGCCCGCGTCTGGTCTTAAGCGGTTCGGTTGACCTGCCACCCGAAGCCTATGCCGCCATAGAGGCCGATGGGGCCACCATCGTCGCCGAGGCTCTGGTGCACGTGCCTGAACTTAAAGCTTCGGACACGCCACCACGTGAGCGCCTGCTCAACAGCGTCAGCGAATGGAAGGGCGGTGCCTTTTCCGACGCCAAATCATTGCAGTCCAGCCTGGCCCGCACGCTGGCACATTATCAGCCCGACGGCGTGCTGCACCTCAGCCTGAGCGGCGATGAAACCAGCCCGTGGCTTGCCAAGCCTCTGGGCCGTACCTGTGCCGATACAGGCGTGCCCTTCCTTGCGGCCCGATACAGTTCTGATCTGCCCGCACATGTCCTGAGCTTCGCTGCCGCCCCGTCGGCAGCCACTATATCAAACAGCGACATATCACCTGTTGTCGATGCCGCTGCACCCAAGCCTGAAAAGCCAGCCGCCGCACGACCTGCCCGCGCCCCGCAAACCCGAAGCCAGAAATCTCTGACCTCCACCGCTGATTTCGGGGCCTATCAGAAAAGCTGGTTCGCTGACGTACAGGCCGCCGTCGCATCCGGCAGCCCGTTTGCACTGGTCAATGCCAATGCCCCTCAGGAGATATTGCGGGCGCTGGATATTCCTTTTGTCGTCAATCAGTGGTGGGCCTCAATCGTTGCCGCCAAACGCCAATCAAAGCGTTACGCGGCCCTGCTGACCGCCCATGATCATCCGGCTGATGTCGAACCCTACAGCGCGCAGGGACTGGCCGCCCTTTATGACGACGACGCAGATCAGGCACCGTGGGGCGGACTGCCCAAGCCTGACATGCTGCACACGGTTCCCGAAAGTGATGCCACGCGTCCGTTGTTTGATGCCTGGGCCGAAGCCTCCGGCAGCGACCTTTATATCTACGAGCGCTCAGTCGAAACACGCTGGGATTTGCCCGAGAACTGGTGGGATGCCCTGCCCGATCACTGGGACACCGCCCTTCAGCCAGAGCGCCTTGATCTGATGACCGCCGAACTGAACGCGATGGTCAGGCGTCTTAGTGCCGCTACGGGCCGGACATGGGACCCGCAAAAATTCATCGACATACTTGATCTGGTCAATTCACAGGAAAGCTATTACCGCCGCACGCGTGACCTGATTGCCGAAACCGTACCCGCACCGGTTAGTGTGGTTGACACCATGCCTGCCACCATGGTGCCTCAGTGGCACAGGGGCACGGTCTGGGCGCGTGATGCGGCCAAGGCTTTCTATGAGGAGGTCAAGGCCCGCGTCGATGCCGGTCAGGGGGTCTGTGAAACCGAGCGTCTGAGGCTGATGTGGGTCGGGCGCGGCCTGTGGAGCGATACCGCCTTCTATCAGAAATGGCAGGACAGCCACGGCGCGGTCTTCGTGTGGTCGATGTATCTGGCGCTGGCGGCCGACGGCTATATTCGTGAACATACGGATGAACGCGACCCCATGCGTTCACTGGCGGCGCGCTTTATTACCATGGGTGACGAACTGCGTATGCCGACATGGGCCGGAGCCTGGCACGTCAAGGAGGCCCGCACAAACAAAGTGGATGCCGCCATTGCCATTGATGACGCCGATCCGTTCGTTCTCAGGGCGCTTGAGGCCTCCGGAATACCGGTACTCAGACTGCCTATGTCAAATCTGGGCCAGCCGGAAAACGGCCCGATAGAAACTCTGGTCACGCAATTTCTTGACCAGTGCATAAGGAATAAAAAACAATAATCCGGAGGAAAAAGAAATGCCTGTATCTAACCGAAAAGGCTGGCGTCTGGCCCTGTGCCTCGGCACAGCCCTTGCCCTGTCTGCGACCATAGTCAGCGCGCAGGAAAGTCCCGCCGCAAAGACCGAAAAGATTTCTGAATTTGGCCGTTACAGCGGCTATTCCATTCCCACCTATGATGGTCATGTCCGCACCTCTGAATATATGACCGCACGCGACGGTACGCGGCTGGCGGTCGATATTTACCGTCCGACCCGTAACGGGCAACTCACCAACGAAGCCTTTCCGACAGTCTGGATTTTCACCCCCTATAACCGGTCTACACGCCGTTCTGACGGCAAGCTTGAGACCGGCTCGCGCCTGCCGCTGGATATGCTGAACCACGGCTATGCCTTTGCCGTCGCCGATGTACGCGGCAAAGGCGCCTCGTTCGGGGTGCGCGCAGGCCCCGCCGACCGCAATGAAACCACCGATGCCTATGACATTACCGAATGGCTGGCGGCTCAGCCGTGGAGCAATGGCAATATCGGCATGATGGGCTGTTCTTACTATGGGGCCACCGCCCTTCAGGCGCTTAAGTCACGCCCGCCGCACCTTAAGGCGGTTTTCGCCGGTACGACGACCTTTGATCAGTACAATACCTTTGGTAAGGGCGGGATCGCCTCCAAAGGACTGGCGGATGAAGTCACCGCCAGCGAACGCGTGGTTGAAGTCGATGCTGACCCTAACCGCACAGAACTGGCCAAGGCACTCGAAGGTCGCAAGCTGAATACGCCGACCGGTCAGTTTTTTGCGTCAACGCCGTTTCGTGATGACATCAACCCCTACACCAAGGATCAGTGGTGGAAGACCGGCAGCTTCTATCCGGATGCCGAAACCATGAAAGCAGGGGCTGCCCTTTATCTTTATGGCGGCTATTATGATGTCTATCCCGACCAGACGATCCATCATTATCTGAATGCCGGCCCCAATACCAAACTGACCTTCGGCAACTGGCATCACTGTGAATCGCCCGGTTTTGCGCTGGATACCGAACGCCTGCGCTTTTTTGATTACTGGCTGAAAGGGACACCGAACGGTGTAATGGACGGCCCGCCGATCCATACCTATGTCACCCGCGCAGCAGACGGCACCGAATGGCGGGCGCTGGAACACTGGACGCAGGATGTGCCGCGCACACGCTACTATCTCAATATGGATACCCCGCCGGGTCAGCCGCGTGCGCGCGTCCTTCAGCCTTCGCTGATCGGCGGCTCATTGTCGGCAGATAAACCGGCCTCTGACCTTCCGGCGGTTGAGCTGGCCAATGTGCCGACGACCACGCCGCACGTCTATTACGGCCTGCCGCGTACTGGCATTGATCCTTACAGCGCGACCTTTACCCTACCCGCTCAGGAAGACTGGCGCGAGATCATAGGCTCTCCGACGGTGCGTCTGTGGGTCTCCTCCGAACAGGCCGATGCGGACATCTATGTCTATCTCGAAAGCGCGCACGTTATGGGCGGCACCGAGACCATCGCCCGTGGCGCTTTGCGCGTATCGCACCGTAAAACCGGCACCGCCCCTTACAAGGTGGATGGTGTCCCCTGGCAAACCCATGCCCGCGCTGACCATCAGCCACTGACCTCAGATGCGCCTGTGGCCATTGATATTGCCCTGACACCGACGGCTTTCACCTTCCGTCCGGGCGATCTTCTGCGTCTGGCCGTGACGACGCGCCCCCCTCTGGCAGGGCCTGAGTCTCCGGCACCGGTGAAGCTGCACCTTGATGCCAACCATCCGTCCTACCTTGAGGTTCCCGATGTCGATACACGCGACGCCGCGCTCGATAAGGTGCTGGGTGGCTACAATCGGCCGAACATGATCGGCAAACCCGTCAAATAGTTCATCCTGTGGGGGCGAATTTTCATGTTCGCCCCCTTTTTTTTGACGTTTCGGACGGCACAGACCGTCCTCAGGTAAATTCTTCGGTATCAATATCCTTTTGCACATCTGCCGGATAGCGGGGGCCGGACACGGTCTGCTGATTAATCAGGCGACCTGCGGCCTCAAGCACCGCCGCATCAATCTCAGGCGTCGCCGCGTTTTCCTCAAGATGAGGCACTGATCTTGTGCCGGGGATAACATGGATGTGCGCCGCCTGAGCCAATACCCAACGCAAGGACAGTTGCGCCGGTGTGACTCCTGACAGATCCGCCAGATTTTTCAGGGCGCGATACAGCTCAAGGTTCTTTTCAAAATTCGGGCTTTGAAATCTCGGCATAGGGATACGAATATCGCGTTCGGCAAAATTCAGATCTGTGACCCCTCCGGCCAGAAACCCGCGACCGACCGGCGAAAAGGCCACAAACGCGGCCCCTATGGCTTGGGTGGCCTCTAACACCGCAATCTCTGCATTACGTGACCACAGGGAATATTCGGTCTGTAAGGCGGCAATCGGATGCACGGCATGCGCCCGCTTCAGCGTATCTGCTGAGACTTCGGACAGACCAAGCGCCCTGACCTTACCCGCAGAAACCATATCGGCCATCGCCCCCACCGACTCTTCGATCGGCACGTTCGGGTCCAGCCGATGCAGATAATAAAGATCGACATAGTCAGTCTGAAGACGCGTCAGCGCCTCATCTATGGTCGCCTTAAGCGTCTCAGGCCGACCGTCGATGACCCGCTTGCCGTTCACACCGGTCATGCCGCATTTTGAGGCCAGAAACGCAGACTGCCGCCGCCCTTTCAGGGCCTCACCGACCATGGTTTCGCTCTTACCAAACCCGTACAATGCAGCGGTATCAATGTGGTTTACCCCCAGATCCAGCGCCCGCTGCAACAGCCTGATGCCGTCTTCGTAAGTGGGGGCCACGCCATAGGCATGACACAAATTCATCGCCCCCAGACCAAGGGGATTTACAGGGCTTCCGGCAATTGAGGCATTAGGCACAGGTCTGTCCTTGAAAAATATGACGTGTAAAATCCCGCACATCACTGAGGACGGCGGGATTGTTCATCTCAGGATTTTAGTCCGCTCATCCCCATCAGGAAACAGAATTACCACCTCCTGACATCACAAACTGTTTAATTCATCAGGACGCGGATTTCGGAACGCCGACGTGACTGATCCGGCAGTCCGTCCGCGCCTTCGTCATCAATGGGCTGAGAATCGACGGCAATACGCATCTCGATCATCTCAGGTTTGACCCCAAGCCTTATCAGGGATTCGACGGTCATTTCCGCACGATCTCTGGCGATTTGCTCCGTCTCTGAAATCTCGGTGCCTGAGACGATCTGCTTTCGCGTATCGGCATAGCCCGTAACGATAATCCGCGCCGGTTTCACCGAACGGATATGGTGGATCGCCACGTCCAGAAGATAGTCATCATACTGATAGATGCCGAAGCTCTTGTTGAAATCGTAGTAAAGATAAAAGCTCTTGTCGGTATGGGGTTTGGCGATCTCAGGCCTTAAGGCATGGGTCGGCTGAACATTGCGCGCCGCCCGATAGCGGTCACGTCCGGAATAGCCATCCGCCGGCAGCATATGTCGGGTACAGGGCATGTCATACATGACCGAGGTTCTTAGGGACTCAAGCCTCAGCCCGCCGCAGCCCCCGTTGGTATCCTTCGCCAGACGCCCCTCAACCAGAACCGCATAGTTCCAGTCGGGACGTGAAACCGTGTCGGACACATCATAACGTATGCCCGTCAGCGGATCATCCACCAGCCAGCACCCCGCCACCCGCATCAGATTGGCGTCGCGATATATGGGGCAGGCCAGAACCTTGATGTCCGTAGCCGCCGCCTGAGTGGCCGACAGGATCATGGCCATCAGAAGACCCGTAGCCGCAAGGCTTTTGCCCGAAGGCAGGTTCATTTTGAAAAAAGACGGAGCCTGCATCACAATGCCTTCATGAGATTAATCAGATCGACCTTTTCCTGTTCGGTGTAGCCGATATTGTACCGGCGTTCGTAGTAATCGATCACGCCCCTGAGGTCCTTGGCGGTGCCATTGACGAAATAGGGTGCGCGCGTCGATAGGCCACGCAGGGATTGCAGGGTGATCTTGCCTACATCGGCGCATTTGCCGGAGGTCAGACCATAGCCGGGGTCACTGGTAAGAATAACGCGGCCATAGTGCGGATGCGGCGGCCCCTTACAGGTAATACGGAACAGGGGCAGATGCGGTGCCGGATCACTGAAGGGCTGGGTGGTGGTCCCAAGATCGACCTGACCGGGGGCCACATCATTGCCCATACCCGCCATATTGTGACAGAAGACGCAGGAATTGCGCACGGGATTGCCGAAGCCTACGGGTGAGTTAATACCGGCACTGTCATAGATGATGAAGGTCTTTTCCCTGAAAACCCTTGCACCACGCGCCACTGATTCACGATAGGCAACCACATCCTTTGGCAGGGAGGCCTTTTCGCTGGCCGACATGTTTTCCCATGCCTGAAATTCGCTCCAGACCGGACGGGTCGAGCCACCCAGAAGTCCGGCCTGCGTTTCCATCAGCGCCTTAGGCCCGCCAATGGCTCCGCCCTGATCAAGATCAACACCCCCCGGCCCTTTGATCTGGGCGGTAAAGATACGGTTCTCGAAATCGATGATCTGAGCCTGCTGGGCGGGCGTAAAGGCCTCAAACATCTGAAGGTGAGTATCACCGGCATCCAACAACTGCGCCTTAAGCGACGGATGACGGGCATCCGCCATCAGATTGCCGGTCGCCTGCCTGCCGGTTTCCGGATCAACCCGTAACGGCATGCCGTCCTTAGGGTCATAGGCAAAGCCCATGGCCAGAAGGAACTTCATATTGGCCACCGGACGCGGTCGCCGGTAAACCGACACGGTCGGGGTACTGGCCGTCAGGCCAAAGGTCTTGCCGGTATTACAGCCATAGGGGTCGCGCACGACCTCAATGTCAAAGTCAGGCGCGACATCCTTGGGCGGCCAGGGCCGCTGAATACGGATCAGGCCGTGCTCAAGCAGCAGGGAATGTGATGCCTCAATGCCCTGAGGCAGGGTCAGACAGTTTGAACCATCATAGGCCGCAAACAGCGGATCCTTGCCCTTGGTTGCCGTCCACTGGGCCTTGATGCTTTCAACCGACAACCCCATCCCGTCGGCAGGCTGGTGACAGGTGACACAGGCGCGACCATCCTTACCCATCGGCTCAAAGAAGGCATGGCCTTTGGTGTCAATGTCTCCGCCCTCAAGTATAGTGCGCAGCACACCATCGGCATGGACATAGTCTTCCTGCGCCTTGAACAGTCGCCCGTCGCCCGGTGCCCACCACGGGCGCGCAGACAGGGCACCGGCGGCAAAGGCTCCCGCCGTCAGGAACCCCAGAGCCGTCGTCAGGGCAACGACATATTTTTTACGTGCCATAAGGGCCTCTCAAGACACTTGTTCTCTGCACAATCACAGTATTGCTTCCCGAATTACTCTTGCACCAGCGGCAAAATGACTGCCGAAGGATGTTGCGCGTCACGGTAGACCGTAAGCACCGGCGGCTTTGCGGCCTGTTTGACGGCATCGGGTTGCTGATAGTCCTGTCCGATATGGGTAACGATGCTGACCCGTGGGCTGTGTCCGGCTTTGAACACATAGGAGATGGGGAAAAAGTCGAACACCATCTCCACCGGCTCCCCCGCTTTCAGCTTCACTAGATCTTCGCTGTAGCCGCGGTGCCAGTTTTCCTGCCCGCCCCACGCAGGGGTGTGCAACTGACGCCATGAGGCCCGCAAACGTCCATCCGTCACATAGGTTGAACGTCCGTCCGGCGCGACATCCTCAAGGACGGCAAAGACGTTGATATCCTCGACATCGGCACTGACCCACAACTTGGCCACCGGCGTACCGGTCATCTGGGTATCCTTGCCGAGCGGGCTGAGCGTGTGCACCAGACTCTTGGCATCACTGGCGCGCATATCACCGGCCCAGCCATGCGCCAGCGGGGCATATTTGCCATCGAACCAACTGACCGAAGCGTCATGGGTATAGGTTGCGGGCTTGCCCGATTTTGACGGTGCCCTGACGCTCAGGCCTTTGTCATTGAGGTAATAGGTAGTGGCCTGCGTATTCGGCAAAGGCCACACGGCCGTTTCGCGCCACTCCGTTCCGGCAGGGGCATTGAAGGTATAGTAGAGAATACCGGCCTTATCCGCTCCGTTGTCCACGCCCTTGGCATAATGGTCGTACCAGCGCAGGGTTTCCGCATTCAGATCAATCGTCGCCGCCGGATAATTGGTGTCAGGAACGGCACGATTACCATGCGTCCACGGCCCCTGAATGATACGACCGCCCCACAGGCGATAACCGGTGAACTGACCTTCGACACCAGCATCGAACCAGCCGCCGATCTGCAACATAGGAATGCCCGCAGCCTTGACCTTTTCATGACGGTTAATGACCGTATCCGTCAGGGCCGGCTGATAGTTGAGATAGGGATGCACCGCATCACGGGTCATGTTCAGCCAGTACTGACCAAACGGGCCGGAACCACATCTCTGGTTGGTCTGGGTGATATTCAGCAAGGCACCATCGGTATCCGCATCGACCGGCTGCACCGGCGGCGGCGCGGTACCGCCCGGACGCGCACCACCTGCCGGACGTTTACATTCGCCAGTATAGCCGGTGGCCGACGCCGGATAGAGCGGAATACCGTTCATGCTCATGCCGTGATCAAAGAACTGCGGGCTAGCGCAGGCCGGCGCCATAGCCACCAGATGCTCAGGGTCATGTGCCGCCACCAGATACTGCCAGGCGGCCTGATTGGAACAGCCATAGGCCACAACCTTGCGGTTGCTGAAATCCTGAACCGCTGCCCATTCAATCACTGCCTTGGCATCCAGTGCATCGGCCTGATTAACAAAGCCGGTTTGCAGACCAAAGGACGCACCCGTCCCGCGCCGATCCTGCGACACCCAGACATAGCCGTGCGAGGTAAAATAATCGATCGCCGGTTTGCGTCTTTCCTCGGCCTCACCGGTACGGTCCTGTGTGACAATAACCGGCAGGGGCGTGGTGGCTACAACCCCATTCAGCGACGGCCTGCGGATCGTTACCGCAAGCCGCGTACCGTCATAGCTGTCGATATAAACGGATTCCGTCTGATAGCCGTTATAGCTGGCGGTCGCCTGATAGGGGGCGCTGACGGCTGCGGTCTGGGCAAAGACCGGTGCGGCAAAGACCATGGCCACGGCCGTCAGTAATGCGGTTCTCGTTTTCATCCCTGTTCTCCTGATTCTTTTTCTTTTATGTCGCCGTTTTCGGGCCATTACCGGCCCCTGTTCCGGCGTTCTGTTTATGGGTATCGGGCTATTACTGTGCTGGGGCTGTGGCCGGTTTGAACAGATGGCTGGATTCCAGAAACTCAATCATGCGCGGGCCATAAAGCGATACCGGCATGGTGAAGTTCGGCACATTATAGGCATGAAGCTCTGCCGACTTACCGGCATTCTTCCACAGAAGATAAAGCGCCAGCAAGCCGTTGGTCACCTGTCCGTGCGGGGTTTCGGTCGCGATAAACAAAGGCGGAGCATTGTCCGGCACGACCACATCCTGAAGCGACGGGCCAAAGATCGACACAAAGAAATCCGGCATTTCGCCTTGCGGATCCAGAATGACATTCATCGCCACACCCCCACCGGCAGAGGTACCGATAAAGCCGACGCGTTTGGGATCAATCCCCAGTGCGCTGGCATCCGCCCGCACCATTTTCAGCGCCAGCCGCGCATCATCTCCGGCCAGTCGCAGCACCTCGGTCAGGCCCGCATCATCCGGTGCCGGATTGGCATTCGCCAACGGGCCAATCGGCATATTGGGGAATGGCGCAGGCGCGGCACCAGCGGGCGCAGGTGGACGCGGTGCCTCTACCTCTCTTTGCAGGGTACGGTATTTAAGGACAAACACCGCGACGCCCTTATCGTTCAGCAGGCGGATCATGTCTTCGGTATCCTGCCCAACCGACAGGCCCCTTAGCCCCCCGCCCGGCAGGATGATCGCCGCCGCGCCATTGGCCTTACCGGCTTCGGGCAGATAAGGGGTCAGCTCAGGGTCACGCACATTGGTATAGGACAGACCCACGCCACGCGCATGAGTCTGGGCCACTTCGGGGCGTGTCCAGCTTTCTGAACCGGGCGCAGGCCCGTCATAGAGCCGTTTGGTCGGGCCGGTCGGTGAGATGGTTTCCGCCATTGCCGGTGCCGTCAGCAATAAACCTGCGGCCATTACGCCGGTTAAAAGTGTCCGGATCATGTGTCTTCCCTTTTTTACGGTCGCGTCTGAGCGCGATCCGGCTATCCCTGAATTCATCCTGAAAAGGTTTGAAAAAGGCCGCCGCGTCGGAACACGGCGGCCTTAGGTTTTACCACTTCTTATTGAGGGTTACGGCCACAACGCGGCCCAGCGCACTGGCTTTGGACGGGTCATAGCCATTGCCGTTATCGACAACCGGCGGGTTCTTGTCGAACAGGTTACGGACGTTCAGACCAATCCGCAGACCTTCTCTCAGGCCTTCACCATTGAAGCGATAGGCAAGGTCAGCATCCACCTTGGTGTAGGATTTCACCGTCGGCAGCAGAAGCGAGAAGGTGTTGTTATAGCTGTTGGTATAGTCAACCGACACCTGCGCACTCAGACCGCCCTTTTCCCAGCCACCGGTAACGCGGCCTGACCATTCCGCCGGATAGGCGATATTGTTCAGACGGCTGACATAGGTGCCCGAACCCGACTGGGTCTTATAGGTCAGATAGTTGGTGGCGTTACCGCGCAGGGTGAAATCACCATAGGTGTCGGTGTACCAGACATGGCTGGCCTGAAGATCGACACCATTGACCTTGACGCTGTCAGTATTGGCGCGACGTGCATTAAGAACCGCAATGCCCGTATAGTTGATGGTGCCCGGTTCAATGAAGCCTGAGGTTTCAATCAGGTCACGGATACGGTTGTAGTCGCTGTCACCGGGATAGGCGACAAAGCCCACATAGTTCTGCGGTTCGCGCAGATAGGTACCCAACTGACCAAAGCCGTCAACGATCTGATCCTTGTACTCGATATCGAAGTAGGTGACGCTGAGTTTCAGACCGCTGATATAGTTCGGTGCCCAGTCAAAGCCGAAGGACTTGGTCGTCGCTTCTTCAGGCTTCAGGTCGGGGTTACCACCGGCGACCGCCGCATACTGAACCAGCCCGCGGCCCGGAATGGTCTGGGTGCCCTGATAGATACCCGAACCACTGACCTTCGGATCGATTTCCGACAGGCTTGGGGCGCGGAAGGACGTTCCATAGGATGCGCGGAAAGTCAGGTCATCCAGCGGCGCATAGTTCACACCGATCTTCGGATTACTGGTGGTACCAAAGTCGCTGTATTCTTCCCAGCGACCGGCGACCGACAGATCAAGCCGCTTAACAAACGGCAGGGCATTGGAGGCACTGACAAACGGGAAGAAGACTTCACCATAAACCGCCTTGACCTGACGCTGGGTGCCGCTGACCGCAATAACCGGCTCAGGTGAGTTGCGGTTAGAATGCTGGGTATGGAAGGAGTCAAAGGTCTCCTCACGCACTTCGGCACCAAAGGCGACACGTACATCACCGCCGGAAATGCTGAACAGCGGGCCATCGGAACTGGCCGACAAGGTGCGCAGGCCGCTGGTGCCGCGAATGCGCCAGTAACCGGTCTGGATGGCATCAAGCACAGACTGATTGTTGGAACCTGGGCTGCCGAGCACATTGAGGGCCGTATTCGGATCCGAACTGCGCAGCGCCTGATCAAGGGCATAGGCATTGATCCGATTGTCCTGAATTTCCTGTTCCTTGCCCTGACCGACCGAGCCGCTGAGCTTATACCGGAACTGACCGGCATTGCCTTCAACCCCCATCAGAACCTGATAGACATCGCTGAGGCCCGTGCCATGGTTCGGCCCCAGTTCTTCGGCCAGAGAATAGTTGACGACGATCGCCTGAGTGGCATCGGTCGGATAGAAGGCGTTGGTCGTTGGCAGGGTGTAGTTTGAAACGCTGAACTGGCTGCGGCTAGACTGCGATTCACGGCCTGAATAGAAGGCCTGCGCGAAGAATTTCAGGTCTTCGTTAATTTCCTGCTCAACATAGGCATAGACGCTTTTGCGCGTCATTTCCGGTATCAGGGCGTCATAGCCTACGCGGTCACACAGACGGAACGCACCGGCCGTCAGACCGCCGATCAGGACATTCTGACCATTACCATCCGGCAAGGCATAGGTGTCCGTGCCATGACGAATATTGCCGGGCGCACAGGTCGTCGCCCCGCCATTGGCCCCGCCAAACCAGCGGCGGTCAGACGAGATAAAGTCGCGGTCCGCATTGCTCAGATAGCTGTTGTGAACATAGTCAGCGGCAACAACCAGATTACCGCCTTCCCAGGACTTACCGAAAATACCGCCGAACTGATGCTCGTCATAACCGTCGGCGAAACCGGCGCGGGCCGAAACCTCAAGTCCCTGAAAACGCTTGCGCGGGATCAGGTTGACCACACCCGCCACAGCGTCCGACCCATAGATGGCCGAAGCGCCGTCCGCGATCACTTCGATGCGTTGCAAGGCCAGAGGCGGCAGGAAGGACGGATCGACCAATTGACCCTGTGTACCGGCGTTCGATACGCGCTGACCATCCAGCAGGGTCAGGGTCGCGGTTGGCCCGATACCGCGCAGGTTCGGTGCCGTGGCGCGCGTCACGTTTGACGGTGCCGCAGGCCCCATTGACCCTTCGGCATTGATCCCCAGCGAAGTGATTTGCGGCACTTCTTTCAGAAGGTCTGCCGTTGAGGTGGCACCGGATTTCTGAATGTCATCAACACCCAGCGACACCAGGTTGGAGCCAACCGCTGCCACGCCGCGAATACGCGAACCGGTCACGACCACTTCGGTCACATCCGAAGCCTCAGTCTCATCCGTCTGGGCCTGGGCATAGGCTGGTGCCGCCAGTACAAGTGCAGCCACCGCTGTGGTTTGCAGCAATACAGCCAGTCTCAGATTATAGCTTTTACCTTTGCTCATCATTATTACCTTTTCATCCCTGAGTTTATTTTTGTGATTTTAGATGGCGAACCATCATTTAGATATTTCAGATAATCATTATGATTTGGAACGGTCAATCCGACAATTGCCCACAAGTCGTTTCTAAATAAACAAATTCAGATACAGTGTTATAAAAGCAACATTGCCTGATTTTCGGCGCACAATATTGAACGCAATAATATTGCGGCAATAAAACAGACAAATTTACTTATATATTACTTTACCTGTTGCCAATCAGGATTCGAGCACTCTGGATTTACGCGCCAGAACCAGCATGGCCAGACCCGCAATCACCACCATCGGAATCATGGTCAGGGCTACGCCCACCGGCCCATAGCCTGCCTTAAAGACATAACCGGCAATCAGCGGGCCAATGATCGAGCCGATACGCCCGACCGCCAGCGCAGCCCCCGTACCAAGTCCCCGCACAGCCGGCGGATAATACATGGGCGTAATGCCATTCAGCGAATATTGCGCCCCCATCATAAAGAAGCCGGTTATACCCACACTGATGAGCAGCGGCGTCGGATCGCCCGTAAAGGCCATGCCGCAGATACCGGCCAGAAAGCCGACAAACGCCAGCGGCAGGGCCTGCTTATAGCCGTAACGATCGACGATCACCCCGAAAGCAAGCGTTCCCACCACGCTGACCAGATTGAAGACCATAGAGGTCATCTGCGCCAGCGACAGGTCAAAACCACGCGCCGTCATAAGGCTGGGTAGCCAGTTCAGCATCATATAGAGCACACTGGCGGTCATCAGCAGCACACACCAAAGCAACAGCGTGCTGAGCACCCGACCTTCGGAAAACAAAACGCCAATACCATCCTTACGAGCCGTGGCCGCTGCATCGGGCTTAGGTCTGGCGATACGGATATCCGGCAGGATGAACAAAAAGCCCGCCAGAATAATCGGCAGTACGCCCCCGATCCAGAACAGGGATTCCCATCCGAAGTTCTTCATGAACAGGGCCGCAAACAAGGAGACGCAGGCCCCGCCCATCGGCATACCGGCCATGATCATGGTCACGGCCTTGATACGATGTTTGGGTGGCGCGGCTTCAACTGCCATGCCAATCACATTGGGCATGGCGGCGCCCAGCCCGAAACCGGCTATGGCCCGCACCAGCAGCAGCGAATAGAAATTGAAGGCAAAGGCCGTGGCCAAAGTAAAGGCCCCAAAAATCACCGTCGCAAGGATCAGCACATTACGCCGCCCCCAGATATCCGACAGCTTGCCACCGATCAGCGCCCCAAGCACAACACCGATCTGAGCCGCACTGAACACCTGCCCTGCCTGCGCCGGATCAAGCCCCAGCAACGGCATGACGATGGGCGCAACCACGCCCAGAGCCTGAATGTCAAACCCTTCGAACAGCATGACGAGCATGCAGACAAAAATCAGAAATGCAAACATCGCCGGCGACATCTTGGGCGCAGGCGCATCTGCAGCTTGGTTAAGCTGGGCGGTCATGTTTCTCTCCTGAGACGCAGGTGATGCGTTTTATTATTTTTTATAATTATAGATCATAACATATGGGATTTGACAAGCGTTGTTTCACGCCTCGGTCAGATCGCTCACACTGCGGTCATAGATATCAATATAGGCCAGTGTCGCACGGGCATGGTCACGCATAAGGCGTTCAGCCACATCGGCGTCACCGCCCAGAAGGGCCTCGAAAACCTGATGGTGCTGGGCGTGTGCGGTTTTCAGACGCACATATTCCCGCGCCATATTTTCCCGATCCGCGGTCAATGCCCGCACCGAGGCAAACGGCAGATGATCATTGCGCGACAGGGCATTGCCAATGGCCGGATTGGCGCTAGCCTCAAGCAAAAGCTGATGAAAACGGTTGTTCATATCCTGATAGGAGACAAGGTCGGGTTCGGTAAGATATCCCTTGTCAAACAACGCATCCCCAAGCTTTAAACAGTCGGAAAAAGCCTTTTTCAGCGTGACCGATAATCCGTTCTGCGCCACCTGACGTGCCGCCAGCCCTTCAAGCACGCCACGCACCTCAACCGCTCCGACAATCTGAAGGGTCGTCACCTGACGCACCCTGTAACCACGCGCACCGGACGGTTCCAGCAGCCCTTCCTGCGCCAGTGCCCGAAACGCCATGCGCACCGGCTGACGCGATACATTAAGGCGCTCCGCCGTCGGAATCTCGGCCATACGCGCACCGGCCGCCAGCTCGCCCGAAGCGATCAGCTTGCGCAAAGTCACCAGAACCTGCTCACCCACCTTGCTCATATCTGTTCCATCCGTTGCGACCGATCTGCGCTATAATGACACTTATTACCGCAAAAACTCAGATCAGGAATATTTAGTATAAGTTATAACTTTTTTATTGACGCCCGCATCTCTGTGCGACAAATTGGATCCAATAAAATGCACCAGAGGAAACCCCATGTCCAGCACACAAACTCAGGCTGAAAAGCCTATGACTTCAACATGGCCAAAGCAGCAGTGGTACGTGGCCTGCACCTCGGATGAGATCGACAATCGTCCGCTGGGCCGCCAGATCTGCGGTGAGCGCATGGTCATCTATCGCGGTGCCGACAATCAGCCGGTGGCCCTTGAGGATTTCTGCCCCCACAGGGGCGCGCCTTTGTCGCTTGGATATGTTGAAAACGGCAATCTGGTGTGCGGCTATCATGGCCTGTCTATGGGGTGCGAAGGCAAGGCGGAGTCCATGCCGGGGCAACGGGTGCGTGGCTTTCCGGCCATTCGCAAATTCGCCGCCATTGAACGTTACGGCTTTGTCTGGGTCTGGGCCGACAGCTACGACAGCGCAGATGCGTCGCGCATGCCCGAACTGCACTGGGCCGAAAGCGACCAGTGGGCCTATGGCGGCGGCCTGTATCACATCAAATGCGACTATCGCCTGATGATCGACAACCTGATGGATCTGACGCATGAAACCTATGTGCATGCGACCTCAATCGGCCAGAAGGAAATCGACGAAGCGCCGGTAAATACGCGCGTTGATGAAGACGCGGTTATTACCTCGCGCTTTATGGACTCTATTCATGCCCCGCCCTTCTGGCGCATGGCGTTGAAGGCCAACGGCCTGCCCGAAGATGCAGTGGTTGACCGCTGGCAGGTCTGTCACTTCAGCCCCCCCAGCCATGTGCTGATCGAGGTAGGCGTGGCCCTCAGCGGCAAGGGCGGCTACGAAGCCCCTGCCGAAGACAAGGCTTCGAGCATTGTTGTGGATTTCATCACCCCTGAATCAGAGACCTCTCACTGGTATTTCTGGGGCATGGCGCGCAACTTCAAACCAGACGATGCCGCACTGACGGATTCCATCCGCGAAGGACAGGGCAAGATTTTCAGCGAAGACCTTGAAATGCTTGAACGTCAGCAGGCTAATCTGCTGGCATGGCCAGAGCGTAACCTGCTAAAGCTCAACATAGACGCGGGCGGCGTACAGTCCCGACGCATCATAGACCGTCTGATTGCGGCGGAAATGGCAAGCTAATGATTGAGATAGAAGTCACAGATATCACCGACGAAACCGCGCTTATCCGCCGTTTTGAGCTAAGGGCCGTCAATGGCGCAGCACTTCCGGCCTTTGGTGCCGGATCGCACATTGATGTGCATATTACCGACAGTCTTGTGCGTCAGTATTCCCTGTCCAATGCACCTTCGGAAACCCATCGATACGTTATTGGCGTGCTTAAGGAAGCGGTATCGCGCGGCGGATCAAAGGCCATGCACGATCAGATCACCGTCGGCACACGCCTGCGTATCTCTGAGCCGCGCAACCTGTTCCCGCTGGCATCCGAGGCCCAAAAAAGCCTGCTGATCGCTGGCGGTATTGGGATTACGCCCATTCTCAGCATGGCCGAAGACCTGTGGGCCAGATCTGCGCCGTTTGAACTGCATTACTATGCGCGCGCACGTGACATGGCGGGCTTTCTGGAGCGTCTGTCTCAGGCCCCTTATGCAGCATCAGTGCACCTGCACTTTGATGCCGAACCCGACACACAATATCCCGTCAGTGATCTGGTAAAGGCCCCTCAGACGGGTACCCATCTTTATGTCTGCGGCCCTGACGCCTTCATGAACCATGTCCTTGACGCTTCGCGCGCCGCAGGCTGGGCCGAAGCCGATTTACACCGCGAATATTTCACGCCCCAGACGCAAAGCCTGGCGGATGACGGCTGGTTCAAGATACGCATCAATTCCACAGGTCAGGAATTTGATGTCGAACCGGATCAGACGGTCGCTCAGGCGATGGAAGCGAACGGAGTCTTCATCTCCCTGTCGTGTGAACAGGGCATCTGTGGCACCTGCCTGACCGGCGTGATCGAAGGTGTACCGGACCATCGTGATCAGTATCTGACCGAAGAGGAACAGGCGTCAAACACACAGTTTACGCCCTGCTGTTCACGTGCGAAATCGCCGCTTCTGATACTGGATCTGTAGTCTGAATTTCAGGAAAAAAAGGCGGCGGCCAAGTTGAGGTAGGGGACGCTGAGTGGCCGCCGCGCTTGAGTAGGGAGGAGATTGGGGACGGATCAGAGGGTCAGTGTCTTGCGGATTTCCACCTTATTGACCTTGCCCGAACCGGTACGCGGTAAATCTTCGACAAAGGTGACGCGCTTGGGGGCCTTATAGTGGGCCAGTCGCTCACGGCATCGGGCGATGATACGGGCCTCATCCAGAACCGCGTCAGGTTTACACTGAACAACCGCCACGCCGATTTCGCCCCACTTTTCGTCAGGCACACCGACAACCGCCACTTCGCGCACGCCGTCCATGTCGGCAATAACGCCTTCGATTTCCGCCGGATAGACGTTCTCGCCACCGGAAATATACATGTCCTTAAACCGCCCGACGAGGCTGTAATAGCCCTCAGTGTCGCGGATCACCGCATCGCCGGAGCGATACCATTCCCCACGAAAGCTATCAGCCGCAGCGGCCGTATGGTTCCAGTAACGTAACGACACATTGGGGCCGCGCAGCCAGGCCTCGCCCACCTGACCATCAGGCACTTCGTTGCCTTCGCTGTCTCTTACCGAAATATCGATCAGGGGCGCAGGCTTACCTATGCTCGAAGGCTTTTCGCGCTGACCCTTATCGTCATCGATTTCCATGTGAATGGCCGTGCCGGTTTCCGACATGCCATAGCCATTGATAATGCGGATATTGTCCGCCTGCCAGCGCGCCGCCAGCTCAGGCGACAGTGGCGCACCCCCGACAAACAGGGCCACCAGATTACGCAGCGCCTCAGGGTCAAACCCATCGCACTGACGCATCATCTGTGTCATCTGCGGGACGCAGAAATAATGGGTAATACCCAGCTTGGGATCAGACAGTCTGGCCAGTGTCGTATCCGGTGAAAACACCGGCGACAGATAAAGGCTCGCCCCGACCTGCAAGGTCGTCCGGCTGATGGCAATCAGGCCCATCGTGTGGAACAACGGATTATCACACAGCAGCACCGACTCGCGGTTCACCCACGCAACCGAGGCAAAATTTTCAGACGAACTCAGGGCGTTTTGCGTCGTTATGACCACGCCCTTGGGTGTTCCCGTCGTCCCTGACGTATAAAGAATAATCAGCGGCTGATCCGAAGTCGCAGCGGACACCCTTACCGGACTTTGGGTCGGCGTCAGAAGCGCATCGGTGACCTCAACCCTTATGCCTGAGGCAATGGCATCGGCCTGAGCGGCAAATTCGGGCTGATAATAGGTCAGGGCAGGCTCACAATCAGCCGCCAATGTAGCGGTTTCATGCGGGCTGAGCCTCCAGTTCAGGGGCAGGAAAATCGCCCCCAAACGGTTAGCCGCATACATGACGGCCATGATCTCGATACTGTTGCGGGCGATGACGGCGATACGCTGGCTTGCGCAATCCGATCCTATGCGGCGCTCAATATCGGCAGCCACATCATTGATCAGATGCTCCAGCTGCGCATAGCTGAATCCGCGTTCGCGCCCGTAATCATAGATTGCCAGCTTGTGCGGCTGGGCAGCGGCATGCGACGCTATGGCATCTGCGGCCAGGCTGGACATCCCTTTTTCCTCAACTCTGTTCGGTTGTTTGCGTTGCGTTGACGCACTGCGCCTTTGTTAAGGTTCGCAGCTCAGAAGAGCGCCTGTCTGCCCGCACAAGACGGACAGACAGGCTTACAGTTACGCCTTACTCTTATCGTACGCGCCAAGACCGGGTTTATAGGTCTTGTCATCGATAAACTGTTTGATGCCCTGCTTACGGCCTTCGTTGTCGTAGGAATTGGCCGCTTCCTGAGCACGGATCAGATAATCTTCTGCCTCATCATAGGTCATGACACCGACGCGACGCACCGCATCCTTTGTCGCCTTGAGCGCCACGGGATTTTTCGCCTTCAGAACGTTGGCCACTGCGGTAACGCGCTCTTTGAGCTGCGCCAGAGGCACAGATTCATTGACCAGACCCCAGTCCGCCGCCGTCTTGCCATCGACATTCTCACCCATCAGGGCGTGATACATAGCCTTACGGAACGGCAGAAGCTCGGTGGCCACCTTGGTCGCGCCGCCACCCGGCAGGATGCCCCAGTTGATTTCCGACAGGCCAAAGGTCGCCTCATCCGCCGCAAAGGCCAGATCACAGGCGAACAGAGGGCCATAGCCGCCACCAAAGCACCAGCCATTGATCATGGCGATGGTCGGCTTCTGGTACCAGCGCAGACGACGCCACCAGCCATAGGCCTCACGCTGTGCGCCGCGGGTTGCCCCAAGACCCTTTTCCTCGTTTTCGCGGAAATATTCCTTGAGATCCATACCCGCAGACCAGGCCGTGCCCTCACCTGACAATACCAGCACATGCACGGCATCATCATATTCAAGCTGATCCAGAACGCGCATCATCTGGCGGTTAAGCTGCGGGGACATGCAGTTACGCTTTTCGGGGCGGTTAAATTTTACCCACGCGACGCCGTCAACGACTTCAAAACTGACCGTATCTTCCTCGGCCCGAACGACATTGTTCATAATACTGTACCTTAAAATTAGATCGGGAAATGGCCGGGCTTGGTTTCGATGGTGATCCAGCGCAGCTCGGTGAACTCGGCGATACCGGCCTTGCCGCCAAAGCGGCCATAACCCGAATCCTTGACGCCACCGAAGGGCATCTGGGCCTCGTCATGAACGGTTGCGCCATTGATGTGGCACATACCCGACTGAATGCGTGCCGCCACCGAAAGGGCCTCGGCAATATTGGTCGTGAACACAGATGCCGTCAGACCATATTCGGTGTCATTGGCAACACGGATGGCTTCCTCGACATCCTTTACGCGCACAACCGACACCACCGGCCCGAAGCTTTCTTCGGCATAGATGTTCATCTCAGGCGTGACCCCATCCAGCACTGAAGCCGGAATAAGCACGCCCTCGCCTTCACCACCGGCCACAAGCTTTGCACCCTTGGAGATGGCATCTTTCATCAGGCCGCGCACCTTATCGGCGGATTTAAGGTCAACCACCGAACCGAGTGGAGTCGCCCCTTCGCGCGGATCACCGGCCACAAGGGTTTTGGCCTTGGCGGCGAATTTTTCGACAAAGGCATCGGCAATGTCTTCGACGACAATGATGCGTTCGGTCGACATACATATCTGGCCCTGATTCATGAAGGCGCCAAAGGCAGCGGCCTTAACCGCCTCATCCAGATCGGCTTCCTTGAGGATCAGCATCGGGGCCTTGCCACCCAACTCAAGCAGGGCAGGCTTCAGATTCTTGGCCGAACGTTCGGCAATGATACGCCCGACGCCGGTAGAGCCGGTGAAATTAACGCGACGCACCGCCGGATGATCAATCAACGCACCAACAATGGCGGGAGCATCTTCGGGGGCGTTGGATACCAGACTGACGATGCCCTTGGGGCCGCCTGCGCGGTTGATCGCCTCGACAATCAGGGCGTGGGTACGCGGGCAGGCTTCAGCCGCCTTCAGAACGACTGTGTTACCACAGGCCAGCGGCGTCGCCACCGCACGGGTCGCCAGAATAACCGGCGCATTCCACGGCGCAATGCCCAGAACCACACCCGCAGGCTGACGCACCGCCAGAGACACACAACCCGGCTTGTCTGACGGAATCGTCTCACCAGCAACCAGCGTCGTCAGGCTTGCCGCTTCGCGCAGCATATTGCCCGCCAGCATGACATTGAACCGCGCCCAGCCTTCGGTCGCGCCAATCTCGGCCTTCATGGCCGCGACAAATTCATTACCCAGCGCATCGACCTCAGCCGCCGCTTTCAGAAGCACAGCGCGACGCGCATTGGGGCCAAGCGCTGACCAGGCCGGAAGCGCCGCTGCCGCCGCTTCAACCGCCTTATTGGCGTCATTGACAGACGCTGCCGCTGCCTCAGTCGCCAGATCACCCGTAATCGGATTCAACCGGCTAAAGGTGCGACCGCCTTCGGCAGGCACCGCTTCAGAGGCTATATTCAGATTCAAAACCGAAGCCTGTTGTGCAGACATGCTTACATACTCCCTGTTAAAAGCCGGAGCCTATTGCGCCCCGTGCATCCTCAATATTAGATATTAAACATAACAATTATATTTGTCATTATTTATTTTGAAAAATCTTGTTATTTTCTGATATGAAGTGTCACACACATCACAGAATCCAGAACAGATACCTATAAATAAATGTCTTTTTCCATACCTGACGCCCTTGATCAGCAGTTCGGCTTCCACCTCCGCTTGGCCCAGCTTAATGTCTTCAGCGACCTGATAGACAAGCTGAAAGACCTTGATCTGCGCCCTGTGGACATTGCCGCGCTACGCCTGATCGAAGCCAATGCCGGCATCCGCCAGCACATTATCGGCGACCACCTGAACATAGCGCGTCCCAATGTCGTCAAGCTTATCGACACCCTTCAGGAACGCGGCCTGACCGAGCGTCTGGTGGATGAAAAAGACCGCCGCGCCAACCAGATCACCCTGACGCCAAAGGGCATTGAAATTCTGTCCGAAGCCGACCGCATCGAGGCTGAACACAGGGCCAGACTGGTCGGCCTGTTGCAAAAAGCGGGCGTGGACCCCGACAGCTTCATGACCGGCCTGCGGGTTCTCGGCAGCTTCAGATAAGCCCGCACCTCACGCCACCACAGAAACAGCGCGCCCGAAATGGCGCGCTTTTTTTCGCCCTGATTTCTCAGTTTTGTCCAAGTTTCTGATAACTCACTCCATAGGCACACCCTCCATTTTCCGGCATATTTTTAGGTATTATAAATAACTAAAAAGGGATGGAAAATGGACGTACCTTCCAAAACGACTGTCGCCATTATTGGTGGCGGCGTCTCCGGCCTGATGCTGTCGCACCTGCTGCATATCGAAGGCATAGACTGTGTGGTGCTTGAGCGTCAGACCCGCGCCTATACCGAAGGCCGTATTCGCGCCGGTGTGCTTGAACAGGGCACCGTCGAATTGCTGCGCAAGGTCGGTGTCAATGCCCGCATGGACAAGGTGGGCCTGCCGCATGAGGGCTTTACGCTTCTGGATGATGACGTCCCCTTCCGTATTGATCTGCACAATCTGGTGGGCACAGACGTAATGGTCTATGGCCAGACCGAGATTACGATTGACCTGATGGATGCCTGTGCCGAACGCCATATTCCTCTGGTGTTCGAAGCCAAAGACGTCGCCCTGCATGGGGTGGATTCCGCAAGCCCCTATGTGACCTACACCAAGGACGGCGTCGAAAAGCGTCTGGACTGTCAGTACATTGCCGGTTGTGACGGCTTTCACGGCATTGCCCGCCAGACCATCAAAAACGCCGAATCTTATGCCGTGGAAAAAGTTTATCCCTTTGGCTGGCTGGGGATCATGGCCGATGTCCCGCCAATGGATCATGAACTGATCTATTCCAACCATGAAAACGGCTTCGCTCTGGCCTCGATGCGCTCCAATACCCGCAGCCGCTACTATATTCAGGTCGGCCTTGATCAGAAAATCGAGGACTGGTCGGATGAACGCATCTGGGATGAGCTTTCGCTGCGTCTGAACGACAAGGGCACGCTGACGCGCGGCCCTTCGATTGAAAAATCGATCGCACCGCTGCGTTCCTATGTCTGCGAAAAGATGCAGGAAGGGCGTTTGTTCCTGTGTGGCGACGCCGCGCACATCGTACCGCCTGCCGGTGCCAAGGGCCTTAATCTGGCCGCTTCGGATGTCACCTATCTGGCCCTGGCCCTGATCGACCAGATCAAGACAGGCGATGAATCCGGCCTCAAAGGCTATGAGCAACGCGCCTTAAGCCGCATCTGGAAGGCCGAGCGTTTTTCATGGTCCATGACCCTGCTGACGCACCGCTTCCCTGACCAGACCCTGTTCGATCGCAAGATGCAAAAAGCCGAGCTGGCCTATCTGCGTTCCAGCCGCGCCGCCCAGACCTCGCTGGCGGAAAACTATATCGGCCTGCCCTACTAACCGACACATATCGGCAGATGTCCTGAATGCCTCGACATCTGCCGATTGTCACACCGACCGGTTACTGCCGCCAATAAATTTCTGTTCTCTGTTGGACAAATATTATAGTCTGGCCACACCCTTTCCTGTCAGGAGCGGTCGATTGCCGACCACAGCCGCATGAATGTTCCCGCCACCCCTAAGGGGGATTATGTTCCGCATTTTTACCTCTATGGGGAACCTACGCGCGCGGTCGATCAGCACTTCCTGCACCTCGAAACCATCAAGGCGCGCTCAGGCCCGCTGCGTGGCCGCATCAAACCACACAAACACGACAGCCTGACGCACCTCTTCGTCATCCTCAAAGGGGCGGGCAGTGTTTATGCGGATGACCGTGAAATCCTGTTCGACGGCCCGCACATATTGTTTATCCCCACAGGCATTGTGCACGGCTTTAATTTTGATGCTCAGGTCGAAGGCTATGTGCTGACACTGGCCGACGCCTTTCTCAAAGACCTGATCGCCACGCGCACAGGTATCGATGGCCTGGGGTCACGCATGCGCGCCCTGCCACTAAAATCACGCACAGAGGATGTGCTACATATCATTCACCGCCTTGAGCGTGAACAAAGCTGGCAGGCGCCTGCGCAACGCGCGGCCATAGAAGCCAGTCTGGCGGTACTGCTGATTGATGTCTATCGCCTGTCTCAGGCGGAACGCAGCGCCTCCGATCTGATGCCCGGCAACTACCGGCATGTGATGGCCCGTTTTCATCAGCAGATCGAACAATATTACAAGAGCGGCCGCACACTTCCTGAGTATCTGTCTGATCTTCATGTCAGCGAAGCCCAGCTACGCTATGCCTGTCAGAAGGCGGGCGAAGCCTCACCGATGCAGCACATTCTCAATCGCCGTCTGATCGAAGCCAAGCGCCTGCTGATCTATTCGGACATGAGCATCAGCGATTGCGCCCTCAGTCTGGGCTTTGACGATCCGGCCTATTTCTCACGCCTGTTCACCCGATCGACCGGACAATCTCCGCGCGCCTATCGGCAGGCGCATCACAGCATGGCCCATAGCCCCGAAACTTAAAAAAATACCGGCCTGCGGGAGACTTACAGGCCGGCATCCTTATTTCAAGTCCCTGTCGAAACAGTGACTTAACTCTGAAGCTGCACCTCCAGATCATGCAGAACCTTATAGCACGGCAGCACTTTGGCGACCGATGAATTAGGTTCACGTCCCTCTCGGATCGCAGCGAAGAATTCACGATCCTGAAGCTCAATGCCGTTCATCGACACATCCACATTCGATACGTCGATCTTTTCTTCCTTGCCGTTCACCAGATCGTCGTAACGGGCAATATAGGTGCCGGTGTCGCCGATATAGCGGAAGAAGGTCCCCAGCGGGCCGTCATTGTTGAACGACAGGCTAAGGGTACAGATAGCCCCGTTGGCCGCCAGCAACTGAATGGACATATCCATGGCAATGCCCAGTTCCGGATGGATTGGCCCCTGAAGCGCATTGGCCTTAACAACCGGCGAACCCGCCTGATAGGCAAACAGGTCAACCGTATGGGCGGCATGATGCCACAACAGGTGATCCGTCCATGAGCGTGGCTCACCCAGCGCATTCATATTGGTGCGTCTGAAGAAATAGGTCTGCACATCCATCTGCTGAATGTTCAGCTTACCGTCGCGGATCAGGTTATGGACATACTGATGTGACGGATTGAACCGGCGCGTATGACCGACCATGCACACCAGTCCGGTTTCCACTTGCGTCTTCAGCACAGCTTCGGCATCGGCCCAGCTGTCAGCCAGCGGGATTTCCACCTGAACATGCTTGCCCGCCTTCATACAGGCAATAGCCTGCGCGGCGTGCATCTGGGTCGGCGTACAAAGAATAACCGCATCCACTTCGGGCAGGGCCAGCGCCTGATCAAGCTCGGTAAAGGCATGGGCGATGCCATATTTGTCCGCGACGGCTTTTGTCTTTTCCAGATCACGGCTGACCAGTGCCACCACCTCTACGTCGGCAATATTTTTGATGCCATCAAGATGTTTAATGCCAAAGGCGCCCGCGCCTGCCAGTGCGACTTTCATGTGCTTATTTCCCATTATTTATAACCAGATGTCCGACGGCGGTATTGGACGCCGGTACGTGATAAAAGCGATGTTTGACGTCAATATCGGCATCCAGCGCCCCGCGCATGATCAGCCACATTACAAGCTCAATGCCTTCCGATCCGGCTTCGCGGATATATTCGACGTGTGGAATCCGGGCGCAGGCTTCCGGGTCATTGATCAGAAGATCCATGAAGCGGTTGTCCCACTCCTTGTTGATCAGACCGGCACGTGGCCCCTGAAGCTGATGGCTCATGCCGCCCGTGCCCCAGATCTGCACATTGACGTCTTCGGGGAAGCTGTCGATCGCCTTGCGGATCGCCTTGCCGAGATTGTAGCAGCGCTGACCCGACGGCACCGGATACTGCACAACATTAACCGCAAACGGTATCACCTTGACCGGCCACTTTTCGACCTTACCGTACATCAGTGACAAAGGCACCGTCAGGCCGTGATCCACATCCATCTTATTGACTATGGTCAGGTCGAAATCCTGCTGGATAACGCTTTGGGCGATGTGCCAGGCCAGATCAGGCGCACCTTCTACGTCCGGCACTGGCCGCGGGCCAAAGCCTTCGTCAGCCACTTTAAAATGCTCAGCGGTGCCAATGGCAAAGGTCGGAATCAGATCAAGACTGAAGGCCGTCGCATGGTCATTATAGACCAGAAAAATAACATCCGGCTTCTCGTCTGCGATCCACTTTTTGCCGTACTCATAACCATCAAAAAGCGGCTTCCAGTATGGCGTCTGGGTCTGTTCCGTATCAAATGCCCGCCCGATCGCAGGCACATGTGATGAGGCCATAGCACCAGTTAAACGGGCCATCACTTCTTCTCCTGTTCGTGCTTGTAACGGTTGCCTTCGGGCGAACGGCCGCCGGACAACATCATTTGCAGATATTCCGCCTCAGTGACGCCGGTCATGGTCGAGGCCGCGAACTGAAAACTCAGGCCGTCGCTGGAAAAAATCTTGGCAAGGAAATAGATATTCCCGCCCAGTGACAGCATACGGTTATAATCGCGGTCGATAACGGCCTGCTTCTGGTCTTCGGTCATCGGCCATTCATCAAGATAGGCGCGATTATCGGCTTTGAAGCGTTCGCGGTTTTCCGCCTTCATCAGCGACATGCAGAACTGGTTTAGGTGATATCCCTTGCGCGACATTTCCGCATCGAAAATTGTCGTGCCCGGTACATCCGCATAGGGTTTTTCCTGAGACATTTCCTTATACCTTATTGTTCTTCGGGCCAGTAAAGACGGCGCGGATTCTGAACCAGAAGTTTGTTCTGAAGCTCTGGTGTCACCGCGATCTTCGGAATGAAATCCACCAGATGCCCATCATCAGGCATGTGCGTTTTCATGTTCGGATGCGGCCAGTCGGTGCCCCACAACACACGGTCGGGGAAGGCTTCGACGATACGCCTGGCGAACGGCACCACGTCCTCATAGGCCGGCGGGCCGCTTAAGGACAGCCGTTCCGGACAGGTCGTCTTGCACCAGAAGTTTTCATTTTCCATCAGCTTGACGAACAGATCGAAATCCGGCCCGAACGCATCTTTGGAGACATCGGGGCGGCCCATATGATCGACCACGACTGTCGTCGGCAGGCTGGTGAAAAAGTCGAAATATTCCGCCAGATCATCCGCCTCGAAATAGATGACAATGTGCCACCCAAGCTTTGCCACCCGTTCGGCAATCTCGGACAGGCTGTCGAACGGCAGAGCATCCACCAGACGCTTGACGAAGTTGAAACGCACCCCGCGCACACCGCCGTCATGCAGGGCTTGTAACTCTTCATCAGTGACGCTGCGCTTTACCGTGGCAACCCCGCGCGCCTTGCCTTCGGAGCGGGCAATGGCATCCAGCAGGGCGCGATTATCCGCGCCATGACAAGTGGCCTGAACGATGACATTGCGCTCAAAGCCTAAAAAATCACGCAGGGCAAACAGTTGCTGCCAGGACGCATCGCAAGGCGTGTATTTGCGTTCCGGCGCAAACGGAAACTGGTCGCCAGGCCCGAAGACGTGACAATGGGCATCGACCGCACCCGCCGGTAATTTAAACGCCGGTTTTGACGGATTGGGATGCCAGTCCAGCCAGTCGGCATCTTTGGTAAAAGCCGCCATTACCGCCCCCGTGCCTTAAGGGCTGCATCCAGACGCGGGAAGACGCGACGGGCATTGCCTTCGTAGATATTATAACGATCCTGCTTCGACAGGCCGAGCTTATCGACATAGCGCTTGGTGTCATCAAAATAGAAGCCGGTTTCCGGATCAATACCGCGCACTGCCCCGACCATTTCCGACCCGAACAGGATGTTCTGCTTGTCGATAACCTCAAACAGAAGATCAATGCCCGGCTGGTGATAGACGCAGGTGTCAAAATAGACGTTCTTCATGACATGATCGCGCAGATTAGGCTTTTTCAGCATATCCGCCAGACCGCGATACCGCCCCCAGTGATAGGGCACCGCCCCGCCACCATGCGGAATAATCAGACGCAGTTCAGGGAAATCGGCGAACAGATCACCCTGAATAAGCTGCATAAAGGCGGTCGTATCGGCATTGATGTAATAGGCACCGGTCGCATGGAACGCCTTGTTGCACGAACCCGACACGTGGATCATGGCCGGCACATCAAGTTCAACCATCTTCTCAAAGAACGGGTACCAGTATTTGTCGTATATCGGCGGGGCGTTGAAGTGCCCGCCGGACGGATCAGGGTTCAGATTACAGCCAATGAAGCCCAGTTCGGTAACGCAGCGTTCCAGTTCTTCAATCGACCCCTGTAAGGTCGCACCCGGTGACTGCGGCAACTGACAGACCCCGATGAAATAGTCGGGATACATGTCCACGACCCGCTTGATCAGGTCGTTGGATTCACGCGTCCAGCGCTTTGACACCGCTTCATCACCTTCGTGATGCGCCATTACCGAGGCACGCGGGCTGAAAATGGTCATGTCTGCGCCGCGCTCTTTAAGCAGGCGCAGCTGGTTTTTCTCGATCGATTCACGAATTTCATCATCGCTGACCACAACACCGGCGGGTGCCGGTTTCAGCGGATCATGAAAATGCGCCAGTTGGCTTTCGCGGAACTGCGTCAGGGGCGCCGGTGCCGTCGTGTAATGGCCGTGGCAGTCAATAATTAGTGGGGAATCAAGGCTCATCAGGCGTCCTCCGTTGTATTTATTTGTGCGCGAATGGCATCAAGCATCCGTAAAAGATCAGTCTCTGACAGGGCCGAGGCATAGGCAGGCATTTCCGCCTGACGGTGCGCCGTCGCCGTGGCCATCAGCGGATGAATACCCGCTCCTTCAACGGTCTTGGCGGCCTCGAACATTTCTTCGGAGCGACGCGCCCCATGCTCCAGCGTGCGCGAAATCATATATTGCGCATATCCGCTCCAGTCGGGATGCGGAAACAGGTTGTTGAGCGACGCCAGCACCTCGGCCTCGACCCCATAGAAACGCGCCGACAAAAGCGATTCTGAAATCAGCGCCTCAAGGCCCTTGATCATCACCGAACGACACAGCTTGGTGGCCGACGCCTTACCCAACTGCTCCGAGCACAGCTTCGCACCCGTAAAACCCAGCGCCTGAATATCCGCTTCAAACATCCGTGCATGCGGCCCGCCCAGCAATATGGGTGAGGCAATACGCTTTGGGAAAATAGGTGACATAACCGAGGCTTCGACAAAACGCCCGCCAGCCCGTTCAATAATCAGGGCCGCCTGCTGTTTCGTGGCCGGTGCCGCTGAATTGAGATCAAGATAATAGCTGCCCTTTTCAATCCCGCCGATCACCGACTTGGCGGCATCCACCGTCCGCGCCGCGGTTACGGCTGAAATAATCAGTCCGGCCCCTTTGACGGCTTCGGCCGCAGAGTCAAACCCGTCGGCCTCAACGGCAATATCATAGGCCCGCACGGTCTTACCCGACGCCACCATATCCGCCTTAAGCGCCTTACCGACCTCACCAAACCCGATCAGAGCAATGGTTTCAAAACTCATGTCTATACCTCCTGCGGCCAGACGGCAGACGACACCATAACCTCGCCGCGCATCAGAAGCCGCGCGGTGCGCAATAGCGCCGAACGCCGAACCTTAAGATCTGCGCCTGCGCCTTCGATATCCATTTCCACGCTGAAAAAGCCGGTCGGATGTTCAATTTCAAAGGTTTTAGAGCCTGTAATGCCTTCCCTCAGCGCCACCGCCGTAGCGACACTAACGGCCCCCAGAACACCAATGGCCTCATGCACACGATGGGGAATGAAGGTGCGGGTAGAAATATCGCCGCCATTCTGCGCCGGTGAAATCAGGCTCATCTTCGGGACAGACTTTTGGCTCACGTCCCCCAGATTCATCATCGGCCCGACTTTGAGCCTGATGGCCTCGATGCGGGCCTTAAGCTCCCCATTGGCCTCTAATGCCTCAGGCGTTTCCAAACCGCTCAGGCCGAAATCAGCGGCATTCAGCACCACCACCGGCATGCCATTATCGATCAGTGTCACCGCAACGCCGTCAACCTCATCGACCACATTGCCCGTCGGCAAAAGCGCCCCGCAGCTTGATCCGGCCACATCCAGAAAATTGAGCATCACCGGCGCATGCGTGCCCGGTACGCCGTCAATGCGTGCATCGCCCTCGTAATTGACCTTACCGTTTGGCGTCTCAATCGTCGCCACAGCAATCGAAGAGGTGTTGACCATGAAGATACGCACTTCGGTCACGTCACCGGTCGGCTTGATCAGGCCGGTTTCAATGGCAAACGGCCCGACACCGGCCAGAATATTCCCGCAGTTCTGCTGATCGGTGACAATGTCCTTATCGGGAAATATCTGCAGGAACAGATAGTCGATGTCGGCATCTTCGCGTTCGGACTTTGAAATTACCGCCACTTTTGAGGTCAGCGGATGCGCCCCCCCTACCCCGTCGATCTGACGCGGATCCGGAGAACCCATGACGTTCAGAAGCACCGCATCGCGTAAGGCCAGATCAGCCGGCAGGTCACTTTTCAGGACATAAAGCCCCTTTGAAGTACCCCCGCGCATCAGAAGGGCAGGAAGAGCGCGGCTCATTACAGGTCCGCCTGTTTTACGTAGGTCAGACCCATATCCTTCAGCTTCTGGCGCATATCATAGATATCCAGCCCCAGTTCACCCTCGGCAAAACGTACACGGCGCGCCTCTTCGGATGCGGCGCGTGCCTCTGCCTTCTGGGCGATGGCTTCGGCCTCATCACGGCGCACCACACAGACGCCGTCGTCATCGGCGATGATGACATCACCCGCATTCACCAACTCATTGGCAATGACGACCGGCAGATTGACATTGCCCAGGGTCGCCCGCACACAACCACGGGCATAGACCGCCTTTGACCACACCGGAAAAGCCATTTCCGTAAGCGTGGCAATGTCGCGCACACCGGCATTGATAATCAGCCCCTTAACGCCACGCGCCTTGAGCGAGGTCGCCAGAAGGTCACCAAAATAGCCGTCTTCGCTGGCTGAGGTCGGCGACACCACCAAGACATCACCGGCCTGACAATGCTCAACGGCCACATGGATCATCCAGTTGTCGCCGGGCGCAAGCTCGACCGTCACGGCTGGCCCGGCAATGCTGACGGGGCGATAGATTGGCCTCAGGCCCGAATCCAGCAGGCCTTTGCGGCCCTGCGCTTCGTGCACGGTGGCCACACCATGCTTTTCGAGTATGGCGACCGCCTCCGGCGAGGGGCGTTTGATATCCGTGACAACTGTTGGCATAGCTAAATGGCCTCCGAATTTTTAGTTATTTTGCATATCTGTACGACCGAAACACGATTAAGCGTTAGATTAAACACGGCTCCATGCTATAAGTTTTGGCTATAGATGCCGGAAACTGACCATGCTGAAACATCGCCGATTGCTGGCCTTTGACGCGGTAATCCGCCACAAGAGCGCCCTGAAAGCCGCTGATTTTGCGCACATGACCCAACCGGCGGTTTCCGGTGCCATACGCGCGCTTGAGAACGAAGTGTCGGCGCAGCTATTTGAACGTTCCGCGCACGGCATGATCCCGACACGTTCCGGCCATGCCTTTGCGGCCCGCGTCTCTCAGGCTTTGGACTATCTCAAATCGGCCGAAACGATTCTGGCGGCACGCCGCCCTGATCGCCAGCGGGTTCCCCTGCACCGGCTGATCTCCGAAAGCCAGATGCGTGCCCTTAATGCGGTCATGGAAGGCGGTGGCTTTTCGCAAGGTGCGCGTCTGCTTGGTCTGTCGCAACCCAGTATCCATCGCGCGGCCCGCGAACTTGAGACCCTCACCGGTGTCACCCTGTGGCGTAATGGGGCCGATGCCACCCCTGAGGCCCACATGCTGGCGCGACATTTCGGTCTTTATCAGGCGGAACTGCGTCTGGCTCTGGATGAACTGAAAGAAATACAGGGCATTATCGAAGGTGGCTTAAGTATCGGAGCCTTGCCTCTGGCGCGGGCGGACTGGCTGCCCGAAGCGGTGGCCCGCACCCTGAGTGATTATCCCGACGCCCGCATCCGCATCATTGATGGCCCCTATGATGAGCAGTTGTCGGCCCTGCGGCACGGTCGCATCGATTTTATCCTTGGGGCGCTGCGCGATCCCGTACCTGCGGCCGATATTGAGCAGGAACTATTGTTCGATGACCCGCTGACCATTGTGGTGCGCAACGCCCACCCCTTTGCGAAAAATTTTGATTCCGACCGCGATAAGCTCACGCCGGAACAACTTGGGGCGCTGTCATGGATATTGCCGCGCGAAGCCACACCCGCGCGCGACAACTTCAACCGCTTTATGCGCACCAAGGGCCTTCAGCCGCCGATGCGGGTTATTGAATGTTCCTCATTGGTGGCCATCCGCGCCCTGTTGTTGCGCACAGACCACGCCGCCCTTCTGTCGGCGCGTCAGGTCAGGCACGAACTTGATACCGGACTGCTGAAAATCATGGGCCCGCCCCTGACCGGTTCCTTGCGCGCCATTGGCCTAACGACCCGCAAGGGATTTCGCCCCACCACCCTGCAAACCGCCGTCCTAAGTCATATACGGCAGGGGGCTTTGCAAATGGCGCGACCTTTGGCCACATAAACCAAAGGGTTATTATGCGCTAAAAGGGCGGCACCACTGCTGAAAAGGCCGCACCCCATGGGCAATATTACGCCACTGCCAAACCGCCATGCGTCTCAACGCTCATGGCAGGAGCATGACGCACTGAAATATCTGGGACAGGAAGCACCGCGCTACACCAGCTATCCTTCCGCGCACCATTTCATGCCTGTGTCCGCCCAGCAGTACGAACAATGGCTCGGTCAGTTAACGCCCGACAAGAGCATCGGTTTATATGTGCATGTGCCCTTCTGTGAGCAGATGTGCTATTTCTGTGGCTGCAACACCCAGATTACCCGCCGCTATGCGCCGCTGACACCCTATGTCGATCATCTAATTGCCGAAGCCGATATGGTCGGCGCAAACATCGGTCATCGCCCAAAGGTTCATAGCCTGCATTTCGGGGGCGGCTCCCCCGGCATTCTCGAACCCGTGGATATGGGCAGACTGTTCGAAGCCCTGCACCGCAATTTTGACCTGGCCCCTGATGCGGAAATCTCCATTGAGCTTGACCCTCGCCGCGTCACCGCCGCAAAGGCCTCAACCTATGCCGCGCTTGGGTTAAATCGTATCAGTCTGGGGGTGCAGGACACACAGACCGACGTGCAGCAGGCCATTAACCGCATTCAACCAATTGAGCGCATAAGGGCTTCGGTTGACCTGTTGCGCAGCTATGGCCTCGAAGCGCTGGGGATCGACCTGATCTATGGTCTGCCGCAACAGACAAACGCCAGCCTCAGGCAAACCCTGAAAGAGGTCGAAAGCCTTGAGGCCTCACGCATCAGCGTCTTTTCCTATGCCCATGTGCCCTGGTTCAAAAAGCATCAGTCCCTGATTGATGAGAGCACCTTACCGTCAATCGACGATAAGGCCGGATTTGCCCTTTTGCTGACCGAAGCCCTGAACGCACAAGGATATGACAGCATCGGCATCGACCACTTCGCCAAAGCCGGAGACGGCCTTAGCCGCGCGTTAAAAAGCGGCACCCTCAGACGCAACTTCATGGGCTATACCGACATGCCCAATGACCGCCTGATTGCGCTGGGGGCCTCTTCGATCAGCGAACTGGATGAAGGTATTGTCCAGAACATTCCTCAGGCCACCACCTATCAGAACTGCCTCGCCAAAGGACAACTGGCCACACGCAATGGCTGGGTCTATGGCGGCGATGACAAACTGCGTAAGGCGATCATCAGCGATCTGATGTGCTATTTCGCCGCCGACATCCCCGCACGCCTGAAACAGTATGGTTATGCCGAAGACTATCTGGATACCGATATTGCCGCCCTCAGGCCCTATGTTGACGCCGGTCTGGTGACGGTCAGCAACCGGCATGTCCGCTTTCACTCGGTCTATCCCATGCTGATCCGCTCGGTTGCCTGTACTTTCGACCTCTATGCGCAAGCCCGAAAAGTCGATGCCGGCGAGCGCTACTCAAAGGTCGTTTAAAGGTCCGCACTGATCAGTATTGATCGATGGTGATTTATGGGTTGCGGCCTCAGGGGTTTACCGTTACTAAGGCTAAGTTATCTGACAACTAACCAGACATAATGGAAACTGTCCCATGAAGCCCTTTCGCACATTGCTGGCGATGGCGCTTGGCCTGATTATGGCCACGCCCGTGTTGGCCGCCGAGACCTTACGCCCCCCGCACCTGCTCACCGGTGCCATTGATCGCACCCATGACGAATTGTCGGGTCAGTGGACCTATTCCAAAGATATGTACCGCACCGGCCTGACTGACATCAACGGCTGGGTCGCCAAGTCCCGCATGCAGCGTTACCGCGACATCGATGTGGCCGCAGTCGAAGCCAAGGGCGGGGTTGATTTCTTTGAATTTGATATGGATCGTGGCCCGCGCATGACTATTCCCGGCGCGTGGAATGCCGCTGAACCGGAACTGCGCTACTATGACGGTCTGATCTGGTTCCAGCGCAAGTTCACCCCAAAGGATCTCAAGGGCGGTCGCGCCTTCCTGCGCTTCGAAGCCGTCAACTATCACGCCCACATCTATCTTAATGGCGAAAAAGTCGGCGAGCACGAAGGCGGCTACACCCCCTTCACGTTCGAAGTCACAGACAAGCTGCGCGCCGGTGAAAACCGCCTGACCGTAGGTGTCGATTCTGAACACGGCCCGCAAACCATCCCGACCGCCATTACTGACTGGGATATTTACGGCGGTATCACCCGTCCGGTGCGCCTGATCTATACGCCTCAGACCTATATTGATGATGCCGTGATTGAACTGACCACCGATGGTCGCCTGAAAGGTCTGGCCAAGCTAGACGGGCCACAGGCCGCCGGACAGACGGTCAGTGTTTCGGTATCCGGCCTGACGGTAAAACTGTCTGCGACCACAGATGCTAACGGCTATGCACGCTTTGAAACCAAGGCGCCGCGTAACCTGAAAAAGTGGTCACCGGAAACCCCTAATCTCTATGATGTCACCTTCTCGACCCAGTCAGATTCCTTAAATGACCGCGTTGGTTTCCGTACCATTCAGGTTGATGGCGACCGTATTCTGCTGAACGGTGAGTCAATCTTCCTGCGTGGCGTCTCTCTCCACGAAGAAGAATTTGGCCCCAATCCGGCCCGCAACATGACCGAACAGGCGTCACGCGCCCTTCTGAGTGAAATCAAGTACGGCATGAACGGCAACTATGTACGCCTGTCGCACTATCCGCACTCAGACGTTACGGTACGTATGGCCGATGAGATGGGCCTTCTGGTATGGAGCGAAATCCCTGTTTACTGGACGGTGGACTGGGAAAACCCTGCGACCCTGCTTAAGGCCCGCACCATGCTGGCGGAAATGATTTACCGCGACCGTAACCGCGCGTCGGTAGTCATGTGGAGTGTCGGCAATGAAACCCCCGTCACCGACAGCCGCAACGCTTTCCACAGCGCTCTGGCCGATACGGTACGTGATATTGACCCAAGCCGCCTGATCAGCGCCGCCCTGCTGGTTAAGGGCCGCGTAGAAAACGGTCAGACCGTCATCTATATCGAAGACCCTCTGGTCAACAAACTGGATGTGATGGCAGTCAACACCTATGCCGGCTGGTATGGCAATGACACGCTTGAGTCCCTGCCGTCACTGCGCTGGGAAGTGCCCGCAGGTAAGCCCGTCGTCCTGTCCGAGTTCGGGGCTGATGCTTTGGCCGGTCTGCGCGAAGGCGATGGCATCCGCGGCAAGTACACCGAGGACTTTCAGGCGGAATATTATCGCCAGACCCTGAAAATGGCCGACAACATCCCGCAGCTTCGCGGCATGTCGCCCTGGATCCTCAAGGACTTCCAGTCCCTGCGCCGTGAGCATCCTGTCATCCAGAATGGCTGGAACCGTAAGGGCCTGTTGTCTGAAACCGGTGTTCGCAAACTGGCTTTTGACGTCATGGCCAATTATTACAAGGCGAAGGCCGCTGAAACAGCGGCGAAATAATCCCGCCTCACTTCCGACACGTCTAAAGCCCGTCCTTAACCGGCGGGCTTTTTTCATGCCTGCGCCCCTGAACCGCTGCCAATGCCTTTTTCCACAAGACTTAGGGCGCACCCTGCCCGTTTGTAATGCCGGTTACGTGTTCCACGCAGACAACATGATCATTACTGATTGAAATAATTTTTATAAAGACTTTCATTAATGCAAAGTGACATAAACATTTAAATCGTCTAAGTAATTATAAGTAATTTATGGTATATATTTTATTAAATAAATATTTGTGTTTTTATTATAGAAAAAATGAATATTTGCAAAATATATGAAACACAAAACACATTTTATATATCGTGGTTATTCGCATTATGACGCAATTATGGGCCAAAAATGGCGATAATAATGATTTATTGTCAAATTATGATGCCATAATGTCGCACATTGTGGCGATATATTTAAATATTGCCGTTATGTCGAAAATGTATATTGACTGATTGATCGTGATCGTAAATGACACCTTTCAGCAAACCGCATAAGGTCTGATCAATTCGGATCGCTCTCAGGGAAACCTCCCCAATCCGGGCACATCATCGTCAGCACAGAACAAACCCTCCGGTTTTTCTGCTGCGTCACCCCGAAGCGTCCAGAGCTGAACAGACCGCATGTGGTTGGGTCGCCCGTGAGGGGCGTGCGGCTTCAGTCTTCAGGAGTGTAAAATGAAACCTTCAACCCCCGCTTTCCGGCATTATCTGCGCCGCACCACCGCCATTGTCGCCATCGGCATGATGGCCACCTCGGTTCCGGCCTTTGCTCAGGACGCTGCACCAGCTAATGACGACAGCGACGTGACCGAAGTTACCGTTGTCGGCACCCGCGCTTCGCTTCAGTCTGCCATGCAGCGCAAGAAGCGTAACGCCACCATTGCTGACTCCATCGTTGCTGAAGATATCGGCCAGTTTCCCGACAAAAACGTAGGTGAAGCGCTGGGCCGCATCACCGGCGTTCAGCTGGCACGCGACATGGGTGAAGGCACGCAGGTATCTATTCGCGGTGTTGAGCCTGACCTGAACCGTGTTGAAATCAACGGCGTCAGCCTGATGTCTACCGCGGGCAACATCAGCGTCTATGGCGGCGGCGGCCGTGGTCAGGACTTCCGCGAGCTTCCTTCGGAACTCGTCAAGTCCATCGACGTCTTCAAGGGCTTTACCGCAGATATGACCGAAGGCGGCGTCGGCGGTACCGTCAGCGTTCAGACCCGTAAGCCACTCGATTTCCGCAAGCCTACCTATTCGATCACCGGCTCCTGGCAAAACCTTGATACGCTTGATGGCTGGACACCTCGCGCCAGCATTTTCGGCGCCACTCAACTGCTTGATGGTCGCCTTGGCCTCATGGCCAACCTGACCTCAGATAAGGTCAGCACCCGTGGCGACTTTATCGACAACCACTCCTGGGCGCGTCTGGCCGATTTCGACGGCTCCGCTGACAAGACGGTTGAATATTACAATGCCGCCTACAGCTCTGATATTAATAACGCTCTGTCGGGCATTCAGAATAAAGCCGATTGCTGGACGGCGACGTCGCCGGACCCTAGCGCCATCTCCAACACGACCTTCGTCAACCAGTGCCTGAGCCAGTGGTTCGACTATAACGGCCGTAACCAGCGCTACCGCGTCTGGACGCGTGACGATGACCGTTCGTCGGCTGAACTGACCGCGCAGTACCGCATCAATGACAAGATGGATGTCTGGGCCAGCTACCAGTACAACCGTCGTAACCAGCAACTTAACGACATCAACTACGGCACCAGCTTCACCGCTCTGAGCCGCCTGAACCACTCCGGCAACGGATGCGGCGTTGATATTGTTGCTGATCAGTTACTTGCCAACGGCACACAACAAATCGGCACAGCTATTAACGTCCCCGGCGTCGTGGTTGACGAAAACCACAATGTTGTTTCCTGGACGGCAGGCGACTGTACGAACAACTCGGGCAAAGGCGGCAACAGCGCCTTCAGCATTTCTTCGCGTGACTTCAACTATAAGGCCACGTCGGAATATATCTCCTACGGCTTCAACTATAATGGCGACCGCTGGAAAATTGCCTTCACCGGTGCCAATGCTGAAACCGAAACCCTGAGCCAGACCAACAATGTCAGCGTCAGCTTCGACGTTCCGGGCATGGTGGTTGCTCTGGGTGAAAACAATGCTCCGACCTTTACCTTTGCTGAGGGTTACAGCCCGTCTGACATCGCTGCGGCGCGTCAGTTCCAGATCCAGTATCGTCCGTCTCAGTCGGCCAATACCGAAGATCAGTACAAGCTGGACTTCACCTACAACGCTAACTGGAAGTTCATCGAAAGCGTTCAGTTCGGTGCACGCTTCACCGATGCCGTCAGCTCCGGATACGGTTACGGCGGCTATATTGTCGATCCGGGCGCAAGCCTTTCGAGCGCTCTTGACAACACAGTTGTCTACGCCAACTCAATCAACTCAACCGCTATTATCGTTGATAGCCAGCTGGTTGATCAGACGGCCCCTACCTATGGCATGGTCTATAACACTGACCACTGGAACTCGACCGAGAACTGGTCGCGCGCCTTTGCAAACAGCGTGTTCGCTGACTCGCTCACGCCTCTGCCGACTACCTTCTATTTTGGTGGCGGCAACATCGCCAGCAACTGGCTCTACCCGACCTTCAATGGCGTAGCCCAGCATCTGGACACTTCGCACTTCAATCTGGACAACCTGTATGAATCCGTAGGTAGCGATGGCAACACCTACAAGCAGATTCCGTACAACATTCAGGAAAAGACAGACGCGCAGTATTTCCGCATCAACTATGCCTTCCCGGCATGGAGCTATGACGTATCCGGTAACTTTGGTCTGCGCCGCGTTACGACCGAAGTGACCGCTTCGGGTCAGGAAATCCGTCGCGAGAAGCGCTACAACGATCCGGCAAACACCAGCGCCGGTACGACAACCGCTATCGTCAGCAACACCTTCACCACCATGAAGGATGATTACACGGTTTACCTGCCAAGCTTTAACATCAACACCTGGATCATCCCGAGCGAGCTGAATGTTCGTGCCGGCTGGGCCAAGCTGATGGCACGTCCGAAGCTCGGCTTCCTGCAACCGAACATCGATTGCACCATCGACTTTACCAATGACGGCGGTGCCGAAGAACCAGATAGCTGTAACGCAGGTAACCCGGGCCTTAAGCCTTACCGCGCGGACCAGTACGATCTGAGCGTTGAGTGGTATCCAAACCGTGACACGCAGCTGAGCGCTGGCTTCTTCTTTAAGGATATCACCACTTTCTACGTCAGCGATCGAGTAGCACTTGGCCTTCAGGACGTATTTGGTGACGGCACCCGTTACTACTACAACAGCTACATCAACGGCGAAGGTGCCCAGATTTCAGGTGTTGAGCTGACGGCGAAAACCGCCTTCACCTTCCTGCCGGGCATCTGGTCAGGTCTTGGGGTTGACGCTAACTACACTTATCAGGAAGCTGACAACGTAAAGCTGTTCAGCGCACTTGATGGCTCGCCACTGCCCTATCCGGGCCTGTCGAAAGCCAGCTATAACCTGACCCTGTGGTACGACAAGGGCCCGATCAATGCCCGTCTGGCCTACAACTACCGCGATGAATATCTGGTAAGCGCTTCGGATACCTCGGGTCAGCCCGTCTTTGCCGATGCGACCGGTTATTTAGACGCTAAGGCTACCTACCGTCCGTCCTTCGCTCCGAACCTATCGCTGTTCGCTGAAGGTAAGAACCTGACGGAAGAAACCGAACGTACCACCGCAGGCGATATCCGCCTGATCAACGAAAACTACTCGGGCCGCCGCTTCTTCGTTGGTTTCACCATCAAGAACTAACGCCCAAAACAAAGCGGCTGCGGGTCAACCCAACAGCCGCTTCCCAATATCAGTTCCCGTCCTGCCGGTTCCTCTCCGAACCCCTATTTGCAGCGGAAACGGCACAAACTGAAGCCGCCTGCACCTTGTGATGCAGGCGGTCTTTTTGTTTAAGGCGCAGGGCTTCCTATTCCATATGTTTGCGTTTGCTGGCCTTGTGGCTGCTTATAATCGCCACAATCATCAAGACGGCTGCGGCAATGGGTATGCACTCGCTCAGGCCGAAACTGGCGTGCCCTGTGGACAGGATTGTAACAATAAACAGGGCCACCATGAGGCTGATAAGCCCCAAAGAAATCAGGGTGTCTTTCATAGCCATTTCCTCATACTGTTATTATGTTATCTTGCCATCAGCTTGACAGATATTTGAATTTTGGCAAGCTTGTTCAAATAAGCACAATATTCAATTCTTTTTTATTTCGCACCGCGATATGAAATCTTGCACCGCACACAGTGAACACAGAACGGTTATAAGATTTTGAATATTATTGGATTTACTTTAGCGCCCCTGAGCGCCATAACCACCTGAGTTGTCTTTCTGATTTGCCGGATATGTGCTCATGAAAACCCGCGCCGCCGTGGCCTTTGAGGCCAAAAAACCGCTCGAAATCGTCGAAGTTGATCTCGAAGGCCCCAAGGCCTTTGAAGTTCTGGTGGAAATCAAGGCCACCGGCATCTGCCATACGGATGCCTATACGCTTGACGGTCTGGACTCCGAAGGGCTGTTCCCGTCGATCCTCGGGCACGAAGGCGCAGGCGTAGTGCTTGAGGTCGGGCCGGGCGTCACTACCCTGAAACCGGGCGATCACGTCATTCCGCTTTATACGCCTGAGTGCCGCCAGTGTAAGTCCTGCCTGTCGCGCAAAACCAACCTCTGTACCGCCATTCGCGGCACGCAGGGCAAGGGTTTGATGCCGGACGGCACCTCGCGCTTTTCCTATAAGGGCCAGACCATCCATCACTATATGGGCTGCTCGACCTTTGCCAACCACACGGTTCTGCCGGAAATCGCGCTGGCCAAGATCCGCAGCGACGCCCCGTTTGACAAGGCCTGTTACATCGGTTGTGGCGTCACCACCGGCGTCGGCGCGGTCATCAATTCGGCCAAGGTAGAACCCGGTGCCAATGCCGTGGTGTTTGGCCTCGGCGGGATTGGCCTCAATGTCATTCAGGGCCTGAAAATGGTCGGTGCCGATAAGATCATCGGCGTTGACCTTAATGACTCAAAGGCCGAATGGGGCCGTCGTTTCGGCATGACGCACTTCGTCAACCCAACCAAGATCGATGGCGATATTGTTCCGCATCTGGTGGAACTGACCGGCGGCGGCGCGGACTATACGTTTGACTGTACCGGCAACACCACCGTTATGCGTCAGGCGCTTGAGGCCTGTCACCGCGGCTGGGGCGAAAGCATCGTCATTGGCGTCGCCGAAGCCGGCAAGGAAATCTCCACCCGTCCGTTCCAGCTGGTGACCGGCCGCGTGTGGAAAGGCTCGGCCTTTGGTGGTGCACGCGGTCGTACCGATGTGCCGCAAATCGTTGACTGGTACATGGACGGCAAGATCGAGATCGATCCGATGATCACCCACACCTTCGGCCTTGAGGACATCAACAAGGCGTTTGACCTGATGCACGCCGGTGAATCCATCCGCTCCGTCGTGGTATTCTGATAAAGGCCTCAGCCCGCTCACCTCAACAGGTCAGCGGGCTGAACCTTATTCAGCACCCCAAGTGAGAAGAAACCGGACGCCATGGCCGTCAGCATCAGCCCGACCGCAACCGGAACGGTGACATAGGGCGGAAACGCCATGGGCACATGCAGCAGACCGGCCAGAAGGCTCATCAGCCAGCTTAAACCCGCCGCCATAGCGACGCCCGCAAGCCCCACCCACAGACTAAGCTCCATAACCACGCAACGCAGCCGGAACATAGGGATACCTATGGCCCTGAAGGTGGCGAACTCTTTCAGACTTGCGGATATGGCGGCCTGTAAGGTCTGCCAGGTAATGACGACACCGATAAACACCGACACAAACACCGAAAAGCCGATCATGATGGCGATCCCGCCTTCTTTCAGCAGGGCGATCTGACTGCGTCGTGACAGTTCCGCCCGCGCCCACGCCCTGTATTGACCCTGCCCCATAATATTCAGCTCTGCCGCCACGCTTTCGGCACGCTCAGGGCTATGTATCCTGACCATGATCGCCCCGACGCGCCCCCCCTCACGATACACCCCCAGTAATGAAGCCGTACGGCGCGACATATAGATGGTTGTGTTGAACAATGCCGGATAGCCTGAAACCGTTGCCCCGACCCTGATCCGCTTACCGTTAATCTTGGCATCCTGTCCGGCCTCAACCCCCAGCCGCCCGCGGGCCGTTTCATCAATAAGCACCGTATAGGGCACCCTCAGGGCGGCCCGCGCCTCCGGGCTAAAATCGACCGGCACAGTCACTGAGTCCGGCACAGGATCCACAATCGAGACGACCACGCCTTCGTTGCGCGCCGGTTGCGTGTCGCTGGGGAAATTCGACCAGGCCGCCCAGCCGGTATCATAGGGCTGAACCTCCACTACATCTGGGTGCGCATAGATGCCTGCCATCAGACGACGGGGCTGACCGAAACTGTTGTTATAAAGGCTTTCCGAACGCGGTGACAGGATCATGATATCCGCAGGCGAACGATCGACCGTTGCCGTATTGGACTTACCCATGCCGACAAACATGCCGACCATACACAGGACAAGCAAACCCGATACCGCCAGCGCAATAATGGCCGTGACATAACGACGCCAGTCATGGATAAGACTGCTAAGTGCAAGAGACATAAAAAAGTACGCCAATGACAGGAAGACAGCCTTCGATATACCGCCTGAAACGGACGCTTGAATTCGAATGACACAAGCGGTTGCGCCTGAGGGACAAACGGTGGCGCCTTTGCGCAGATGGCTGGCGGACACGCGCGGCCTGAAACTGTGGCCGTTCTGTTGTGCGGTTGCCGCTATGATTTGTCTGGCCCTGATCGCCACACTCGGCAGCGAAGGCTTAGAAGCCCTCATCCGGCCCACCGCCACCAGATCATGGCACGCCACCTTACATAGCCTGACCAGCATGGCGGCCATACTGGCCCTGTCACCGCTCCTGTATCTGGCCTACAGGCGTTACGCACTCAGTCCGCAAAACGGTATGTCGGCGCTTGGGGGGCATCTTATTTTATTTATTCTCTTCTGGCTTGGGCACGTCCTGCTGATGGTCGGCGCACGTAAGGCGATCTATGGCCTGATAGGTAGCCACTATGATTTTTCAAACGGCCGCCTTTTGTTACAAATGCTGTATGAAGCCGCCAAGGATGGCCCGACCTATGTTCTGATCATGGCGGTGCTGGTGATCGGAGATCATTATCTGACACCCCGCGATGCACCGCACACGGATGCGAAACAGCATGACGCGCCCATGACCTTTCGTTCGGGCAATCAAACCTGTCACCTGTACCCTTCAGAAATTATGTGGATTGCCGCCGCAGGCAACTATGCCGAACTACACCTGACGAAACGCCCCCTGCCCGTGCTGATACGCACAGGTCTGGATGAGCTGCATAAACGTCTGCCGGAAGATTTTGTGCGCATCCACAGATCACGACTGGTCAATCGTCGCTTCATTACCGATAGCGTCACCGCCTCTTCGGGGGATTTTGATATAAGACTGAGCGACGGGACAAGCCTGCGCGGCAGCCGCCGCTATCGCAAAGGACTTGAACACGGGTAACATAAACCCGTAACCTGGTACTGACACGGATCGGGAGGCTTTAAGCTTCCCAAACGCGCGGATGCGCTCTAATCGCAATCTTATGCGCGCTGATCTAGGATCAGACAAACCCAATAAGGAGTATCTCACCATGTCCGGTTTTGAAGTCACCTCTGAACACAAGATTGCCGGTGGGCGTCTCCGGTTTGTTAAACATGACTCAGGCGCGACACAAACCCCGATGGCCCTGAGTGTCTTTGTCCCCGAAGGTAACGGCCCGTTTCCGGTCTTTCTCTGGCTTTCGGGCCTGACCTGCACGGCGAATAATTTCACTGAAAAGGCCGGTGCCTATAAACGCGCCGCCGAACTGGGACTTATGGTGGTCGCCCCTGATACCTCACCACGCGGTGAAAATGTTGCCAATGACGAAGCCTATGATCTCGGTCAGGGTGCAGGCTTTTACGTCAATGCCACCGAAAGCCCGTGGACACCACATTTCCAGATGGAAACCTACATCACCGAAGAACTGCTGCCGCTGATTGCCGAAAATTTCCCCGCAGATACCAGCCGCGTCGGCATTTCCGGCCACTCAATGGGCGGGCACGGCGCGCTGACTCTGGCGATGAACCATCCGCACCTGTTCCGTTCGGTGTCAGCCTTTGCCCCTATTTCTTCACCAACCCGCTGTCCGTGGGGTCAAAAAGCCTTCAATGCCTACCTGGGCGCAGACCACACGACATGGGAGCGTTATGACGCTGCCATTCGCCTGTCCAAAGGCAAGGGCGCGCCCTTTGATGATATTCTGGTCGATCAGGGTCTGGGCGACAGCTTCCTTGAGACGCAACTGATGCCCGAACTGCTTGAACAGGCGGCTTCTGTGGCCGGTCAGAAGCTTACGCTCCGCCGACACGAAGGTTACGATCACAGCTATTATTTCATTTCATCGTTCATCGACGATCATCTTGAATTTCACTCCAAACGCCTAACAAGCTGAAATTAAAAAGATTTGTGTTTTTTATACATAAAATTACACATTGTAACTTCGGTTTGATCACTTTCGCGCATTATCGCGCTTGAACTTTTCGCCGCGCGCCCTATATATCCACTCATCAGCGCTTCGGCGTTGTCGCCCTTCCTGGGCGTTTCCTCCCTGTTGACTTTAAGCCGCGCCGCAATGCG
>JASGFL010000002.1:0-98891 GCA_047605545.1 Asticcacaulis sp. | reverse complement strand
GCCGTCAATCCCGCTTCGCCGTCATGGGTCAGGGTAGCGAAAATACCCGCTTCACGCAGGCCTTTCTGCATGGTCAGGGCCGCTTCGACATCATCTTCAACAATCAGTACCTGGGTCATGCAGCCTCCCCTTTTTCTAACATATAATAAGAAAAAAGCGGCCCCGTAAACCTGCGGGGCCGCTTAACTATCTTAAGATTATGTAATCATTTACTTAAGGCTGAGAGGCACCGGAATATTGCTTCCGTTACGGTTCACCAGCAGAAGCACGCTGGGGCGTCCTTCGGCCTTAAGGTCAGAGACAATCTTATTGAGCGCTTCACGGTTGGTGACCGGCAGGTTGTTCGCCCGCACGATCACGTCACCGGCCCGCAGACCCTTCTTGCCGGCGTCACTTGTGGCATCGACCTCAAGCACCACCAGACCGTTGACCGAATCCCCGATGCTGAAGCTGCGACGCGCAGCGGTATCAATAGGGGCAACCTTAATGCCCAGAACCGGCTCAAGGCCCTTGGCGTCAGGTGTCGTCGGATTGTTGCCCAGCCCCTTGGCCAGCTCATCTTCGGACGGACGCAAGGCCGCCGTGATGGTGACATTGGTCAGCTTGCCGTTACGCAGAACCTCAAGCGTTACCTTTTCACCCGGACGTACATCCGCGACACGACGTGTCAGATCCGCCGAAGTCTTGATCGACTGACCATTGACCTTTTTGACGATATCGCCGACCTGAACACCGGCCTTTTCCGAAGGCCCGCCACGCGCCATATCGGCAATATAGGCCCCGTCCTTGTCCGCCAGCGCAAGGCTTTCAGCAATTTCATCGGTCACGCCCTGAATCGACACACCAATATAGCCACGGTCAATCTTGCCACCGGCGATCAGCTTTGAGGTAATCGCTTCGGCGGTATTGGCCGGAATGGCAAAGCCGACACCGGCATTGGCGCCCGACGGCGTAATAATCGCCGAGTTCACACCGATCACACGACCATTAAGATCAAAGGTCGGGCCACCGGAGTTACCACGGTTGATGGCCGCATCGATCTGCATATATTCGACATAGCCCTGCGCCCCGTCAGGACGCCCAAAGGCCGACACAATACCTGCGGTCGCCGTACCCGAAAGGCCGAACGGGTTACCTACGGCCACAACCCAGTCACCGACGCGCGGACGGGTTTCGGTTTCAAAGCTCACATAAGGGAAGTTCTGGCCATCGACCTTGATGACCGCCAGATCGGTCGCCGGATCGCGGCCAATGACCGTGGCTTTCAGCTTGGTCTTGTTCGTCAGTTCGACCGTAATTTCATCGGCATTTTCAATGACGTGATTGTTGGTCACGATATAGCCATCGGCCGAAATGAAGAAACCTGAACCCGCACCGCGCACTTCGGGGGCTTCGGATTGCTCAGGCAGACGGAAATCAAAACCCGGAATCGACGGGATACCTTGCGGCAGTTGTGCCTTACCCTTGGTCTCGATCGAGACCACAGCCGGCGATACGCGCTCGATGATATCGGCAAACGACATGGGCGCACCGGCAGGCGGTGCCATAGGCTTAACTTCTGCGGTCTTGAGGAGCGTCGCCCCGTTATAGCCGCCGTCCGAGCCAAGCCCGCCGAAGCCGGACACTGCGGCCCCTGCAACAGCCGCGCCCAGCACCAGTCCGCCGACCACACCAGCCACCGCACTCTTGTGCTTAAATACCGTATTCAGGAACTTGTTCCCCATTATCGATCCTACTTCATCAGCCTGTTAGGGTTGTTTCAAACAACATAAGCGCTTTTTGCCCTTAGACCAGTGGGTAATCGGGTCACAATGCGCTTTATCACATCAATAAGGCAGTTAAGGCCGCCGATACGGCGAAATCATGACGTCAGGATGACCGGTTGTTGTCTTGATCTTCCAGAAGCTGCGCCAGCCGCGCCCGTTCTTCGGGCGACAGTTCGGCAACCCCTGCATCGCTTCCCTTACGCGGCAGGCGCATAAAAATCACGCCGCCAATAATCAGAACGACAACCGGCAAAAACCACAGCGCCAGCGTCGCCGGATTCAGCGCCGGACGGAACAGCACATAGTCGCCGTAACGGTCACGCAGGGTCTGACGGATATCGGCATCACTCAGGCCTTCGCGGATATGCAGCCTTATGTCGCGGCGCATGTCTGCGGCAATATCGGCACTGGAACCGGCGATATTCTCGTTCTGACAGACAACACAGCGCACTTCGCGATAAAGTGCGCGCGCCCGCGCATCCTGATCAGGATTGCTCATCGTTTCCGAAGGCAATACCGCCGCTGCGACCTGCGTCAGCCCGAACAGAAAGGCCAGTAAAACCCAGAACTTGCGGCTCATGCTTTCTTGCCTTTCGCAGCCACCCCCAGACGTAACCGGCGGTCAAACAACGATAATGTGCCCCCCAGCGTCATCAGTAAAGGCCCGAAAAAAACCAGACGCGCCAGTGGATGGTACAATGCCCGTACCTGCCAGCGCGGGCCATCTGCGGCCATCACCGGCTCTCCCAGCACGAAATACAGATCATCCAGAGGCCGGAAACACAGGGCCACTTCGGTCGTCACACTGCCCGAAGCCGCATAGAACCGGCGTTCAGGCCGCGCTTCACAAACCTGACCCCGCGCATTGCGCACAGAAATAACCGCCTGATCGGCATCATAGTTCGGCCCCGGAATCTGCTGAATGTCTTTCAGCGTCACCTGATAACCGCCGACACTTAGGCGATCACCAACCTTCAGATTATCAACCTCGCTCAGTCGGGTATTGGTTTCAACCACGGCCCCCAGCACAAACAAAGCCAGCCCGATATGCGCCAGCACCATACCATGCGTCGCCAGAGGCAGTCCCGTAAACCGTCGCCAGGAATCCGCCGCCGGTATTTTAAACAGCTGCGTACGTTCCGCCAGCAGTTGCAAACTGCCAAACAGCACCCAGCCCCCCAGCAAGAATCCGATCCCCAGACTTAAGCCCTTGAGCGCCGTCAGATCACGTGTCAGCGCCAGCCCAATAACCGTCAGAAGCACACTCAGACCCGCCGCGCCAAGCAATTGCTTCCACACCGCTTTGAGATTGCCCCGCTTCCACGCCAAAAGCCCCGCAAACGGCAGCAGCAGCATGGCCACCCCCATGGCCGGCACAAAGCTCAGGACGTAATAAGGCTCGCCCACCGATATGGCATTGCCCGTCACCGCCTCCATCAGAAGCGGATAAAGCGTCCCCAGACACACCGTCGTCAAAGCCACAAAGATCAGCAGGTTGTTCAGCACCAGTGTCGATTCACGGCTGACATTGGCAAACATACCACCGGAATTAAGCGAGCCTGCCCGCAATCCATAAAGCGTGAAACCGGCCCCTGCCGTGACAAACAGGATGATCAGCAACAATATCCCGCGTTGCGGATCAACGGCAAAGGCATGCACCGAGGTCAGCACGCCTGAGCGCACCAGAAACGCCCCCATCATAGAGAACGTAAAGGCCAGAAGCGCCAGAAACACCGTCCATGACTTCAGGGCATCGCGTTTTTCCATCACAATCGCGCTGTGTAAAAGCGCCGTCGCTGCCAACCAGGGCATGAACGAAGCGTTTTCCACGGGATCCCAGAACCACCAGCCGCCCCAGCCCAGTTCGTAATAGGCCCAGAACGACCCCAGTGCGATCCCAAGCGTCAGGAATACCCATGCCGCCAGCGTCCACGGCCGAACCCAGCGCGCCCATGACCGGTCAAGCCGCCCCTCAATCAGTGCGGCTACGGCAAATGAAAACACGACCGACAATCCGACATAGCCCAGATACAAAAGCGGCGGGTGAAACGCCAGCGCCGGGTCCTGAAGCATCGGATTAAGCGAACGCCCTTCAAACGGCGCCGGATCAATCCGCGCCAGAGGGTTCGACGAAAAAAGTGTAAAGCCGGTAAACAGCGCCCCCAGCAGGGCCTGCACCCCCAGCACCTTATGCTTGAGGCTGTCAGGCAGGCCGCGCCCGAACAGGGTAATCAACGCCCCATAAGCCAAAAGGATCACACACCACAGCAGCATCGAGCCTTCGTGGCTGCCCCACGCACCCGACACCTTATACAGCATCGGTTTCAGCGTATGTGAATTCTGCGCCACATTGGCAACCGAGAAATCAGACACCACAAAGGCATACAAAAGCGCCGCAAACGCCAGAACCGCCGCCAGCGCCGCACTTAAGGACAGACCTTCGCTCAGGCGTTCAACGCCGCGCAGAGCCTTAAACTGCCCCGCCAGCACAAGCACGCTCTGGGCCACACACAGCACAAAGGCCAGCCCCAGACAAAAAGTACCTAATTCGGCAATCATTGCGCCACACCAAACGGCTTGGGCTCTTCCTTATATTTGGCAGCATCCGGACGCCACTCGCCCTGTTCTTCAAGGGCTTTCTGAACATCCTTGGGCATATAGGTTTCGTCATGTTTGGCCAGCACGGTACGCGCCTCGAACGCCGTATCCGATACCATCTGCCCTTCGCACACCACGCCCTGCCCTTCGCGGAACAGATCCGGCAGGTCGCCCTTGAAACTGACGCGCATCTCGGCCTTCTGGTCCATGACGACAAAATGCACTACGCCACCGGCGTCCTTTTGCACGCTGCCGTCCTTCACCAGCCCCCCCAGACGCATGTTTTTATGCAAGGGGGCATTGGCCTCAATGGCCTGAGCGGGTGTGTAGAAATAGACCACCTGATCCTTCATGACAAAAAGCGCCAGCGCCACACCGGCAATCAACACAGGTGCGGCAATCAGGAATATTTTGAGGCGGTTACGCGCCCGTGCCGACTTCGGCCAAAAACCCATAAAACTGACCCTTCCGATCCTATTGACTACCTACGGGGCGATTTGCTTTTTCTATGATTTGGGCCTTCTGTTCGGGCCTGTTTTGATAAATACGGTCGATATCCGACAACACGCGGGCTTCGGATTGTTTATCGCCAACCACGCGATAGGAACGCAGCAACCGCGCCCAGCCATCAGGGTTTTCCGGTTCTTCGGCCAGTCGCGCCTCAAGTCCGGCAATCATTCCGGCAATCTGTGCCTTGGTCTCGGCATCAACGCTCTGCGCCTGCTCAAGACCGGCCAGTTCCATATCCACGGCCTGACGCCGCGGGTCACCCACCGGCAACTGCGCCCGCAAATTCTCAAACAGACTGCGCGCATCGGCAAAGCGGCCTTCGCCCACCAGAATCTTGCCCATATAATACTGACCCGAAAGGTCTTTTGGGTCGCGCCTCAGGGCCTCTTCAAAGGCCGCGCGCGCGTCCGGCCCGCTCTTGCCCTCGTTCATCAGGGTCAGGGCCTCACCCATATTCGACCAGGCTTCTGCCTGTTCCGGTCTGAGGGTCACGGCCACACGAAACGACTTGGCGCCGTCATAATAATCACCGGCCATGACCTGAAGCCGCCCCAGAAACATCCAGTATTGCGGGTCTTCGGCATTATCGGCAGCCCGACGTTTGAACACCTCGGCCAGCGGTTTGGACGGCAGGGTTTCCGGCTGTGTCTCGGCCTGCGCCATCCAGCTTTCAAGCCGCTGGGCATAGGGCTGATCCGGCAATTCAGGCTTACCCATTACCAGATAAAGCCCCAGCGCCGCCGCGCCAATGCCAAAGGCCCCGATCAGGCCGAACAAGGGCGACACAGATTTGCGCGCCGTTTCCGTTTCGGCATTGGCCTTAAGCAGCGCCCGCGCCGCCTCAAGCTTTTCTTCGTGCGCCACGGACGCCTCTGCGGCACCACTGGCCACCCGACTATCAAGATCGACAACAAACCGCTCATACCCTTCGCGTGCCGCCTGACGGCCATCCGCTGGCTTACGGCGCGCCCACAGCGCTGCCAGCCCCAGAAGACCTGCGGTCACTAACGCGGACAAAATGGAAAACAGCAGCATTGGGTGCGTCTATTACTGGTTCATCGGTAAACGAGGGTTAAGGCAGGGTTTCCCCGCTTAGGCAACCGTTTTCGACAGATCAAGACTACTCGAAGACGCGACACGTCGTCGCGCAAGCCGGCCTTTTTCCTGACCACACAGGGCCTCAGTCAGACGAACAATCGCATCAAACTGCAATCTGATGACCGCTTTCCCAGACGCATCCGCCTGCGCATATAGCCCCAGCGACCCTTCAAGATAGGCCTCAAGATACAACTCAGCCGTCTCAACCGCCTGCGCCAGATGAACCGCGTACCCCCCCTGGGTCGCTCCGGCTCTCACAAGGTTGCAAAAGCCAATCAGGCCCAGCGCATCCTTAAGGGCGCTGTCTGACGGCGCTTCAATCAGTGGTGACATACCGACCACACGACCGTTGTGGCGCTCATCCCGCGCAGGCAGGACGCGCTCAACCAGATTCTGCAAACGCTCGACATGGGTTTCCACCTGCGCAGACACCGCCTGCCGGATACGCGCAATCCGCACCGCCCAGGCTCCGCCCCGCGTCAGTTCAACAGACGCATCAACCGCCTGAGTGAGATGCAGAGCCTGCAACACCATTTCCGCCGATTCCGCCAGCCGGTCAGTCGCGCGGATCATCGGCATCAGACGCCGCTGCGCCCTTTCGGCCGCCTCCACAACACGCTCACCAAACACCGCAAGTTCAGACTGGCTCAGGAAGCGGTCGCTGGCGCGATCGGTCACAACCCCGACAAAGGCCATGATATCCGCCCCGTCTTCCAGATTGGCGTACACCACCTCAAGCCAGCGCAAACCGCCATCGTCCACAACCCGACCGGAATCCTTGAACAGAATCCGTATGGAGACCGCCTTTTCCGCGCTTATCCGCCCCAGCCATTCCGGCATCCGGCGCATGGCCTCACGCGCCGTCGGATAGATATCCAGATACAGCGCAAAGTCCGCAATTCTTGCCTGATCGTCGGCGTCATAACCCTCCGGCAATACGGCTTCGGGCTTCTGACGCAGTATTTTTACAGCCGCCTCAATCGTCTCGGCAAACAAAGGCGGCATCATGTCTGAATTTTTGCCGCCCTGAACCGACTTCTGCAGCCGTTCCAAAAGTGCCGCCTCATGCACCTGCAACGCCGCCCACAGATTATCCAGCACCCAGACGGGAAACTGCACCCCCGAAAGGCCGTCTTCGCGGGCTTCGAACATCGGCATATAGGGGCGGAAAATCATTGCCTTTGTGTCGTGATTTTCCAGTTGCTGACTGACGATTTCATGCACAGCCCTGAGCGAACCGTCCTGCGACAGCCCCAGCGTCCGGTCAAGCATCAGCAAGGCGCGAACTGGCAAAGCCTTGATCACCTGATGGATTAATACGCGCTTATGTTCGGGAATTTCCCCGCTACTGCCAGTCATCAAAACACACCCATAATACCCATTATGCCGCTTTCAGGGTTAACAAACCCTGATCTGCATTTCTGAGCCTTAAGAGCGTCAGGCTATGAAATTAGCGGGCAGGCTGACAACCGCCTTCAGACCACCCATCCCTGAGCGCTCAAAATGCAACCGACCGCCATAGGCCCTTACAAGCTCATCGACAATCGACAGCCCAAGCCCCGACCCCGGCGCAGATTCATCCAGCCGCGCCCCGCGTTTCAGCACTTCGTCATAACGGCTTTCGGGCATTCCGGGGCCGTCATCCTCAATCAGCAAGGTCATGCCTTCGGCCTCGGTATCCATTGCCGCCGTTACACGAATACGGTGTTTGCACCAGATGCAGGCGTTTTCCAGAAGATTGCCGGCGATCTCCTGAAAATCCTGCTTCTCACCCCGAAAGGCCAGATTTTCCGGCGCGCGCCAGTCGATGATCACATCCTTGTCGCGGAATACCTGCTCCAGCATGACCGCCAGTTCATCCAGCACCGGCTCAACCGGCGTACGCTCACCCATATGCTGGGCACGTGCCGCCGCCCGTGCGCGACGCAGATGGTGATCCACCTGTTCTTTCATCAGGGTCGTTTGTTTGCGAATAGCATCTGCCAAAGGCTCAGGACTGTCTCCCGCACTGGTCAGCAGCACCGACAAAGGCGTTTTCAGTGCGTGCGCCAGATTGCCCACATGGGTACGCTGACGCTCCACGACCTCCTGCCCGTAACTCAACAGCGCATTGATCTGCTCGGTCACCGGCGCGATTTCGGTCGGATACTGCCCCTCAAGCCGTGACTTCTGACCGGTACGCACTTCCCCCAGCTCGTCCGTCAGCTCAAACAAGGGCCGCAGCCCGATACGCACCTGAAGGAAAATGGCCGCCAGCGACCCCAGCGCCAGTATAATCAGCGTCGATCCGGTAATCAGCGCGAACTGACCGACATTGCGGTCCACTTCCGACCGGTCTTCACCGGCGATAAACAGCAAGGGCCGATCCTGAATCCGCAGATAGATGGCGACTTGCCGCAAAGGCTGATCACGCGGCCCCTCGGCATTATAATAGACCGGCTCACCGGAGGTCTTATCGAGCTTTTCCGGCCCCAGAAGTTCACGTTCCGCCAGCGAGGCCGATTTGTGTACCTTGATCACCCTGTCGGCGGCATCCAGTTCATTGATCTGCCAGTACAGACCCGAATAGATATCGTCCGTGCGGATATTATACAGTTCGGGGATATCGATCTGACCGGCCGCATTAAATTCGGTGTGCGTATAAAGATTACGTACAATATCGGAAATGCCCGCCTGAAAGCGGGTCACGGTCGAATAGTTGAAAAAGGCCGTCAGACCGGCACTGATCAGCACCAGCGCAAAGATGAACCAGATCGCCGCCAGCCGGATCAACCGCCCGACCAGAGACCCGCGCCCCCAGAACGATGACCAGATCGTGTCGCTTGCGACCTTAAGTCCAGTCATGCTCAGATTTCTGACACTTCGTCATGCAGCGGCTTAAGGCGATACCCCAGCCCACGCACCGTCTCGATACGCTCGGTGCCAATTTTCTTGCGCAGACGTCCCATGAACACTTCGATCGTGTTGGAATCGCGATCAAAATCCTGATCGTACAGATGCTCAACCAGTTCAGTGCGCGAAATCACCCGCTCATTGTGCAGCATCATGTAATGCAACAGACGATACTCAAGCGAGGTAAGCCGCAAAGGCTCGCCATTGACCGAAGCCCGCGCCGCGCGCGGATCAAGGCGCAACCCGCCACACACCAAAAGCGGCTGCGCATGACCGGCGGCCCGACGCACCAATGCCCGCAAACGCGCCAGCAATTCTTCGGTATGGAACGGCTTGGTGAGGTAATCATCGGCACCGGCATCAAAGCCGGACACCTTATCCGACCAGGCGCCACGCGCTGTCAAAATCAGCACCGGCGTCGCCTTGCCGTCACGCCGCCAGCGCTCAAGCACCGACACGCCGTCAATCTTGGGCAGCCCCAGATCCAGAATGATACAGTCATAAGGCTCTGTATCCCCCAGAAAATGGGCCTCTTCCCCGTCAGGCGCATGATCGACCACGTAACCGGCATCCGACAGGGACGACTTCAGTTGACGCGACAGATCAGGATCATCTTCCGCCAGTAATATACGCATGAATTACATCCTGCTTAAGGAACGGTTGGCGAGATCGACACGATAGGACACGATGCTCGGCCCGACCTGCACCTTAATGACAAAGGTCGAAGGCCCCGTGCGATTACCGGACACATAGCGCCCGCCGCTGCGGGATTCCACCAGATTAATGGCTTCATCGATTGAATAGGTACGCTGCGGCTGCTCGTTGCCGCGACGCTGATCTTCGCCACGATTATCGCCACCACGCCCGCCGCGATCACGGCGGTCGTACTGCGCCTTAACCCATTGGGCATCGTGCGCCTGCGCCAGTGGCACGGGAACGGCGATATGGGCAGAGGTCTGCGTTGCCGCCAGACCCAGAACCATTGCGCTCAAAAGGGGTATAATCCGTTTCATGTCATCCGGTTTACAGCTTCAGACCTGAACCATATCTGAACAGAACGCTTAAGGAAGGGATTATTTTCGCTTCTGCGACGGGTGCACCGGCACATAGGGGGCCGATTTGCGCAAAGATTCGGCAAAGGCCGTCACCTCGGCATTGGGCATATCCGGCAGAGCAATCACGATATGCGCAAACAGATCACCGCGCGCGCCGCCCTTGCCCACGGCGCCGCCCTTGCCTTTCAGACGCAGCACCGTACCGGCGTTCGACCCTTTGGAAATGGTGACATTAACCGGTCCGTCAGGGGTCGGTGCCTGCACCTTCCCCCCCAGAACCGCATCCGGCAAGGACACATAAAGGTCCATATGCAGGTCGTGGCCTTCCTCGCGGAAGATCGGGTGCGGCTTGATTTTGATTTCCACCAGCGCATCGCCATAAGGCCCGCGCCCGTTGGCAGGCGCACCACCCTGACCTTTGAGGCGCAGGGTCTGGCCGTCCTTTGCCCCCTTGGGAATAGTCACATCGACGGTACGCCCGTCAGTGAACTGAACGCGGCGTGTATTGCCGATAATGGCATCCAGAAGATCAACATCCAGCTTGACCTTAAGGTCGGCGCCCTTGCTCGGGCCGCCGAAACCGCCAAACCCGCCCCCAAAGCCACCGCCGCCCTGACCGCGCTTCTGACCGCCGCCAAAGATGTCGAAAATATCATCCAGATCAACGCCATCAAAGCGTCCGCCCGAACCACCACCATAGGCCCCATAGCCCTGAGACGATCCCCCGCCCGCGCCCCCGCCGCCAAAGCCGCGAAAGGTTTCACGGCCATCGGCGTCGATTTCGCCACGGTCAAATTTCTTACGCTTTTCAGGGTCTTTCAGCAGGTCAAACGCGCCGGACACGCGTTTAAAGCGATCCTCTGCGGCCGCATTACCGGGGTTGCGGTCAGGATGCAGTTCCTTGGCCAGCTTGCGAAACGCCTTCTGTATATCCTCGGCACTGGCGTCACGCTTTACGCCCAGTTCGCTATAGGGATCGCCCGCCACTGATTAAACCTCCGTCAAAACCAGAGACTGTCTGCAAAAGGCCGGAAAACTATCCTTTGGAAACAATCTCGTAGATATGCAGTTGGCGCAGGATCGTGGCTTAGTCAACGCCTGATGCAAACTAATTCAGGCCATGAGTGCAACCTCCAGCGCCAGACCATACTGAGATGTGGTCGATTTCTGCGCAATTTCAAGGCGGCTATGGGCATTGAAACCACTGACATAATCCGCCGCCTGACCGCTGATGCCATAGACCCATTCGCGCCCATTGACCTCAATTTCGCGGCGCATAATCGCCCCGTCATATATCCGCAGACGGAAAATTTCCGCCGCCTCATCCAGCGGCGGTTCGACCTCAAGACTGTCCCCGCCATAGCGCGCACATCTCTGCCAGCTGATGCGCATGTCCTGCCCGAAACGTCCCCGAATCCGCGCATGCACCGGCGCACGCGGCCTTAGGGCCAATCCCGTCCACACGGCCTCGGTCTCAATCGCCTCAGCCGCCGCGCCGCCGAATCCGGCCTGACCGGCCCGCCACAACCGCGTCAGCCCGATTTCCGTCGTCGCCAGATCGGCCCGCACCGGCACGGACGGCAGGATAATGACCTCGGCATCAGCCCCTATGCCCGCGCGCATGGCCCCCAGCGTCCCGTCCTGCCCACGCAACAGACCGCTCAGACGATACTGATCCCCGCCCAAAGCCTCGCTGTGCAGAAACCCGATCCGCTCCCACTCACCGTTTTGCGCCTTAACGCAGATGATATTCTGGCCACCCAGCACCTCGGTTTCACTGCGTGACACAGGTGCGCTGCCTTCCAGATAGATATCCAGAAACGCCCGCCTGAGCCACACACCCGCCTGTGCGGGCATCAGCGCCATCAGAGTGCGCCCGACCGAGGCCGGCTGCTCGACACGTCCACGCAGGCGCAGATCAGCCTCACCGGCCCCGCCATAGACATCAACACCGGCAAACGGATCTGCGGTTACCGCCAACACAGGCCGCACATCGCTTTCCCCACCGAAACAGGGCAACTCCAGCAGGGTAAAGCCTGTCACCACAGACCGTACCATCCCGTTACTGCCACCGGTCACAGGCTCTGCCGAGACCGGCACGCGCCTGTCAGTCACCGGCGTCAACTGCATCGCAGGCCGTTCGTCACGATCTACCCCGCTCACGCGATAAAGCGCCTCGCCCCCCTCAAGGCGCACCACATCCCCCGCCTCACAACGCAACACCGCCGACGGGGCCACATCGACACTCAGACTTTCCCGCAGGCCACGCACCCGATTGAGGCTGTAGCGCGCATAGTCGCGCGCCTGCGCCGCTGACAAGCACAGGCCAATATCCACCGACAGCGTTTCCCCGCCCGAAGCTCCGTCATGGCGCACATAGACCGCCTGAAGCTGATAATCGCGATCCAGATCATAGCACCTGAGCGTCAGACCTGACGGCACGGCCACCAGATCACGCCGCGCCAGAACCGGCGAAGCCCCGTCACACGCCATATCCGCCGCCGTCAGTTCCGACACCTGTTCCGGTTGCCCGACCACCACCAGCCCATCACCGCGCTCGGCAATGGTCAGCCCCAGATAATCCAGCACGGGCTCCAGCGCCTGCGCCGCGCTCATAGGCTGCTCGATGACATAGCCGTCAATCAGCCCCGACACAGCACTGACGTCAAAATCCGTAATCCCGACCTGCGCCGCCAGATACCCCAAAAGGTTTTTGGCTTCTCCCGACCCCATGCGCCCATTAAGCCAGTGTCCGGTGCGCCAGTTGCCGCCGTCACCCCAGACATCGCTTTTCAACGGAAAATAGGGATAGGGCCGCGCATCCCAGCACCAGACATCCATCCCCTGAAGCATCCGACCGCCATAGGTCGCACTGAGGGGGTTATTGTCCGGCGCACGGTAATGATTGACCAGCGCCTTCAGATAGACCTTCTGCGCCCGATCATCGCGCTCACCAGTTGAAAACGGCGGCACAAAGCTTTCCGAAGACTTCGGATCTAGAAACAGGTTCGGCGCATTTGGCCCCTTATCAATCGCACCGCAGCCATATTCGATAAACCGGATCGGCTTGGATTTGGCCACCCATGCCGTAGGCACCCCAGAGCGCACACCGTTTGGCCGGTCAAAGTGCGCACGGCTCCACCAGTTAACAATATCCTTGGGCCGGTAAATCCAAGGCTCACCATGCGCGCCATCTGTAATAGCGGTGCGCACCTGCGCCGCCCGATCACTTTCTGATGCGTAATACCAGTCAAACCCTTCACCGCCGCACACCCGTGACGCCAGATAGGCCTCATCATAGATAGAGCCTGCCGCGCCTCCATCCAGATGCCCGTCCCCGTCGCGCCAATCGGTCAACGGCGCATACCAGTCGATGCCGACAAAATCGACATTGGCATCGGCCCACAACGGATCAAGGTGAAACGCCACATGCCCGCCCGAAGGCTGATGGCCGAAATACTCGCTCCAGTCGGCGGCATAGGAAATCTGCGTTCCCGCCCCCACAAGACTGCGCACCTCTGCCGCCAGTAATTTAAGCTGCGTCACCGCCGGATAGGTATTGATCCCCGACCTGAGCGTCGTCAGGCCGCGCATCTCTGACCCCAGCAGCACGCACGACACCCCGCCCGCCGCCTTACCCAGCGCCGCCAGATGCAGCACAAACCGCCGCATCCCCCACGTGCTCGGGCCGCTATAGGTTACACGTCCACCTGACACCGAAAACTGTGAAGCCTGCGCACTGCCAAAAAACGCCGCCACATCAGAGGCGATCGCCGAAGTCTTATCTGCCGTCCCTGCACGATCCGGCGCAATGTCACAGGTAATCCGCCCCCGCCAGGGATAGGCCGCCTGCCGCACACCGCCATAAGGATCAGGTTTGTTGTTGTCGGGCGCAATATCCATCAGGATGAACGGGATCAGCGTCACCTCATAGCCACGGCTTTTCAGCGCCTGAATGGCCGCAATCACTGTCTGATCCGAAGGCGTCCCCCCATAGACCGGACGCCCTTCATAGGTACCGATCAGATGCGCCGTATTGCGCCCGATACCGGCCACCGTCCAGCTTAAAGGGCGTGTGACCTTGAAGCGCTGCTCGACACCGGGTTTGATCTGGCAATGCCCCGCCCTCAGGTCATCACCGAACCAGCTAACCACCAGATTGACCCGTTTTAGGTTCGGCAACTGCGCCTCAAGCTGATCAAGTGCTACCAGAAAATCCGGCTGTCCCTCAGCCGTGTTCTGGGTCTCGTAACGCGCCTTACTAAGCCCCCTCAGCACAACATTATGCGCCGTGGCATAGACAAATTCCCCCGCCCCCGGAATCAGACACACCCCTTCGATCAGGTTTTCAACATCGTCTGTCTTCGCGCCACGCCGGAACACCTCAACCGACAGATTGGGCGGACGATTGCCAAAGAGGCCCAGCGGCATGTCCTCAAACACCATATAGGCCAGCCCGCGATAGGCCGGTGCCGACCCCTCAATCGCGGTTATCAGGCTGTCAGGCATCTGGTCTTCGCCGCCCTTATATAGCCGGCAAGCGAATTGCGACAGATCAAGCACCTGCCCGTCAGCCCAGACCCGCCCGATACCGTCAATCGGCCCTTCACACAGGCCGACCGCAAACGACAGGCTATAGCTGAAGCTTTCGGTACGCGGCCCGTTCTTTGACGCCCGCGAAGACTCACGGCTTTCCCTCAGACGCGCCGCCCAAATGACCGAAGCCGCCACACGCCCGCGCCCGTAAACCTGCTTGACCGGACTGCCTTGCGCCGAAGCCGATACCCTGATCCCTTCAAGGCGCGGCCCCAACTGGCGCACCGGCTCAAGGGCATTGATCAGGGTCTTGTCCAGCACCCCGCCTATCGCCGCCCCGATGACCCCGCCGACCGGCCCGCCAATGGCCGTCCCGACCGCACTTAAAACTACCTGCGCCATATGTTCTGATCTCTCTTAAAATTTGTGCGGACCACCTCACCCCATCTCAGGGAATGCAAAGGCCGCCACCACATGTCTGCGCCACCATGTCCCAAGCCACGAAGCGACAACCGCCTGCCCCCAATAGGCATGCACTATCTCGGCCCGCGTATCGGCCATATCCCCCGCCGTAAGAATGGCCGCGTGCTTGGCCACCGCGCCGGTTTTCATGCGAAACACCAGCACATCCCCCATGCGCGCCTCCGCCAGACTGACCGGCCTTAGCCACTCCCCCAGCGCGTCCGTCAGCCACTCACGCCCGCCGATTTCCGCCCAGTCGCCGCTATAGGCCGGCAGGTCCCACGGCTCAGCGCCGTACATTACACGCCACACCCCCCGCACCAGCCCCAGACAGTCACAACCGGTATTTTTAAGGCTCATGCGGTGCTGATAAGGTGTCCCGATCCACGACCGCGCCTCGGCCACCAGCGCGGCACGACGCATGTCCTCAAATGTCATACCCTGTGTCCGCCCGACCGGCCGTTCATCACATCGCCGGTACGCGGATAGAGGCTGATGAAATCTTCACCGGGCATATCGGGGAAACCGCGAAAATTGATCTCATTGCCGAACATGCCACGACAGGTTGCGTAACGCTTGTCGCAAACGACACCCGCCGCCACACTCAGGCCGCATCGGGTATCCCCCAGCGCCGCCTCACACAGAGGCGTAAACCGGCGCCCTATCACCTGCTTAAGCCGCGCCGCTGGCCCCTCGACATGGGCAATGAAGGTGGCCTGCCCCCGACACTCAAGTCGGGCCAGACGCCCCGTCGTCAGTGCCACATAGTCCTCAGGCTGCGCCCAGTTGACCACAAAGGTCTCCACCTTCGCCCCGTCATAAAGCCCCGCCTCAATGTCCTCAGCACGCAAAGAATCCGCCGTCAGAACCCCTGATACGGAACTGTCCGACGCCTCTCCCCCCAGTGACTGCGACGCCGCCCCTTGCGTCAGTCCGCTTGAGGCCAGACAGTCCGTGTCATGAAACCTGATCGTCGTATCATGATCGGTAAACCCGAACGTTTCGCCATCCTCACGCGTAATCAGCCACACATGACAAAAGGTTGCCGCCCCGCTTTGCAACGCGTCGGCCATGCTCTCCGGTATCTGTTTCATCCGCTAAACCCGAATTTCAATCAGTGGCACCGCCGCCACCCGTCCGGCCTCAAACCCCTCCAGCGTCATATCCAGCCGGTCAGAATCAAATCGCACCGGCGTATCGAACTCAAAACCCGCCGTGACAGATGCCCCCAAAGCCGGTGCCGTCGTCAGGGTCACAAGACCCGTCGCCACATCCACTGAAAAACCCGCCGCCACGCCGCTGACCGCCACAACCACGGTGCCCTCAACGGGTTTGGTGATCGGACGCCGCACATCGCCGTAAGCCTTCACCAGCTGAAAGACCTTGTTCTGGCCGTCACCGACCCCGATCACCTGATCCTGAGCCGTCACCGCGGCCTTAAGATCGCCACTGCGGCAATCGGCAAAATCGCGGAATCGAAAACCATAAAGCGGCCCCTGACGCGCCTCGAAAAACGCCAGCAACGCCGCCGCATCGCTCAATGAGCGTATGCCCGCCCCGATCAGATAACGCCTGCGCCCCAACCCCCAGGGACTGATCCGCTGCTCAAAACCGGAAGCCAGCGAAACGATCTGTACCTTACGCTCAATGCCCGCCCCCGACCCGAAGGCCAGACGCGCCGGAAAGCGCACATCATGAAAACCCATCCTATCGCCCTCCCATCCGTGCTGCCCGATTGAGCATGGCCGCAATCTGCGCCTCCGAGCGCAGCAATCCGGCCGCGCCCCCATCCATATTCAGCGTCAGATTGACCACAGGCCCGCCCGCACCGGTTTCAATTGTCCCCGAAGTGGCAGGCCTGAACCATTCCGGCCCGCGCTCCCCCACCAGATAAGAACCACCCGCCGTCACCGGCCCGCCATCGGCCCGCGCGCCTGAAAATGATTTGGATGCGCCCGAAAAAATGTCCCCCAGCACCGTCGCCAGCGACCCCGAACCGCCCGACTGCCCCGACGCAGAATTGATCGCCGTGATCACCGCCGCCGCCAGTTCAGACATAGTGATCTTGCCATCTGATGCCGCCCGCCCCAGTGACCTCACCACTGAGGCACCGGCCTTGGCAAAAGCCTGATCTATGGCCTCCGCACTTTCTCTGGCCGGTGCCTCCAGCGCCTTAAGTGCTTCGGACGCCGCCTCAACCTGCGCCCGTAAGCCCTCCACGCCCTGCCATTCCTTTTCCATCATTCCGCCTCATCAGGAAATTGCGCCATCATGGCCTTAAGGCCCGCCGCCTCCAGCCTGAGCGGCGCATCGGTCTGGGTCAGCAAAACCCATTCGCGCCAGCTCAAACCCCAGAAGTCCTGCGGCGTCAGACCCCAGCCGATCACCGCCTGCCGCAGCATCGCGCCCCATAAGTCCTTCATCCGTTCATCGCCTCAAAGGCCGCGACAATCGCCGCCAAAGCCTCTTTGAGGCCCACCCCCTCAAGGGCGACTTCATCCACCACAAGCGCCTTCAGCACGAACTGCACATCCGCCGCGCCCATGACCGATAAACGCGCCCCCAGCGCCTCAAGGCCCGTGACCCCAAAATGCCCCTCAAGCGCCGCCAGTGCGCGCAAAGTGACACACAGCCTGACCTCAGACCCGCCAAGAGTTGCCCGAACCTCACCACGTGCCGGATTAAAGGGCGACAAAGCTCACCTCCCCCGCCGAAGCCAGCGTCACCGCAAAGGTCGCCTCACCGTCATGCTCACCGGCATAATCGAGCGATGCGATCAGGAACGGCCCCTGAAACTGGCCAAAATGCGGGACAATGATCTGCCACTGCCGCGCCGTCTGGGTGAAAAACACCTCACGCATCTGCGCGTCAGACGCCTCATCGCGGAACACGCCCGCCCCCGACACCGACAGGGATTTCACCCCCCCACCCGCCAGCAGTTCCCGCCAGCCACCAGCGCTACTTGAATCGGTCACATCAACCGTGCGCGCATTAAGCGACACCGTGCGCGCCCGTAAGCCTGCCACCGTCACAAACACCGCCGGCGTCGCGCCATTGGATATTTTCAGCAGCATGTCGCGGCCCTTTTGCAAAGCCATATGATCTCTCCTTTATTCTGCGGCTAAACTGCCGCCTCGCTAACCACCCGAAACCGCACCAGCCCGTGCACCGAATAGCGATCCGTTGACCTGAAAACATCGACATAGGTGACGCGCACACTGACCACATGCTGCCCCTCAAGGATCAGGTCTGCCTGCTCAAGCAACAACCGCAACTCTGCGGCTATGGCGCGCGCTTCCTCGGTTCCGGCAAAACGCGACACCGCCGTCAGGGTCACGACCTGCTCGGTCGCTTCCGGCCCCTGTCCGCCGACCGATCGCGCTTCGGCCCGTCCAATCCGCACATAGGGATAGACCGGCTCCGGCGGCACGGCGTCGTAAATGCGCGGTACAGCCCCCAGCCATACCCGCAACGACGGCTGGTTTTTCAGGAACACCAGCAAACCCTTTTGCAGGGCGCGAAACGCATCCATAGTCATGCCAGCACCCGTTCGATGCGCACGCGCACCGCCTTATCCTGATCGACATCAACCGTGCGAATGGCCCAGTCAAAGCCGTCGATGACCAGCCGCCCGCCGATACTCAAACCTTCCGCCGACCGGCAGGTAAATACCGCCGCCTGCGCCGCCACGGTTTCCCCTTCGGCACTCAGACCGGACACCGGCAGGGCGGGGTCAAAATCCCCCCACACCGTGCCCACAAGCTCCGGCGTCAGAACAAAGCCGCCGAACTCGGTCTCTGTCGTCTGCATGCGATAGAGCTTTGCGGGCGTCTTAAGCCGTACGGTTTTTAATGGGGCACTCATAACCGCACCTGTCGGTATGGGGCGATCCACGGCTCCAGCCCCTCAAGACTGACCTCGCCCTCACCGCGCACCCCATAGGCCCGCGCAATCAGATCGAGCATCGCCAACCGCAATGGCGCAGGCGACGCCCCGGTCAGTTCCAACCCCAACGTCGCCCCAAGACGCGCCTTCGCCGCCGCGATCAGGGTCGCAATCAGCGCGTCCTCATCTTCATGAGACACACGCAGAAACAGCTTCGCCTCACTGAGCGAAACAGGATCAGCCATTTTCTTTTTCCTTGAATAAAATCCGGCCAACAATCGTGGCCAAAAATCGCGGAGACGACCCGCTGTGAGGCGGCGAATAACCTGCCCCCTCACAGTCAGGGTCAAAACGCGATTTTTACGATGCGGCGAACTTCAGCACTTTAATGGCATCAAAGTTCTGCACCCCGCCACCAACACGCTTGGTGGTGTAGAACAGCACATAGGGCTTGGCCGAATAAGGATCGCGCAGCACGCTCAGACCCGCACGATCGACAATCAGATAGCCCTTGGCAAAGTCACCAAACGCCACCGACAGCGACCCCGCAGCCACATCCGGCATGTCCTCAATCTCCTGCACGGGGTAGCCGAGCAACAGAGGCAGGGCACCAGCCTGAGTGGCGGGCGACCAGATGTAATTGCCGTCCGCATCCTTGAACTTACGAATGATCGCCGCCGTCTTGCGATTGAGCACAAAGTGCGCATTAGGGCGATACTGGGCCTTAAGCGCATAGATCAGATCGATCAGCACATCGACCGGATTGCTGGCCGGAAACGCTGCCGACACACCGGACGCCACGTGACCAATCTGGCCCCAGCTCGGTGCCGCAGCGGTGGTGTAATTCAGGAAACCCTTCGGCTTATTGGTGCCATTGCCGTTGACAAAGGCCGCGGTTTCCTGCGCCGCAAAGCTGTCCTCGATTTCCGACGCCAGCCACTCATCCAGATTGATAAAGCTGTCATCCAGAAGCGCCTGCGTGGCCGCCGGTGAGGTATAAAGATCCGCTGCCGGAAACTCCAGAAGCGCCAGAGTCGCCGGATCGGTTTCGGGACGCGCAGCGGTTTCAGCTACCCAGCCTGCCACCACACCGGCGGTCGAAACGGGCTTGCGGAATACACCGGCACCAACCGTGCGCACGGTCGCCAGCGAACGCATGGGCGACACCTGCGCCAGACGACGATCAATGAAACGCTCGGTTTCATGCGGCGCCAAAGCCCCCGAACCTGCCGCGCTCGACAGACCTGCCTTAAGCTCCATCGCCACACGCCCCGAACGCAGATAACCGTCCCACGCCGCCTTCGATTCCTGCGGCAGCGCCTTAATTGGCGCACCAATATCAGGACGCGACTTTTGGCTCAGGATACGATCCAGACGCGCCTGCGCGGCCTGAAGACCGGTTTCGATGCGCCCGATCTTGTGATCCAGCAGACCATCGCCCTGCTTTTTCTCAAGCGCACTCAGGCGCTGATCATTGGCCTGCTTAAAGGCCTCGAATGCCCCCAGAACCTCATGCAGGGCCGCCTTCACCTCGGTGGAACCCACCGCGTGTTTCACTTCTCTCATCCATTTTCTCCTGAATTTCCCGCTCCCGTCAGTGGAGCAGGCCTTAAGCCCGCGGCCTAGGCCGCGACCGGCAGTGCTTCGACCACTGAAAACCGCGCCGAAGCCAGCATGGGGAAGGTCACCAGAGACACTTCCCACAAATCCACACCACTCAGCACCCTGAGCCTGCCCGTCTCATCAAACCGGCTCTTTTGCGTACAAAAGCCGATCGACAAACCATCAATCACACCCGCCTGTATCAAAGCACAGACCATCCGGCCTTCGGGCGTGACATCCAAAACCCGTCCGCGCACGTACAAGCCTTCGGCGTCCTCGAAAACCTCGTCCCAGATCCCGACCGGTGCTTCGGTCTTGTGCTGATACAGCATCCTGACCCCCTCAGGGCCGGTACGGATCAGACTGTCACGGAACGCACCGGGCACCGTCACATCGTCATTGAGGTCACGCTGATGAAAGCGTGACGCATAGCCTTCGATGACCACAGTCATGACAACAACTCCTGATCCAGTTTGTGTTCAATTCGCCCCAGCGCCGCGCGCGTGGCAATGGCCTGTTCCTCAAGCCGCGCCAGACGTTCCGCCACACCGGCCTGCTGCTCCAGACGACGTTCGACGCCTTCAAGCCGTGCGCCTGCCCGCCCCGACCACATCAGCGCCGCAGCCGTTTGCAGAATGATGGTCATCACCACCCCGCCGGTAAACCAGTCACCCATGTGCCGCCTCCGTACATTCCGCGACCTCGCTCAATCCCGCCAGACGCCGCTTTTCCGCCCCTTCAAGGAACGATGCCCCCTCAGGTCGCGCCCACAAGGCCTCGCGCTCGGTTGACAAAGCCGGCAAAGTCTCAACATCGGCAATGATGCGCGCACCGGCAAATTTCGGCTCCAGCCAGTTCGACAAAGACCGCGTGGTTTTCTCCACCAGCGGCAAGACCGTGTGCCGCCAGAAGGCCGCATTGGCTTCCCGATAATTGCTGTAGGCATTATCGCCCGGTATCCCCAGAAGCTGCGCGGGCACCCCGAAGGCCAGCGCAATATCACGCGCCGCCGCATGCTTGCCTTCCATGAAATCCATATCGGCCGGCGACAAAGACATGGGCTTCCAGTCAAGCCCGCCCTCAAGCAACAAAGGCCTTCCGGCATTGTCTGCCCCCGCATGGGCTTCGGACAATTCGGCCTTAAGGCGCGTAAACTGCTCCTCCGATAAACGTTCAGAGGCTTTCGACCCATAGATCAGCGCCCCCGAAGGCCGCGCCGCATTATCCAGAAGCGCCTTGTTCCACGCGCCCGATGCATTATGCACATCAATGGAAAAGGCTGCCGCCTCCAGCGGTGAAAACCCGTACCAGTCATCCAGCGGATGCCACAGCTTAAGGTGCAAGGCTTTCAGCCAGCCCTCATGATCACGCCCGATATGGGTTGCCTGCGCCCCGACCTTATACTCATAGGCTTCGGGCCAGCCCTTGGTATTGGGCAGCACCTTGACCCGATCCGCACGCAATACCCACAGTTCAAACGGCCCATCTTCGCCGCCTGACGCCTCAACATAGGCGTTGCCCGCCGTCTGTAAGGACGCATAAAGCGCCTCACGTAAGTCCGCCCCGCCCTGCTCGGCATTGGGCTTTTCCAGCAATTTCGCCAGAGGGTGCGCGCTTTCGTGACGCCCGTCACAATCGACCCGCAAAGGCACCGAAGCCGCCGCCTCGGCGATCATACGCACACAACGATAGGCAATGGCGTTCTTGGCAAAGCCTTCCCGCGCCAGATGCTGATAATCGCGCGGCGTCCACTGCGCCCGCCCCTGTCCGGTCAGCGCCACCAATGCCCGCGACCGTGAAGCCTCCGCCTTACGCTCACGCCATCCTTTAAACAAATCCACCACAAACTCCCTTATGTCATGGCCTACAACCGGCTCAATCTCGGTGCAGCCCGCCCCGTAATCAGCAGGGCCGTCACCGCCCACACCAGCGCATCTGCCCGATCCGGCGACGCGCCCCCTTCCGACCCTATGGCCATCAACTCCTCCTCCAACGCCACAAACCGCCCCTGAACCGGCGCATGAACCACCCGCCCCTGCTCATAAAGCGCCGCCACAGGTTCGGCCCGCGCCCGCTTACCAACCCGCGCATGCACCAGCTCGACCGGCACCTCGCATCCGGCCATAACCAGCAAAGAGCGGATCATCTCACCGCCCTGATTGGCCTCGGCCACCACCTTCTGCGCCCCGTACCCGGCCACAAGTTCCGCAACCCGTTTGGCCCAGCCCAGCGGCGACAGACCCGACACAGTCGCGTCCTCAAGCACAAAGGCCCGCTCTTCGGCCTTACCCGCCACTACGATCCCGCAGGCATCGCCGTGCGAAGTAGCAGGTGGATCAACCGCCACCAGCACCTGATCAAACGCCACAGGCCTTGCGCCATAACACCGCCCCAGATCGGCGGCACGCCACAGGGCCTGCGCATCGCCATCAACCACCAGCCCCTCTAACTCCTGCGCCGCCAGTCGTGTGCCGCCATAAAGCGCGTTCAGACTCTCGACAAAACTGTCCGACAGGCCTGCCGCGTTCTCAACGGTCGATGATCGCGTCATGACCACACCGGCCTCAGCCATCAAAATTTTCAGCGCCGTCAAAGGCTTGGGCGTCGTCGTCACACATAGCTTCGGTGCCGCGCCCAACCGCAAACCCATCCGCAACATGGCCAATGTCTCCGCAGGCGCCCGCCAGGCGCAAAACTCATCCGCCCAGGCATAATGAAACTGCGGCCCGCGCAGACTTTCAGGGTCTTCGGCGGAAAAGGCATAGGCCACCGCCCCGTTGGGCCAGCGCAACCGCCGACGCGACACCTCGTAATGCGGCCGGTTACCGCGTTTAGCCACCGCCCGAAGCCCTGACGGCCCTTCGATCATCACCTCACGCACATCATGCAGGCTTGGCCCGACCAGAGCGATACGCAAACCCCTGTCGATCAGTGACTGAACCCACTCGGCACCCGCCCGCGTCTTGCCTGCCCCGCGTCCACCAAGGAACAACCATGTCCCCCAGTCGCCTTCGGGCGGCAGTTGCGCCGGTCTGGCCCAGAAGCGCCAGTCATTCATTATTCCCTTGACCATCGGCAGACTGTCGATCTCGTCCATCCACGCTTTTCGCGCTTCGTCTGCCAGCAAGGCGATCGAGCTTGCGCTCAAGTCTGAGTTTCCAGGCTTCAAGCGTATCGGTGCCTTCCTGATCCTCGTCATACATACCCGTCTCTCCGCTTTCGGATTCCTTGTGGTAAATGTCCTTGAGGGTACGCCTGACCGCGCTGAGCGCCTTGGCCTGCTTTTCGACCGCGGCAAATTCGACCGCCGTCGTCATGTTTTCGCAATCCTCCATCAGCCGGCTGAACAGACCAATAAGCCTCTGTTCCTGAACCGCTTTTCTTCTGGAGATTGTTTTTTCAGACAATGTCGTCGTGCGTCCCATGCCCTAATTTATAAGCGACGCAGACCACGGGGGCATAAGCCCGCACAATTGAATTGTAACTATAAGAATTGCCTTATGTTTTATTTATATCGGGCGGGCAAACGCCTATCTCACTCTTACGCTCGCAGGTGCAAAACAACTGTCACAGAGTTAGGTTATATAAATAACAAGGCTTCAGGACGGTGCGATTGTATAAAGGCACCAGACTTTTCTATCAGATCTTTTTTTGATCATTCAGCACGGGCCACGGTTAATGCCGTGGCCCTTATTTATTAATCAAAACAATTATCAGGCGGCACGAACACTAAAGTTCGCTCTTGTCCTGTAAAAGATCAAACGCGGCGTAATCAAGCGCGTCATCTTCGTATTCAAGTTCGCTTTCCGATATGGTCTGCCCGCGCACCGACACGCCCGCCAGATGCACCGTCTCACGATCACCACTGACAAGATGATGCCAGCGCGGCAAATCCTTGCCCTCATAGATGCGGCGATAGGCGCAGCTCAGCGGCATCCATTCCAGCGCCTCGATATTATAGGGCGTCAGCTTGATACAGTCCGGCACATATTTTTTGCGGTTAGGATAATCGCTGCACTGACACGACTGGCTGTCAAACAGCTTGCAGTGCACCCGCGTAGGAATAATTTCCCCGCTGTCCTCATCCTCAAGCCGGATCAGACAACACAGACCACAGCCGTCACAGAGGCTTTCCCATTCGGGAACGGTCATCTGCTCAAGTGTCTTTGTCTGCCAGAAAAGTGCGGTCATGGCCCGCCATACCTCAAACTGCGGGCATTTGCAAAATCCTGCCTATTCACAAAAGCGGCCTCAGGCTGTAAACGCAGGCGCATGAACACCAAAGTGAACACCAAAGCCCCGTTGCTCGCCCTCAAGGACGTCCGCCTGATGGATGGCATGAACCCGCTGTTTGACGGCGTGGACATTGCGCTTGAACCCAATGTACGGGCCTGTCTGGTCGGTAAGAACGGCGCGGGTAAATCGACCCTGATGCGCCTGATGGCCGGTCTGATCGAGGCGGACTCCGGTGAACGCACGGTTATGCAGGGCCTGCGCTACGCCTATGTGCTTCAGGAACCGCAGCCGACCGGTGAAACCGTGCTCGACTGGGTGGTATCCGATGGGGCCGAATCCTATCTGGCCGAAGCCGAGCTTTATGAATTCGGCCTTGATCCGGCCACCAGTGCCGCGTCTCTTTCGGGGGGTGAAAAGCGCCGTGCCGCGCTGGCCAAAGCCTTTGCCGAAGAACCAGACCTGATCTTCCTTGATGAGCCGACCAACCACCTTGATATTTTCGCTATCGAGGCACTGGAAAACCGTCTGAAAACCTTCCGTGGTGCGGCCCTGATCGTCAGCCACGACCGTACCTTCCTTGAGCGTGTCACCCAGCGTTGCTACTGGCTGTATGACCGTAAGATCATGCGCCTTGATGCCGGCTACAGCGCCTTTGAACCGTGGTCGGAAAAGGTCATCGAAGAACAGGCCCAGTCCCTGCACCGCCTGCAAAAGGCCATCGAGCGCGAAACCAAAACCTTCTACAGTTCGATCACCGCGCGCCGCACCCGTAACGAAGGCCGCGCTGCCCGCCTTCAGGCCATGCGTGCCGATGCCGCCGAACGCGTGCGTAACATCGCCAAAACCATGGAGATGAGCATTGATTCTGGCGGCACTTCGGGAAAGCTTGTGGCCGAACTGAAGGGCGTGTCCAAAGGCTTTGGCGACAAGACGCTTCTGAACAATTTCTCGACCCGTATTCTGCGTGGTGACCGGTTGGCGATTGTCGGCCCCAATGGCGCGGGTAAATCCACGCTGGTCAAACTGCTGATCGGTCAGATCGAAGCCGATGCCGGTGAAATCAAACTCGGCACTAATCTGGAAACCGCCTATCTCGATCAGGGCCGCGACACCCTCAAAGGTGACGAAACCCTGTGGGACGCACTGGCCAATTCCGGCTCGGATCAGATAATGGTTCAGGGCTACCCCAAACATGTCGCCGGTTACGCCAAGGAATTTCTGTTCCGCGAAAACCAGTTGCGCCAGCCGGTCAAATCCCTGTCGGGCGGTGAACGCAACCGCCTGCAGTTGGCCCGTGCCCTGGCCAAATCGACCAATCTTCTGGTGCTCGACGAACCGACCAACGATCTGGATATGGACACGCTTGACCTGCTTGAGGACATGCTGGCCGATTTTGACGGCACCCTGATCCTCGTCAGCCACGACCGTGACTTTATCGACCGTCTGGCCACCTCGACCCTCGCCCTGAACGGTAAGGGCAAGACCGTGGAAACCCCCGGCGGCTGGCAGGACTTCCTGCGTCAGAACCCTGACTTCTTCACCGAACTGAGCCACCGCGCAACGACGCCCTCGACGCCCGCGCCCAAAGCACCGGCGGCCAAACAGGCCCCGAAAGCGCCCGCGAAAAAGCTGAGTTACAAGGATCAGAAACGCCTTGAGGATCTCAATGCCCTGATGCCCAAATGGCAAACAGAGATCAAAAACACCGAAAGCGCCCTTGCCGACCCTGACCTCTATGCCAAATCACCGGCAAAATTTGATGCCCTGATGAAGACGCTGGAAAAGCTGAAAAGCGATCTGGAAAGTGGCGAGATGGAGTGGCTGGAGCTTGAGGAAAAACGCGAAGCCCTTGGGGCCTAAAGCCTGTCTTTCCTGATGCTCCTTACTATGTCATTCTGACGCCTATGGCCCGTTCCCCGCTCAAAGACGAAGATAAACGCCTGTGGTCTCTGGTGACGGCCACCGTGCGCCCGAAATCAACGCGGGCCAAGCTTAAGGCCACCGTCACACCACCCGCGCCTGAGCCGGAAACCGTGACACTCAAGGGCTTACCCGCCGACAAAAACACCATGACAGCCCCAAAGCTGCCGCCCCTACCTCTGGCCCCGTTCCAGATTGGTCAGGCGCTGAAACCCCAAAGCGGCTTTAAACTCTATAGCGACAGCCCGAAATCCGAACCCTGGCCCATCGAACCGAAACGCAAACGCCGCCTGAGCCGCGAACGTGACCCGATCGAGGCGCGCCTTGACCTGCACGGCCTGACACAGATTCAGGCCGAAAGCCGCCTCAAGGCCTTTGTGCATCAGGCCTATGCCAATGATTATCGGGCGATACTGGTGATTACCGGCAAAGGTCTTGCCGAAAATGGCATACTGAAACGCTATGCGCCGGAATGGCTGGCCGATCCGGCGCTATCGCATATGATCGCAGGCGTCTCTCAGGCCCATGCCCGCCACGGCGGTTCAGGGGCACTTTATATCGCCCTGAAACGCCGCGCCTAAGCCCACAGATCAGATAAGCCCGCGCGCCTTGGCCAGATCCCCATAGGACACCTGCGGACGCGGGCCATAGTGGCCGATCACTTCCGCTGCCGCCAGCGACCCCAGCTTACCGGCATCAACAACCGACAAACCTTGCGTCAGACCATAGAGCACGCCCGCCGCATACTGATCACCGGCACCGGTCGTATCGATCACCTGCGCCGCACAAACCTCAACCGGCAACACCTGATCATAGGTCACGGCCACAGACCCTTTTTCCGAGCGCGTGACAAACGCCAGATCGGCCTTGGTGCGCAGATATTTGACGGCCGTATCGAAATCATCGGTCTGGAAGAAAGACAAGACTTCGCTTTCGTTGGCGAACATCAGATCAATGTGACGTTCAATGAAGGCCAGCAAATCGGTGCGCCAGCGATCAACCACAAAACTGTCAGACAGGGTAATGGCCGTCTGACGACCGGCGGCACGGGCAATCTCACAGGCCTTGGCAAAGGCGGCACGCCCTGACGGCGTATCGAACAGATAGCCCTCAAGATAGGTTACCTTCGCCGCCTCAACGACCGCCGGATCAACATCCTGAGGCCCCACAAGTGCCGCTGCCCCCAGATAGGTCGCCATAGTGCGCTGCCCGTCCGGCGTCACATTAATCAGGCAACGCGCCGTCGCGGTCGGATCATCATGCAGGAACGGCGTGTCGAACTTAACGCCCAGACGACGCAGATCACGCGAAAAGACTTCTCCCAGTTCATCATGCGCCACCTTACCGATATAGGCCGCCTTACCGCCAAAGGACGCCACACCGGCAATGGTATTGCCTGCAGACCCGCCGGATTCTTGCGTAATTTCGTCACGACCGGCCATTTTTTCATAGAGGTTCAGTGCCCGATGCTGATCAATCAGCGTCATCGACCCCGCCGGCAGGCTTTCGGCCTCCAGAAACGCAGGTTCCGCAGGTGCAATAACATCGACAATGGCATGACCGACGGCGACAACATCATATTCAGCAAGCATGGGGCATTTATCCGGTTGATTTCGGCCCCTTCTGTTGCGCATAAAGTCGCCATGCGCAAGTCCCTCCTGATACTGACCCCCGATCCGTCCTATAAAACCCATAGCCGCTGGACCGCCGTCGTCGATGTCTATCGTGACGCCCTGTCCGGTCTTGGGGTCGACATTTTTACGCAGCCCTGGTCAGAGCCGCTGATGCGTGACTATGATCTGGTCTGCCCGCTGGTGGTCTGGGGCTATCACAATATGCCGGACGAATTTCGTAAGGCACTGGCCTACATCAAGGCCAAGGGGCACAAGCTGCTCAATCCGGCCGAAATCATCGCGTGGAATCTCGACAAACATTATCTGCGCGATCTGGCACAATCTGGCATCCGCACCATCCCGACCGCCTTTGCCGATAGCCTGACACCCGAAGTCATCGCCGCCGCCCGCGCCGATTTCGGTGTGACTGATCTGGTGATCAAGCCGACCATTTCCGCCGGTTCCAAAGACACCTTCATCCTGCGCGATGAACACATCCCGCCCACCGAAGGCGACGGGCCGTTCATGATCCAGCCCTTTATGCCAGCCATCCAGACCGAGGGCGAATGGTCATTGCTGTTCTATGGCGGCAATTTCTCACACGCCGTTCTGAAAACACCCAAATCCGGCGACTTCCGCTCACAACCGGATTATCAGGCACACCTGCGCAGCCTCCCTGTCCCGCCCGAAGCGCTGGAGCTGGCGCACGAAGCGCTTGACTATGCCGGTGGCCGTAGTCTGCTTTACGCCCGCGTGGATATGGTCAGGAACGCTCAGGGGATGCCCTGCCTGATGGAGTTAGAACTGATCGAACCCGATCTGTACCTGACCTATGACGCAGACGCCCCCGCCCGTCTGGTTCACGCCTTTAGTCATGCCCTTGGGCTCGGTTGCACCGGCGCCGGTCACCATCACTAAGGAAAGCCTGTGTCCTTATATCTCCTGCCCCTGCTGGCGCTTGCGGCCCCTGAGCCGGTTGAAATCACCGTCACGGCGGCGCGCCCGACCCAATCACCGTCTGAAGCCCTGCGTCAACGTACCGCCGATGTCGCCGGTGCCACGGCCCTTGTGGACGAAAGCGCATGGGGCCAGCAACGCGCCACCACCCTTAAGGACATGGTTGATTTCACCCCCGGCGTACTGGCCCAGCCCAGAAACGGTGCCGAGTCCCTGCGCCTGTCCATTCGCGGCTCCGGCCTGACCCGCACTTTTCAGGGTCGCGGCCTTCTGCTGCTTCAGGACGGCGTGCCGCTGAACACCGCCGATGGTGGCTTTGAGTTCAACACCCTTGATCCCTGGCTGATCCGTCAGATGCAGATCCTCAAAGGGGCCAATGCGCTGGAACAAGGTGCCACCCAGCTTGGCGGCTCGATCAATCTTATCACCCCGACCGGCCGCACCCAGCCCCACACCCGCCTGCGCCTCGAAGGCGGATCCTTCAACCATGTTCATGCCCTGATAAGCACCGGCTACGCCACCCCGACACAGGATGGTTTTATCGCCCTCACCTATCTGTCGCAGGATGGTTTCCGCCACCATAACCAGCAGGAAAGCACCCGCCTGAACGCCAGTTTCGGCTGGCAGTCCAATGCTCACCTCGAACACCGCCTGTCGGGTTCCTTAAGCCTTGCCGACGCCCAAATCCCCGGCAGCGTCAGCCTTGCTGACATCAGCCGCGATGCCCGCACCGCCAACCCCGCCAATATTGCCGGTCGCTTTTACCGTGATGTCGATCTGGGGCGCGTCGCCTATAATGGCCTCTACACCAATGGCCTGTCGGAATGGTCACTGACCGCCTTTGCCAGCCATCGCCGTCTGGATACGCCGGTCACTGTGGCCATCAAAAGCCGCTCGAACGAAAGCGGCCTGCGCCTGAGATATGGCTATGGCCTGCGCCCCAACCGCTTCACCACGGGCCTAAATGCCTATTACGGCAAGGAAAAAGAGCGCCGCTACGTCAATGCAGGCGGCACCCCGACCACGCCCATTGTTACCCGCGACCTGACGGCCCTGACTTTTGAGGCCTATGCGCAGTATGAACATCTGATTGCGCCCTTCACCACGGCCATAGCCGGTCTTCAGGCGGCCTCGGTCAGCCGTCGCATTGACGAACATTTCCCGTCCACAGAACGGCGCACCTCGCGTTATTCGGCCCTAAGCCCGCGTGTCGGCCTGCGCTATGACGGTCAGGGCTATACCCTGTTCACCAATTTCAGCCGCAGCTATGAACCCCCTGCCTTAAGCGAGCTTTCCGGCGGGAACGGCCCCGGTTTCCGCGACCTTGGCGACCAGAGCGCCACCACAGGCGAAATCGGCGGACGTGGTCAGTACAAAAGCCTGCGCTGGGAAGCTGCCGCCTATCTGTCCACCCTCAGCGGTGAATATATCATCCTGCGCCAACCCGACGGCAGCAGCTCAGCGGTCAATGCCGACCGGACACACCACGCAGGCCTTGAGCTTGGCCTTGGCGGTCAGATCAACCGCCACCTGTCGCTCAACACGGCCTACACCTATAACCACTTCCGTTTCCGCAATGATCCTGCCTATGGCGACAATCAGCTTCCCGGCGTACCCGCCCACTACTTAAGGGCCGAGCTTAGCTATCACATCGGCAATGTCACCCTGTCGCCCAATGTCGAATGGTCGCCTCAGGCCTATTATATTGATATGGCCAACAGCCTCGAAAGCCCCGCCTATACGGTGTGGAACCTGCGCGCCAACTGGTCGCCTGCGGATAAACCCTTCAGCCTCTATGCTGATCTGCGAAACCTGAACGACGAAACCTATGTCGCCACGACCAATGTTATCGCCAATGCTTTTGGCAATGATGGCCGTCATTTCTACCCCGGCGAAGGCCGCGCCCTGTATATCGGACTGAGTTTCAGATAAAAACGCTTGTAATAAAACTGTATTAAAATTTCATTTGAAACTAATTGCCACACTTGTCCGAAAGGTCTAAGTCGGGTTGCATTATGTCTACACGTACCATTAAGCCCCCTACCTTTCCCGAATTTGTCGGTCTGGCCGCCGCGATTATGGCGATGATGGCACTGGCTATTGATGCCATTCTGCCCGCCCTGCCGATGATCGGTCGTGAATTTAACGTCACCGACCATAACCACTTACACGCCGTCATCGGTGCCTTTTTCATGGGCGCAGGCGTCGGCCAACTGGCCTTTGGCCCCCTGTCTGACTGGCTGGGTCGTCGCTATGTGCTGTTGTGGGGCATAGGCATCTATGTCGTCCTGTCCCTGCTGGCCTCGCTTGCCGATAATATGAGCCTGCTGGTCGCCCTGCGGTTTGCACAAGGCCTTGTGGCCTCCTGCGCCAGCGTCATTTCCCGCGCCATAGTCCGTGACTACTATTCCGGCGACCGCATGGCCAAGGTCATGTCGATTGTCCAGATGATCTTTCTGGCGGTTCCGGCTCTGGCACCGGCATTGGGTCAGCTGATCCTGCTGTTCGCCCCGTGGCGCTTTATCTTTGTGACACTGGCTATATATGCGTTGTTCCTGCTGGTCTGGGCCTTGTTCCGCCTGCCTGAAACTCTGGCGGTCGAAGACCGGCGCAAACCGGACATAGGCCATATCCGGCGCACCAGTATCAATCTGCTGACCAATCGGGTGTCCCTGACCTATACATTGGCCAGCACGACCATTATTGCCATGCTTCTGGTCTATCTGTCGGTCATGCCTCAGGTATTTGACGAGGTCTATAAGCACCCGCAGTGGCTGGCACCGGTATTTGCCATCTGTGTGGTCGCCATGAGTGGCTGCGCCCTGCTCAATTCGCGTATCGTCGAAAAGGTCGGCGCCCGCACGGTTTCCCACTACGCTCAGTTAGGGATGCTCGGTTTCGGCCTCATCCATTTTGTCATCGCCTTCACCTTCCACGAACCGATCTGGCTGTTCGTGTTGCTACAGGCCCTGACACTTGGCTGCATGAGCCTGTCGACCTCCAACTTCATGTCGATTGCCATGGAAGACTTCGGCCATGTCGCCGGCACGGCGGCTTCGGTTCAGGGCTTTATTACCATGATGGGCGGCAGCCTGTTCGGCGGCTACCTCAGCGGCTTCTGGAACGGTCAGCTGTGGCTGATGCCGCTGTCGGTCGTGATCTGCTCCGGACTGGCCATGCTGATCATCACCATAGGCGAAAAGGGCCGTTTGTTCAGAAACACCCGAACAAACGGCTGACCTGAACAGTCTTTTTCAGCAAACAGCGCGCCTAGATATTATCCCTGAGGAAATCTATCGTGCGCTCCCACGCCAGTTCCGCCGCTTCTGCATCATAGACCTCAGGCCGCGTCTTGTTAAAGAAAGCGTGGTCGGCGTCATAATGATGCAGTTCCGGCGTACGGCCTGCGGCCTTCATATCCGCCTCAAGCGTTGCGGCGACCTGAGGCGTGATCCAGTCGTCCTTAGTGCCGAAATGCGCCTGAAACGGGATGGTGATATTGACCGGATCGGCCAGTTCCTTAGGCGGCACGCCGTAAAATGACACCGCCGCCGCAAAGCCTTTGAGCTGCGCCGCTGAAACGATGCTTAAGACCCCGCCCATACAAAAGCCCATCACCGCAACATGCGTATTGATGGTCTTCAGATAATCACGGGCCGCCGCAATATCCTGATGGACCGCCCCGTTGAAATCCAGCCCGTTCATCAGGTGGCTGGCCTCGTCAGCATCCTTTGTCACCCGTCCATGATACAGATCAGGCGCCAGCGCGTTGAAACCCTCGGCATCGAACCGGTCAACAATTGATTTGATGTGGTCATTCAGACCCCACCACTCCTGCAATACGATGACCCCCGGACGCGCCGGATCAATCCCTGAACGCCAGGCGGAAATCGCTCCTCCATCGGGGCGGGTAATCTCGATCATCAGTCCCATCGGTGCGTCCTGTATTTTTTAAGTGCGTTTGCAACTATCTTAAAAACACCCGTGCGTCCTGTAAACCTCAGGCAAGCACATTTGGCGCATGACGTTTGAGCCATAGGGCCGCATATCCACAGATCGGCGTCACCTTCAGTGCCTGATCATGCGCCAGATCGGCAATCGACTGCATCAGACGCTCTGACGCCCCCGTCCCGCGCAAAGGCACCGGCGCAAAAACATAATCTATAAACAGATCAGACTCTTGTTTGCGATAATCCGCATAGACCACCATGTCATCGACATGTAGCTCAAAACGATTACCGGCCTTGTTGTCAATTAACTCGCTCATAGGAACACCTACCAGATTTTGACCCGTTCTTCGGGCTTGAGATAATATGTTCCCCCCGTGACACCAAACGCCTTATACCAGTCATCTATGTTGCGCATGGGGCCGATCACGCGAAATTGTGGCGGCGAATGCGGCGCTGAGACCACATGCTGACGCAGGGCGTCGTCACGATATTTGCTGGCCCAGACCTGCGCCCACCCCAGAAAGACCCGCTGCGTGCCGCTGAACCCATCCAGCACCGGCGCATCGCTATGCGACAAACGGTAGGCCTCAAGCCCCAGCAATATCCCCCCCAGATCGGCGATATTTTCTCCAATCGTCAGGCCACCCTGCACCTTGGCCCCCGGCAAAGGTTCATAGGTGCTGTACTGTCCCGCCAATTGCGCCGCCCGCGCCTCGAACTTCTCGGCATCCTCCGCTGTCCACCAGTCATGCAAGCGACCGTCACCGTCGGACTTACGCCCCTGATCATCAAAGCCGTGCGTGATTTCATGCCCGATAACCCCGCCAATTGCGCCGTAATTGACGGCCGCATCAGCCTTGGGATCAAAGAACGGGGCCTGCAAAATCGCCGCAGGGAAAACAATCTCGTTACGTGTGGGTGAGTAATAGGCATTGACCGTCTGCGGCGTCATGCTCCATTCGGCGCGATCGACCGGCTGATCAAGGCGTTCGACATGCTCGTTCCAGCCAAAGGCATTGCCGCGCTCGACATTGCCAAACAGATCATCCGACGAAACCTCAAAGGCTGCGTAATCTTTCCATTTATCGGGATAGCCGATCTTGACGCCAAACTTCGCCAGCTTCTCATGCGCCTTAAGCTTGGTTTCGGCACTCATCCACTCAAGACCGTCGATGCGACGCCCCATGGCCACCTTCAGATTGCGCACAAGGGCATCCATCTGCACCTTGGACTCAGCCGGAAAATACCGCGCCACATAGGCCCGCCCCAAAGCCTCGCCCAGATAGGTTTCCGCAACCGATATGGCGCGTTTATCAATCGGTCTCTGGGCCACCGCGCCGCTCAGGTCACGTGAGCGGAACTGCCAGTTACGTTCGGCCACCGCTTCGGACAGATAGGGCGCGGCCTGATCTGCGGTCTTGAAGGCCTGCCAGCTTTTGAGTGTCTCAAGCGGCGTATCGGCAAAAATCTGCGCAATCTTGGGGAAGGCCGTGTTCTGTGCCACAATCACCTTTTGCGCCTTATCGACCCGCGCCCCCTTAAGGAAACCATCCCAGTCGAAACCGGGCGCATAGGCACTCAGTTCGGCCAGTGTCATCGGATTATAGGTCTTATCGTCGTCACGGCTTTCGATGCGTGACCAGCTCACCTTGGCGATTTCAGTCTCAAAAGCGACAATGGCCTTTGCGCCCTCTTCCGGTGCCTCATGCCCGATCAGACGCAGCACATCCGCGACATATATCTCATACAGCGCCAGCTTTTCCTTGAAACTGTCAGCGATGTAATAATCCCGATCCGGCAGGCTTAAGCCCCCCTGAAACAGATAAAGCGCATAGACCTGCGGGTTTTTGGCATCATCCCACACATAGGGACTAAAGACCGATCCGCCAAAAAAGGCCGCGCTCTCGCCCATATAGCGCGCCATCTCTGCCCTGTCCGAAATGGCGGCAATACGCTGCAACGCAGGCTGCAACGGCGTCACCCCCAGCGCATTGCGCCGGTCGGTATCCACTACCGAGGCATAAAGATCAGCGATCTTCTTTTCATCACCACTCAGGTCGCTGCGGGCAGCCAGTTCGGTAACAATGGCCTGCAACCGGTTTTCCGACAAATTACGCAAGGCGAGAAAACTGCCATAGGATGTGCGGTCATCAGGGATAACAATACGATCGACCGCCTTGCCATTGGCGTAACGGAAAAAATCATCTCCGGGAGCCACACTTGTGTCCATGCCGCTCAGGTCAAAACCCCATGCCCCGAACGAAGGCGCTTCAGTTCCGGCGGCCGCCTCACCCGCACCGCTGATCAGGCCATCCACGGAAGGTACGCTTTGGACGAAACAATGGGCATCCAGACATTGCCGTTCATTATCGGCCTGCGCCACCCCCGCCAGACTTATGGACATTACCGAAACCAGAAGCAGGGACTTGCGCATAATATATCCTTACCAAAATCACTTTGACAGGAACATTCACCCCTTCCGCCCGTTTGGCAAGCCCTGCGCTGAAAAGCCCGCCTCTATGGCAAACCCTTCCAGCGCCGCCACATAGTCCTCTAACGTCACCCGCCCCACACTGCTGTAAGCCCCTGCGGGCAATGAACTGTCCCCTTCATAAAGCCGCTGCCCCAACAGGATCGCCGGCACACACGGAATCTGCGGCCCGTCACCCTCACGCGCAATGATATGCCAGTTACGCGTCAGCGGTTTGCCATCCGCGCCCGTACCTTCGATGCACACGAACATCCCGCCATCATCCGACCCCAGCCCGTTAAACAGGTCTGCCATCCTCAGCATAGGCCCCGCCAGACGCGGCAAGGCCACCGACATCATGCCCCAGCGTACCGCCCAGGACATCAGCCACAGCCCCAGATGAATAAACCCGACCTCAAGTCCTGCCCCGAAGCGTACGGACTGAAACCCGTAACGCTCCGGCAACAGATCAAGATCAGGAATATCGCAATTGCCCATGAACCGCCGCCCCAGATGCGGAAAATCATGCTGACGCAGATCTTGCCAGCCATAGGGTTTCGCATGCCCCGCAAAAGCTTTCAGCGGCTTTCCGACATAGCTCAGTATGCCCGCCGTCGTCGCCAGCCCCCGCTCAGCCCCCTGACCGGGACAGATGCCGAAATCCAGCCGATCCAGCCTCACAAAGTCACCCTTGGCCGCCTCAATAACCGCCGAAGACAGGCACGGCACGCTTGATGCGCCGCTGATGGCCGTCACACCGGCAACTTTCGCTTCAGCATCCAGACGCGTAAATCCGGTGACAAAATCGCGCCCGTCAGACAGGTCAACATAATGGACACCGGCCCTGAGACAAACCTCGGCTACCCCGTAATCAGCCCCCTGAAACGGCCCCGCCGTATGGATCACCACACGCGGCCTCAGGTCAGCCAGCGCGGCCTCAAGCCCTGTGGCTATATCCAGAACCGCATAACCGGCCCCCAGATTTTCGGCACAGGCCCGTGCCTTGGCGGCATCACGTCCGGCAATGACGACCGGCACGCCCCGCGCCCTAAGTCCCGCCGCTATGCGCTTGCCGAAATTGCCATAGCCCCCCAGTATCAGTACCGCATCACGCATCCTTTAAGGTCACCTCAGCGATACGGAACCGCCCGCCATAGGCATAAAGCAGGCCAAGCCAGCGACTGCGTAACTCCATGCGCATGATAAATTCGTCCTCGGACACCGCCTCTTCCCACGCCATGCCCCGCCCGATCAGCGGCTCAATAAAACGCGGCAGACTGAACGTGCGGCCCATAAGCTTCCACACATAGCCCCTGTGTGTCATCTGAACGCGCTGCCCGTCAAAGGCGTAACCCGCCCGCCAGCCAATGCCGAAATTCATATATTCAATCACCTCATGCGCCCCAGTGGGGATCATGCGCGAATGAAACACGACCTCGCCCTGCTCAAAACGAAACTGGCGGTGAAACACAAAGGCATTGCTGTCCGGTTCTGAGTCAAACTGCACTGTGGCAGGCACATTTTTACCTTCATAAGGCGTCAGCATGCGCGACCAGCGGATCAGCGGCGACAGATGTTTCAACCACCCCGCCATCTCAACCTCCATCACCCCCTCAACCACTACCCGATCTTTTGAAAACGGCCGATTGGCATAATGGGCCTTAAGGGCGGGCGGCAACTGTGCCCACTGTTCCGCAAAAACGACAGCAAATGTCGGACGCATCATAAGGGTGACTTTCCTCTTAGCCGCAACAACAAACCACGTCCGGCTTTCAGGGCCGGATACAGACATTCTGCCCGCGCCTTTGAACCAAACACCCACCGGTTAAAACGATTAAATCTGTCATTTTCCGACCCCAACAAGGCCAGCAAATTCACCCCCTCCGCCCCATGATAGAATTGCCCCTGATACCTGACGACAATGCCTGCATTCAGGTCTAATCCCCGCGCCCTTATTTCCTGTATCAAAGGGTGTTCGTCGGCCTCACGCGCATTGATGATATGAAGCTGGCCAACCGTTGCCTTGAGCCTGATGGCCTGCGCCGCAGAACGGCACAAAGGGCAATCGCCGTCATATACCAGCCATAACCCGTCGCCACTATTTACAGGATTGCCCATCAACACTCTGGCCCGTAAGAGATAGTCTATCCTTAAGCCGGTTTAACAAGACGGACAATGCTCTATCTCTGGATCAAATGGATACATGTGCTGTCCTCGACCATTCTGTTCGGCACAGGTATCGGCACAGCCTTTTTCATGTTCATGGCCAACCGTCGCAAGGATGTCGCCGGTATCGCCTTTGCCTCGCGCCATGTGGTTATTGCTGACTGGTGCTTCACCACACCGGCAGTCATTATTCAGTTGCTGACCGGTCTGTGGCTGGTGCATCTGGGCGGTTTTGAGCTGTTTGGCGGCTGGGTTCTGGGGGGACTTGTGCTCTATTTCTTCGCCGGAGCCTGCTGGTTGCCGGTGGTATGGATGCAGATTCGCATGCGCGACATGGCGCAGATCGCCTTAAAGGAAAACACCCCCTTGCCGCCGCTTTACTGGCGCTTTGAAAGGTGGTGGGTGATAATGGGCAGTCTGGCCTTTCCGGCCATAGTGGTGGTTTTTTACCTGATGGTCGTCAAACCCTGATTGACTTCGCATCCGGCGTGCCTATCTCATCCTGAGCCATTACTCACAGGAGACGCCAATGATCACGCTGCATACCTGGACTACCCCTAACGGTTACAAGGCATCCATCGCTCTCGAAGAACTCGGCCTGCCCTATCGCGTCCGGCCCGTAGATATCCGCAATAACGCGCAGTTCCAGCCTGATTTCCTGAAAATTTCCCCGAACAACAAGATTCCCGCCATTGTCGACGAAGACACAGGCCTCAGCGTGTTTGAAACCGGCGCGATCCTGATCTATCTGGCCGAAAAAACCGGTAAGCTGCTGCCTGCTTCCGGCCCCGAACGGTACAAGGTTCTGGAATGGCTGAACTGGCAGATGGGCGGCCTTGGCCCCATGTTCGGCCAGCTGGGTCACTTCGCGGTTTTCGCACCGGAAAAAATCCCCTACGCCATCAACCGTTACCTCGAAGAAGCCAAACGCCTGCTTAAGGTGCTCGATACCCAGCTATCGAAAAACGCCCATGTCGCCGGTGCCGACTATTCCATCGCCGATATTGCCATCTTCCCGTGGATCAACACCCTGATTACCTTCTATAAGCAGGACGCCCTGATTGCCGACTTCCCGCATATCCGCGCGTGGTTCGATAAGCTGGCCGCCCGTCCGGCAGTGCAAAAGGGCCTGACCATTGGCGCCGAAGCCATAGGCTGAACCACGGCTTTCAGGCCATCAGATCAACATATCCGGCCTTAAGGAAATCCGCGGCTTCATCGGGTGCAATACTCAGAAGCAGCCCCCTCTGACCGGCATTTATGTAAACCAGATCAAATAGCTGCGCCGTCTCATCCATAGCGGTTGGCGCAGCTTTTCTTTGCCCGAAAGGCGATATGCCGCCGACCTTGAAACCGGTGGCGCGTTCGGCATCCGGCACCTTCATCATCTGCGCCGACTTACCCTTAAAATGCGCCGCCAGTTTTTTCATACTGACCTCCCCGTCCGAGGGCACCACCACACAGACGCCCTTGCCATCCACCTCGGCCATCAGGGTCTTGAAGGTCTGTGACGGATCAACCCCAAGCGCTTCAGCGGCCTGCAATCCGACACGCGGCGCATCGGGATCATACTCATAGGGATGAAGCTCAAACCGGACGCCCGCCTTCGCCAGAGCGGCGGTTGCTGCTGTAGTCTTAGACATAGCCACACATATCAACCATTATTCGGCTTTCCTATACCGCTTACGGCGCACCCTTTGCAATGTTCTGGTTAATGGCCCGCATCTGTATCGTCCTGATACGTTCAGCGCCCAACCAGAGTAAATGACTATGTTTGAATTTGGACGCGAACTGCGGCGGATACTGGGTCAGAACGTGCTGGGCTTAAGCGCCCGCTCCGATCCGGACACCAGCCTGTACGAACTGATGAACCTTGAGATGCTTATCGCTCAGGGTCACAGCCTCGATGCTGAAATCAGTCGTGTCTCAAACCGGAACACACTTGAACTCTGTCTGGAATCTGCACTGATCTGGCGCGAATATGCCCGCCGCACCGGTGACGCTCTGGCGGTGCGCAAAGCGACGACTGCGGCTGAAAAAGCCGGAAGCGCCGCCATCAGCGGTATGGATGCCGCCCGCGCCGCCCGCGTTCAGGCCGATATCTGCCTGTTGAGCTATGATCTGTTTGAAACCGCCGACCTGCTAGGCAGTGCCGAAAGCCTGCTGGCTCAGGCCCGTGCCGCCGTTGATCCCAACCATCACCACGCCCTTGATGCCGCCTTCACCCTGACCGAGGCCCGCCTCATTGCCCGCCTGGCCCTACGCAAAGGCATGGGCAGCGACCTTGATCCCGCACTTGAGGCCATGGCCCACATCGATCGGGCCGTGGAAAAATACGATCATCTGGTGCGCATTTCAGGTGCCACCCGCGATAAGATCGAAGCGGCCAATGCCCGTATCGAACGTTGCGACCTTCTGGCCCTTGTCGGCATCGACCGTCAGGACAGCCGCCTTCTGAAGGCGGTCATCAAGGAGTTGGAGGCCCTCAAGGTACGCTTTGACCCGCAATTTGAACCCCTGACCTCGGCGCGCATCACCCAAAGACTGGCACTGGTTCAGGCCCATCTGGGTCAGATCGATGGCGCACCGGCTCTGGTGGCCGAAGCCCTGTCGGTACTGGGTCTGAAAACAGACCTCCTGCCCTATGAACACAGCCCGATGGACTGGCTGACCCATAAACAGACTATGGCGACCTCACTTCAGGTTCTGGCCGAACTGTCCGGCGAAGACCGCCTGTCCGATCAGGCCCTGTCGCTCTATGATCTGGCCCTGAGCAAGCCCTTGCAAAAGGGCCTGAGCCTGCGGGCTGAACTGACCAATAACCGCGCCGCCTGCGTGACGCGACGTGCGGAACTCAAAGGTGACCTGATGGCCCTTGATGCCGCCGAAACCGCCTTCAAAACGGAACTGCAAATCACCAATCCGAACGAGGATCCGGTTGGCTGGGCCATATTACAGGCCAATCTGGGAAGACTATATGTGTCGCGCAGCGATCTGACCGGCTTCATGCCCGGCCGGACCGAGATTACCTACGCCCTCGAAGCGGCCCGCGACATCTTCGAAGAGTTTGGCCTGAAATCCCTTCTCGGCCTGACCGACCACAATCTGATGCGTATCCGTCAGGCCTGAAGAGATTGACATTTCTATAAAGGCATCATTCCCTCTTAGCTGGGTAAAAACAGCTTTCGGGGGAGAGGTTGCGTTTAATCACTTTGGCTCTGCTTAGCCTTGGCCTTACGCTAACAAGCATGCCCTCTTCGGCTTCAACTATTGGAACCGGGACGTTTATCTGCCCCGTAGGTAATCACAAATTTGAGGCGACCGTTTACGGTTCTCGCTTCATCTACGGCCAGCGCCCCGATGGCCGCCCATTGGAAACCTCCAGAGGCTATGTATCGCCACCGGAATGTCCTAGAAACCATCTTGTTTTGTATCGGGACTTCTCATCCGAAGAGCTGACCAAACTCGGCATCGTTATAAAAACCGCCGAGTATCGCGACATGGTGAAAACAGAAACCCCTTTTTACCGCGCCGCATGGCTGGAACAGGCCATTAATCCGGCCTCGGCCGATTATGTCTGGTTGCTACTGCAAGCCACCTGGTACGTTAACAATGACGCAGAACGGAAAGAGAGATACCGCGCGCTGTTTCTGAGCGTTGCCGAAGACATGCCTGTCTCGACCGACAACATAGGCTCACTCATGCTGCGCTTGCGCGTGATAAACACCTATCGTGAGACCGGCCAGTTTGATCGGGCAGCGCGCGAACTGGGAAAACTGCCCGTCGAAGACTTATCCCACGGCCTGCCTGATAATGCCGAAGACGCTTACCGTCTGAGTGACGCCGATTTATCGCGCTGGCAATTTGTTACGTCAGCCAACCAGATGAAGACCCTGATCCTGCGACAGGACGGAGCCGTTGACCCGATCGATATCATTCCCGAATGGATGATTGAGGAGGAATGCTACTTCCGGCAACCCAAAAGCGCGTTTGAATCCGCCTTCTGCTCAACACCGGAACTGTTGCAAAAACTGGCCGACGGTAAAGACTATTATGAGGCACAACGTCCTTACTATGATTACGATGGCCCGATATTACCGACACCTCCGCCACCCACACGAAAACCGGCCATCTCCAGACCGCGCTGATCAAGCCAAAGTCAGAACTGTGCCTCAGATAATTGCCTTAAGCCGCGTGACCTTCCACACGCCGTAACCGCCAGAAGCGGATGGTGCGCATGGCTGTTTCCCTCGGCAGTTCCTCATAAAGACGGCCATATTCCGAAGCCCTGCCCATGGCGTTATCCTCGCCCGAAAGCATGATCATCACATAGGTCAGGAACAGGGCCTTCTCCAGATTGGCTGCCTTACAGGCAATGGCCAGCGCATCAAGTTCACGCTTTTCCACCAGATGCCGCGCCGTCAGGAAATCGATATCCGCCATCTGCGCCAGAGCCACAAGGAAGTAGGTCTGGTTAGGATCACGCATATATTTCGCCAGCAACGATGGCGTCAGCTTGCCATTCTTGCGCAGTATCTCGACCTCATTAGATATGGCCTCGTAATCAGACGGGAAGCTGCCGTGGGCAATGGCGACACGATTGCGGCTGTTGGACAGGGCCTGCTCAATCACCGACGGATCAATGGCTGCATTTTCCTGTAAGATGCGCTCACGCAGACGCGCTTCGACCACAAAATACATGTCATTGAGCAGGTCGATCGGCATATCCTTACGCCCGACCACAGCTTCGTGCAACGCGACACTGTTCTGAGCGCGTGCCACAACAACTTCGTTGGTATGACGTGACAACCGCGCCCCGTCATTGCGCAACAGCACGTTCACCGTGTCATCGTCACCGCGTTCAACAATCACGCCTGAGACCGCTTCGGTGACTTCGACGCGCTCGGACACCGCCTTAAGGTGCGCCTGTCCCTGCGTAGACACCACATGCAGCAGGTCATTTTCCGTCAGCGCCGTAGAGCGCCTCAGGATCGGGCCTGCGACTTCGATCTGATCCGAAGCCAGCTTACGCAAAAGCCCCATAGGTGCATTGCGTGTGCTCGCAATTTTCTGCGCAATCTCGGCGCGGACCATCGCTTCCATTTCATCCGAAAGCAACATCATCACTTCGTCGTAAAGCACAAGTTCTGTGCCCGACACATCATCAGGACGCGACATGAAGATGGTGGTTACTTCACGCAGCAGATCACGGCGCTTGGTGCTCGACGGCTCCTTCGCCAGTTCAATTAACTGGTTGAGCGTATGGCTCATTTTAGTACCCCATTCGTATCCGCAACAATGGCGACCTTTGGCCGTCCGCTTTTAAAATTTAAATCTGCCCAAAACCGTTGCACACTTTTCGGGAAGCGCCACGCATACTCTTAATCCGTTTATTTCTAAGGCTAGTCTCTGGTTTCGACCCGCGACGGGTCAATTTTCAAGTCGCCACTCTGGTTCTCAACCGGATCCGGCTGATAGCCATAGGCGCGATGTAGTGAATAGAATCTCGGTGATTGTGTCGCCGGATCTGTGACCCGCATACCGGGCACAAATACCGACTCATTTTCCGGTACAATCAAAGGCTCGGACAGGGCCGGTGCCGTTGCCGTAACGGCCTGCGGCTGAGCCTGTGTCTTAGCTTGGGCCTTATTATCTTGTGCCTGAGTTTGCGCCTGAGGCTGTGTCTGACCACTGGCAACCGGCGCTGAAGCCGGTTGACGGGTCGCATATTTGCTGGTCGCAGGCAGCACAAAGGCGTCATCAGCCCCCGATGTGGCCACAGGTGCCACCGGAACAGGCTGCGGTGTCGGCGCCTGAACCTGTGCTTGAGTCTGAGCCTTTGCTTGAGTCTGAGCCTTTGCTTGAGTCTGGGGCTGAGGACGCACGGGCGTTTCCTGCGGCGACGATACGGGTGCGGGCACCGGCACATATGGCACCACTTCCGGTGCACGCGGCGCTACGGCCCTCACCGGCACCGAAGGCTCAACCTTAGGCGTCTCAACCTTAGGCATCTCGACTCGGGGCACCTCTACTCTGGCCGGTTCCGGCCTCTGTTGAGGGGCCGGTGCCGTATAGGCACTGCCCACCTGTCCATAGGGTGACTGCGGGATATCGAAGCCGTTTGCACCTGTGGCCGGATTAGGCAAGGCCCGCTCCAGACGCGGCGATGCCCCCTGCTGAGCGGTACTTTGCGCCACTTTTCCAGGCCAGTTCAGATAGGCACGCGTGCCCTCCGCCGCCGCAGACAAGGCCCCTAACCCCGCCACCGCGCAGATACCCCCGGAAAGAATTAACCGCAAAATCATGCCATCAGGCTCGCTTCGTTTGTATACAACCAAACCGATCATATCAGAACGGCTTTAATAATGGCCTAATGCAAGCCAAAGCCGGACAGCGAATAATCTCGGCCATTGACCATACGAAATTGCCCGATTAAGTAATATAATTAAAACTCAGACATATCCAAGGAAACGCATCATGTCCCATCGGCCTCTTAGCTTAACCGTAAGCCTGTGGGCGCTGGCCTGCGCCGCGCCTTTAAGCGTACTGGCGCAAACGCCGCCGGTTGCCGAATGGGAACAGCCTGAGGTCTTCGCCCAGAACCGCGAACCGATGAAGGCCACCTTCTTCAATTTCGAGACGCGCGAACTGGCCATTGCCGGTGAGGCAACGGCCTCGTCGCGCTTCCTCTCACTGGACGGCACATGGGCGTTTCACCATTCCCCGAACCCTGAGGCGCGTCCGGTCGATTTCTATAAGCCCGAATTTGACACCTCCGGTTTCAAGACCATTCAGGTGCCGGGCATGATGGAGGCGCAAGGCTACGGCCAGCCCTATTTCAACAATATCGACTATCCGTTCCCGATGAATGAGCCTTTCATCAAACACGATATGAACGAAGTCGGCTCCTATCGTCGTGACTTTGACCTGCCCGAAAGCTGGGCCGGTCAGGATGTTTTCCTGCACATTGGCGCAGCGGGCGCAGCCTATTACATCTATGTCAACGGTCAGCGCGTCGGCTATTCCGAAGACTCCAAACTGCCGTCCGAATTTAACCTGACCCCATATGTTAAGGCCGGTAAAAACGTCATTGCCATTGAACTGTACCGCTTTGCCGACGGCTCCTACCTTGAGGATCAGGACTTCTGGCGCGTCTCCGGCATTGAACGCAGCGTCTATCTCTATGCCGAAGCCCCGACGCGTCTGCGTGACTATACGGTCGGTTCCGGCCTCGACAAAACCTATGCCCACGGTCAGTTCACCCTTGAGGCCGAACTGGCCGGCAAAAGCGGATCGGGTGAGATTACCGCCACGCTTTATGACGGCGATACCGCCATCCTGACCACCAAGGCCCGTGGCACCACCAGCAAACCTGCCCTGCTTAAGGGCGAAGTGCGCAACGTCAAAACATGGTCGGCCGAAACGCCGAACCTGTACCGCCTTGTGGTCGAACACCGTGACCTTAAGGGCAATCTGATCTCGGCCACCTCACAGAATATCGGCTTCCGCACCGTCGAAATCCGTAACGGCGAAGTTCAGGTCAATGGCAAGCGCATCCTGATAAAGGGCGTCAACCGCCACGAACATGATCCCTATACCTTCCGTCTGGTTTCCGAAGAGACCACCCGCAAGGATTTTGAGCTGATGAAGCAGGCGGGCGTCAACGCCCTGCGCACCTCGCACTATCCCAATGATCCGCTGGTTTATCGGCTGGCGGACGAATACGGCCTCTATGTGATGGACGAGGCCAATATCGAATCCCACGAATATATGCAGCGCGCCGAACAATCGAAGCATCTGGGGTTTGTGCCGCACTGGAATGCCGCCCATGTCGATCGCGTGTCGCGCATGGTTGAACGCGACAAAAACCACCCGTCGATCATCTTCTGGTCACTGGGCAACGAAGCGGGCCTTGGCTCTGCGTTCGAGGATTCCGCCAAATGGATTCGTCAGAACGACCCGACGCGTCTGATCAACTATCTCGGTCACGGTACCTTTACCGCTGACCATCGCCCCAATGCCTATGTCGATATCTATGCGCCCATGTATGACGACATAGAAAAGATGGCCGACTACGCCCTTGATCCGCGCTACACCCAGCCGATGATCCAGTGCGAATATGCCCACGCCATGGGCAACAGTCTGGGCAATTTCGCCGACTACTGGACGACCATCCGCGCCCACAAAAAACTTCAGGGCGGCTTTGTCTGGGACTGGGTCGATCAGTCGATGATCCTTAAGGATGATCAGGGCCGCGACTACTGGGCCTCAGGCATCCACTATGGCCCGAACCCGCGCAAGGATATGTCCATCGTCGCCGACGGCATCCTTCAGGCCGACCGCACGCCCAATCCACACTATTACGAACTGGCCAAGGTCTATGCGCCTGTGGCCTTCTCCGGCGATCCGAAAACCGGCCGCCTGACGGTTACAAACCTCAACGACTTTATTGGCCTCGAAGGTTATGACTTTGAATGGCGCCTGCTGAAAAACGGTGAAATCCACAATCGGGGCACCTTCAATGCTCAGGCCACCGCCGGTCAGAGCACAGATGTTACCCTGATCCTGCCGCCCCTGCCCGCAGACACCTCGGAATATCTTTTGAGTGTCTATGCCACCGCCAAAGATGGCGCAATCAAGGGCGTACCTGCCGGATCAACGGTCGCTTGGGAACAGTTCGCCTTGCGCAACCTCACCACAGTCCCGAACGCCACCCCTGCCGTAGCGCCGACGCGCTCAGGCAACAGCGTGACCGCCTCGGCGGGCGATTCCAAACTGAGCATTGATGCCACGACCGGCCTGATGACCTATAGCGTCAACGGCCAGACCCTGCTGAAAAACGGCAGCCCCAACTTCTGGCGCGGCCTGACCGACAATGACGAAGGGGCGGTGGTTCAGCGCACGCACAATATCTGGAAAACCCATACCGAAAAACGCCACCTGCGCGCCCTTGATGTGACCACTGATCAGGTTACGGTGCATTACAGCTTCGGGGCCGGTGACGCGCACTGGAAGACCAGCTACCGCTTGCTGAATGACGGCGCACTTCAGGTCACCGCCAGCTTCATTCCACTCAAGGATGACCTGCCTGACCCGCTGCGTCTGGGTCTGCGTTTTGACAATGCCCCGACGCTCACTCAGGTTGAATGGTACGGACGCGGCCCGTGGGAATCCTATTCCGACCGCAAATCCTCGGCGCTTGTTGGCCTTTACAAAGGCACGGTCGCCGAACAGTATCACGACTATATCCGCCCTCAGGAAAGCGGCAACAAAACCGACGTGCGCTGGATCGCCCTGAACGATACCTCAGGCAAGGGCCTCAAGGTTACCGGTGATCAGTTCCTGTCGGTCAATGCGCTGGCCTTCCCCTACGAAGACCTGTACCTGAAACCCAAGGGCGAAGGCAAAAGCTCGGATATTCGGCCGCATGGCGATGGGTCCTTACTGATCGACATCGCCCAGACCGGCGTAGGTGGTGACACAGGCTGGAGCCTTGATGGCCGCGCCCATGTCAAATACCGCGTCAAGCTTGAGCCGGTGACCTACAGCTTCACTATCAGACCTGTAGGCCGCCCAGAAAGCGGTCAATAGCCGCCACCGCTTCCGGCTCATCTAACATAGGGGCGTGACCACGATTGAGGATGGTCACGCCCTCACTGTTTGTATGCTCCGCCAGCATCCGTTCAAAAGTAGCCACCGACAACAGATCGGATAAACCCCCGCGGATCACCATCACCGGCATCTCTTTCAATCCGCCCCACAAAGGCCACAGATCCGGTGCGACCGCATTGCTCTGCGGCCTTAAGCCCTCGGCAATCGCCGGATCATAATCGGGCACAATCACCCCGTCCTTTTCCTGATAGGTGCGGCGCGCAAACGCCTCCCAATCCTCAGGCCCATAATCGGGAAAGGCCACAGCATTTATCGCCTCTGAGGACTGCGCCGCCTCCGCCCATGTCTGAACCGGCCCGCCCTTACCGGCATAGGACGCAATGCGCGCCAGCCCTTCGGGCGCAATTTCCGGCCCGACATCGTTCAGCACCAGCCGCGCAATCCGCTGCGGCAACAGGCTGGCCATAATCATCCCCATCAGCCCGCCCATAGAGGTGCCGATCACCGCCACTTTCTCGACCCCCAGATGGTCCAGAAGCGCGAACATATCCGCCACATAGCCCCCCAGATTATAGCGCGCAGGCTCCGCATCCCACTCAGACCGGCCGCGCCCGCGCTGATCCGGCACTATCACCCGAAACCTCTGCGCCAGATGCCCCGCCAATGCCTCGAAATCCCGATGATTGCGCGTCAGCCCATGCAGGCACAATACCGGCACCCCGCCCTCAGGGCCTGAGACCTGCGCATAGAGGGTCAAGGCCCCGTCGGCACTGCGATAATGAACATCCTGCGGCATGATATTTCCTTTCCGGCAACGGGTAAGCTCAGACCATCCCACACGGCGAACCATATAGAAAACCTATTTTTTGAGTCCTAGCCTTCGGACGTGCAGCGCGTTGTACGCACACATGATATATCGGAGGAACCAATGGAAGGTATGGGTTGGATTGCGGCCATCATCATCGGGGCCATAGCCGGCTGGATAGCCGAGCAAATCATGAAATCTGAACAGGGTCTGTTCGTAAACATCATCCTCGGCATCATCGGCGCAGCGGTCGCCAATGGCCTGTTCTCAATGATCGGCGTCAGCTTTGGCGGCATAGTCGGCAATCTGGTGGCCGGTGTGATCGGTGCCTGTATCCTGATCGCCCTAAGCCGCATGATCCGCGGCAAGCGGGTATAATTTTTCAGATCACAAGGCGATTGAGATCACCCGCAGGCTGTCTAATACAGGTACGGTATCTGCTCGATAATGCCATAGGTTTCAATCGCCTTCCTGACATCTTCCCGATTCAGCACATTCTGGCGTGTGGCGCGCATGCGCAAAGCCATCGGATTCAAATAAGGCTCAGGCAAATAGGTCTGCACATATTTTAGCATCGTCTGACGCAGGTCCTTGTTATGCAGGCCTTCGATTACATACTGCGCCAGAACGTCTTCATCAGCGGCACAGGTCAGGGCCCGCAGCGTTACGCGCACAGCCTCTTCGTGATTTTTCCTGATATATTTCAGTGAACTTCTGAGCTTACCCTTCTGGCCCAGTTGCGCATAGGCACAGGCACGCACGCCTTCGCTTGCCATTTTCCCATAAGTACTCATACGCTTTGCGGGCACAGTCTTGAGTATCTTCAGCGCGTCTTCGGGCCTGTCCTCACTGACGTAGAAATTGGCCAGATTAATGCCTGGACCAATATCGTCACCCTGGGTTGCCACAGCCAGATCGCGCGCCATCACATAGGCCGCCTCAGCTTCCGCAAAGCCGTCAGGCCTCAGTCTGTATATCGCGCCTTTTTCATCATAGACCCACTGCAGGATCATCGCCTCATCATCATAGGCATCTTCGCCTACCTTTTCGAGGATGGTTTCGACCACAGCCAGAGCTTCATCCATTTGCCCGGCCTCATACAGCGCTGTCGACAGTAAATAGACAGACCGCATGCTCCGTGGCTCTTCCCCCACCAGAACCGTCCTGCGAGCCAGATACCCGTCAACCGCTGTTTGATAATCAAAATGCTCAGGATGGGCTTCGGCAAAACGCCTGTATCGATTATCGGTTCTGATATTTTGAATATTATACGGATGACTGAATGGCAAAAGAGCTGCCGCTTTTTCGTCGTTGCCTTCGTCGGCATATATCTCAAACAACTGCAGCCAGAACGCCTCCTCCGGATAGGACGTATCGGCAGACCTGTAGTCTCCGGCCCTTAGCGCCTCAAGCAACCGCCGCTTTCTGTTCAGGTCGTCTGCTTCCCCAGCCATGGTCACAAACGACATGAGATAAATCGCTGAGCCCTCATTCAGATCATCGGGACGGCTTTCGACATAAAGCGTAATAGCATCCACGGCCTCAAGCTTGCGCCCAAGTGTGCCCGCGACATTCGCCACCAGCCACCAATAGCCGGCGTCACGCGACTCAGGCGATATAGCCGCCGCCTTAGCCAGATACTCATCGGCCTTTTTGTAGGCCTCAAGCTTTGTCTCGGTCAGCGCCTGATAATAATAGACGCGGTACTTATCCTTATCGGGCCAGGTTTTGAACACCTCATCATCAACCGTTTCCTGTAAATTCTCACGGCTCCATTCCCAGTCCCCATAGGATGCGGCGATCATGGTCATTAGCGCGACCACATAAAGCGTAAGCCCTTCCTCTTCCGCAATCTCAGGCTCAGCGATTTCAGACTCTGCGGCCTCAGCAGCGGGTGCCACGTCTTCTGCACTTACGGTTTCGGCATGGGCCACACAGGTGCCTGACATCAGGGTCAGCGCGACCCCCAGAGACACGATTTTTTTGAAAGACGACACAAACCACCCCTTAGGCCAAACACCCGTTACGCACGATTATGAATAGCAAAACAACCCTGCCCTGCACAGCCACCAAACGGCTTTTTAAAATCTGTAAGCCAATTGTCTGCACCGGTCATACGACATGGCTCGCCCTCAGTACCAATAGACAGGTAAGGTTTCGATTACGCCATAACGTTCAATAGCCGCACGCACGTCCGGTCGAGCGAGAACCCCCTTCTGCCGTTCGAAAATTTTGACAACCTTATGGCTGGCATGTGGAAACGGCTTGTATGTCTGCACATAAAGTAAGGCCTTCTCACGTGTCAGAGGATTGTCCAAACCCTCTATAATCAGTCCGGCAAGCACCGCTTCATCACCGGCGCATAACAAACCATAGGCGCTAATGAATATATCCTCCCAGGCATGCGCCGCTAAGGTGGCTCGGGCCGCTTCAAACGCTTCATCACGGCCTTGTTTAAGCGGCATACAGGCAACTATAGACGCAACCCAGACCTGATCGATAATCTCCATATCTGCGGTTTCAAGTGTGGCAATCAATTCTGCGGCCTCGTCATTCCGCCCATGCTCACTATAGAAAGAAGCCAGACCAATGACATAGAACGGATTGTTCGCGTCCGAATTCACCTGCATCGCATGTCTGTAATCATTCTCTGCCGCAACCAGATCACCCGACAGATTATGTGTTAACGCCCGCAACCCATAAAACCAGGGAATGTAATCGTCAGCCTGTTCGGTTTGTACTGCCTCCCTTCGCTCGATAGCCCCTGTCAACAAAGTCTCAGCTTCCTCAAGCCGCCCGATCCTGATCAATTCGTAGCTAAGATCGATCAGCGCATCCGGATCGTCAGGTGCCTCGGCATAGGCCTTACGCTTAAGCAATAAGTCCTGCTCAAGCGCATAGCTGTAGTCTCCCTCTTTCGGTAAGGCTTTCAGATAGGGCGCATAGGCATGCTCAATTCGCATACGCAGGACTGATTGTGAATCAGCAAAGGGCATAAGCGCCCATGCCCGCGCTTCATCACCTTCGTGTACATAGACCTTGAACAGATCAAACCAGATCGCATTGGGATCTGCCGATACATTATCCGACACATATCCGGACGCCCTGATGGCTTCCATAAGCTGTTTTTGCCGCTGCATGCCATCAGGCAGCCCAAGCGCCAGAGGAGCGTACAAACCTATGAAATCATCATTGAGCAGTGACTCACCGGAATAGATGCTCAGATGGGTCATCAGAGCCTCTATAGCCTTGGCTTCATCTTCGGACATTGCCGCCAAAGAAAACTGAATCCAGAAAAAGGGATCAGACTGCGCTTGCGGCAGTGCTTCTGCCTTGAGAAATATCTGATAAGCCTCGGAAAACCGGTTTTCACTGGCATACTGGCCCGCCAGTTTAAACAATATCTTGTAACGCACTTCCGAATCCCAGGTTTCAAACCCCGGAAGCGCAACGATCTTTTCCAGCACCTGAATAGCCTGTTCGGTATCTTCGGCCTCAATCGCCTGATCCACCTGATCCAACAGGGCATAGAGTTCATCTTCCACTGACCTGACGACGGCATTGAGCGGAAATGCCGACATATGATCCGGCGTCACGGTTGCCGGAGCCCCTCCGGCCAAAAACAGATTGGCCATTACGCCCGCTGCCAATGTGCTTAACGACATCCTTCCCCCGCCTAGTTAGTAAACCGATCACAGAATACCCGCATCGATAGCAAACGTCCGCCCCCTTGCCCATCCCCCATATCTTTCCGAGCGTTCGTTCTTACCTTCCGTGATTTGACTTGCGCGCCGTTTTGCGCTTTTAGCTGCGACCAGTTTCGCCCAAGGCCCACAACCCGTGCAAATTCAGTTCACTCGCCGCTTCAGCATGGCGCACCGCCTGCTTGCCGACCGCACCTCAAAGTGCGCGACCCCGCATGGCCATAATGAATTTGTCAAAGTAACCCTTAAGCCAAAGCTATCGGCTTCGGTACAGTGGGGACAGGCCAATTACGCCCTGAGCTTTGATGCCCTGAAACGCGACTGGCACCGCTTTGTTGATGACGCGCTTGATCATGCTTTTCAGTTGGGCGCAAACGACCCGCTGATCGGCTTTTTCAAGACCCACGAACCAGACATCCTGCCGCGCCTTCTGATCATTGATGGCGACCCGACCACCGAAGCCGTGGCACTGGCGCTTTATTACAAACTCAATGCCATACTGGCGCATCATGTGCCTGATTTTGAGTGTGTACGCTTTGAAATCGAAGAAACCCCGACCAACAGTGTCATTCTGACGCCCGAAGACCTTGTGAACGGGCCGGAACTGGGCCAATGGTGTCACAGGGCTGACCTTACTCTCAACGATCTCTCAGGTGCTGCATGAGCTTAAAGACGCGTCTTGTCTTTGTCGAAGGTCTTCGCGTCGAAGCCGCCATCGGTATCTATGATTACGAACATGGCCGGACCCAGCCCCTTATTGTGGACGCAGAGGTCACACTTGGCCTGCATCCGATTACCGGCCTGAAAGACACGTTCAACTATGAACTGTTCGGTGTCCGCGCCCGTGAAATCATCAGTGCGGGCCACATCAAGCTGGTGGAAACCTTTGCCGAAGATCTGGCGCAGGCTATTCTGAACGAAGCCGGTGTGCATCGTGTCCATATCCGCGTATCCAAACCCGAAGCCCTGAACGATGCCGAAAAGGCAGGTTGTGCCGTAACCTTTCATAAGGACTGAAGCCCGTGACCAAGCGTAAACTCGACCCGCGCATTATCCCCTTTATCAATTACGGCCTGCTGTTTTTCTTTCTGGCCACCGCTGGCTTCAGCGCCGTTCTGGCCATCACACTGGTCTATCTGTTTCAGGACGATGCCACTGATCTGACGCGTGACCACTTCACTTTCCAAAAGCGCACCTTCTGGCTTGGTATACCGGTTTTGCTGGTGGCCGTATTAAGCTTCCGCTTTGGCCTGCCCTATCTGGGTTATGTGCTGGGGGCCGTACTGTTCTTCTGGTCGATTGGCCGCAGCGTGGTCGGTGCCAACCACCTGTACCGCAACCGCCCCTATCCAACGCCCTACAGCTATCTGGTCTGACGCCTAACTAAGCACTTCCGTCAGCGCCCTGACGACGCGCGCCGGATCCGCATCGGTCATGTCCGGAAACAGCGGCAGCGAAAGCGTGTGCCGGTAAAAACTATCGGCACCGCTCAGGTCACGCCGCGCCAGTTGCCGCTCGGCCCACCAGGGTTGCCGATGCACCGGCACATAATGCACCTGCGTACCTATTCCCCGCTCACGCAGACCCGCCATGACCTCAGAACGTGTGCGACCGGCGGCCTGATAATCAATCCTGACGGCCATAAGATGAAACGCGCTTTCGCTATCGGTCTCATCTGTCCATGTCACCGGCAAACCTGCCGTTTTCAGCAGATCACGATACAGCCCCACCAGATGCCGCCGGCGCTGCACAAACCCTGACAGCTTAGCCAACTGCGCCACCCCCAGCGCACAGTTAATATCCGGCAGACGATAATTATAGCCCAGCGCCTGCATCTCATAGACCCATGCGCCCTGATCATCCGCATCACCGTAGCCTAGTCCGGTAAAATGATCGCTGCGACGCTCCAGACCATGACTGCGTAACTGCCGCAACTTTTCGGCCAGTCTGGTATCGTCGGTGGTAATCGCGCCCCCTTCACCGGTCGTCAGGGTCTTGACCGGATGAAAGGAAAAACAGGCCATATCCGACGCCTGACAGGCCCCGACCGACCCTTGCGGCCCCTTTGAGCCCAGCGCATGACAGGCGTCTTCGATGACAAAAGCCCGCTCTCCGGCACAGACATCGGCCATCATCGCCAGATCAACCGGCCGACCGGCATAATGCACCGGTATGACACCGGCAAAGCGATGATCCTTAAGCCCCTCAACAATCGCCAGCGCCTCAAGGAAGCTTTCCTCGGTCATCAGGCCGGTATCAGGATCGACATCGGCAAACACCACCTGCGCCCCGCAAAAGGCCACGGCATTCGCACTGGCAACAAAGGTGACCGAGGGCACAATCACCACATCCTGCGGCGTCAGATTCTGCGACAATACCGCCAGATGCAAAGCCGCCGTGCCATTGGACACCGCCACAGCTTCACGCGCGCCGACGGTCTGCGCCAACTCGCGCTCGAAACGCTCTACCCATGGCCCTGTCGTCAGGAAATCAGACCGCAGCGCCTCTATGACATGATCAATATCATCCTGATCAATCGACTGACGGCCATAGGGTAACAAAGCCTCCGCCATACCCTACACCAGATAGGCTGGCAGCAACTTGCGAATGCCTTCGGCATCCAGCCGCTCGGTATTCAGATCGCTGGAATAGGCAAAGCCTTCTTCGACCTTGCGCACACCGGCCAGGGTCTCGATCTTTGCCCGCGGATATTCATGCAGGATCGGCTCAATCAGGTAACGATCAGGCAGTTCCCACGTGGTCCGCGCATCATCCGCGCTGATCATCGCCTCATGCAGCTTTTCACCGGGTCTGATACCGACAATGGTCTGTTCCAGATCAGGAGCCATGGCTTTCGCCAGATCGGTCACCAGCGTCGCCGGAATCTTCGGCACAAACACCTCACCGCCGCGCATCATCTCAAGGCTGGAAAGGACGAAATTCACCCCCTGCTCCAGCGATATCCAGAACCGCGTCATACGCGGATCGGTAATCGGCAGGGCCTGCGCCTCCTGCTTAATCAGCTTCTGAAAGAACGGCACGACCGAGCCACGCGACCCGACCACATTGCCGTAACGCACCACAGAAAAGCGCGTCCCTATGTCCCCCGACAGGTTGTTTGCCGCCGCAAAAATCTTGTCCGAAGCCAGCTTGGTCGCCCCATACAGATTGACCGGCGAACAGGCCTTGTCCGTAGACAACGCCACCACCCGCTGCACACCGTTCTGCAAACAGGCCCAGACGACATTTTCCGCACCATTGATATTGGTAGCGATACATTCAGACGGATTATATTCGGCCGCAGGCACCTGCTTGAGCGCCGCTGCGTGGATCACAATATCAGCCCCGCGAAAGGCCATGACCAACCTCTGCCGGTCGCGCACATCACCGATAAAAAACCGTAACCGCGACAGCTTTTCTTGCGGAAACTGCGCCTCAAGATCAGCCCGCATCTCGTATTGCTTAAGCTCATCGCGTGAAAAGATAATGACCTTTTTCGGCGTATAGTGCGTCAGCAGCATCTGGGCCATGCGCTTGCCGAACGAGCCGGTGCCACCGGTAATCAGAACGACCTTGTCTTTCACAAAGTCCGTTTGCGGGGCAAAATCGCGTAACTGGGCAGCGGTCATAAAGGCTCTGGTGAGGCTAAGGAATCCTTTGCGGATGTTGGGCCGCACCGCTAAACGAATGGTTAACGCGAGGGCCTGCGCGTCACATCCTTAAGCGCTTCGGGGATCAATACCCACGGCTCAAGGAAATAGCGCTCGAACAAGCGTCTGGGATCGTGGAAAAACCGCACCAGCCATTCAATACCCAACTGTCCGGCCCAGCGTGGCGGCGTATAGGTGGCACCGGCTTCGTAATCAAACGCCCCGCCCACCGGCAGGATCGCACAATCCGGCAGTTGCCCCAGATTATTGAGAATCCACGTCTCCTGACGCGGCATCCCCATGCCCACCAGCAAAACATCCGGCTTTTTCGCGGCAATATCCGCCAGCACCGCCTGATTATCGGGGCCATTCATATCAAAATAGCCGTTACGCGCCTCAAGCTGCACCTCAGGGTGCCGCGCCAGTATGGCCGACCGCGCAGGCTCCGCATGTTCCGGCGCCCCCCCAAGGTGATAGACACGCCAGCCATGCGCCGCCGCGCGCCGCCAAAAATCTTCACGAAAATCAAGATAGGTCGAACGATGCGCCCGCGACACCTCATGTCCCAAAAGCCTGGCCCAGGCGATCATCGGCGTTGAGTCGATCTCGATAAGATCGGCCTGCGCATAAAAGGCCCGCATATCGGCCCGACGCTTATAATAATAGAGACTGTGCAGATTATGGTTGGCGACAATGACCTTACGGCGTCCGGCGACGGCACCGGCCACAAAGTCTATAACCTCCGCAGGGGTCACAATATCAACTTCTGCCCCCAGCAAGGGCAGGCGTTTCAAATAATCAGGGCGACATGAGATGTTCATGCCGCCCTTTTTAGCATCAAATGGCTTTCAAGCCCTTAACCCGATCAGGTGACCGGACGCAGGGTGATTTCCACGCGACGGTTCTTGGCGCGGCCTTCCGGTGTAGCGTTCGAAGCGATCGGCTGCTTGGAACCCTGACCGGCCACGTAGATACGCTGCGAAGCTACGCCGCGATTGACCAGATAAGAGGCGGTCGAGTTGGCGCGGTTTTCCGACAGAGGCTGGTTGATCGCGTCATTACCGCTTGAGTCCGCGTGACCGACGATATCCACATAGGTGGACGGATAGCGGCTCAGAACATCCGCCACGTCATTCAGCACCGGATAGAAGCGCGTGTCGATCGAGGCCGAGCTGGTGGCAAAGGTCACGTCCGAAGGCAGGTTGAGGATGATGTTGTCACCATCACGGTTCACATCCACACCCGAACCGGCCAGTTCGCGGCGCAGTTCAGCCTGTTGCTTGTCCATGTACTGGCCAATACCTGCACCGGCCAGAGCGCCGATACCGGCACCGATCACGGCGTTCTTACGGCCCTGCTCGCCCTTGTTGGTGTTTGTGGCATAGCCAAGACCTGCACCAACGGCGGCACCGATCAGGGCATTGGTTTTGGTGTTGTCACGTACAACCTGACCCGTTTGCGGATCGGTTGTCGTACAGGCGGCTGTCAGAAGCGCGATACCCGCCGCCGCAAAAAGAAACTTACGCATATGTGTTCTCCATAAAAATTGCAGGCCCCCATCAGAACAAAACCTTTGCGGGGTCACAATGTCTTCAATATGCCTTCGATTATGAACCTAAAATGAAGGGGATAAATAGCCAATGCTCACAAAATAAACACGGTATAAGCAAACCATAAAGACCTTATGGGTTCCTTATTTTTCCCCGCCCTCCCGGCCCTGCTCAGGCTCTCGGTTTTTCGTCAATACGCTTACAACGCCAGACGGTCTGGGAATCCGGACTGCCGGTAAGATAACCCCGCGCCAGAACCCTCACCTTTTTCAGATTTTCCTCAAGCACCTGTCCCTGAGCCACATCCGTGCCGGTCGCACAACGTAAGGCCCCAAGCGCCGTGCGTTGCGCCACATAGGCCCGATATGACTCCGCATCAAGACGATAATCGCTGCGTTTAAAAGTCTGCCCGTCCTTGGACAGCTCAAGTTTCGCCGCCACCGCCTCTGAGTCTGAAATCGTATAACGCAGCAGGCTGCCGTCTGCCTGACGTTCATAGGGCGTGCGTCCGTTGACACAGGCCCGCGTCGAATCAAATTCAAACTCAATCGGGCCGGCATCGCTCAAAGGCCGGTAGGACGCCCCAACATCCACCTCACAACTCAGCCTCAGAGCTGCCACCGGATGGGTGACAATGGCTTCGGGCTGCGGAGCCGTCAGGCGCTTGTAGATCGGGCTTTCGCGGAACAGGAACCCAAGCGCCAGCAACACAACCGCCGCCGCCAGCACCAGCCAGCCCCACGGGAACGGAGGTTTGAAACGATGACGCTCATGCGGTGGTTTTTTCAGCATCAGCGGCGCTTCTTCGGTCGTCGGCGGATGTCCGGGGACCGCAACCTCACGCTCACGGTGATGGCGACGCTGTATAATCAGCCAGATAAGGATCAGCACCAGTACCGACAATAAAACCAGCGCCGCCAGCTGCAACTGATCCATCAGCGCATTCATCTGCTCGGCCTTACGCTGCTCCTCAAGACGCTTAAGCTGCGCCTCCTGCACAATCGCCAGCGCCCGACTCAGGTCGTCATCCTTGACGATCTCATCGGCAGTGCGGGCATAGCAGGGATCGGTTGTCGTCTGCGGCTTAAGGCCCGCCGACGACAGAAATGTATTCAGCGCGCTCACATGCGTAGCCACATATTGTCCGGCCGGCACATCCATGTCGCCCGTTTCCGAAAGGGTCGAGGCCGCCGACCATGTATTCACGCCCACTACCTGCCCGCATTCATCCAAAAGCGGCCCGCCGGAGTTACCCGGATTGATAGGGGCCGTATGAAACAGCGTATCAACACGGCTGCCGTCGGGATTGGTTGAGGCAAACAGGGCAATCGACCCTTGGGTCACATAGGCATCGGCAGGCTCAAGCAGCTCAAGGCCGCCCCGCTTCAAAAGCCGGTCAGTTACCCCCGGATAGCCCATGGCAACAATGCGCTGGTTTTTCTGCGGCGTCAGCGACAGCGTCAGCGGATCAATATTCAGACCATCGGCCCGCAACAGCGCCAGATCCCCTTCGACCCACTGCCGGACAAGCTTGACCTGACGATAGGGACTGCGCGCATCCTTATGCGGCACAATATATATCTCGGATGAGGTCGCTTCGGGCGGCGTCTCGATGACATGATAATTGGTGACAATATAGCCGGGGGCAATCACAAAGCCCGACCCCATGCCGACGGCCTCAAGCGGCACACCGCCATAGCCGCGATACACGACCAGCACCCGCACAACCGCCTGTTCGGAATGTTTCAGAGCCTCGGTGGAATTAACGGGCTGCAAGGCCGGATCAAGGCCTTCGATGACCATATTGCCCGCAGTCGGTTCATCTTCGGGCAGAAACTGCGCCGCTACCGGCATGGCCATCAGCAGCACATATGCAGACACCATAAGCCATACCGCCAACAGCAGGCGTATCACTGGTCGCTTTTCCGAAACTAACCGGTTGTTACTGTCTAAATGGCCGCGCACGCGCCCAAACCCCTTGAACCAAACTGTCGCTTATCTCAACCCAAACTCTTGCCCATCTCAACTATGAGCGGGCCAGAGGTGCAACTAAAATTCACACCAAAGCCTATAACAGACGCCATGTGTGATACAATTGCGCATATCACATATCTGGCTGTGGCATAATAGCACCCTGAAGCAAATGCATTTCCGGCTGTGGCCGCCCCCTCTGGCCGCCCCCAATTTTTTACGGCCATATCCCAAAGCCGTTTTCATTTTGCCACGAAGATCAGCTATACAGACCACCGGTCTTGTTTCCTCCGGTTTTGCATGTCTGATACGGCTTTTTACGATAACGCGCCCCTGTCCACGGCTCCGGCGATTACGCCCGTGCCCCTGTCCCTGTATCAGCAGGACAGAGCCGCCTTTGCCCAAAGTCTGGGGGCTTCGTTTGAACGTTACGGCTTTGCCATCCTGACCGGCCTGTTTGACGCCGAAGGCGCAGGACTTGATCAGGCAATGATCAGGCAGGCCTATGCGCAAACCCGTGCCTTTTTCGACCTGCCGGTGGAAGCCAAGCAAAACTACCACGAAGCCGGTTTCGGCGGCGCGCGCGGCTATACACCGTTCGGCATCGAAACCGCCAAGGGCTATAAGGCGCATGACCTCAAGGAATTCTGGCATATGGGCCGTGACCTGCCCGAAGGCCACCCTTACCGCGATCATATGCGCGACAATCTGTGGCCCGCAGAATTGCCGGAATTTCAACCGGCCCTTCAGGCGCTCTATGGTGCGCTTGATGAACTCGGCAAGAAGGTTCTGTCGGCCATTGCACTCTATATGAATCTTGATCCGGCCTTTTTTGATGAAAAGGTGGCTCTGGGCAATTCGGTTCTGCGCCTTTTGCATTACCCGCCGGTCACCGAAGCTGGCCCCAGCGTGCGCGCCGGTGCCCACGGGGATATCAATGCCATTACCCTGCTGATGGGTGCCGAGGAACCGGGCCTGCAACTTCTGGATCGTGACGGCACCTGGTTGCCGGTTACACCGCCCGAAGGCGCTATTGTCATCAATATCGGCGACATGCTGTCACGCCTGACCAACCATGTCCTGCCCTCGACTATTCACCGCGTCGTTAATCCGGCCGAAGGGCGGCAGGGCATCTCACGCTACTCCATGCCCTTCTTCCTGCATTTTGAATCGCCCTACCTGATCGAAACGCTCGAAAACTGTGTGACACCGGATAGACCCGATCAATATGCCGGTCAGCCGATCACCGCCTATGATTTCCTGATGCAGCGGCTGCGCGAAATAAAACTGGCCTGACGGGGCGGAATGGGCCGGAATCGGGTGGCCGAATTTACAGACCATTTGAAAAAATCGTTCGTTTTTTTCAATTTTTTTATTTCCCCCATTTGCCATTAAGATTCCACCCCTTACCGCTAAGGCCTTGGGCATCAGGCTGTTAATCTGGGTTAATAAATTGAAAACATTGATTTAACTCAAGATTATTCATTTTCATATATCACCGTTTTCATCCTGAAGAACATCTGGGAGTAAAAGGGTAATGAAAAAAGCAATTCTGGTGGCCATGGTGGCTGGCTTCTCTATGGTATCCGCTCAGGCCTTTGCCGCTGAGTGCACAGACGAGCAACAGGCCGAAGCCGGTCTGGTTGCCGCGAATATCAGTAAAAACGTCGTCGCAAAGGTTGTGCCTGTAACCGGCAAGCAGATGGTAAACATCAGCGCCTGCGATGTACGTGCGGGTACGTACTCCATTGAATATAAATACAATTTCCTCGGCGCTGATGGCCTGTACTGGATCGAAGCCAATGCACGCTTCGGTGCCGGTGGTGCCAATTCGTCGGTTAAGGTCAGCAAGGCCAGCCCGAACATGGCCGCTGCCGAAGCCAAGGCTGGTGTCAAGCTGGCGTCGAACTAATTACCTAATCAAACAAGCCGAAAAGCCGGCCAAAATATCAGGACTGAAAAAACCCTCCGGTTACTGCCGGAGGGTCTTTCTTTTTTGTCCACCTGCTCTATCTTATGTTCATGACACGTTCTTCTACTCCGCCTCAGGGCGCTCAGGATTTCCCGACCGCATTGTGGACGCCACACCGACCCGACCGCCCTGAAAAATCCGAAGGCGGCAAACGGTTTGTCCTGCATTCTGCTTACGAACCTGCCGGTGATCAGCCTGCGGCCATAGCCGAGCTTGTGTCAGGTATCGAAGCCCGTGATCAGGATCAGGTACTGCTGGGGGTTACCGGTTCGGGTAAGACCTTCACCATGGCCAAGGTCATTGAAACCACCCAGCGTCCGGCGCTTATTCTGGCGCACAATAAAACGCTGGCGGCACAGTTATATTCTGAATTTAAAGCCTTTTTTCCTGAAAATGCGGTCGAATATTTCGTATCCTACTACGACTATTACCAGCCCGAAGCCTATGTGCCCCGCACTGACACCTTCATTGAAAAAGACTCGTCGATAAACGAACAGATCGACCGGATGCGCCATGCGGCGACACGCGCCGTACTTGAACGCGACGATGTAATCATTGTCGCATCGGTGTCCTGTATCTACGGTATCGGCTCGGTCGAAACCTATACCGCCATGACCTTTGAACTTAAGGTCGGACAGATCATAGACGAAGCCCAGTTGCGGGCCGATCTGGTGGCGCTGCAGTACAAACGCAATGATCAGGCCTTTGAACGCGGCACCTTCCGTCGCCGTGGCGATGTGATTGAAATCTTTCCGGCCCACTACGAAGATCGGGCATGGCGTGTCTCTCTGTTTGGCGACGAAATCGAGGCCCTGACGGAATTTGACCCTCTGACGGGCAAAAAAACCGCCGAATTACAAGATCTTAAGGTCTATGCCGCCAGCCACTACGTCACCCCGCGCCCAACGCTGCGGCAGGCGATTGACCGCATCAAGGCTGAACTGCGCATCCGTCTGGATCAGTTACATGCCGAAGGGAAGCTGCTGGAGGCCCAGCGTCTTGAGCAGCGCACCACCTTTGACCTTGAGATGCTGGAGGCCACAGGTGCCTGCGCAGGGATCGAGAACTATTCACGCTATCTGACGGGCCGGAATGCCGGTGATCCACCTCCGACATTTTTTGAGTATCTGCCGGAAAATGCACTTCTTTTTGTCGATGAAAGCCATGTCACCGTACCGCAGATCGGCGGTATGTACCGTGGTGACTTTGCCCGCAAATCGACCCTGTCCGAATACGGTTTCCGCCTTCCGTCCTGTCTGGATAACCGCCCGCTGAAGTTCGAGGAATGGGACGCTATGCGTCCGCAAACCGTTTCGGTTTCAGCCACGCCGGGCAAATGGGAGATGGAACAGACCGCAGGTGTATTTACCGAGCAGGTAATTCGCCCGACCGGCCTGATTGACCCGCCGGTAGAAATCCGTCCCGTCTCGAAGGACGGTGCGAATCAGGTCGATGATGTGATCGCCGAAGTGCGTGAAGTGGCGAAAAACGGTTACCGGTCTCTGGTCACGGTTCTGACCAAGAAAATGGCCGAAAACCTGACTGACTATATGCATGAACAAGGGATTCGCGTGCGTTATATGCACTCGGATATCGACACGCTGGAACGCATTGAAATCATCCGCGACCTGCGTCTGGGCGCGTTTGATGTGCTGATAGGTATCAACCTGCTGCGCGAAGGTTTGGACATCCCTGAATGTGGCTTTGTCGCCATACTTGATGCCGATAAGGAAGGCTTCCTGCGTTCGGAAACCTCGCTTATTCAGACCATTGGCCGTGCAGCGCGTAACGTCGATGGCCGCGTCATTCTTTATGCCGACAAGATAACCGGTTCAATGGAGCGGGCGCTGGCGGAAACCTCACGTCGCCGCGAAAAACAACTGGCCTATAATGCCGAACACGGGATTACGCCGGAATCCGTTAAACGCGGTATCAGCGATATCCTTGACAGTCCTTACGAAAAGGCAGACCGCGTACAGGTTTCCGTGGGCGTAGCCGCCGGAAAGGACGCCAAGCCGTTTCTCGGTTCCAATTTTCAGGCCACGCTCAAAGACCTCGAAACGCGTATGCGCGAAGCTGCCGGCAATCTGGAGTTTGAAGAAGCCGCGCGCCTCAGAGATGAGATCAAGCGCCTGAAATTACTGGATCTTGAATTTGCCAGGGATCAACTGGGGGGTGAGTAACCCCCTGACCAGCCAAGTGATGCACATCAAACACACCTCTGTGGCGCAGACACTTCATATTAATGTGATCACAACACAAAGCTGATGGATTCTTTATCATCCATAGGGCACCGTAACATAAGGTTGTACGCAGAGGCCCCTTTGAGTCGTTAGGGACAATCAGAGGCCCCTTCTGCAACGGATCAGTTTAGTCCTCATTACGGTGATCCATATGCGCAGAACGAAAGCACAGGTCGCAACACCACGGGATGTAACTGAAGCAGGCGGCACACCTGAAACGCACATTAAGCCGGACGGAGATGAAGCTATGAATGTCGTACCCGTATCCATTCCCCATCACATGCCCAGCGTTCAGTCACTGGTGGACGCAACGACGGTTGCCCGTGAAAACCGCAGCCAGCGCGTGCATCGGCTTCAGGAGGAAGCCCGCTCGCTGGCCCGCGAACAGATTGCCGAGCTTGAAGTTCTTCTGGACGCAACCGCACGCATGGCTTTTGAAATTTCAGAAGGTGGGGAAGCCTATTCCGTAGGAGCCCGCGAAGTTTGCCGCCGACTCGCCGATGAGTTGCCGCGCACCCTGCAAATTCTGCAAATGGTCAGCCACAGAAGTGCCTGATTGCCTGTAATCTATTAACCCTGACCATAATCGACTCGCACATCCTGTTTTTTTTCCTTACACATTTACTCCGCCTGCTGACGGGCAATGTAACGGTTTCGGAAAGAGGATGTGCGCATGGTCATGGCCAGACGTATCAGAGGGATGTACGTAGTTACCGGTCTTGTCGCCAGCGGCCTGCTGCTTATGGCCTGTTCGCCCAAAGCGCCGGAACCTGAGCCAGAACCCGAACCTGCGCCCGCACCTGTGGTGACTGCGCCGCCAAAACCGCAGGCAGAATTGCCCACACGCTCACCCGGCCTGTGGCAACTTACCCTAAGCGAAGAAGGCTCTGAGGATCAGGCGCGTACCATGCGCATCTGCACCAATGCCGACATCGAAAAAAAGCTGGGCATTACCGGTGAAGATCTGTCAGGCGATAAGTGCGAACGCACCACAGTCAGCAAACTCGAAGACGGCTCATGGGGCTTTCTGGCTGAATGCAATATGGGCACGGGCGGCCTCACGGAAATGTCCGGCAAGATTACCGGTGACTATACGCGTGACTATAGCCTGACCGTGCGTTCACAGACCTCCGGAGCTGCCGTGGAGCATATGAACCGCGTCGTGAACCTGACCATAAAGGCCAAGCGCCAGGGCCCCTGCCGTAAGGATCAGGAGCCCGGTGATGTCATCCTGCCGACCGGTGAGATATTTAACCTGATTACCATTTCCGGCGAGTCTTAGTCCGACACAGACTTAAACCGCCCGACGGTTTGCAATAGCGACACAAAAGAAAAACCCCCGCTTCGGTATGAAGCGGGGGTTTTGTCTATTTAAGCGACGCTGGCCTGACGCTTGGCCTGAATGGCCAGTATTTCGTTAGGCATGACCTGAATGACAGATTTCAGGGTGTTATCCCAATCGTCCAGCAAGGCCTTGGCACGTGGCGACTGCGTCTTTTCCAGATGCTCGGACAACAGGTCATAAAGCTCCTGCTGATCGGCCTCAGGCACTTCACGCAGCGTGATGCCTTCGGGGTTAATGTGGTGCACCAGTGCCTGTTCCGGATCCCAGACATAGGCCACGCCGCCGGTCATACCGGCACCGAAGTTGGCACCCACTGGCCCAAGGATTACCACCTTACCGCCGGTCATATATTCGCAGGCATTAGCCCCTGCGCCTTCGACAACCGTCGTGGCCCCTGAGTTACGTACCGCGAAGCGCTCACCCACCGAACCGGCGATAAACAACTTACCTGAAGTCGCCCCATAGAGGATGGTGTTACCTGCCAGAGCCTGTTGCTGCTGCCAGATGGTCGGACGAATGACGATGGTCGCGCCCGAAAGGCCCTTACCGACATAGTCGTTCGATTCACCCGTCAGGTCGATGAACAGACCCTTGACCGCAAAAGCCCCCAGCGACTGACCGGCTGAGCCGCGCAGTTGCAGGGTCAGGTGACCGTCCGCCAGCTTGTCGGCGAACTTACGCACCAGCATCGAAGAGGTACGCGTCCCCACGGCACGCATGGTGTTGCGCACTTCATAGGTCAGAGACATCTTCTCACCGCGCTCGATCAGCGGGCCAGCATCCTTGACGATTTGCGCATCAAGGGTGTCGGCCACTTCGTTGATTTCGTGCGGCAGGGTGACAGGGGCTGCCGGATCACGCTCAACGCGCACCAGAAGCGGGTTGAGATCCAGATCGTCCAGATGCGCCCCGCCACGCGATACCTGACGCAGAAGATCAGTACGACCGACCGCCTCGTCAAGTGAACGCAGGCCCATAGCCGCCAGAATTTCACGCACTTCTTCGGCGATGAAGGTGAACAGGTTGATCACCTTTTCCGGCGTACCGGTGAACTTGGCGCGCAGACGCTCGTCCTGCACGCAGACACCGACGGGGCAGGTGTTCGACTGGCACTGACGCACCATCAGACAGCCCACAGCGATCAGCGACGTCGTGCCGATACCGAATTCCTCGGCCCCCAGCATGGCGGCGATCACGATATCACGGCCCGTCTTCATGCCACCGTCCGAACGCAGGCGGATCTGACCGCGCAGGTTGTTGAGCGTCAGCACCTGATGGGCTTCGGACAGACCGATTTCAAACGGCAGACCGGCAAACTTGATCGAGGTCAGCGGCGATGCCCCCGTGCCACCAACATTGCCCGACACCAGAATGGCATCAGCCTTAGCCTTGGCGACACCGGCGGCGACGGCGCCGATACCCGATTGCGACACCAGCTTAACCGTGACACGGCAGTCAGGGTTGATCTGCTTGATGTCATAGATCAGCTGCGCCAGATCTTCGATCGAATAGATGTCGTGGTGCGGCGGCGGCGAGATCAGGCCTACGCCCGGCGTCGAGTGACGCATACGGGCGATGAATTCCGTGACCTTAAAGCCCGGAAGCTGGCCGCCTTCACCGGGCTTGGCGCCCTGTGCGACCTTGATTTCCACTTCGCGGCACTGGTTGAGATATTCCGCCGTGACGCCGAAACGACCCGAAGCAATCTGCTTGATGGCCGAGTTCGGGTTGTCGCCGTTCGGACGACGCACGTAACGTTCAGGGTCTTCCCCGCCCTCACCCGACACCGAACGCGCACCAATGCGGTTCATGGCGATGTTTAGCGTCTCATGCGCTTCGGGTGACAGGGCGCCCAAAGACATGCCGGGCGTCACGAAACGCTTGCGGATTTCGTTGACCGATTCGACTTCATCAAGCGGCACAGGCTTGTTCTTCGGTGCCCAGTCCAGAAGGTCACGCGGAGCCGTCGGGGCGGTCTTCAGAATCTTGCCGACCAGATCGGAATAGGTCTTATAGACCTTATAGTCACCACGCGTGGTCGCATCCTGCAGCAGGTGGATCAGTTTGGGTTGATAATAGTGCGTCTCGCCGCTGGCGCGGAACTTATAGAAGCCGCCGATTGGCACAGCCGGTGTCTTCGACGCCCAGGCCGTCAGGTGCAGGTCACGCAGCTTGGATTCGATACCGGCCAGACCGATACCGGAGATGCGCGAAGTCACACCTGGGAAGAATTCGGCCACCAGCGCCCGCGACAGGCCCAGCGCTTCAAATTCATAACCGCCACGGTAGGACGAGATGACCGAGATGCCCTTCTTGGCAAGAATCTTCAGCAGACCCGCCTCGATAGACTTCTTGTAGTTGCCGATGACCTTGGCGATCGACAGTTGGCCATAACGGCCCTGTGCATGACGTGCCTGAAGCAGTTCAAGCGACAGATAGGGGTTAACTGCCGTCGCACCCACGCCGACCAGAACCGCAAAGCTGTGGGAATCCATAGCTTCGGAGGAACGGACGATGATCGACACAAACGAGCGCAGACCCTTTTGCACCAGACGCGCATGAACGCCTGCGGCCGCCAGAATAGCGGGCACGCGCATACGCTCGGCGTTTGAGTTTTCGTCGGTCAGGACGATCATGCTTGCGCCACCTTCGACCGCAGCCACGGCCTCGTCGCGCAAGGAATCCAGCGCCACGCGCAGCCCCTTACCGGCCTTGGCCTCTTCGGCAGGCAGGTCAAAGGTGCAGTCCAGCGTAGCGACCTTACCGACCGTTTCCATGGCGATCAGGCGCTGATACATGCCGGTCGTCATGAACGGGCTTTCCATGACCAGAACGTTGGTCTGAGCCTCGTCTTCAGCCAGAATGTTACCGAGGTTCTTGAAGCGCGTCTTCAGGCTCATGCCCGATTCTTCGCGCAACGGATCGATCGGCGGGTTCGTGACCTGAGCGAAGTTCTGACGGAAGAAGTGCGACAGCGGACGCCACTTTTCCGAAAGTACCGCCAGAGGGGTGTCGTCACCCATCGAACCGATAGCTTCCTTACCGTCCTTGGCCATAGCATCGAGAACCGTGTCCACGTCCTCTAAGGTGTGGCCACCGGCGATCTGACGACGATCCAGTTCCTCACCGTCGAACAGGCGCGGCTCAGGGCCGTCCTTGATGACCGTCTCAAGCTCGATGATGTTTTGCAGCCAGTCGGTATAGTTGTGCTTCGACGCCAGCGTATCGAGGATTTCCGTTTCCGAATACAGCTTACCGGCCTCAAGATCGACAGCGATCATACGGCCCGGCGCAATCATCGAACGACGCGATACGCGGTCTTCGGCCACACCGGTCATACCGGCTTCGGAACCAACGATCAGCAGACCGTCGTGGGTTTCAGTGACGCGCAGCGGACGCAGACCGTTACGGTCCTTACCGGCCACAACCCAGTGACCATCGGTGGCACACAGGGCGGCAGGGCCGTCCCACGGCTCCATCACAGCGTTACAATAGGCATAAAGCGCGCGGTGGCTTTCCGACAGGGTCTCGGTGTGCTTCGACCAGGCTTCCGGCACCAGAAGCGCCTTGGCCATAGGGGCCGAACGACCGGCACGCACCACCAGTTCGAATACGTTATCGAGTGCCGCCGAGTCCGAGCCGCGTGGCTGAATGACCGGCTTCACGTCCGCAGCGCTGTCACCGAAGGTGGCGGCGGCCATGCGGATTTCGTGTGACTTCATCCAGTTGACGTTACCGCGCATGGTATTGATTTCACCATTGTGCGCCAGCATGCGGAACGGTTGCGCCAGACGCCACTCAGGGAAGGTGTTGGTCGAGAAGCGCTGGTGGAACACCGCGACATTCGACACGAAACGCTCGTCCTTGAGGTCAAGATAGAAATCGTCCACCAGCTCGGCGCGGAACATACCCTTATAGATCAGGGTGCGCGACGAGAACGAGCAGAGGTAGCAGTCAAGATTGGCTTCCTCGACACGCTTTTCGATGCGGCGACGGCAAAGGAACATGGCGCGTTCCAGCGCCTCGCCCTCAAGACCATCCGGCGCGGCCATCATGATCTGTTCGATTTCAGGGCGTGTGGAATTGGCGCGGGTACCCAGATGGCTTACGTCCACAGGGGCCTGACGCCAGCCATAGAGATAGAAACCCGAACGCAGGATTTCCGATTCAACAATGGTACGGGCAGCTTCCTGAGCGCCCAGATCCGAACGCGGCAGGAAGACCTGACCGACCAGAACCGGCCCTGGGCGCGGCGTGTGGCCGATATTTTTCACCTGCTCGCGGAAGAAGTCCTGCGGCACAGCCAGCATGATACCGGCGCCATCGCCTGACTTACCGTCAGCATCAACCGCCCCGCGGTGGAACAGAGCCTTCAGAGCCTTGATCGCCAGCTCAACCACGTCACGACGCGCCGTACCATCAATCGAGCACACAACACCGACGCCGCAGGCATCGATTTCAGAAGCCGGATCATAGGCATTGCCTGTGATCAGGTTGTGGCGGTTACGGTGATAGAGTTCGTAAGCAGAAGTCATTGAGCTGCCTCCAGTGCGGACGCGGAAACTTGGGATTGGATATAGTAATGGATATCAGCGGCGGCGTCCTGACCTTCGCGGACGGCCCAGACGACCAGAGAGGCACCACGGACAATATCACCGGCGGCAAATACGCCCGGTACATAGGTCTGGAACTCACCGGCCTGCACCTTGATGGTACCCCACTGGCTGATTTCCAGTTCCGGCTGGTTGAACATGACCGGAATATTTTCCGGCTCAAAGCCCAGCGCCTCGATGATCAGGTCAGCAGGCAGGTCAGCTTCGGCACCGGGGATGTCCTCGATACCCTGACGACCGTTGGCATCTGCCGCCGTCAGGCGCATACGCTGGATGCGCAATGCCGTGGCATTGTCTGCATCGCCCATAACCGCCTTAGGCGCAGCCAGCCACTCGAAGGTGACGCCTTCTTCTTCGGCGTTGTACACTTCGCGCTCGGAACCCGGCATATTGGCGCGGTCACGACGATAGACGCAGGATACTGACTTCGCGCCCTGACGCGTAGCGGTACGCACGCAGTCCATGGCCGTATCACCGCCACCGATAACCACAACGTGCTTACCAGCTGCATTGAGATGCGCTTCGGAGACCGGATCGGCCTCATAGCCAAAGCCCTGACGGTTAGCCATGGTCAGGTAGTCCAGCGCCACAACCACACCCTTGGAGCCACAGCCCGGCACGCTCAGACGGCGGGTCTTGTAAACGCCGGTAGCGATCAGGATGGCGTGGTGCTTTTCACGCAGGTCTTCAAACGCCACGTCTTCGCCGATGTCACAGTTAGAGACAAATTCAACGCCCGAAGCCTTCAGACGGTCAACACGACGTGCGACAATGTCCTTCTCAAGCTTGAACGACGGGATACCATAGGTCAGAAGCCCGCCGGCACGGTCATAACGGTCATAGACCGTGACCTTATAGCCCTGCGTACGCAGACGATCGGCTGCTGCCAGACCTGCTGGCCCCGCACCGATGATGCCGACGCTCTGGTCACGTTCAATGGTCGGGCGGATCGGTTCGATCCAGCCGTTTTCAAACGCCATGTCCCCAAGGAAGCGCTCAACCGCACCAATGGTCACATTCTCCCAGCCCGACTGTTCCAGAACACACGAGCCTTCGCACAGACGATCCTGCGGGCAGATACGGCCACAGATTTCCGGTAAGGCCGAGGTGGCCGACGACAGCTCATAGGCCTGCTGATAGCGACCTTCGGCGGTCAGGCGCAGCCAGTCAGGGATATTGTTCTGCAACGGGCAACCCGACTGACAGAAAGGCACACCACACTGGGCGCAGCGTGACGCCTGTGTCGACGCTTGCTCCGGTTGGAAGTCAGCGTAAATCTCGCCAAAGTTCGTAATGCGAGCCTTCGCATCCGCCTTTTGCGGTGTTTTCCTGATTTCGACGACGAAACGGTTCGTCTCCAGCGCCATGTCGTAACCCTTCTGTTCGGGCTTCCAGGCCGTTCATGACAGTGCACGCCTCGGTGACGCAGCCTGTCGGCCTGGTTGCAATTGATACCACAGTGTGGCAGCGCGAAATAATCAGTTTATTGTTATGTGAAGTTTACAGGAGAAACCGCCGCGCTGCCGGTAAACGGTTCGCCCCTACGCTTTTGGATACCAGACACGCTTACGCGCGAATAATAATCTGGCTGTTAATGCGTTTGGAGGCGGGTCGCTCTGTGTCCTGCTTCGTGCCCACATTGAGCCCGATAATAATTTTGCCGACCAGCAGAGTGACGAAGGCGGTAATCGCATTCAGGCTAATATCGCGGGCCACAATACGACGCACACCGGCGGATTTGCGGGCGGTAATCACCGCCTGCACCGTCGGGCTAATCGTTACTGTTGTCTGCGGCAGAGCCATTGAATTGCGTACTTAACCGTTTCAGTTGTAACAACGCGGACTTTGCGCCCGAAACATCCTTCACCGCTTTTGATGGCTGGCGTGACGTTCGGCACACTTTTCCCGCATGGGCGCTATGTGCGCGAAATTTTACAGAATTGCACGTGTTTTTTGCGTTCCAGTGCGAAAAAATGTACAAAACACATTACAGCCTGTTGCAAATGTAACCTTAGGCGACTGAAGTTTTTAAGCAAATGCCTTAACAGCAGCGATGATCTCGTCCTGCACAGGTGCGCTCAGATAGGGGCTGAACGGCAGACTGATGACGGTTTTGGACTTGGCTTCCGAAACGCTGAGGTCACGCGGGCCAGAGGTAAAGGCCGCATAGCCCGGCTGCTGGTGCAGGGGAATCGGATAATAGACCGCCGAAGGAATGCCCTTTTCACGCAGCGCCGCCTGAAGACCGTCACGGTTCTCATGCTCAATGGTATATTGCGCCCAGGTCGAGACATAGCCGTCCTTGACGTAGGGCACGCTTGAGACAAACCCTTCAAGAGCTTCGTTATAACGCTTGGCTACCGCCTGACGCAGTTCGATTTCTTCGCCAAAGATCGCCAGTTTCTCAAGCAATACGGCCGCCTGAATCGTATCCAGACGTGAATTCATGCCGATGCGTACATTAAGATATTTGGCTTCGTGCGCAAAGTTAGCCGCGTCGGCTGCGGTGGCGCCACCATGTACGCGATAGGAGATCAGACGATCCAGCAGCGCGTCATCATTGGTAACAACGGCCCCGCCATCTCCATAGCAGCCCAGCGGCTTGGCCGGATAGAAGCTGGTGGCCGTAAGCTTTGCCCAGTTGAGCGATTGCTTGCCGTCAATCGTGCCGCCAAACCCTTGCGCGGCGTCTGAAATCACCGGCAGGCCGTGCTTTTCGGCAATCTTCGCAATCGCCGGATAGTCCGCAGGCTGACCGAACAGATCAACCGCGATAATCGCCGCAGGCTTCAGACGCCCCTCCTTAAGGACGGCTTCGATAGCGGCCTCAAGCTTAGCCGGATCAATATTATAGGTACGTGCATCAATATCGACAAACACCGGCTCCGCACGGGTCATCGGCACCACTTCGGCGGTGGCGACAAAGGTAAAGGACGGAACGAATACCGCGTCACCCTCACCTACCCCCAGCGCCAGCAGCGCCAGTTCGATGGCATCGGTACCATTGGCACAGGACAGAGCGTGTTTTGATTGCGCAAAGGTCGCCAGTTCAGCTTCAAAACGTTTGACCTCAGGCCCCATAATATAGGCCCCGTGATCAAGAACGCGTTTAACGCCCGCCTCTATGGCCCCGCCGATACGTTCGCGTTGTGCACCAAGGTCGATGAAGGGAATGGCCATGAATTTACCTTTACGGAACTGTGTATGTTTCGCCTTTAATCATGTTGCGCGCCCCGTGCATCTCAAAAGGCATTACCCAAAGTTTCACACAAAAAAGCATAAGAATGAAATATATGGTTTTGACGGCTTAAAAGATTGATATTGTCAGACATAAATCTATATATGCCTCATCCGTTTTTTTAGGGCTTAAGTCGCTTTTAGGGCTTGAGGCCAGCGATGTATTTGCGTCATATGCGCAAAACGTTAGCGCTAACATTTTCTATACCGACAGGAGAGATACCTTGGTTCACGGCAATCTGATCAACGGCGAATGGGTCGAAACAGGCGAGACCTTCAACAACCTTAACCCATCCGACACCAATGACATCATCGGCGTCTATTCCAAGGCCGGTGAAGCCGAGGTCAAGGCCGCTATTGCTGCCGCTCGCGAAGCTTTCAAGACCTGGCAGTTTTCGACACCGCAACAGCGTTTTGACGTGCTCGACAATGCTGGTACGGAAATCCTGAACCGTAAGGCAGAACTTGGTGCGCTCCTGTCGCGCGAAGAAGGCAAGACCCTGCCCGAAGGTATCGGCGAAGTCACTCGCGCCGGTCACATCTTCAAATATTTCGCTGGCGAAGCCCTGCGCGCGCATGGCGAAGTGCTGGATTCGGTTCGTCCGGGCGTTAAGGTCGAAATCACCCGTGAGCCGGTCGGCGTATTCGGCCTGATCACCCCGTGGAACTTCCCTATCGCCATTCCGGCATGGAAGCTGGCCCCTGCGATTGCTTTCGGCAACACGGTTGTTCTTAAGCCTGCGGAACTGACACCGGGCTGCGCATGGGAACTGGCGGACATCCTTAAGCGTGCCGGTCTGCCTGCAGGCGTTCTGAACGTCGTATTTGCGCGCGGTTCGATTGCTGGCCCGCTGCTGATTGACGACACCGACGGCATCTCCTTCACCGGTTCCGTACCGACCGGCACCCGCGTCCGCGATCAGGCCGTGGCTAAGGGCAAGCGCGTTCAGGCCGAAATGGGTGGCAAGAACCCAGTCATCGTTCTCGATGACGCCGATCTGAACATTGCCGTTAATTCGGTACTGAACTCGGCCTTCTTCTCAAGCGGTCACCGTTGCACGGCCTCGTCGCGCATCATCGTCACCGAAGGCATCGCCGACAAGTTTGTCGCTGAACTGGCCAAGGCCGCCAAGGCCATCAAGGTCGGCGACAGCCGTGCCGAAGGTGTGCAGATGGGCCCGATCGCTTCGCAGGAACAACTGGATATCGCCCGTGACGCAGTGGCCAAGGCCCGCGAAGACGGTGCCGACATTCTGGCCGGTGGCGAAGACCTGACCTTCGGGACCCCGGGCTATTATTACGCCCCGACCCTGATCGACAAGACGACCCCTGACATGCGCATCAACAAGGAAGAAGTGTTTGGGCCGGTCGCGTCAATCATCCGCGTCAAGGACCTTGAAGAAGCCATCAAAGTCGCCAACGACACCGAATTCGGTCTGTCGGCCGGTATCTGCACCAGCTCTCTGAAGTCGGCAGAAACCTTCAAGCGCCGCGCCGAAGCTGGTATGGTAATGGTCAACCTGCCGACCGCCGGTGTGGACTATCACGTCCCGTTCGGTGGCCGTAAAGCCTCGTCCTACGGTGCGCGTGAACAGGGTGCCTATGCCAAGGAATTCTACACCACTGTCAAGACGGCCTACAGCTTCGCTGGTTAATCCCAAACAGGCCAACGCCTAAAAGAAAAGCGGCTCCGGTAACGAGGCCGCTTTTTTATTACCCCTCGATACGCGCCGGATCATCGCGTTCCAAAAGATCGGGCAAGGGTTCGCCCTCAGGGGTGAACTGCATAGCCACCGAATTAAGACAATAGCGCAGGCCCGTCGGACGCGGGCCATCTTCGAACACATGCCCCAGATGGGAATCGCAACGTCCGCAGCGGATTTCGATGCGCGTCATACCGTGAGAACTGTCAACAATATTGCGGATGTGATCCTTATCAACGCCCTGATAGAAACTCGGCCAACCGGAACCGGAATGGAACTTGGCGCGCGACGAAAACAACGGCAGACCGCACAGGGCGCAGCCATAGGTTCCTTCGGCTTCATATTCATCTAACTTGCCACAGAACGGCGGCTCAGTGCCATGATCCAGCAGGATACGACGGGCCTCATCATCCAGATGCGCCGCCAACGCCTCCACCTGTGATGGCGTTGGCGGAGTCAGATCAAAACCGGCCTGAGAACGTGTATGGGAACCTGACATAAGACAACTCCTGAACGCTTATTCGACTTAGCCCAATATAGTCACAGCCTAATATAATCACAGTTCAATCTAATCACACTGGCATAGCTTGCAAAATTCGCTGACAGCCCAGCCCGTCCACCTGCTGACGGGCCATTTGCCCGATATCGGGATTGCGAATGACGGCATTGACCCATGACTCGAAATCGTCGGGCCAGACGCTGCGGGCATCCAGCGCCGGATAGGGGCAAGCGTTTAGCGCCCCTACCTGATTATCGACCACCACCATAACCAGCGCAGGCAGCCCCATCGCCGCCACCTCATAAAGACTGCCGCCAGCGGCTGTCACCACCATGTCGGCCCCAGACAGCACCTCAGCCACATTGTCCGGCGCCAGATACAGCTTGATGCGCGGCCGCAACTGACAAAGGCGTCTCAGTTCGTCTACATGCGCATGGGCGGGACCAGCGATCAGCCGGATATCCACGTCCGGCACGATCTCAAGCAGATACAATGCCGCCTCACCGGTCAGATTGGCCGGATCAGACCCACCAAAGCTCACGCATATGTGTGGCCTGAAGGGATCGGGATAGGGGCGGCGAAATTCATGGCGTACCTGCGCAAACGCGGGCCCCAGCAACAAAGTGGCATCAGGGGCCACCTGCGCATAGCCCATAGCCGTCGCCCCCAGCGCCGCATTGATCACCACATGCGCCCTGAGCGGTACAATATCTGCCGCATCATCCATTACGGCTACAAAATGCGTCTCATAAAGCGCCGCATAATAGGCACCGTCAAAACGGTAGGAATCGAGCAACAGCGCCTGACCTTTGGGGACGGTACGCGACACAAACTCAAGGTCTTCGTGACTGCCGATCGGATGGGGCACATGAATATGGCCGATACCGGCAAACCGTAACCGCTCAAGCGCCTGAGCGGGCAAATCGCCGGTCAGGAAATTGACCTGATCGCCATCCAGCCGCGCCTGCTCGGCGATAGCAAAACAGCGCATAAAGTGCCCCAGACCGACCCCATGCGAGGCTTCAGTGCGCACCCACAAAGCCATTATTTGAAATCCGCCCAGTTCAGCACATGATTGGCCGGCAGGTCACGCGGCACCCTGAGGCCGATGATCTTTTCCTGATCCGCCGGATGGATACCTGTGCCAGGCCGTACTGCCTTAAGGTCAGCTTTTGTCAGCACCTCACCGGCCTTCAACGCCCGCGCCGTCACCAGTGAACGCACAGATGTTTTGCGTTCATGCTGCTCGCACGCCAGCACGCCCTGACGCACACCGGGCAGGGCCTGCTCAAGCGCCCGCACCTCACGTACCATAAGCGCCATCTCAGCCGGATCTGCGCTGAACCAGTGATCAGGGCCTTCGGCTGCCTTATCGAAGGTGAAATGCTTTTCGATGATCTTACCCCCCAGAGCCACAGACCCCAGCGCCGAAGCAATACCGATGGAATGATCCGACAGCCCTACCACACAATCGGGATAAAGCTGTTTCAGCACAGGGATCGTCGATAAACGCATTTCCTCATGCGGCGCCGGATACTGCGCCACGCAATGCAACAGGCCCAGGCCCTTGATGCCCGCCTTACGGGCGTGGGTCACACTCAGGTCAATCTCAGCCAGCGTACATTTACCCGCAGACAGAATAGTGGGCGTTTGCCAGCGCGCGATTTCGTCAATCATATCGAAATAGCACAGATCAGAAGCCGCCACCTTGAACAAAGGCGCACCCAAGCCCCCCAGATGCGCGGCACCTTCGGGACTGAAAGGCGTGGCGAAGGGTATAACCCCCAATGAGCGCGCATAGGCAAACAGCGACTCGCAGGCCTCACGCGGCACCACCAGCCGGTCGAACAAGGCCCCGATGGCTTCCGAGATTTCCTGACCCGGTTCTCCGTGGCGAATGATACGTTCAGGATCGGCCAGAAGCTCACCCGCCGTATAGAGCTGAAGCTTGACCGCATCGACCCCGCAGTCGGCCGCCTGAGCGATCATGTCTTTGGCGCGGCTCAGGTCGCCGTCATGATTGGCCCCGATCTCTGCGATAATGAAGCAGGGGTGACCCTCACCGATTGCGCGTTCCGGCAGGTGAATCGTCATGGCTTGCGCACCCAGTATATATGCCAGCTATGTTGCTGCGTGCCGTTTGCCTTCCAGTTGTCGAGCCGCTCCATATTGTCGACGACAAACCCGGCATCGGTCAGCAAGCTGCGCGACACAGCCTCAGGCAGGAAAATATAGGTATTGCCTGCATATGGCCCCGCCCGCTCATCAAGTTCATAACCGTAGGGCACAACCTCCCGCCCCAGTCCATGAAACCAGTTATCCGGCGTGCGGAAATTGAGGATCATACGCCCACCTGATGCCAGCAGATCATAACACCGCCGCAAGTTTTCCTTCATGACCGGCAGCGGTGCCAGAAACACCCCGCCCCAGAATATCAACGCCGTAAATGCACCGGCCTCATAACCGTGCTCCTCAAGGGCGCAGTGGTTGAGATGCCCCGTGAGCCCCAGACCGCCCAGCACGGCCTCACCTTCGGCAATGGCCGTTTCACTGATCTCAAGCCCATGAATATCAAAACCAAAATCGGCCAGCAGCGCAAAATTACGACCACTGCCAAATCCTATGTCCAATGCGGCACGATTACGGTTCGCCTGACGATCAGGAAAACTGCGCGCCAGCCAGGCAACTATGGCGGTCTCAGGATAGCGCAAGACATTGGTCTTGAGTTGCTGCGACCACAGATTCGCGTGACGATCACGCAGATCCCGCGCCTGATTATCTGTCAATCCGCACCTCCTTCGCCACATGGGCGCATACCCTGTCCGCCAGCGCCATCAGGCCTGATTCGGTATCGGCGGTCATCAGAGCATAGCCCCGCTTAAGAAAGTCTGCACAGCCTGACGGGGTTTGCAACTCATCCCCCACCTTTAGCGGACAGTTGAGTTCCACAACACCCGCCCATTGTGCCGCCGTTTCAAAGTGCCCCAAAGACACGACCCGCCCCGCGTCAAAAGGAAAATACACCAGTGCAGACGGCCTGAAGCTTTGCGGCGCAACTGGAAACGCCTCAGCCCCGCTGAGGTGCGCCACCGCCGCCGCAACGACATCAACACCCGTCGCCAGCGGCAACAACTTGGCACTGATATTCATGCCCGAAGGCCGCCCCGAAAGCTCGATAATGTGCGCCACGCCGTTTGCATCGACAATAACATCGGCATGGAACAGACAATCCCCAATGCCAACGGCGCGAACGGCCTTACCTACACTGTCTGCAATGGCTCCTTCGCCCGTATCGCTGGCGGTCACATAGGCCATATCCGCGCGATAATCACCCGCCGTTACCCGCTTGCGCCGAATAAGCCAGACCTCGGCCCGCCCGTCAAACACGGCCCCGTCAACACCATATTCCGTCCCCTCGATAAGGGTTTCGATAAGTGCATCGCCGTCTATGGCTTGTCGCGCAAGCTTGAGCGCATGTGCCGTACGACACACCTGCACCCCTCGACTGCCTGCGCCAAACCGCGGCTTGATGATTACCGGAAGTGCAAACGGCAACGCCGGCACCTCATTGCTCACCAGCACCTGATCGGCCACTGGCACATCTGCGGCCCTGAGGCACAGATGCGCCTTGCGCTTATCAACGCAGTTGAGCGCCGCCGCTTCGCCGACGCCCTTCAGCCCAAGCTGGTCATTGACATAACCCACTGTCGTCAGGAACCGGCCAATCGGCGCAGGCAAAATAAGCTTTATGTCCGACTGTCGCGCCAGTTCGACGATCTCAGGTGCACGATCCGTACTGAGTACGTGCGCCTCATCAGCCTCAGCCATCCCCGGAGCCGACGCGTCACGATCAACCGCCACGACCTTCAGCCCCATCCGTTTGGCGGTGCGGATAGCGTGTAACTGCTCAGGCCCTGCGCCGATGGACAAACTGTTCATACTTGCTCGCTAGAATCATCTACCTTCAGGCTAAACCTGCCCTTTCTATTTCACAAGCAAACCGCATGACCCGTATCGCCATCATCCCCGCACGGGGTGGATCGAAGCGCATCCCGCAGAAAAACATCCGGCTGTTTTACGGCAACCCCATGCTGGCCTATAGCCTTGAAGCTGCCAAAGCCTCAGGCCTGTTCGACCGGATCATTGTCTCGACCGATGACGACGCGATTGCGAAGCTTGCGGTTGATTACGGTGCCGAAGCGCCCTTTGTGCGCCCGCCGGAACTGTCTGATGATCATACCGGCACCGGCGATGTGGTTCGCCACGCCATAGACTGGCTGAGCACGCAGGGCCATACCCCCGAAGCCGTGTGCTGCATCTATGCCACCGCGCCCTTTCTGACAGCCGAACGCTTGCAACAGGGCTGGGACGCCCTTCAGGGGCGGCGCTTTGCCTTTTCCGTGACGACTTACGCCTTTCCGATCCAGCGCGCATTAAGGCAAACGGCACAAGGCGGCGTAGAGATGTTTCAGCCCGAACACCGCAATACACGCTCACAGGATTTGGAACCGGCCTTTCACGATGCCGCACAGTTTTACTGGGGCCTTACCGAAGCCTGGTTGAATGGCGAAAGCGCCTATGGCCCGCAATCGGCACCGGTCATCCTGCCGCGCCATGAGGTCGTGGACATAGACACACCCGAAGACTGGGAACTGGCCGAAAGGTTATATGCCGCTAAGGGGCCGATATAATCAGGGCGTGTTACTGACCGCCAACACTAAACTGGCCTTCTGTCTGCTCATAGCAGACATTGGCACAGATAACCGTGCTGGCCTTAACGCCCTTATAGACTGTCACGCCGCCCTTGATAGGGGTGCCGACCGAAATATCGCCGTCCCAGATCGTACGACCCGAACGGTCAGTAATGGTAATGGCACTACGGCCATAGTCCTTGCCGACAATATAGATTGTACGGGAATCCACCACGGTCACATCGGCTATGGCCGGATTTCCGACGATCACAGACCCTGCCGGAGCATTGAGGCTGACGCGCTGAGTGTGGTTTTTCTCAATGACAACGCGCTGGCCTGCTGACGCAGCCCCTGCGGCCATCATCACAATAGCTGCACCTGTCAAAATGAGTTTACGCATGCGTCATATCCATATGGGGCCTTCGTCCCTTACAGACATACTAAACAAATGTTTAAAAACCCTGAACGCGCTTACAGCGCGGAATAAAGGGCATCGATCAGGCCCACAGGACGGGGGTCCCCGATCAGAAATGGCGATTGACGCGTCATAACATAGGCCGCCGACAGCTTGCGTTCGGGATCAGCAAACAGGCATGACCCGCCCCAGCCCGAATGGCCCACCGCGTTCTCATTCGGCCCATAGATACGGATACCGCGATTACGCAGGAAGCCCGCGCCCCACGATAATGTAAACGGCAAGACCTTATCCGGCCCATAGACCCGTTCACGGGTTGCCTCGGTCAGGGTGTCCTCGGATATGACCCTCTGCCCGCCGATAAATCCGCCCGTGGCGATAATATTCATATATTGCGCCAGAGCCTTAGACGTGGCGTGACCATTGGCCGAAGGAATCTCCATGCGCCGCCAGTCAGCATTGCCCTTACCCGCCGGCGATGATCCCTTATCAAAGAAGGCGGCCTTCTTGATGGCATCAATCACCCCCAGATTGGGTGCCGCCGCTGGCTTTTGCATTTCAGCGATACGATCGGCCTCGCTGTCGGGGGTGCCGATCATCAGATCGATACCAAACGGCACGGCAATATCTTCGCGCAAAGCCGTCCCTAACGACCGTCCGTCTGCGCGCCGGAACACTTCGCCCATCAGATAGCCAATAGTAATCGGATGATAGCCGGAACCGGTGGTGCCCAGAGGCCACAAAGGGGCCTGCTGGCACAGGGCCTCAAGCGTGGCCTCCACATCAAACCAGGTTGTCGGGTCAATCGGTGGTGAAAAACCGGACAGCCCGCCCTGATGGGAAATCAGTTGCCCCAGTGTGATCTTGTCCTTACCCGCCTGCCCAAATTCAGGCCAGATATCAGACACGGGCGCATCGTAGCTCAGCTTACCTTGATCCACCAGTCGCGCAATCATCAGCGCCGTCACGGCCTTTGTGGATGAGAACACCGGCGTCAGCGTATTGTCGGTAAAGGGCGCGTCGCCTCGGCGACTGGTCGCACCGCCCCAGAGATCAAGGATAACCTCGCCGTCCTGAACGACTGTGAAGCGCGCCCCCACTTCGGTCAGGCCATCAGGCCCTTCGACAAAATTTTGTGCAAAGCGGTCTCTGACAGCCGCAAAACGATCAGCAGCAAAACCCTGAATATCGGACATAGGCGGTCAGTTTCCCGTAAATAACAACACAGCGGTTCCTGTTATATGGGGCGCAACGCAAGGGTCAACCGTCAGGTGCGACATAATAGCCCGCCCTGACCTACTGTAACCATTTGGCAATCTCCGGCAGAAGATATTGGGCGCCTCTTAGTACGGGACGCTTATCATGACCCTCCACAATTCCTCCCCCGACCTTTTTCAGGCACATGATCCCCTGATCGGCGCGGAGCGACTTCGCCTTTATGGTCTGGACGCTCAGGCCTGCGCCAATATTCAACGCCATCAGCCCTTTGTGATGTCGCTCCTGCCTGAGGTGCTTGAGCAGTTTTACGCGCGCATCACCGATTTCGAGGAAACCCGCCGGTTTTTTCGCGACGAAACCCATATTGCCTACATGAAGGCCGCTCAGACCCGTCACTGGCAACGCCTGACCGATGGCCGCTTTGACGATGACTATGCGCGCACCGTCATGAAGATCGGTGAAACCCATTTCAACGTCGGTGTACCGCCAAAACTATATATCGCCTTTTACAATGTGATGCTGCTTGAACTGGCTAATCTTATCGCCTTGCGTTACGCCTCTGCCTTTCCTGATGCGGGCGCAGACGATCAGTTTGCCTTGATGAAAGACCTGACACGTGTTCTGATGTACGACATGGAATGCGCTATTACGGTCTATGTCGAGCGCTCAAACAGCATCTTCATCTGACGGAGAACCCCATGAACCGCCTGCTGACTGCCTTTGCCGCTGCCTGTGTGTGCGCCCTGCCCTTTGCCGCTCAGGCCGAAACCCCTTCGCCTGAGTTACGCGCTGCCATTGATGGCAACTGGCGCTCGGAAGCCCAGAAAGCCCGCGACGTTTATCGCCATCCTGCCGAAGCCCTGACCTTCTGGGGACTGGCTCCCGGTCAGACGGTGGTCGAATTCTATCCAGGTAATGGCGGCTGGTGGACCCAGATTCTGGCCCCCTACGCCAAATCAACCAATGGCACCTATATTGCCGCAATCAATAACGGCGCTGACCACGCCTTTCATGCCGCCGTGGCTGACGAGGCACTTTACGGTAAGGTGACGGCCTATAGCCTGACCGGCGACCTCAATGAATTGCCTGCCAACAGTGCCGATCTGGTTCTGATCGCGCGGGCCTTCCATAACTGGGCCAGACGCGATGGCCTGACCGACCATTACCTTAAGGCTGCCTTCGACACCCTTAAGCCGGGCGGCATACTGGCGGTTGAACAACACCGCGCCGCCGAAGGAGCCGACCCCAAGGCAGGTACCGGTTATGTATCGGAATCCTATGTCATCGCAGCCGCACAAAAGGCCGGTTTCGTTCTCGAAGGCCGTTCCGAAATCAACGCCAACCCCAAGGACACCCGCGACCATCCGTTTGGCGTCTGGACACTGCCGCCGATCCGCTCAAGTGCGGCCCGCGGTGAACAACCGGCCCCTGATTTTGACCGTGCCAAATATGATGCAATCGGCGAATCCGACCGCATGACGCTGAAATTCCGCAAACCCGCCAACTAGACCCCGATACGCCCATTAGACCCGCGCTGTGAAAACAGTGCGGGTTTAAAATCAGGATTGACCCGATTAAAATTGGAACATATCATGAACAATTATGGCGAAATCACTCAAAGACAGGCTGGCTATTCTTTCGGACGCAGCGAAATATGACGCCTCCTGCGCTTCCTCAGGCACGTCAAAACGCAATTCGTTGAAATCCGGCGGGCTTGGGTCAACCGAAGGCTCCGGCATCTGTCACGCCTATGCACCGGACGGGCGCTGCATTTCCCTGCTGAAAATACTGATGACGAATTTCTGCATCTATGACTGCGCCTACTGCATTAACCGGTCGTCTTCGAATGTTGCCCGCGCCCGCTTTACGCCGGACGAAGTGGTCTGGCTGACGCTGGAATTTTATCGCCGCAACTATATCGAAGGTCTTTTTCTGTCTTCCGGCATCATTCAGAACTCTGACTACACCATGGAACATATGGTGCGGATCGCCAAAGACCTCCGGATCAAGCACGGGTTTCAGGGCTATATACATCTGAAAACCATCCCCGAAGCCTCTGCGCACCTGATCGAGGAAGCCGGTTTGTTCGCAGACCGTTTGTCTATCAATATCGAATTACCGACCGATGCCGGTATTGAAAAATTTGCACCACAAAAGCATCCCGCCAACATTCGTCGTTCCATGCATGACCTCAGGAATAAGATCGACGAAGCGCATGAACCTACCCTGCGCACCCGACGCCGCAAACGCTTTGTACCCGCCGGTCAGAGCACGCAAATGATCATCGGCGCAGATATGGCCTCTGATGCCACCATCCTCAATACCAGTGCAGGCCTGTATAACGGTTACAGTTTGCGCCGCGTCTATTACTCAGCCTTTAGCCCCATACCCGACGCCTCTCAGGCCTTGCCGCTGATCAAGCCGCCGTTGTTGCGTGAGCACCGGCTTTATCAGGCCGACTGGCTGTACCGGTTTTATGGCTTCGGCATAGAAGAGATCACCGCCAGTCAACCCGACGGCATGCTTGAACTGGATATTGATCCCAAACTGTCATGGGCGCTGGCCAATCGCGATAAATTTCCCGTCGATATCAATCAGGCCGATAAGGCGCTTTTGCTGCGCGTACCGGGACTTGGGGTCAAAACCGTGCTCTCGATCCTCAAAGCCCGCAAATACAAACGACTGGGGCTTGAGGATCTCTCACGGCTCAGGGTCTCTGTTAAGAAGGTCAAAGCTTTCATTACCGCCAGCGGCTGGACACCCACCAAACTGATTGATCGGGCGGATTTGCGTGACATGTTCACACCCGCCCCTGAACAGCTATCCCTGCTATGACCCATCGCATCCGGCTGAGCGGCGCAGGTCAATACGAAGACTGGCGGCAGGCCGCCCGCAATCTGATCCTGCACGGCATTAAACCTCAGGACGTCGAATGGGACTGCGAATCCGATCCAATGGGCGATTTATTTGCCGTTTCACCGGCGACCTTGCCACCGGCGACCGGCAGCCTGTCCGTGCCCAAGGCCTTTGTGCCGCTTGCCGAACGATTGATCTGCCATAGGGACACGTTGCGTTTTGCGCTGGCCTACCGACTTTTGTGGCGTCTTCAGGCCGAACGCAGCCTGTTGGGCAAAATAACCGATCCTGAAATCGCTCTGGCACTCGGCATGATTAAATCCGTCGATCGCGATTGCCATAAGATGAAAGCCTTTGTGCGGTTTAAGGAAATCCCCGCAGCCGGCAGACGCAAATTCGTCGCCTGGTTTGAACCGGATCATTATATCGTCCGCCGCACCGCGCCTTTTTTCCAGCGCCGCTTCACCGATATGGACTGGATCATTGCCACCCCTAAAGGGTCAGCGGGCTGGGACGGTGAGCGCCTGCAATTTGACGACCAGCCACAAACGCCTTCGGCCATTACCGATGAAACCGACGAACTCTGGCGCACCTATTTTGCCAGCATCTTTAATCCCGCACGCCTTAAGGTGAAGATGATGCAGTCGGAAATGCCCAGAAAATACTGGAAAAACCTGCCCGAAGCCGACCTGATCCCTGAGCTTATCCGTAACGCCGAACAACGTGTGAAGGATATGGCCGAGCGCCCCCTCAACCCGTCGGCATCACGCTTTAACCGAAAACGACCAACGACGTAATTACAATCCCAGCAACGGATACAGATTACTGTGTGTCATTGTCAGCAGGCCGCCTGCACAGATCGCAATGCCATAGGGAATGTCACCCTTGGGCTGCAGCAGCTTCTGCAGCCACCCCGGCATAACCGGCGTAAAAACATTCAGATACTGACGGGCCAGCAACAGCAGGATGGTTAGCACGCCCCCCATAAGCGCCACATAGACCAGAAAAGCGATAAAGCCCTGAAAATGGAACCATAGGGCCGTCGCCGCGATCAGCTTGGCATCCCCGCCGCCCATAAGCCTCAGGGCAAAGGCCACAATCCCCAGCGCAAAGGCCGCAAGTCCGACCCCCAGATGCTCGGCAATGAACATCAGATCCGGCTTGACCATCAAAGCCACGGGCAGGAACATCACGGCCAATATGATCGACAACCTGTTGGGAATAGTCATGGTCGCCAGATCACTGACGGCGGCCCAGACTAAACAGACCGGAAAAACGAGCGCAAGCAACAGGGGAATATTCATAGGGACGTTCCGTGATAACCTGTCCCCGTCCTAACTGACAAACCTTGCTATCACCCTAACCACGCGCAAAATTCAGGCCGCTCTCAGGCCATTTAAGCCCCTTCAGACCACCGAAGCATATCCCATAGCGGTGGATATCCGCGCCGCCGCCTTCACAAGCTTATCAAGCGCTGCCTTTTCATTCACGGTCTGAGTCCCGTCAATAAGCTCAAGAAACGGCACGGTCAGCGCGGCCATGGCATAGCCGTCAAACCCAAGGATCGGACACGACATGTCCGTAACGCCTCGCGTCCGTATGCTGGGGGTGATTTCATAGCCCTGACGGCGCACCCGTTCAATGCGCGCCAAATCCTTATCGGTAACGTTCTGATCACGCTCAAGAATGGGTTTAATAATCGCCGGATTGGAAAATGCCGCCAGCACATGACCCGACGCCGTGCGAACCGGATCGATCTCAGCGCCCTGCTGAACCGTAAAGCCCGTAGGCCCCGGCCCTTCCTGACGGAGAATAACCAGTCCCCTTGAGCCGTTAAGCACAACAAGGTGACACGACTGTTCTATTTCACGGGACAGATTGAGCATGGCCGGAGTCGCCACCAGCATGAGATCATGCGCAGGCAAGGCCCGCAACACCGTGTCAAACACCTGATAGGTCACGGTGTACTTATCCGTTTCCGTATCCTTGGCCAGCCACCCGCGCCGCTCCATGACCATAATGACGCGGAAAATTTCGCTCATGGAACGGTGCCCAAGTCTGGCGGCAATTTCGGACATGGTAAGCCCGCCCGGTGCCGTAGCCAGCAACTCGATGACATTAAACCCTTTTTCCAGAGCTGGCGCGGCGTAGCTGATTTTAGAGTCTGCTGAATTTCCCATGCCTGTCTGTACCTTTTTTTGCGTCAATTGAAAAGGCGGCCGCGACTCTTGCGAAGTTTCTATTATGGCAATATATTCCAGATATGGAACTTATGGAGAGCCGTATGAAGGCCGTTGTTTGTGAAGCCCCAAGCGCCCTCGGCATTGCCGAAAAGCCCGTACCCGTAAGGCGTTCGGGCGAAACCCTGATACGTATCAGCCGCGTAGGCCTTTGCGGAACGGACTATCATATCTTCACCGGCAACCAGCCCTTCCTGGAATACCCGCGCATAATGGGCCATGAACTGGCCGGTACGGTCGCGGAAGCGGATCCGGATTCCCTTTTCAAGGCAGGGCAACTGGTTACGATCAACCCTTACCTGCCGTGCGGACAATGCATTGCCTGCCGTAAGGCCAAGCCGAACTGCTGCGTGCATATTAAGGTTCTGGGCGTGCATACAGACGGCGGAATGACCGAATTCATTTCCGTGCCAACCCATGCCGTTATTCCGGTGGACGGCCTGACACCGGATCAGGCCGCTATGGTCGAATTTTTATCCATTGGCGCGCACGCGGTCCGCCGCGCACAAATCCAGCCTCAGGAACGTGTGCTGATTGTTGGCGCAGGCCCGATCGGCGTTGCCGCCGGACTGTTTGCGCGAATGGCCGGCGCACTCATCACCCTGATTGACACCAGTGCCGACCGACTTGAATACGCCCGCTCCAGACTGGGCTTTGACGATACACTAGACGTCGATGAAACGCTTAAGGCGTCATTAGAAGCGCGGACGGACGGTGATTATTTTGATGTCGTATTTGATGCGACCGGCAGCGCACGGGCCATCGAGAACGGGTTTCAGTTTGTGGCCCACGGCGGCCGTTATGTCCTGATCAGCGTCGTAAAAGATAGCATCCGTTTTTCTGACCCCGAATTCCACAAACGCGAAATGCAACTCATCGGTAGCCGTAATGCCACCCATGAAGATTTCGCTCAGGTCATTAAGGCGATCCGTGACGGTGACATTCCCACGGACGCGCTGAAAACCCACACCTTCCCCCTGATGGAAACGCCCGTGAAAATCAAGGAACTCATTGCCCACCAAGGTCACGTGCTTAAGGCCATCGCCACGCTCTGATCTATTGGCTTACCCCACCAACAGGCCCGCAGAGGCCTGAAGAGAACAAGACAAACAGAACACACACAAGGAAACGCAATGCCGGAATTACCCCCCGCCTCAACGACAAGCCTGCCCCCTAAGGGGCCGTTCATTAAGCGTGAATACCTCATCGGTTTCATACTCATTACCAGCCTCTTCTTCCTGTGGGCCGTCGCTAATAATTTCAACGACATTTTGATCCGCCAGTTTCAGAAAGCGCTTGATCTGACCCGTGCCGAAGCCGGCTTCATTCAGTTCGTATTCTATCTGGCCTATTTCCTGTTTGCGTTGCCTGCAGGGCTGCTGATGAAACGTTTCGGCTATCGGGCAGGCATACTGACGGGCCTCAGCCTTTATGCCATTGGCGCATTATTGTTCTATCCGGCGGCTGAGGTACGTGAATATGCCTGGTTCCTAACGGCCCTGTTTGTTCTGGCGTCCGGTGCTGCTTTTCTGGAAACCGCGGCCAACCCCTATGTCGCCGCTTTTGGCGACCCCAGCCGCGCCCCTCAAAGGCTCAATCTGGCTCAGGCGTTCAACGGTCTGGGCGGAGTCATGGCCCCCATATTGGGCGGTGTATTCATATTCTCAGGCGTGGAGCACAGCGCCGATACCCTCAATGCCATGTCTCAGGCTGACCTATTGGCGTTTCGCGCGTCAGAAGCCAAGACGGTGCAGGCCCCTTACCTTGTTCTGGCCTTAGTCGTCATAGTGATTGCCATTGCTATGGCCTTTGTAAAACTGCCCGCCGTAGAAAACGAACAGTCTGTAACCGATGGCACAGACGTCCGTCTCTCACGCACGGGTCTGTTTCCTGCTGTTATTGCCCAGTTCTTCTATGTGGGCGCACAGGTAGGCATCTGGAGCTTTTTCGTCGATTTCGTAAAAGACGTGACGCCGCAGTACACCGAAAAAGAAGCCGCCGTCATGTTGTCGGTCAGTCTGGCCCTGTTCATGATAGGGCGCTTCATCGGCACCGCCCTGATGCAGAAAATCAGCGCCGCACGCCTGCTGATGATTTTCTCGCTGATCAATATTTTCCTCTGTGCCACGGCGGCGTTTGCGTCCGGTCTGGTCGCTGTTGCGGCACTCGGCCTGACCAGCCTGTTTATGTCGATACAGTTCCCCACCATCTTCGCGCTGGGTATTCGTGGTCTGGGGTCTAAAACCTCTATTGGTTCGTCATTTATTATTATGGCCATCATAGGCGGCGCTATCTTCCCGCCGCTGATGGGCTATGTCGGCCACAGCATTGGCAATATGCAATATGCATTCCTGCTGCCCATGATCTGCTTCGGTGTGATCTGTGTCTACGCCAGAGCGCAGGCCAAACGACCATGACGGATATAAGCCCCCTTTCACCCGACCCCCAAGGCGCAAAACGCGCCTTGGACACGGGGCGGCTTGCCTTTGGTGCGGCGACCTTAGGCAACCTCTATGAGGCCGTCAGCGATGCCGACGCCGAGAGCGCTGTTCGCAGCGCCCGCGCAGCCGGTATCCGCTATTTTGACACCGCCCCGAGATATGGCCACGGGCTGAGCGAACGCAGGCTGGGGGCAAGTCTTGATCGCGATGCCATCGTTTCAACCAAGGTCGGGCGGCGCCTGACTCCGATTGCCCCACTCTCGGCAGGCCATGAAAGGCACGGCTTTGTCGATGGCGATCCATACGAAGAACATTTTGACTATAGCTATGACGGCGTGTGGCGCGCATTCGAAGACAGTTGCCGCCGCCTGAAGCGTGAACATATCGACATCCTGCATGCCCACGATCTGGGGCAGCAAACCCACGGCGATGACCATGCCGGATTCCTGCGGCAATTCTTAGACGGCGGCTATCGCGCTCTGAATGAAATGAAGGCACAGGGTCTGATCGGGGCGATCGGGCTTGGTGTCAATGAAATCAACATATGCCATGACATACTTTATCATGCCGATCTTGATATCATTCTGCTTGCGGGGCGTTACACCCTTCTGGAACAGACCGCCGCTGAGACGCTGTTTCCACGTTGTCAGCGTCTGGGCGTCGATATCATAGCGGCGGCTCCGTTCAACTCAGGTGTGCTGGCCGGTCAAGGCGCGCTGGCGCGTTATGACTATGCAGAAGTCCCCGCCTCAGTGCGGTCACGCGTCACCACGCTCGAGGCCATAAGCCAGCGCTTCGGGCTACCTCTGGCGGCGGCGGCACTCCAGTTTCCTCTGACACATCCGGCGGTGAAATGTGTGCTTGTGGGCATGCGCAGTGCGACCGAAGTCACCCGCAACCTGCAACTCATGAACCATCCTGTCCCTGACGAATTCTGGGACCATCTGTCCGAAGCCGGATGGGTACATAGCTAAGACGGGGCCGGAACATATCCGGCCCCAAAAACTCAACACTTAGTGAATTGCTTTGTCGTTAAGGTTCATGCCCTCGATTTTCAGCACATAGGCGTGCTTGCCGATCTTTTGTGCCGGCAGGGTTATGTTCATACCGGCATCATTCTGACGGAAAACCACAGGCTGATCTGAGCCGATCAAGGTCACGCTGCGGGCGCGTCCAATATTCTGCGGCAGGGCCATCAGATTCAACGTCTCCTCAGGCCAGGCCAGCAAAATGGCATAAAGCGTGTTCCCCTTACGCGTATAGCGAACGATAGAATCCGTATCTTGCGTCCATGTACGCGTGCCATAGATCGCCTCGCCATTCTGACCGAGCCACCGGCCCACCTCACGCAGCACCTCTGCCTGATCGTCCGGAATAGTTCCATCTGCACGCGGAGAAATATTCAGCAGCAGGTTGCCCCCGCGACTAACATTATCAATCAGACGATACAGAACCGCCTGCGCACTCAGGTGCCCCATGCCCTCGACATAGCCCCACTTGTCCCCTAGCGCGTCATCAACCTGAAAAATTTCATCCTGAATAGTCGTCGGTGCCTGCCACTGCCGCTCATAGTCCTTAACCGTGCCCGCAAGATAGGCATCCTTCTTGGTATTAAGCGTGACTGACTTACCCCATTCTTCCGCGCGGTTGTAATAATAGGCCGCGAGTCTGAGCTTCACCGGATCGAGTGAACGCGGGTTTATGCCGTTATCGAACCACAAAACATCCGGTTGAAACTTATCAATCTGCTCTTGCGTGCGCAGAAGCCATTCTTCCTGAAAGGCAGCAGATTGCGGCGCTTCGGCGTTTTCAATAATCTCGCCCAGACCGGAGGGCATACCGGTCTTTTGCGGCTGAGGCGGGCCATAGAAATCTGCATAATTAGGATCAAACAGGTCGGTCTTAAGGCCTTCGACCGGATACATGAAACCCCAGTGTTCGATACGATGGTTGGATATCCCGAACTTCAGCCCGCGCTTACGCACACTGACCATCAGGTCGCCCAGCAAGTCACGCTTAGGCCCCATGTCCGCTGCATCCCAACGCGTAAGCTTTGAGTCGTACATCGCAAAGCCATCATGATGCTCTGCCACCGGAATGATGTATTTTGCCCCTGAAGCGACAAACAGGTCGGCCCAGTCATCAGGATTGAATTTCTCGGCCTTAAACATCGGGATGAAATCTTTGTAGCCGAACTGATCCTGAGGCCCGAAGCGTTCCGCATGCTGCTTAATGACCCCCGGCGTGCGATACATGTGACGCGGATACCATTCGCTTTGGGCCGCTGGAACCGAATAAACGCCCCAGTGAATAAACAAACCAAACTTGGCGTCCCTGAACCACTCAGGCACCTGATAATGCGCCCTGAGCGATTCCCAATCCGGCGTCACCGGCCCCGCCGGAACAGGCTTTGCTGACTGACTCAGAGTTTTACGTTCTGGCGCAGGCTGCTCTGCCTGAGCCGACAGCGGCAACAGCGCAGAAGTCGCCATAATAAGGGCCGCAAAAGAAGCCGCCTGAGACAGGGATAATCGCAAATTCATATCAGGGTCACTCCGGTTTCAGGGTTGTTCACTAAGGGCATAGATACGGGTCATGGGCAGCCACTTTTCGCCCTCGGCCGCAAAGGGCAGCGGCTTTTGAAACGCCCACATCAGCCGCTCCCAGGCCTGCACATCCTCGGACGACATATCTGCGGCCGCCTTAGCGGCAGCGGAAAAATTCGGGCCGGTTTCCATGATCATGAACATGCGGTCTCCCACACGCCATATCTCCATTTCATGAATATCCGCATTGCGAATGGATTGCGTGACCGCCGCAGGCACCTTACCGGGCCGGTGCCAGTCTTCGTAGCGCGCGATAAGATCCCCGTCGTCATTGAGATCAAGCGCCAGACAATGTCGTGTCATCTATATCCCCTATTTTATTATTATGTTTTGCACGCATCAGAGCGCTCTTATTTTCTGTAGTGGAACCTACTGCCATATGAGAAATAATGCAAGCTTATGATCGCGATATGAGCGTGCATGATTGAAAATGGTCACAGGCATAATAATGCGGTCGCGCCCTAAACCGCCACAACGACCTCTGATCCATCAGAGCCTACATAAAAAAACCTGCCTGATCAGATCAGGCCGGTAAAGATAGGCTCTCGGATTATGGATTGGCGGCGTGTCCGCAACATTCTGCACACGTATCCAGGCGATCTGCGCCACATCTTCTGCCGCCTCACGTAATCCCTCAATGCTCTGTACATGCAGCGACACGGGGCATGGCCTTAATGACCATGCCCCGCACCCGTCAGATAGTTTTTGCGACAGGCTGCACGTCATCCGATGACGCTTCCGGTTCTGGCCCATCCTGCGGATCGGATCGCCCGTGTATCAGGCGATAAAGCGCCGGAAGCACCACCAGCGTCAGCAGGGTTGACGAGACAATACCGCCAATCACTACGGTCGCCAGCGGCCTTTGCACCTCAGAGCCAACACCGACATTGAACGCCATCGGCACAAAGCCCAATGACGCCACCAGAGCCGTCATCAGAACCGGCCTCAGGCGTGTCAGTGCGCCCTCATAGATCGCGGGTTCGAGCAACTTACCCTCTTCGCGTAAGGCCTTGATGAAGCTCAGCATCACCACCCCATTGAGCACCGCTACGCCGGACAGGGCGATAAAGCCCACCCCTGCCGAGATCGACAAGGGAATGTCGCGCAGCGCCAGCGCCACCACCCCGCCGGTCAGCGCCAACGGCACCCCCGAAAAGACAATCAGCGCATCACGCAACGAACGGAACAGAAGGAACAACAGCCCGACAATCAGCAAAAGCGTCAGAGGCACCACAATCTGAAGCCGCTTCGCCGCCGAGGTCATCTGTTCAAACGTACCGCCATAACTCAGCCAGTAACCTTCGGGCAGTTTCACCTCAGCCGCCACCTTGTCCTGAAGGGTTGAGACAAAGGTGCCCAGATCCTCACCACGCACATTGGCGGTGACGACGACGCGACGTTTGCCCTGTTCACGGCTGATCTGGTTCGGGCCATTGATCATCTCAATGGTGGCCACATCCGCAAGTGGAATAAAGGCCACGGCCTCACCGCTGCGCACCGGCACCCTGAGGCGACCGATCTCCGCCAGATTGGCGCGACGTTCTTCGGGCAGACGTACGATCACATCAAACCGCCGGTCACCTTCGAATATCTGACCGGCTTCGGTGCCCCCAAGGGCCGTCGCCACCACATCCTGCACATCGGCGACACTTAAGCCCAGACGCGCCATAGCCGCACGATCCGGCGTTATTTGCAGCATAGGCAAACCGGATACCTGCTCAACGCGGACATCCTGCGCACCGGGCACCGTCGCCATGACCTTCTGAATGTCGTTGCCGGTTTCCAGCAACTGATCCAGATCGTCACCGAATATCTTCACGGCCACATCCGAACGTACGCCCGATATAAGCTCATTGAAACGCATCTGGATCGGTTGCGTGAATTCGTAATTGTTTCCCGGAATGGCTTCAACGGCGGTTTGCATCCGCTCAACGAGACTGTTTTTAGACTCCTTTGGGTTGGGCCATTCTTTGCGCGGTTTAAGGATCACAAATGTATCCGCTACCGAAGGCGGCATGGGGTCAGTCGCCACCTCGGCAGTGCCGATCTTGGCGAAGACCCGCTCCACTTCGGGGAAGGACTTTAGTTTGGCCTCAACCGCACCCTGCATGGCCACAGATTGCGTCAGGCTGGTGCCGGGAATGCGCATGGCATGAAGCGCCACATCACCTTCGTCCAGTTGCGGAATAAACTCCGCCCCCAGACGCGTGGCCAGAAGACCGGCCAGCACCGTCAGCACGACCGCCCCCATGATCACCAATACGCGCGCCTTCAACGCCCAGCGTAAGACCGGCGCATAAAGTTTACGCGCCCCGCGCATGATCGGGCTTTCCTTCTCCTGCACCTTACCCGTGACAAACAAGGCCACAGCCGCCGGCACAAAGGTCAGAGACAGTAACAGAGCCGCCGTCAACGCCATAACCACGGTCGCCGCCATCGGGTGGAACATCTTGCCTTCGGTACCCGACAAAGCAAAGATCGGCACATAGACCAGCGTGATGATCAGTACCCCGAACAGCGATGGGCGGATGACCTCGGCAGAGGCTTTTGAGGCCAGTTCAAACCGTTCTTCACGCGTCAGAAGCCGCCCCAGATTGTGTTGCGCCTCTGAGAACCGCCTCAGGCAGTTTTCAATAATGATCACCGCGCCATCGACGATCAGACCGAAATCAAGCGCCCCCAGTGACATCAGATTACCCGACACCCCCGCCTGCACCATACCCGTCAGGGTCATCAGCATGGTTATGGGAATGACCAACGCTGTAATGATCGCCGCCCTTATGTTCCCCAATAAAAGGAACAGAATAACGATGACCAGCAAGGCCCCTTCGGCAAGGTTTTTCTCGATGGTATTCAGCGTACGCTCTACCAGTGTCGTACGATCATAAACCGCCACCGCACTGACCCCTTCGGGCAGGGAGGCATTGGCAGTTTTAAGCTGAGCCGCTACGGCCTTGGCTACGGTGCGGCTGTTTTCGCCGATCAGCATATTGACCGTACCGATAACCACTTCACGACCGTTCTGAGTGGCGGCACCGGTGCGCAGCTCCTCCCCCAGAATGACATCCGCCACATCAGCAACCCGAACAGGCGTTCCCATACGGGTCTCAATCACTATCTGCGACAGATCGGCAATGGTACTGGCCTGACCGGGGACGCGCACCAGAAACTGCTCGCCACTTTTTTCGATATAGCCTGCACCGCGATTGGCGTTGTTACGCTCTAATGCGGCAATCACATCACTCAGGGTTAAGCCATAGGCCGACAACCGTTCCGGATAGGGCGTGACGTGATACTGACGCTCAAAGCCGCCGATGGTGTTAACCTCGGTGACCCCTTGCGTATTACGCAATTGCGGCCTGATGACCCAGTCCTGAAGCGTGCGCAGATCTTCGGCACTATAGACCGAGCCATCCGCCTTTCGGGCGTTTGGCTCTGCCTCAACCGTGTACATGAATATCTCGCCCAGCCCCGTCGAGATCGGCCCGAGTTGCGGCTCAAGCCCCACAGGCAGTTGGCTTCGTACCGACTGCACCCGCTCATTGACCAGTTGCCGTGCGAAATAGATATCCGTGCCTTCTTCAAAGACCACAGTGACCTGCGACAGGCCATAACGCGACAGCGAGCGCGTATATTCAAGCCCCGGCAATCCCGCCAGCGCCGTTTCCACCGGATAGGTGATGCGCTGCTCCGCCTCAAGCGGTGAATAGCCCGCCGCTTCGGTATTGATCTGCACCTGAACATTGGTGATGTCCGGCACTGCATCAATCGGCAGACGAAAGAAACTCGATACCCCGATGGCCGACAGCAACAACACCGCCGCCATGACGACCCAGCGATGCCGGATCGACTGCGCAATAATCCTTTCTAACATGGTGCGCTCCTCAATGCTCGTGGCCCGCAGCGGACTTTTCGATGTCCGCACGGATCAGGAAAGCGCCCTTGGTGACATAGGTTTCTCCGGCCTCAAGCCCGCCCAGAATTTCAGCATAAGCGCCAGTCTGACGCCCCAGTTGCACCGGTCGTGCCGTATAGGTCGTGCCGGTTTTCACAAACACGACCGTCTTGCCTTCATAGGTCTGAACGGCGTCCGATGGCACCACAAGACTGGCCTCGGCACTGCCGGTGACAAACTGGCCTTCGATGGCCATACCCGCCCGCAGATCCGTAGCCGCTGACGCCGGTAGTTTGACAATTGCCGTCAGAGTCTGAACCGCCGGATCAAGCGATGGCAAGAGCGCCGTGACCTTGGCGGCAATGACCTTACCCCCAAGGGTGCGGATACTCACCGCCTGACCGACGCGCACGCTTTCGGCATCACGCGGGAACAGAAAAAACGACGCCTGAAGACTGTTGGGATTGGCAATGACATAGATCGGGCGGTCATAGGCCATGTCACCGACATTGGCGTTCTTTTCGACAATAATGCCGGAAACCCCTGCCGGTATGGAGTAGGTCTGCAGGCTTTCGCTCGACTCTACGCGCGCCAGCACCTGCCCTTTCTTCACGGTTTGGCCAAGTTGTGCCGAGAGGGACATGATCCGCCCCGGATACCAGGCCCGCACCTCACCCCGACCTTCGGGTGAGATTTCAATACGACCGGCAATGTCGATGCTTTGTTCAATGCGACCGGCACCGGCAACAGAGACTTCTACGCCTGCGGCTTTGGCGGCTTCGTCTGTCAGGGTCGTGCTGTCGCCACCCTCATCACCATGGTCGCCATGCTCATCACCATGATCATGACCGTGGCCGTCATCATGGGCATGGCCCGCGTCTTCGGCATGGCCATGGCCGTCACCGGATGACTTCGCTGACTGCCCACAACCCCCAAGCACAAGCGCCCCGACCAGAAGTGGCACAGCCCCCAGCATCAAAACAGATTTAGTCATTCTCATTGTGCAGCCCCTTTTCGGTCATCACCCCTGTCATCCACCACAGAGGCAATCAGCGGCGCCCACTGACCCGTCAGACGGTCACGGCGCGCGCGTTCCAGATGATATTGTTTAAGCACCTCAAGTCGGCGCGCTTTGATGGACATCAGTCCATCCTGTGCGCCCATCACATCGCGATAGGTGAAACCGCCACGGGCAAAACCGGCCCGTACCTGCGTCACCGCTTTTTCAGCCTGAGGGATTAGCTCGGCATCGATGCGCCGCACTTCTTCGGCATGACTTTGCATCCTTGCTGAGCTGATGGCGATCTCACGCGCGCGCTGGCGTTCCCAGACCGCAATGTCGGCTGCCGTGGCAGCGCTTTCGGCCTGTGCACGTTCGATATTGCCACGGTTACTATCGCGCACCCCCAGTGGAATCGAGCCGCCGACCACAAAGGCCACGGCCCCATCGGCCTGATAGTGCCGCACCCCTGCCTGAAGCGTCACATCCTGCGTGGTACGCGTGTTTTCGACCCTGACCTGAGCCGACGCCAGACGTGTCTGCGCCCGCATGACCTCAAGGTCTGGCGTATCCATAATCACCGGCACAAGGCCCGCCGCACTTGTGTCTTCAAACCAAGCGGTCTCAAGTTCAAAATCGGCAGTACCGCCCCAATATGCTGATAATTGCGCCCGCGCCTGACGCGCTCTGGCGTCTGCCTGATCAAGGGCAATCTGCGCCGCCGTGACATCTGCATCCGCCAGAGAACCTGCAAACAACGGATCACGCGCGGCCGATACCCGCCGCCCGATTTCAGACTGAGCCTGACGCGCAAATGTCAGTTTTTCGCGTGCCAGATCCACTTCCACCGCCGCCCCAACCGCTTCGACCCAGAGGGTGTGTACCTCGCTCATTACCTCATAGGCCCGAAGGCGGCCCTGAGCGATAATGACATCACGCTCAGCCGAGGCAGCGCCGATGCGGGCCTGACGTTTGCCACCGCGTTCTAAGGTACGTTCATAGCTGAGGGTCGTTTCGACCTGATCAATCCCGCTATAGGGATTTGAGCCGAGCATATTTTCCATCTCAATACCGATGGACGGATTAGGTCTCACACCGGCCTGACGCACACCGGCATCGGACGCTGCCTGTCGTTGCTGTGACGCTTCACGCGCCGGATCGGCACTGGCCGCGCGGATCATAGCCGTGGACAGGCCCAAGGGTTCAGCCAGAACTGCACCCGGCAGCCCAGCCCACACCAGCGCTGCACCCGCCATAAGCAGGTGCCGCATATATCTGTTTTTCATTGTAAATTTCTCTCAAACCATTTCTGAGAACGCCAAACAGATGGCGCAATACGAGTCAGAAACAGCCAGCCCCTCGGGGGCTGATCGAGCGCGGAGGGTGGCAAGCCGTTAAGAGATTGCGTCTTGCCAGGCCGTAATTCGAGACCGAAAAGATAGGTCGGCTCAGACGCCTCAGACATCAAAGGCAAAGGCGGCGAAACAGTTTCACTGAAATGATGATGATGCTCAACGCCTGAATGATCGCCATGATGCTTCACTAAGGGCGCATGATCATGGCAGTGGTTATCGCCACTACAGTTCATGGCCCAGCCCCCGTCAGGCAGAAACACATCACCGCTGGCCATATGCACTGAGTTTTGAATCTGCGCCTCAACCGTCATCGCAGACATGTTCACAATCGCCGCCAGACATATGGTCAGGCAGAGCATCCAACAGCGCGACAATTGGCGGCGAAACGATTGCATGCGATCTACAAACAGGGAAACAAGCTCTGAATATCATAGGGTCTTAAAAAATCAATCCAATTCAATATGTTATGTAATAACATTGCCACCCCGGAGGTGGCGCCAACTCAAATTTTGCCGCCGCCCATCAGGAAATACGGACGTAGTACTAAACCGCTGTAAAAATAAGTAACGTCGACCTTATCCACGTAGGTTTGCAAAGGTTATCAGGCGTATTATTTTCACGGCACGGACAGGTATTATTATAATTTTATTCAGTTTCAAATAAAGACAATGACTTATGCGCCCATGCGAAAGGGCTAAGAATGGCAAGCATATTTCACACTATAAGCCAATTTTTTGCTAGTTTTGGCAATGAGGCGACATGCTCCCCCATGCTGTAAGCCAGGGCTCAACAGCGGATTAGAGAGGTTCTAGTCATCGTCATCATTGAGATTATCGTAGTCGATTAGCCAGTCGTCACGGCTTTTGACTTTATCCTCTTCGATTTTATGTGTCGGGAACGAGATATAATCTAGCACGTTAAGATTAAAGAAAGCGGTACGATCGTAGCCCTCATACGGTAACCGAATCATATTCGGCTCGTCATAATCCTTAGCCCCACAAGAGTAGTGGATATCTATAAGTGGCTCAATGCATTCGAAGAGGTTGCAATCGACATAGGTGATTTCCCGTCGCTTGCCAGTCGAGAACTGGATCGTTACGGTGTGAGCCAAGGCTATAATCTTATCGGTTTCTGCGGCTCTCACAACCTTCTCAACCGCGAGATCTTCGGGCTTGATGATGCCATTGGAAACCAGTTCGTCAAACTGCTCATCAGTGATCTCGATTTGCCGTCGAACGCGCTCGATATCTTCCTTAGCGAAGTCCGACATGTAGTCATCCGCCCCAGCCTCTATAGCCTCTACGATAGCCCAGTCACGAGTATCAGGCATCTGGATGGGCGTTGCCAGTTTGTAGTCGCGATGTTCCGGCCCGTAAGTGTCATAAGCCTCACTTGAGAAATAGAACTCGGAGATAGCCTTTTGCCGAATTGCTACGGTGCGGTTACTCAAGTCTTTGATAACGATGAACCACTTATTGCTCTGCAACTCACTATAGGCCTGGCCTGTCCCTGGTTTGACGGACACGTAGTTTAGCTCGTCAAGTTTGAGCGAGC
>JASGFL010000001.1:0-196858 GCA_047605545.1 Asticcacaulis sp. | reverse complement strand
ACAGGATAGGGGTGACGATCAAGCCAGGTCAGCATTTCGTTGACCTGCCCCACCTCCCACGACAGGCGCGCCCGCGTACGGTCGAACAACAGGGAGTCCGCTTCGTCAAACAGCAATACGCCTTCCTGACGGCGCGCTTCTTCAAACGCACCGGCGATATTCTGTTCGGTTTCCCCGACCCACTTTGACATCAGATCCGATGCACGCTTAACCAGCAAAGGCCGCTCAAGCACATGCGCCAGATGATGCGCCAGCGCCGTCTTGCCTGTGCCCGGCGGGCCGGTCAGCAGCAATGAGACATCCAGCGCACCGACCTGCCGTATCGAATCAAACAGGGCATCCAGCGGACGTGAGGTCTCATAAAGCTGCATATCCAGTGGCTCTCGCGCATCAGGCAGGTGTGCATTGCCACGCAGGGCACGCACCAGCGATCGTGCGGCCTGTGTGCCACAGTCTGCCTCACCGGCCAGTCGCCCGGCGCGTAAGGCTGTGCGCAGTACGCTTGAGGCTTCAGGCACCTGATCAATCAGATTATCCAGCCCTTGTCCGGCCTGAATCTGCTCATCACCGGCGATGCGTTGCAACATGCGGTGCGCGGCACGACGGGGCGGCAGATCAAGCTTCAGGACGAAGCTCATCCGGCGCAGTATGGCGTCATCAATATTGCCGATGGCATTCGTGACCCAGATGACCGGTGCCACATTGGTTTCCAGAAGCCGGTTGATAAACACCTTGCTCCCTTCGCGCCGTGAGAACCAGTCGCCCTGAGACGGTGTGGTGTCGCCGATCAGGTCTTCCATCTCGTCGAACAGCAGGACCGCGCCGTTATGATTCTTCAGCACCCGTTGCGCCAGCAACAAGCCCCGGACGCGGTCGCGCCGGTCAGGCTCATTGCCATCGTCATCCGCCTCACCTACGCCATACAGGGTGCAACCTGCAGCCATTGCCAGAGTTCTGGCCAGCTCCGTCTTGCCACCACCCGGAGGCCCGTGGATCAGAATATTGACGCCCTGCGCCCGTTCCCGCAGTGCGCCCTGAAGGAGCCGCAGCAGGAAGTCAGCCTCAGGCACGTGCGAAAAATCATCCAGCCCCAGATCTGCCGGCTGGCGACGGCCCGCCAGCGCCTCGGTCAAGGCCTCAGGTGACGGGTCGCGATCGAGAATGTTGTTAAGGGGCCAGACTATGTCGATGAAACCATTGAACTTTGGCTGCGCCTCAAACGTGATAAGCCCAAGCTTCATCACTTCGCTGCGCCTGACGCGCGCGGCCGCTTCGATTGGTTCAGCGCCCGCAATCTCACCGAGCAGGGCCGGAAAGTCGCGCACATGTTCTACGATCTCCGCCAGCAACTCCTTCAGCTTCGGCAGGCGGTCACAGGCGATGATCAGCGTCAGCAGGCGCGCTTCGAAGGGGCACAACTGAAGCAGCCGCCCCAGTTCGTCAGCCACATTCAGCACATGCGGGCGCACTTCGTCCTTTTGCGCAACCGCCTCAAGGGACGAGCGGATGCGGGCTATATCCAGAGGGGTTTCGGAATCAAGTGCTTCACCCATAAGCCATTCCGCATGCGGCTCAGCCCATGTTACGACCCGCTTGGCGAGACCCGATGTCGGCGCGATGTCACGCGCGATCCGCAGCACAAAGGCGCGGACAACAGAATATTCGTTCATTGTCATTATTTCGATTATTTGTGCGAATACACGCGTCGGCGCATATACGGAAAAGTTTCCGCCAGATTATTGAACTAAACTATCAGGAAACAGGATGTGGCATGGGCGTCCCCGCCTCGCCACGGCACCGTACAGGTGCTTAGACAAAAGGCAGGATCGCGGCGGGCTTGTGGCCCCGACTGTTTTTCGATCCGAACACTTCATTTCTCCATAGCTGGCGCTTATCGCCGCTGGTGCGGCTCTATAGTTAATTATGAAACCATATGCAAGCCGTTGCATTGACATCACGCACAACCGTTGCGTTTGCGCCACAGGCAGCGCCGCCATACCTTCATTGACTAAATGCGCACGTGTGATAGCTTTCAAGCAATAATGACCAATCAAATAAGGTCAGTCACAGGGCAAGTTACGCAGGGGCACAGGAAGCGATGTCGTCGTATCCGCAGAAAGACCTCAAGGGGGACGCAGCCTCGCTTGCGCGCCTCTACCGTCAGTACAGCCAAAGTCTGCAAAGATTTTTCATGCGCCGCGTCAGGGACCGCGAAGAGGCGCAGGACATGACCCATGACCTGTTGCTTAAGCTGGCGCACCGGTCTGATGTCGAAAAGATGGAAAACCCCGAAGGCTATCTTTTTACAGCCGCCGCCAATGCCCTAAAGGATCGGGCGCGTCACAAGGTGATTTCGACCCGTTATCTGCTTGAGGCCGGTAATACGCAAAAAAATATTGAGGACATTTCTCCTGAGCGCGTTCTAATGAATAGACAGTCTCTGGATCGTATTATGCTGGCTCTGGGTAAACTTGATGAACGTGCGCGTGAAGTGTTTATTCTGCACAGGCTTGAAGGCATGAAATATGCTGACATTGCCGGTATGTATGGCCTGTCTGTTTCTTCTATCGAGAAGGATATGATACGTGCTATTGCCCACCTTGCCAATTATGCAGAAGTTTAAGGCCTGAGACACTTGCCCACCCACTCCATTCCGTCAGACATTATGACTGCAGCCGCTGACTGGCTGCAAAAGCGGCAGACAGACCCACTGTTTGACGAAGCCGGTCTGGCGCAATGGCTGGCCGAGGACCCGCGTCATGCCGAAGCCTGGCAACGGGCGGTGTCGATGTGGGAAAGCGTTGGCGATTATCAGACCTCGCCCGAACTTCTGGCCCTGCGTACACGGGTGCTGCAAAAGGCCTATCAGCGCAAAAAAGACCGCTGGGGCGGCGGTCTTGGCCGACGTCAGCTTATTTTCGGCGGGGCCACTGCTGCAGCCGCTGCGGCTGTCGGGGCAGGCGTGTTTCTTTATGACAGCGATGTGCAGTCCTATACGACCACGATCGGGGAAATGCGCACCATTATCCTTTCGGATAAATCACGGATCACTCTGGATGCCCATTCCAGGCTGACGGTGAAATACAGCCGTAATCTGCGGCGTCTTGAACTGCTTCAGGGGCGCGCGCATTTTGATGTGGCTCACGACTCTTCGCGTCCGTTTCAGGTCATTGCCCATAACCAGACCGTGACGGCTCTGGGGACCGATTTTACGGTCGAACTTAAAGCCAAAGAGTTGACGGTCGCCCTGTTCAGCGGTCAGGTCACCGTAGCCGGTGCCACCGGCACGCCGCACCGCCTGTCTCCGCTTCAGGAACTGAAGCTCAGCCGTGATACATCGCAGACCTTTGATCTCAGGACACTGGATGCCGCGCAGGATCTGGCCTGGCGCGAAGGGCGTCTGATATTCAACAACGAGCGTCTGGCCGATGCCGTTGAGCGCATGAACAACTATGCGCCGACCCATATTCAGGTTGAAACCGATGTCGCCGACCTGCGGATATCCGGTATGTTCATGGTCGGTCAGACCAATGCCTTTATTGACGCGCTTCAGGCCTATTATCCTCTGCGGGCGGATATTTCGCCCAATCGTGTCATTATTCGCTCAGACACATAGCAATTAGCCCGGACACATAAGAGTTGTCTGGACAGATTACCTCTCCCTCAGGTAGCCATTGGTATTAAGTCTGTGAAAACAATATGCGCCCTCCGTGTTGCGGATGAGAACGCAATGGCAGGAAAGAAGGGATGAAACTGGGGCGGACAGGCATCAGCCGTTTATTGCTGTCGTGTATGTGCACGCTCAGCTTTTGTCTTCCGGTCCTGCCGGCAGTAGCCGAAGCCGTACGTCAGCGTTTCGACATAGATTCCCGCCCCATGGCCAGAGCGTTAGAGGCCTTTGCCGCTTCGGCCAATACGCCGGTTTTGTTTGACCGCAATCTGGTCAGGAACAAACAGAGCGTCGCCATTCATGGTAATTACAGCGACACAGAAGCCATCACCCGATTGCTGAAAGGCACGGGCCTGACCTACCGCATGACTTCGGGCGGAGTTATTCTGATTGTTGTGGAATCCGAAGTCAAAAAGGAAAAAGCCGCACCGACACAGGCCGATCAGCGGCCTGCGGAGACATGGGAAGCGGTGGCCAACGAGCCGGTTACCGAAGTGGTGGTGACGGGCTTTCGCACCAGCCTTAGCAAAGCCTTGTCGATGAAGCGGCAAAGCGAAGCCAATATTGATGCCATTCTGGCTGAGGATGTCACCAAATTCCCCAACACCAATCTGGCCGAAGCGATGCAACGCATACCTTCGGTGACGCTGATTATTGGCGATGGCGGTGAAGGCCGGAACATCACCGTGCGCGGGCTTGGGCCTATGTTTTCGCGCGTACGCATTAACGGTATGGGCGCGGCGTCCCAGACGGGCGCTTCGGATAAGTTCGGGCCGAACAACAATTCCCGCAGCTTTGATTTCAATGTCTTCTCCAGCGATATTTTCTCGGCTCTGGTGGTCACAAAGGCCGCCGCCAGTGATGTCGAGGAAGGCTCATTGGGGGCGACGGTTGATCTGCATATCCCCAAGCCTTTCGATTTTCAGGAAGATCGGGTCATGTCGGTTTCGGCCCGAACCAGCCGCAACACCCTGAGTCAGAAACGCGACGGTCGCGCCTCTATGCTCCTGTCGCAGAAATTTGACGGTGGCCGGTTCGGGGTTCTGGTTTCAGGTGCCTATCAGGAAGGGCACACCCGCGAAGTCGGCTATTCGGCCGCGGATATATTATCCGCCGGACTGAATGGTAACGGGGTCGGGGTTGGCACCAATGTGCAGCCGTTCTGCACGCCCGTAGGGTATGGGGTCATCAGTCCCGATCCGGTTACCTATGGCGGCAAGGGCGCGACCGAGACGTTTTGTTCTACGGGCAATCCCCGTACCGGCAGCCTTCAGGCCTATCAGACTATTATGGATATGCGCAGTCCCGTTGCGCCCAATGTCCCCGCCAGCGGGGCCTTTTTCCCGCGCCTGCCGCGCTACCTCAATTCTACCCAGCACGAAACCCGCACCGCTGGCACTTTCAGCTTTCAGTACAGGCCCGACAGCCAGACGGATTTCGGGGCTGATCTTATCTATACGCGCTACGATAATGTGCGGCAGGACAATTACATCGAAGCCCTGTCGTTTGGCCGCTCGATCACCTCAAACGGGCAACCGATGATCTCGGTAAAGGATGTCCGGTTTACGCCCGAAGGGTCATTGGTCTATGGCCTGTTTGACGGGGTGGATATCCGCTCGGAAGGGCTGACCGACAAGTTTTCAACCACCTTCAGTCAGGCCAATCTGTCATTCCGGCACCGATTTACGCCTGCGTTCGAGGTGAAAGGTTTTCTGGGGGCTTCGGAAACGGTTTATGATAACCCTCAGCGTCTTCAGCTCTATATGGACATCGCTGATGTCAAAGACTTCGAGATAGACTTCCACGGCAATAATCGCGGCACGCCGACCCTGTCTTTTGGCACAGTTGATGTCAGCGATGTCAGCCACTTCAGCTATCAGCCGCAGCAGGCCGATGGCACGGTGCTGGGCGGTTTTTCGATGCAGGGCAAACCGCTCAAAACGAAGCTGACCAACCAGACCGTGACCCTTGATGCCCTCTGGTCACCTGTGGCCGGTATTTCCGTCAAAGCCGGTTATGAGTTCCGCAGGGAACATTATACCAGCCGCTATGTTTACCTGATCCCGTCCCAGATGGCCGTGCCGGAGGCACTGGATCTGAGCGCCCTGACCATGGATATCACCGGACTTGATGAACTTTGGGGACACGGTGCGCCTGCACACTGGGTGAGTATTGACCCTGAAAAATGGTCGCGCGTTTCCGGTCGGGAAGATTTCCAATACTGCGGCACGGAATGTGGGGCGACCTGGGGCGATATCCGCGAAAGCACCTCAGCGGTCTATGGGTTGCTGCGGTTTGAAAACCGCAACCTGTTACCCGTGCCGGTGCGCGGCAATATAGGCCTGAGATATTTTAACACCCGTCAGACCACTTCGGGCTATATACCCGTATCCGCACCCGAAGGGGCCGTTTATCCGGTCGGCAGCGAACGCGTGGCGGTTCAGCTCAGCTATCACGACCTGCTGCCTTCGGCCAATATTGTCTTTGATCTTTCGGACAGCGTGCTGGCGCGGTTTTCAGCCGCAGAGGTCATTTCACGCCCCGACCTCTACACACTGACGCCCAATGCGCAGGTCAATGCCATCCCCCGTCTGGCGATTGTCACCAACCCCTATCTGGAGCCGATCCGCGCCACGACCTATGACATGTCTGTGGAATGGTACTTCTCGTCCGGATCGCTGTTGTCGGCGGGCATTTTCCATAAGGATATTTCGTCCTATATCCAGAGGATCAACTCACAGGAAACGTTTGAGTCCCTTGGGCTGCCGGTTTCGCTTTTGCGCAACAGCAACACCTTGCCGTCGGATATATTTACCGTGTCGCGCGTGACCAATACAGCCGGCGGGCCGCTCACCGGCATTGAGCTGAATCTTCAGGCTGATCTCAATTTCCTGCCGGGGGTCTGGCGGCATTTCGGGGTGCTGGCCAACTATACCTATACCCGATCGCGGCTTGACTATATTCTGGCCAGCGAGAACGGCAAGCCGACCGCAACCGTGACCGATGACCTGATCGGGCTGTCGCGTCATTCCTCAAGCGCGACTCTTTATTATGAAAACCGCATCTTCAGTGCGCGCCTGATGGGTACCTACAAGAGCCGCTATATAAGGCGTATTCCGTCTGGCCCCGGAAGCGACCTTCAGGGCAATGCCCCGACCTTTTTCCTTGATGCCTCGGCCTCTTATAACCTGACGCCCAATGTAAGGTTCTTTCTGGAGGCGCAGAACCTGACCGACGAACATAACCGCCAGTATATCGACAGCGTGCGGCAGGATACGGTTTATGACACCCGTTCCGGACGCACCGTCAGTATGGGTATGACCGTCAAATATTAGGGGTCTTTTGGGGCAATGCTGTTTTTTTTTGTGTCTCAGGGGCAAATTTCTTTGAGGGGTTTTGTCTGCTGATCGTTTGATCTCATGAAGGGCCGGTTTTGAGCCCTTGATAAGAAAAATGTCAGAGGAGACTCATGAGACCCTATGCCCCCCGCCTGAAACAGGCTCTGTTCGTTACGGCGGCCGTTGCCGGCCTGACGGCAGCCATGCCCGCGCTGGCCCAAGCGCAGGACACTGCGCCCGCCGCAGATGAAGAAGTAACCGAAGTCATCGTGACCGGTTTCCGCGGCAGTTTGCGCAGCGCCCTGAGCGTCAAGCGCACCAGTGCTGCAACCGTCGACTCCATTCTGTCGGAAGATATCGCCAAGTTCCCGGATACCAATCTGGCGGAATCCATGCAGCGTATCCCCGGCGTGGCCCTGCAACGCGGCGATGGCGGCGAAGGCAAGAGCATCTCGGTACGCGGTCTGGGCGCAGGCTTCACCCGTGTACGCCTGAACGGCATGGAAGGCGCAGCCCAGACAGGGGCTTCGGATATCTATGGTGCGGGCAACAGCGGTCGCGGCTTTGATTTCAACGTCTTCCCTTCGGAAATCTTCTCGTCTCTGACCACCCGCAAGACCAGCTCGGCGGATGTCGAAGAAGGCTCTCTGGGGGCCACGGTTGATCTGCGTTCGCCACGCGCCTTTGATTATCGTGATGATCAGGTCCTGAGCTTCACCGCCAAGGGCGTATATAACGAACTGTCGAAATCGACCGATCCGCGCCTGTCGCTTCTGGCGGCCAAGAAGTTCGGTGACGGTCAGTTCGGCATTCTGGGTACCCTGACCTATCAGAAGCGCAATATCCGCGAAGTCGGCTTCTCGTCGCACACCTTTGTGTCGGGTGCCACCAACTCGGCACCGGCTATTTTGCGTGATTCCGCAGGCAATCCGGTCTTGAGCGGCGGCAATGTTCAGACGCGCAATATTCCGTTCTGTTCGCCGATCGGCTGGACGACGCCGGACGGTTACTATGTCAACAGCCCTGACCAGACGACCTATGCGGCCAAGGGGGCGTCGGCGACCCATTGTTCGACCAACAATCCGCGCACATCTGATACCAACGCCTTCAACACCATCTACAACCTGCGCAGCACCAATGCTCAGGGCGTGTTGCAGGGTCCGGGCAGCGGTGCCTATTTCCCGCGTATCCCACGTTATCTGAATTCGGAGCAGGACACAGAGCGTCTGGGCGGCAGCCTGTCGTTCCAGTGGCGCCCAAGCACCGATACGGAATTGGGGGTCGATGTCCTGTACTCCAAGTACGAGGTTGAGCGCCGCGACAACTATATTGCCGCCATTTCATTCGCCCGTAACATCGGCAACAACGGCTCGCCCATGACTTCGGTGCGGGCGGTTGAGTTTAACGACCACGGTTCGCTGCGTTACGGCCTGTTTGACGGGGTGGACGTACGTTCCGAAGCCCTGCTCGATGTCTTCTCGACCGAGTTCAAGCAGATCAACCTGCATGGCCGTCATCGTTTCAATGACAGCTTCGAAATGAACGGCTATTTCGGTATTTCGGAGTCGGTGTACGACAGCCCGATGCGCCTCACCGTTTCGATGGACGCCATCGATGTGGACAATGTCAGCATCGACTATCGTGACGGCGGTTCGACGCCGGTCATCGACTTTGGCATGGACGTTTCCAATCCGAACAACTTTGCCTATGCGCCGGGCCTGTCGGACGGGACGGTACTGGGTCTGTTCAACACAGCTGGTAAGCCCGGTCGTAACGAAACGACCAACACCACCTTTGCCCTTAACGGCATCTATACGGTCAACGACACCTTTACGGTTAAGTTCGGTGGCCAGTATCGCACCAGCAACTTCGAAGCTGACTGGGTCGATCATGCCGTCACCGGCCAGAGCGCCATCAAGGCCCTGCCCGCAGGGACAACCCTTGCCAGCCTGACACGTCAGATTACCGGCGTGGATGATCTCTGGGGCCGTGGTGCGCCTTCAAGCTGGGCCGCCATTGACCATGCCAAGTGGATGGATGCTGTTGACTTCGAAAACTTCAAATGGTGCGGCGTGGAATGCGGCGCAGGCCACAACGAAGTCCGTGAAGAGGTCAAGAGCACCTATATCATGGCTGAGTTCAACTCAGACAGCTGGCTGCCGATCCCCGTACGCGGTGATTTCGGTGTCCGTTCGGTCTACACCAAGCAAAATTCAGTCGGTCACATTCCGGTTAATGCCCCGACGGGGTCAGCCTATGCCCGTGTCGGCCTGAAGAACGAAGTTGAACGCGACTATCACGACATTCTGCCTTCGGCGAACGTAGTGTTTGAAATTCAGCCTGAATTGCTGGCCCGCGTATCTGCCGCCAAGGTGATGTCACGTCCGGAACTGGGGGTTCTGATCCCGACGACCGGCGTCAACCCTGTCACCCGTATCGGCAATGTGAACAACCCGTTCATTGAGCCGTTCCGCGCCAAGACCTTCGATGCCGCGCTTGAGTGGTACTACCGTCCGGGTTCGGTTGTGTCGATTGCCTACTTCTATAAGGACATTGACACCTATATCCAGACCGTCAACGAGGTCGTGCCCTATAACCAGCTGGGTCTTCCGAACTCGCTGCTGGATGTTCCCGGTGGTGCCGCACCAACGGATGACTTCTCGGTCAGCCGTCCGGTCAACACCCCAGGTGGCCCGCTGCACGGGATTGAACTTAACCTTCAGGCCGAACTCGACTTCCTGCCCGGCATCTGGGGCAATTTCGGGGTTCTGGGTAACATTACCTACATCAAGTCTGAAATCGATTACGTACTGGCCAGCAGCGGCGGCGTAGCCACCCTGACGACCACCGATGACCTTCTGGGGCTTTCGCGCCGGACGGCTTCGGGTACGCTCTACTACGAAGATGACAAGCTGAGCGTCCGCTTCACCGGTTCTTACCGTGACAAGTTCATGTACAACATCCCGCCTGAAGGCGGCGGGGTTGGTAACATGAACGGCAACGACTCCAGCTTCTATCTGGATGGTTCGGCGTCCTATGCGGTGTCTGACAAGCTGAAGTTCACGGTTGAGGCCTCAAACCTGACCGACGAGCAAAAGCGTCTGTATATCGACTCAACCCGCGAAGACACGATCTTTGAGACCCGTGTAGGCCGCACCGTAATCTTTGGTGTGTCTTACAAGTACTAATGCGGTGGCCACGGGTCTGAAACCTCTCAGACCCGTGGCACTGATCCTTTCCTGTGGCCCGTCCTCTCTGGCCCGCATTTAGCCGGACACGGACACCACAGGATACCTCCCCCCTACTTGCCCGCCATAGTCCTCGATGGCGGGCTTTTTTGTGGGTCTCAGTCGGTGAGTTTTGGTGCCTGCAAAAGACCCGACGGCAGAGGTTTGAGGTCTTTCATATTCTGTGGCTGGAAACGTTCGCCAAAGCGCGCATTGAGCGCACTGTAATCTTCAGGCGGACGCCCCGACAGAAGGTTGATCGCCGTATTGGCAACGCGAATATCAAGCTGGTTCTCACCGGCCTTCAGGTGCCCTTTGAGGTTAATGCGGAAGGGCGAAGTCCATATGGCCCCCACACGCTGACCGTTGAGGAACACTTCGGCGGCTTCGCGTACCGGTGCCGATAGCCAGGCCTGCGCCCCGTTTAGCCGGCGTGCCGGTTTGGGTTCAGGCGTCCCTTCGCCAAAATCAAGCCATGTCTGGCCGGCGTCAATCTCAGCCTGTGACACATGCAGCCTATGGCTATAGGTCGCAAGGCCCGAATAATGCGCGTGAGTGGCGTCATCTGCCCACGACCCGAAGGCTGACAGGGCCTGCTTGGGGCCGTCGCCAAAGGCAATCGTCCAGTTACGCTCAAGACTACGGCTCAGTCTGGCCGAAGGTGCCTGAGCCTGAGTCAGGGCCGCATTGGCGGCATCACCAAAGATGAAGATCAGCGATTCATAGGCCGACAGTTTTACCGGCTGACCGTTCCATGCCGAGACGGTGCCCTCTGTCGGGTGCCAGATCTGACCGGTCTGCCCCTGACGGAAACGCAAGGGTAAGGTCACCGCGCTATTGCCTGTATTGGCGACAAAATAGAAATGGCTGCCGTTCAGCTGACGATGCACGAAGCCGATTTCAGGGGTATGGCCGCTAAGATCGGGCGGGGTAATGGCCTTAAGGTGCGCACCCAGTTCGCTTTCCTGAATGGCCCCTCGCGGGAAAAGACGCGCCGATATGGCACGCACCTCAGCCGCCGCCGATTCCGCATCCTTCAGGCCCGCGCCTGTGTCCGGCAGGTGTCCGGTCGCAATGACCTGACCGCCTGCCCGCACAAAGGCTTCAATACGGGCATAGGCCGCCGGTTCTATGCGTCGCACCGCCGGTAAAATCAGGACGCGGTGCTTAAGCCCAAGCGTAGCAATGGCTTCGTCATCCACATAATCAAAGCTGTAGCCGGCATCGAGAATCTGTTCGGTAAGGGCGCGGCTGATCATGCGGCTAAGCTGACCGTCGATAGAGACCTGACCGGGTTTCGAGGCCGCCAGCGCGTCATCCTGCGGCAGATAGACAGCGATATCCGGCACGGCCTCACCCTGCCTGAGCAGCCAGCCCATGCGCTGAAGGTAGAGGTTGATCTCAGGCATGACCGTCCACCACGGATTATGGTCATTGAACACAGCCGCCGCATACATGGCCCATCCCGGCGCCTCGGCTTCGGGCGGGGAATAGGGCCAGCCATGGGCGATGAAATGATTGACCCCTTGCAGCATCAGGGTGTCGGCCTCGGCCTTTATATCCAGTGGCGCGGCCTGAAACGCACCCTGATGCAGCCATGTCCAGCTTTCGGCGGAGGTTATGTTTTTGCCGTACAGATGGTTGGCGGAGCTGACCCAGCGCATGCGTGAGAAAATCCGCCAGTCGGCCCCCTCACCTTCGGCCAGTTCGCTCAGGCGCACCGCAGACAGACGCACCGGCGGGTGGCCATAGGTCTGCGAGCGGAAGCGTGTGGCTTTGGAGGTGGCCCAGTCATTGACCGGCTTCAGATAACGCTCTTCGGTCAGTTCGGCCAGAGTCAGCCCCCAGTCACGGCGCACCGCGGCACTATCGGGGGTGTCTTCGAACCATTTCAGCATATGCGGATACAGATCATATCCGCGTCGGGCGGCGAAGGCTTCGGGCAGATCATCCGTCCAGTCCACGCCATAGGCCTCAAGGCTGTCGCTGAAGATGGCATAGGGCGGCGCACCGTCAAATGCCTGCATCAGGCGCTCACCGACCGCCGAAAGGTGCGCCTGAACCGCCGCGGGCTTCATGTGATCCAGTACGTAGCCTTCTGCGCCCAGTGCCGAGCGTTTCACCTGCTGACCGGTCGGGGTCTGAATAATGACGGACACCCGCCGCGCCTGATCATAAGCAGTGAGCGGAATCTGACCGGAGGCGATATCGGCACGCGCGGCCGTGTCGGCGGTGTCACCTATGTAGGCGGCGACGACGCGCTCACCGGCCTTAAGATCAGGCAGGGCCACGGAGGTTGCGCCTGCGGGGGCCGTCAGGTTTATCTGCCTGACCCGTGCCGATGCCAGTTCCGGCGTAATGTGCGGCCCGCCGAACGGCCAGCCGGAGCCAAGCGTCACATCTACCCGCAGGCCTTCGGCGCGTCCGGTACGATTGGCCAGATCAACGGCACCTAAAAAACGATCCGACAGATAGGTGGTGTTGCCTTCAAGGCTTAGGGGGTACAGCGCCGCCAGCTCAAACCCGCCGTAACCGCCCTGCTTCATGGCTTTGATTTCCCGAACAATTTCGGCGTCATCAAGTTTGGGGCCGAACCACCACCAGCGCACCATTGGCCGCGCCTCAGGCGGTGGATTGGTAAAGGACTGACGCAATTGACTGCCGGATAAGGGCGCGGCTGACAGTACAGACGGCACCATAAGACTTGCGGCGGATGACATAAGCAAAAAGGCGCGGCGCGTAGAGGATAGGCGGCGCGGATCAGTCGAACTGGGCATTATTATCGTTTCCTGTCTGTTTTTACGTCAGGCGGCAGAACCTGCGGTTATTTGCGTACATATCCGGCATACAGAGGCGTATGGCTGGTATGTGTGGCCGGTTTTGGTGCGCGCGCCCCGACCGCCCTGACGGTCAGATTATCATAATAGGGCGTGCTGACACGGGCGGCTTCCTGACCGGCCAGAAGGCCCGCCATGCCACGCTCATACAGTTTGTCCTCAGCCCTGAGGACGATCTTGCCATCAACGCGCCCGATGATTTCTGAGCTTTTGAAGCTTAAGGACAGGCTATGCCATTTGCCGGAGGTGATCCCCGTCACAGTCGTCTCGGACAGCACAAGTTCACCGCCTTCGCCATCGAAACGGCCTGCGGCTATCAGGGCCTGAATCTGGGCCTGCTGCTCGGCATCGCCCACCAGCGCCTTGGGGTCTTTTTTTCCCCGAATGGCAATCAGACGGCATTTTCCCTGATCGTTCAGTTCAAGATAATAGCCCTTGGGGATAAAGCCCCAGCCAGTTCCGACGTGATTGACGCGCCCCATGACCGCCGCCGTGTCACCGGCATTGAGCCAGATGTCCGCGCTGACCTCATAATCGCTCCAGACCGCATCCCCCAGTATGGTGTAGGGCTTCCAGTCCGGTGCCCATGAAATCGTAGGCACAGGCACCACCTGTTGCAGGCATTTCCCCTTACCGTCCGGCCGGTTGGCAATCTCAAACGCACCGGCAATATCAGCCGTATAATGCGGCAGATAGCCGTAATCTTCGGCAGACCGGTAGGTGTCAAAGCTTTCACGATAGGGGAAGGGAAACGCTTTGGCGGACGGAACCTGCGCAAAACTGCCCTTTTGCTGCCCTCTTGTGGTGGACAGGGAATAGATCGCGTTAGGTTCCAGAACCAGCGTAATGCCACCGTCCACCGGTGTAATATCGGCCAGACGCACGAACTGCTCTTTTTCATTACTGTGCCAGACGCAGAGCGGCTTTTGCGACAGGTCCGGCCCGATTTCCAGCCATATCTGTTGCGGGGCCTTTGCGTCCTTGGTCTCGATAATGACGCTGTAATCATCCTGCGGAGACTTAAGGGTCACATAGGAGCCACCCTGATTCAGATGGCCATTGCCCCCATAGAGATACGTCCAGCCGACTTCGCTGAATTGCCCGTAATGGGCATAGCCCCACAGGGCTTCGCGTACCTTATAGTGGCCGCTCCACGGCTCATAGGCCAGCACTGTTGCCGGATCTTCGGGATAGGGCTGGGTGGGATAGATACCGGCAATGTCATACCAGTTTACGACACGCGTCGCGCCGCTGTGGAGGTAGTTGTGATTAAAGCACTGCACGAGGCTGATGGTGCAGTCGAAGCCCTTTTTATAGACATGATCTTCGGTATTCCAGATCGGCTTACCCATCTTGGCGGCCATGGCCTGCGTTTCGGCGGTCGCGGGCCAGTTGGAATAGAAGGTGTGCGCGCCGATGATGTCGATCGCCTCACCCAGTTCGGGATCGGCCAGCATATCCGGCACAAAATCGAGCTTGTCTTCGGGCCAGTTATCAAAGGCATGCAGCCTGACCTTATCGAAACCGCCCTGATTCAGCGTCCGGCGCAGGGCCTTGGCAAATTCATAGCTGACACCCTTTTCATTACGCACCCCAATGGCATCAAGCTCAATGCCATAGACGTTGCGCACCCCTTCAAGCCAGCGGACATAATAGTCCGCAGCGTCCTGTGAAAAGAACTTGCTTTCGCCATAGGTGCCTACCTTGGCGTAATATTGCCCGTGATCGCCAATCCAGCCCGGTGCGCTCCATGCCACCGCGTCCAGACTGAGGGCGGGATTGCGCTTTCGCGCCTCGCTCATGACCCACCATGTGTATCCGCGATGATAGTTCAGGTCATCGCGCCGGTGCATGTGACTGGGCATTGACCCTTGAGTGGCGTTACCGTCTCCGGGAATTTCCACCAGAAGAGCGCTGACCGAAGCGCCGAATTTCGGTTTATACAACAGATCAAGAATCTGGCTGCGCTGGGGTTCGGGATAGTCCTTAAGCAGAACCGATGTCGCACCGCCGCCGTTAACAACCCCGATGCCTTCAAACAGTTTTCCCCCTGCGCGGCCATTAAGCTTGAGCCGGTTCGCTTTCTGCCCCTTGACCTGAGCGCCTGCGCTACCGGCCCCCAACACGAAGCAGGCCCCAAGCGCGGCACTGCCCATCAGATAAAAGCGACGCTGCATATCCACAACGGAACGCTTACGCGGCCATTTAAAGGCCGCCCATGGCTTTGCCATCATTCCCATCCTAACCTTCTTCACTGCGAGCATTTTCTGGCCGTTTGGCCGTATTTATCATACTAATGTGCCGCCATTTGTTGCTTTGTGCAATCCATAGGCTTCGGGTTGAGGGATAAATAAACGCGCGCAAACGGAAAAACCGCCTTGTCTATCAGACAAGGCGGTTCATCTCAGGATGCGTGAAAATCAGGAATTATTTGCTCTCAGGCGCCGCCCCGCGCCGCCAGAACAGGCTCAGGCCCAGAGCCATCGCCATCAGCACACAGGCACCGTCAATGGCCCACAGCAATATGCCGACCGGTGTACCGCTTGCCAAGGCCAGAGCGGCATGCACAACCGCCACGGCCACAAGACCGACGACCGAAAGGGCGCGTAAGGCCAGAGACAGCTTTTTGGCATCCACGAATATGGAGACAATCAGACTGAGCAGGCTTATGCCGCCCCACAGGGGCAACAGCCATGTTTCCTGACGTGTCACCAGAGCTGAAATCGCTACAACCGTATAGGCCACAGGCTGGCTCCAGACCGTTGCTGTCCACAAGCGTTCCCATGCCGGTGCCGGCCTTCCCTTGTCCCGACGCCGCGCCAGCCAAATGGCAACACCCGATGACGTGACCGCAGCCAGTCCCATACCCAGAACCGCATAGATGATCTTTACGCTCCAGCCGCCAAACCAGCCGAAATGCAGGGGGGCCATGGCCGCGTATATTTTCTGCCCCAGCGTACCCTGTTCCCAGCCCCAGTTGCCGAGATAGGCTCCCTTACCATCATAGACATACATCTCACCACGCGACAGATGCGTCGGGGTCTGGGCATTGATGGCCACAGCGGCCCCTGTTTCCAGCGGATGTTCGGCCATTATATAGGTCGGCACGGCCTTGGGGTCACGGTTCGCCAGATCAACCAGCATGCCCTGCAACTGCGGACGCGGTGCCGGACGCGGGTCATCCACCGGATGCGGCCCCATAAACAGGGCATAGGCCTGATTGGCATCGCCTTTGAATACCGCCAGAGCCAGCACCCCGACAATGATAGTGGTCAGGCCCAGAAACGCGCCGGTCAGCGACACAATCACATGAAACGGCAGCCCCCAGACGCTGATGCGGTTATGGATGTCCGCTTCCTGAAGTCTTTTGTTCGGCCCGAAACGAAGGGTAAAGGCATCCTTGAACACACGCGGATGCGACAGAATACCTGACACCAGCGAGGACAGAAGCGCCACCCCCGTCAGGCCGACAATGAACCCGCCCCACATGCCCGGCATATGCAGGCGCGTATGCAATATGGCCTGAAACTCAGTCCATGCGTATGAGCCTTCCTGCCGGAGATTACCTTCGGCATCGGCATAATAGTTCAGGGTCTTATGTTCCGTATCGCCAAAATCGGGCGAGGCGGTAACTCTCAGAGCCTTTTCATCTGCGGTAGGCAGGAAAACAAATACGCCATGCGCCCACGGGGCCTTGTCGATAATGGCACCAAAGGCCTTATCCATGACGTCGTCAGAAACGGCCTCAACCCTAGGCGCCGACGGGTTTTCCCACTGCCGGAATTCTTCGGTAAATACCGCCACGGCCCCTGAGAAACACACCACATAGATCAGGGCCGCAAAGGCCAGACCCAGCGCCGAATGTCCGGCCAGCATGGCCCGCACAAAGCCTGCGGGTATCTTTGGCCATATAGGCTTGTTGCGGTTGCCGGAGGGTTTTTCAGATGGCGATTGCTGTTCGGCAGAACTCATCCCATTGTTCCTTTCAGGAAGGCCGCACTCAGGGAAACAAGCGCTACACCAAACAACACGGCAAAGGCGCGCAAAATCTTGTCGTCAGACAAGGTCCACGCCATGCCTCCGGCCCAGAGAAAAGGCACCAGAAGTCCGCCAATAACCATACGCGTCTGGGCGGCCCCGCTGAAACAGACCGCCACAAACAGGCCGACACCCATGGCCGCAATGCCAGCCATTGGCCCCGCCAGAAAACCACGCAGCCACCCGCGCCAGATCACTCTGCGCCGGTCAGACGGTTCAAGCGCGACCTCACGTTCCGGCCGCACCTTACCTTTGCGAATTTCATAATTGGCCACGGCCGCCGTAAGACCAATAGCGCAGATCAGGGTAATCGCCACCGACGGCCCCCTCACCGGCCCCAGTGTCGGGACGACGATGCAGACCGCCAGCGCAAGAGCTGCCCAGCCACCGGCGATCAGCCAGGGGCGTTGCGGAGATGGCTTTGACCATGCCCGTTTAAGGGCAAATACGCCGCCCGCTGCGATAATCGCCGCCAGCGTCTGAAAAACCACCTCCGTACTCATATCAGAAACGTGCCTCTAGAATCAGACCAATGGTGCGTGGTGCCCCTAGCACGGCACGATAGTCCTCAGGACGATCATATTGAAGGAATTTTTCGTCCAGCAGGTTATTGGCGTACACATAGGCGGCGTACTGGCCAAATTCGTAACCGACCTTGGTGTTCACCAGTGTGCGGGCCTTTACCTTGATGCTGTTTTCAACACCCTGATAGTTCTCGCTGCGGTAATTACCATTCAGGTTGACGAAGAAGCCGTTGTCCGCGCGCCATGTACCGCCTGCCGAGAAAGTCCAGCGAGGGGCATAGGCAAACTCATTGCCATTGAAGTCGGCAAACAGGGTGCCTTCATCCAGAACGAAATCCTCAAACTTCGTGCGTGTATGGCCCAGTGACGCATACCAGTCGAAATTGTTGTTCAGGCGTTGGGCCACTTCGATTTCAAAACCATGCAGGTGCGAAGAGCCTGCGTTCTTGGTTTCGTAGTCGTACTCGTTCAGGCCCATGAACACATTGACCTGCTGATCCGTCCAGTCGATGTAATAGACATTGGCGTTAAGGGTCAGGCTGTTGTTCAGCCAGGCGCTGCGCCAGGCCAGTTCGTAGTTATTGGTATATTCAGGGTCGTAAGGCACCGGACGCGAACGCGCCAGATTGACCACTGAGCCACCCGAACGATAGCCCTGCTGTGCGATGAAGCTTAAGGACATGGCGTCGTTAAATTCGTACTTCACGCCCAGTTTCGGCAACCATGCCTCAAAGGTACGGGCCTGCGCCCCGACCTCAGAGTTGGCCAGACCGACCTGATAGGCCACAAGCGCGTTAATGCCACCAATAGCCAGTTCCATGCCGGGGAAGTTCATCGGATCAGGATAGGTGCCGACAAAGGTCGTTTGCTGAAGATTCGCCAGCGTATGGGTTTCGCGGTCATAACGCAGACCACCCAGCAGGCTCAGCTTGGGCGTAATCTGCCATGAGCCGTCCATGAACAGGGCGCTGTTTTCAACTTCGACCGGCGAATGCGAATAGGCCTGAACCGGAATAACCGGCAGAACCGACGCATAGAGATTGGCCACATAGGTCGCCGTTGCCTCATCCAGATCGTTCAGCATCAGTCCGCCAATGATGGTCTGCACAGGCGTCTCGACATTGGTCAGGCTGTCGCTCGACATGTCATTATCAACATGTGAGTGATAAACGCCGATCACGCCGTGGAAGGCGTCGCCGCTATAGTTCAGACGCACTTCCTGAGAAAAGGTCTTGGCCAGCTGATCCTGAATGCCGAAGCTGATGGGCAGTTCCGACAGATCCATGTCGAACTTAAGGTGTGAATCGTAGCGATTGTACGACAGCACCGTCGTCAGATCCCAATGCTCGGAAAGATTATAGCGACCTTCGACGGTGAAGATGTCCGTTCTGGTACGGGTGCTGTTGGGGTAATCCGAGGTCGCCTGACGGTTATCGAAGTAGTTGGGTACATCGGTATTGGTGTAGGCATACATATAGCCGGTGTCACTGTCGCTATGGGTATAGGTGGCAATGACCTCAAGGCCTTCAACGGCCTTCGGACGCATCAGAAGCTTGGCGCGGGCCGTAGTAATGCGGCTGGGGCTTTCGTCCGCATCGCGGGTGACATTATAGGTATAGCCGTCCGAGTTACGGCGCTCGGCCGAAATGCGGAAGGCCAGTTGCTCGTCAATAATCGGCCCGCCAAAAGCCACCGCAGCGGCGCGGTCGCCCTGATCCGAACCGAGAACACGGGCGCGGCCTTCATAGGTAAATGTCGGGTCTTTTGAGCGGATGATCACGGCACCGGCCAGAGCGTTCTTGCCCTGAAGGGTGGACTGAGGGCCGCGGAAGATTTCCACCTGACCGATGTCCCACATTTCCAGAGGGCCTGAGGTCGCGCCGCGCTCTGTCATCGCCGCGCCGTCAACATAGATGGTCGCCAGTGAGCCTGCACCGCCACCGGATACGTTCAGGTTCGAAATGCCGCGAATGGTGAAACCCATCGCGCCATAGGTTTCCGACATATTGGCCGTACGGTTCACAACGTCGTAAAAATTCTGAATATTTTCATACTCGATCTTACGCGATGTGGTCACCGCCACCGAAGATTGCGTGTTCTGGAGCGAGCGGGCCGCTTTTTCTCCGGTCACGATAACTTCTGTAACGTTTTCAGTGGTGTTGTCGGCGACATCCGCTTCGGCCGCACGGGCGATGGATGAGGCGCATAACAAGGCTATGAGACTGACGGACAGGGTGAAAGCCGATTTCATTCGGAAGGCTCCGATGCAAGAATTAAGGTTTCTGCGCGATATATCTGCCTATATTGAAAGTCAATCGCATTAGAACGCGGCAATGCGTAGTAACTGAACAGTGCGTTTCTTATGCATCACTTTTAATTCTTCCCTAGCGTAAGCTTTTGTTTTCGCTAATGAGTCTGGCGACTTCAGAAAAGCGTATCTGTGAAACGGCCGCATACGGACTATCGCTCTGATACGTCAGTCATGACCGCTGTGTGCCGGTCGGGCGATCTGAAAACGGCCTGCCAACTGTCAGGCCGCATCTAAATGGTTAATGCGGGCAATCGAAAACTGCCCACAGCCCAGAGCGGCTCAACTCTAAATCGACAGATCATAGTTAATTAAACCTAAAGTGGGCGGTATAAAAAAACCACATTTCAGCTTTGTTACGGAAGGATTTCCACAGTTTATTAACTTCATGGTTGTATCCCTGTTTTCAGAGAGCCAAAAGGCTTGGCTCTGATGATCGTAGAAAGCAAAGGCCAAAATGCTCTCTCTCGTCGCCTGTATCCGTGACCAGCACGACTATCTTATGATTGCTCTGGCCGCAGGTGTTTGCCTTTTGGGCAGCCACACCTTTTTCCTGCTCTGGAGACGGGCGCAGGAATGTGAAGTGCACCGTCGCGGCACATGGCTGGCCGCCGCCGCTTTTGCCGGTGGCGCCGGTGTCTGGGCCACACATTTTCTAGCCATGCTGGCATACAATGCCGGTACGAAAATGTCCTTTGCCCTGATGCCAACGCTGCTTTCCATCCTGTTTATCATTTCAATCTGGTGGGGCGGTTTACGACTTCATGAGCGCTTTAAGGGCACAGCCGGCCTCGTGATGCTGGGGGTCGTTCTGACCATGGGCATCACGGTCATGCATTTTACCGGCATGACGGGCCTTAAGGTGCCGGCACGAATGGAAATCGATATCATCAGCACGGTTGTTGGCGTCATAGTCAGTATTCTCTGGACGTCCGCGGCTGTTCTTGTGTTTTTCCGCGCCCCGCATCGCTTCAAACACATTGGGGCGACCCTGTTACTGGTGCTGGGGATTGTCACCTTGCACTTCAACAGTATGAGCGCCGTAAGCTTTGTGCCGGATCCGCGCATATATGTACCCGAAGCCGGTGTTGACCGTTACTGGCTGACCGCTGCAATCTTTGTGGCCATACTCATTCTGATTGGTCTTTCGGCGCTTGCTGTTTTTGTTGACCGCTATCTGACGGATCTTCGCGGGCTTATTGATGCCACGCTTGAAGGTTTCATGATCGTTCATAATGAGCGCATTGTGCAGGCGAATGAAGCGCTTGCGACCTTATGCGGCATCAGTGTTGCCAATATGGAAGGGCGCAACCCTAACGAAATCCTGCATTTTGAAACCATATCCGGCATAGCCGATCTGGGGCCGGATGTCGTCGAAGCCCACATACAGCCGCGCAATGGCGAAGCCCGCTTCATTGAAACTTCGGCCCATCTTATTAACTTCCGTGGCCGTCTCTGTCAGGTGATCGCCGTGCGCGACGTGACGGAAAAACGCGAAGCCCAGTTGAAAATCGAACATCTGGCGCGTCATGATGCCTTAACGGGTCTGCCTAATCGCCACCTGCTGGATGAACGTCTGGGGCAGGCCCTCACGCGGGCCGAGCGCACCGGCGGACAGGTGGCCCTGATCGCCCTTGATCTGGATCGCTTCAAAGCCGTCAATGACATATTTGGCCACGCAAAAGGCGATGAAGTTCTGTGTCGTGTGTCTGAAATCCTTACCGCACAAACGCGGGCTTCGGACACGGTTTCACGTCTGGGCGGGGACGAATTTGTCATCGTACAGGATCTGGGGGAACAGCCTGATGCCGCCCATGCCCTGACCCGTCGTATCCTTGACACCTTCAACAAGGAAATGAACCTTGCGGCAGACCCTACTGCGGTTGGGGTATCCATAGGCATTGCCATCTATCCCAATGACGCCAAGACGGCTTTGTCTTTGAAACACAGTGCGGATATTGCGCTTTATCGCGCCAAACAATCCGGTCGGGGTATGGCCAGCTTCTTTGCCCCTTCGATGGATGAGGATGTGCGTAATCGCCGTCAGCTTGAGCACGACCTGCGCCATGCCGTTCAGCTTCAGCAGATGTCACTGGCCTATCAACCGCTGGTGGACAGCAGCAGTGGCGATGTTGTGGGCTACGAAGCCCTGCTGCGCTGGAACCACCCTGAACGTGGCCTTATCGAGCCGGATATCTTTATTCCCGTGGCTGAGGAAAGCGGCGCCATCATCCAGATCGGCGAATGGGTGATCCGTGAAGCCTGTCGTGAGGCCGCCAGCTGGAAGAACGCACATCGCGTATCGGTCAATGTCTCATCCGTACAGTTCCAGCTATCGACCCTATCCAGCGTAGTGCGACACGCCTTGCGCGATTCAGGGCTGGAACCGTCGCGGCTTGATCTCGAAGTTACCGAAGCGGTCCTCCTGAAGAACAAGGTCGGGGCGCTGGAGATTTTCCACCAGCTAAAGGCGCTGGGGGTGGGTCTGGTGATGGATGATTTCGGAACCGGATATTCTTCGCTTAATAATCTGCAGACCTTCCCGTTCGATAAGCTGAAAATCGACCGCAGCTTTATTCGCCTGATCGAAAACGACGAGGCCGCACGATCCATTGTCCGCGCCATTGCCGGACTGGGGCGCAGCCTGAACCTGACGGTGGTCGCCGAAGGCGTGGAAACCGAAGCTCAGCATCGCATGATCATCGAAGAAGGCTGCCCTCAGGCTCAGGGCTACCTGTTCGGCGCACCGCACACTTTGGAAGCAGAGACTGAGGACAAGATATTACGCAGTCAGGCTTCGTGACCGCATACTTACTTAGAGACTATTTCAGATGTCCTGAATTGCGATGTTTCGCATCCTGTCTTCAAGCGGCAGTTCCGGCTGATCAGACGGTGTCGCTACGGGCAGGATAATGCTGACGCTGGTGCCGGTGCCCGGTTCACTCTCAAGCGTCATATGCCCCTTGTGCAGGGCCGCCAGCGCCTGCACAAGCGCCAGCCCAAGCCCCGTCCCCATCACGCGTTGCTCAATCGGGCCGGTTTGCTGATATGGTTTACCCAGACGGTCGAGATCTTCGGGCGCAATGCCTACGCCGGTGTCATTGACCTGAATTTCGATGCTCTCACGTCCCGCTTCGGTCAGGATCAGGCCAATTTCACCCCCGTTCGGCGTGAACTTAACCGCATTGGACAGCAGGTTCAGGCATATCTGTTTCAGAGCACGCTTGTCAGCCGTGACCTCAAGCGGCACCGGCGGCAGCACCGCCTTAAGGGTCACGCCTTTTTCCTGCGCCGAGGTCATGATCAGCCTCAGAGCCGAGGCCACCGGCTCGCGCGCATCAAAACGTTCAAGACTAAGCTCATATTTCTGCGCCTCGATCTTGGACATATCCAGCACATCATTGACCAGATCGAGCACATGCTGACCCGACTCCCAGATAAGCTGCGCATATTCGGTATATTTATCGCTTAAGGGGCCAAACAGCTTTTGCCGCATGATGTCGGAAAAACCGATCACCGCATTCAGTGGCGTCCGCAGTTCATGGCTCATGGAGGCCACAAACTGTGTCTTGCCACGGTTCAGGGACTCCGCCTCAAAGCGTGCAGCTTCCAATGCGGCTTCACGCTGCCTCTGGCCAGACGCATCTGCCAGCACGGCATATAGCCGCCCGTCATCAGCCTTGCGTACCGACAGGCGCACATAATGATCCAGACCCGCGTGCGGATGAAAGCCCACATCTCCGCGACCTGTCGTCAGAGCCTGCTCAAGGGTTTGTATCAAGGCCGGACGATCAGGCCCGTGAGCACTGAGATAAAGGCCCTGAGTCAGCAGGCGGTTAAGATCTAGCCCTTTGGGGGCCTCACCAAAGGCGGAAATGACGCGCCCTTCAGCATTAAGGGAGACAATAAGCTGCGGCTGTTCGCTCAGGAGCGTATACAGGCGCGCGCGGGCCTGTTCGGCATCATCTGTACGTTCAACCCGTTTACGCAAAGACGGCATCAGGGCCAGCCCGAAACTGCCTGCCAGACTTAGGAAGGCGACCGAAGACAACCACAGGCGCTCGACATAGGAAGGCAAGGGCACAATAAAGCTTAGGGAAATGAATACCGCGATCAGCCCGCCGGTGACACTCAGGGCGGCCCCAAGCGAGATCAGGCGGCGCTGATTGAGGGCCACAGATGCGGCCAGCGGCAACAACAGCCAGATAGCCAGAGGGCCGGATATACCGCCGGTCAGGCCCGCCGCCACAAGTCCGCAAAGCCCCCAGACCCAAACCAGCGCACACCGCGCTTTTAAACTATCCGTGGACAGCAACAATATCGCGCTGACGCCGGGAATGGCCGCAACCAGAACGGCAATCAGCCCTGCCACGGACACAGGCACAAACAGCAAGCCGACAAAGGCGCACAGAATGATGCCCGACCAGATAAGGTGCCACACCAATGCCCCCAGACGCACAGCGGTGCGCGGGTTTTCCTTGCGGTCGAAATCCCCCAAAGCTTTAAGCGACACGCCTGAAGGCCCCTTTGGCAACTGATGACATAAGTAACTGTACCGTCTGAGGCATATTATATGAAAGCCTATCGCGCAATTGGCGAAGATCCCCGAGAGGGCCAGATACACGACGATGTTATGGAAAGCGGGCAACAGGGTGTGTACTGTCCCGATTATCAGGACTTACCCCCTTGATATGCACCCCACCCTCGGCGCAAAGTGCCCGCGCATTCTTTTTGGTCCTGCTCTGACTGGAGCCCCTATGCCTTCGTCCGACCCTCCGAATCTTTCCACTCATGGACGAGACGACGAGGCTACACCTGCTGCCTTTGACAGCGAAATCCCTACTCTGGGGAAACAGGCCTTTCTGCGTATGGCCAGCCATGAGCTGCGCACCCCGCTCAATTCGATTATCGGCTTTGCCGAGGTGCTGAAAAACGAGTTACACGGCCCTTTGGGGGCGCCGGAATATCTCGAATATGCAGGCATTATCCGTGACAGCGGCACACAGTTGCTGGGGCTGTTTAATAATGTGCTTGAAATCGTCCGGCTGGAAAGCGAACCGGACCTGCTGGCCCCTTCGGCCGATGCCCTGCTTTCGCATATCGATGACAGCGTCGATAAGCATGAACCCCGTGCGCAGGCCCATGGCGTCAGCCTGAAGCTTATTGCGCCGGACCGCGATCCTGTGGCGCTTTTCCACCCACGCGGTCTCAGTACGTGCCTCGACCATCTTCTGCATAATGCCATGGACTTTACGCCTGCTGGTCAAGCCATACGCATAGAGGTCATCGAACATGACCAGCATGTCGATATCGTCATTAGCAACCCTGGCCCTGCCCCACACCCTGATGAACTTCCCCGCCTTATGAAACCTTTTGAGCAGGGGGCCACGGCGCATAATCGAACTCGCGCCGGTGCGGGTCTTGGTTGGGCGATTGTACGTCTGACCTGTCAGACCATGCGCGGGCAGTTTCTGGTTAAGTCGGAACCCTCCGTCGGCCTTACAGCCGTGCTGCGATTCCGCAAAACTTAGTCAAACCGTTGCACACTTTTGGCTCCGCCGAACTGCGTTTCGGGATGCTCATTTTCTTCAGACGCGCATCTGATTCCGAAAACCGTTGCACACTTTTCGGGATGCGCTTTATAAGCCCTTGCTTATGACAGACCGTTTTCAGACCCGTTTTGATGATTTGCTCGAAGAATTCGACCTGTTCGATGACTGGGAAGAGCGTTACCGCCACATTATCGATCTCGGTAAGTCCCTGACCCCGCTTGAGGACAGCGAGCGCACCGACGAAACGCGGGTGCGCGGCTGTGCCTCACAGGTATGGCTGGTGTTCGATAAGGGGCCAGAAGGCGTTCTCAGATTCAGAGGCGATTCAGACGCCCATATCGTCAAAGGCCTGATCGCCGTGCTGGTTCGTTTGCTTGATGGCCTGCCGGTAAGCGAAGTCCGCGATTTTTCCATACGCGACACACTGACCAGACTTGGGTTGGACGAGGCCCTGTCGTCCCAGCGCACTAACGGCCTCATCTCTATGGTCGAACGGATAAAACAGGTCGTCTAAGATCACATACGCAAAATCCGGTTCAGAACGTCCGTTCAAACCAGTCAGGCCCAGCCTGAGTAACGCCGACGGTCTTAGGCAAGCTCATCAGTGACGCTTCGAGACGCTCCAGCATTTCGTCAAACAGCGTATCATCACGCAGATCTTCGATTAACCGGCAGGCATGGCCTACGGTCGTCCGGTCGCGTCCGAACGCCTTCCCGACCCGCACCAACGGCCACTGCCAACTGATATTCGTAAGGTACATAGCAATCTGACGCGCCCGCGCTACGCGGGCATGGTTACGTGAAAAGGTACGAATCTGTTCGGACGATACGCCCGTCGTTACCGCCACCAGTTCAATAACAAACTGTACCGCCGCCCGATCATCCGGATGGCATACGACCGGAACCGGAACAGGCGTACCCAAATAAGTCCCCAGAGACGCGGAAACTGTCTTTTTCGCTCCTTGAGATGTGGAAAGATGCATTGTCATCCTAATTCTATCCTGCATTGCCTGGCGGATTGACACGGGATGTGTTTCCGCTCTGTTCTCAGCATAGGCATGCGACAGAGTGAGAGGATAACTTTCCTATTTCAAGCTAAAAATAGGTTTATTTGCCTATATTTCAACCATTAATATAATTATAACAGGGATGATAACAACTTTAGGTTGTTTGTGGTGTTTTAGCCGTACCGGAGCCTATGCCCGCCCAACCCAAGGATAGATCCTATATATCAGGCAGCCCGAATCCCCGATGGTGCCTGTTCATCCCCACGTCCGATCAGGGCGTCATGCCCGAGAATCATATCCACCCGCTTACCGTCATTTGACAAAGGCAAACGCAGCCAGAACAGGCTAAGCCCCTTCACACCGCGCCAGGCCATTGAATGCAGTCCAACGCCGGGCTTACGCTGTTCGACGACAAAACTAAGCTCTTCGGCCCAGTACAGCGCTTCGTCCGCGCTATAGATTTCGTCCAGATAACAGCCCGTGATTTCACGGCCATAGGCCTGATACAAATCCGTTCCGGCCAGCCTCTGACGATAAGCGTGCGGGTTATTGGCCGGATGCTCTTCGAGAACGTCAATTAGAGAAACAGTCGGCAAAAGCTTGCGAATACCGCAGGGATCAAGGTCTGCACGCGTCGGCAACCGCCTCCCGCGCCGCAAACTCTTCCAATAGCGGAAGATTTCCTCATGCGTGCGCAACGCGCTCAGCATTTCGGTAGCTATACCCGCCATAAACCCACGAACCCTACGAATCACCTTTATTCACCTTCTCTTAACCCATGATTCCTTGGCAAGAAAAAAAGGGTTAACGTCGGGTTTAGATATGTATAGTTTTCCATTTCACACACATATTCGTCAACGCGAACAGCAAAAAAGCCCCGGACAATGCCCGGAGCTTTTTTTAATCCAGAGACTACTGAGATCGACCGCATAAGGCGGCGCTCTCAGGGCCCTTGGCCATGCGCCCGAACAGGCAGGCATAGCGCCACTTAAGGCCGATATTGGAATTATCCGCGACCGCGTGTCTTACGGGCAGCCTGACGACCACCTTGCCCAAGACCCATTTGCTTGGCCAGTTCCGAACGCGCACGGGCATAGTTCGGCGCAACCATTGGATAATCCTTCGGCAGGTTCCACTTGGCGCGGTATTCTTCGGGGCTGAGGTTGTATTTGGTGCGCAGGTGACGCTTGAGTGACTTGAACTTGCGGCCATCTTCAAGGCAAACAATGAAGTCATTGGAAATTGATTTCTTGACAGAAACGGCCGGTTCTTTCGGCGCTTCGGTCTTTACTTCCTCGACCGTGCCCAGTGCGGTCAGCGCCTGATATACGCTCTGGATAAGGGCAGGCAATTCAGCCGCCGGCACGGTGTTATTGCCAACATATGCGGAAACAACATCAACCGTGAAATCTACAACGCTTGTTTTATCTTCCATTAGATTGCCCTTCAGAAGCCTAAATTGAGGGATTATTACTGATGCGCACGACAACGAAGCCGACGCTCACCCTTACTTTGTTTAACGCGCTTCGGTCAGGAAGCTGAATACTCATAGTCTGATTAATCGGAGGCCTTAACTAAGGCAATATCTTCGCCTGCACAAGCATCCACAGGCTTTAATTTAAATAATTTACGTCTTATCAGATTTAATTCTGCTGATATTAGGGGCACCCACAGATATCAAGCGTTGTAAACACCCAAACTACAAGCCTTTTTGCCAGCGCAAATATCCGTTCGGTACGAATACGGCATCAGGGTTCACTAAATCGCACTAAACCTTGAGATCTTCAGCAAAAGCGAGCAATGCGGCCCGTTCCGGCACAGTCAATGGCTCCATATCCACTTTTTCACCTGAAGATATAGCCCGCAGCATCACCGGCGTCAGGGCTGATGACAAGGCCCAGTTCCAGTAACGCAGAACCGTTTGCGCCCGATCAACCGCCAGAAGGTCATAGACCAGCAATATCCGCGTCAGATCAGGATGTTCGCTGCCGTCCTTATCGAACGGACGACGCAGCGCCTGCCACAGATGCCGCAGGGACGCTTTTTTCAGGCCGGTAGCCTTACACAACACCGCCAGCCCCTCGCCGCCCTTGTCACGCAGTATCTTGGCGCAGGTCGAGGGCTTAATACCTGACAGATACGCAATCTCTTCGGCAGTCTGGCGCGTCAGGCCCCTTGTGCCTGCGTCAACAAGCGCGTCCTCAAGGCTGTCATAGGGGCTTTTACGAATGGCCTCACGATTACGCTGACGCCGCTCAATGAATTGCAGAGCCTTACGCGACAGGGGGTCTTTCCAGCCTTCGCTGGCGGCCATGGAGAAGACATCCGCTGCTGCGTCCTGCATGATTTCACGGTTCACCGCAAAACGGCTCAGGATGGTGTTTCTGACATCGGCCTCGGCCCACCAGAACATCACATAGGCCGAAGATGGCCTGAGTTCCGGTCGGCGAATAATCAGGGGCGTGAGTTCAGGCGCTTTCTGGCTCATGGCCACGGCCATCTCAACCGTCATCTGCGACAACACGGCTTTCGTATTCTTCAGCAGGGTACGCAATACCGCATAGTCACCACTTTCGACCAGAACCTCAGCCAGAATCGGGCCGATATCCTTACGCGCCGCCAGCATATTCTGATGCTTCAACGTTCCGTTACGTGCGCAATAATAAAGGTCGGCTTCGGTGAGACTATCACAGTCTTCGATTAGAAGGCGGGCCACCTCGATATCGTCGCGCAACAGCAAGCGTGCCAGGGAATTGGGCACTTCGCTCAGACCACTTACGCGTTTGGCGACACGTTTGCGTTCTGATATCTGAGCCTCGCGCAGCATCTCAACCAGCAAGTCGGCGGTTACGGCCCGTTCAAAGCTGTTTACACGGCTTTCGGGCAGGCACACCACATCCGCCAAACGCTTGAGCAGGGTCTGTCGCGCATGCGACACCATCTCAGGTTCGGCCCTGTCCTCAGGGGTAAGATCGGTCACATGCCCCTCGCCCTCATAGGGCAGGCCATTCATCAGATCTTCGGTTTCAGGCGTTTCATTGAGGCTCATGCCCCTATATACAGCAGACAGGCGTTAATCTTGTGTTGAGGATAGACCTCAATCGGACAGGGCATAGACAAACAAACCCGGCCCCTCCTGTTTCAGCCACTGCCTATACTCAGAACAGGGGCCGAAAATAGCCTCAACCTCGGCCCAGAACTCAGGGCCGTGATGCGGATGGCGTAAATGCGCCGCTTCATGGGCGCAAACATAGCCAAACACCTCATCCGAAGCCATGATCAGGCGCCAGCTATAGCGGATCGACTTACGCGCCGGCGTGCATGACCCCCAGCGCCCCTTGGGATCGATCAGGCTGACACGCACCCCTGAAAAGCCAAGCTTGTTTGCATAAAAGGCCGTATGACGTTCCGCAAAATCTCTGGCTTCGAGGCGTAAAAACCGTTCGATGCGCCGGTGAAACGCCGCCCCCTCGCCGCCCGCTGACAACACATCCCCCTCAAGGCGTGCCGATGCCCGCCCGTTCGCCTGAGACAGTCGCAGCATGCGGCCACGAAAGGGCACCTCCGTATCCGGCGCGAACATCTGCACCTTCGGACGGCTCGACAGATGGCCTGTAATCCACTCGGAACGGCTAATGGCAAAATCCACCGCCTGAGACAGGTCACGCGCACGCGGCGCACTGACGACGGCTTCGCCAGTCTTATTGTCCACCCTTAAGGAAATGCGGCGCGCACGGGCATTGACCTTCAGGCGCAGATGAAACGCGCCACAATCAATCAGTTGTCCGGCCGCGTATTTTGCCTGAGGTTTAAACCACATCATTCCGCGCGACGAAATCACGGATCTTCGGGTAGATATGCTGACGGAAGCGCTTCCCGTTGAACACACCGTAATGGCCCGCGCCGTCCTGAACATACAGTTCGCGCTTGTCTTCGGGGATGTTCGGACACATCACATGCGCCGCCTGAGTCTGGCCGACGCCGGAAATATCGTCTTTTTCACCTTCGACCGTCATCAGGGCGATGTCGGTAATGGCCTCAAGGCGCACCGGACGGCCATGATGGGTCAGTTCACCCTTGGGCAGGGCAAATTTCTGGAACACCAGATCAATGGTTTCAAGGTAAAATTCTTCGGTTAGATCAAGCACCGACAGATATTCATCATAGAACTCAAGGTGCTTGTCGATGCCGTCGCCGTCATCTTCGACCAGAGAGTTGAAATAGGCCCAGTGCGCGTCCTTATGGCGCTCCTCGTTCATGCTCATGAACGAATAGAGCTGCACAAAGCCCGGATAGACACGACGACCGACACCCGGATAGGGCGGCGGCACATTATGCACCATGTTCGATTTGAACCAGGCAAACGGGCGGTCTTCGGCCAGTTGATTGGTCACGGTCGGATTAAGGCGCGCATCGATTGGCGAACCCATAAAGGTCAGGGACGCCGGACGGTTCGGGTCATTGTCTTCAGCCATCAGGCAGGCAGCCGCCAGTACCGGCGGCCCCGGCTGACAGACGGCGACCACATGGGTGCGCCCGCCAATAGCCTTAAGCATGTCACGGATATGATCGACAAAGGCAGCAAAATCAAACCGGCCCTCAAGCACAGGCACCTGCCGCGCATTGACCCAGTCCGTAATATAGACATCGTGATCGAGCAGAAACTCCTGCACCGTGCCGCGCAAAAGCGTCGCATAGTGCCCCGAAAGCGGCGCGACGATCAACACCGCCGGTGCCGGTTTTTTCACGCCCGCACGTCTCAGGTCACGCGGATCGCGCTGAAACCGCAGCAGCCTTACCCACGGCGTAGCCCAGTCTTCGATAATCTGAACGCGCACATCATGGTCATTGATGCTGACGCTGTTGATACGCCAGTCCGGTTTCCCGTAACGCCGCGTCACTGTCGAAAACAGTTCCGCCGACGCATAAAGCGTACGCCCAAGCGCCGTATCCGAAGCCGGATTGGCCTTTGAGCCCCAGAAATCCCGTGTCGCATTGGCCAGCAACCGCATTGGCGTTGCGGAGTAATAGGCCATTTCGTGCATCATATAGAGCATGTTTGGTTACGCTTATCTCTCGGTACGCATGACTTGCGCTGTCATTTCGTGACTAACCTATGCCTAACCCATAAACCCTGCCAATAGATTTAATATGACATATAATCAGACTGGGAAAAAAGCTTAAAGGACACAATCCCTTAGCCTTCTCACAGTCTGATCACATTTTATTGTGCAATGCAGCGAAACCCGTTTCAGAACAGATTCAGGTCGATTGCCGCCCCCATCGCCTTCTGACCGGCAACATTCGGATGCAGATTATCGCCGGTTTGCAGGGCATCTGACAGGCGCGCCGGATTGGCCGGATCGGCCACAGCGGCACTGAAATCGATCAGACCGTCAAACGCGCCCGACGTGCGTATCCACTGATTGACCTCAAGGCGCACCCGTTCCTTTTGATCTGACGCATAGCCCGCACCGACGAACGGCAGGATTTCCGCGCCATAGATTTTCAGGCCGCGCGTATGGGCACGGGCAATCAGTTGTTTATAGCCCGCAATCATATCCGCCGCCGTGACGGGCTTTTCAGGTGTCGAGCTGCCAATATCATTGATGCCAATTAGCACAATGACGTGGCTGACATTGGGCACGCTCAGGACATCACGCTCAAAACGCGCCAGTGCACTGACGCCGTAGGAGTCGCTCAAAAGCCGGTTGCCGGAAATACCGGCATTGGACACCGCATAGGGTTTGCCCGCCGCCTGAAGCCTTGCGGCCAGAACCTCACTCCAGCGGCAAAGATCCGTCCCGATCTGGCAATCCGCATCGGTGATGGAATCGCCAAAGGCCACAATGGTCTTCATCGGAGCGGCGGCTTCGACTTCGATTGCCGTCACGAACGGACGGTGGCGCACAGATTCTGCCACCGGCAGCCCAGGCGTTTGCGTGAAATCACCCGCCGTCGAAATCAGGGCCGGATTGCGGTTGTCGCCGTGCATGGTCGAAAGCACGGCCTTTTCGGGGAAGTAGAGACTGACCTCCACCGCTTCGAGGAAGGCAATATCGGCCCTGATCGGATCACTGAGAACCGGTGCGCCCGCAGGGACCGAAATCCCTGCTTCGCCGGAAAAGGTTAGCGGATAGAAGCGGTCGCCTATCCGTACCGTAGCCTTGCCGATCTTCAGGAGCACATTTCCGTGTTCATTAGACACACGCACCCTCAGGGCCTGACCGCCCTGCGTCAGGCGCAGGGTCTGGCGGATCGTGACATTTTCCACGACCGCCGCCTTGTTCGGATCAACATGACGGGCCGCGGCGGCGCCTGAACGCACCCACTGCCCCGCCGGTTCAGCCGCCAGAGGCGCGGCCGCCATCAGCCCCGCAAGGGCAAACAGACAAAGCTTTCCCCCCGTGCGCATCAGATAACTCCGGCCGTTTTCGCGGCTTCGTCCAATGTGTCACCAATCAGCGCCATATTCTGGATCGCCGCCAGCCCCCACTGAGACACACCATTGGTCGAAAGGGTCGGGTCTTCGTCAATCGGACGCATGACCTTCGTACCTTCGATGCGCGTCGTCCGGCGATTAAGACCGGCATCGGTTTCACGCAACTCACGACCAAAAAACTCAGACCATGCCCTGAGCGCCAGCGCACGATCCTTTTCCTGATAGGCCGCATAGGCCGTCAGACGGGAATGGGCGTCACGCAGATTCCGGCCACGCGTCCCCTGCCCCAGAAGCGCTGCCACCTCGGCTTCGGGCGCATTATAGAAGCGGCAATATTCAAGCCATGCCTTGCGATAGGACGGCACATCCACCAGCGCCAGCAATTCGGCATTGATCTCAACCGCACCAAACACCGCATTGAGGTGTGAAATGCCGACATAATCGCCGTCGCCGAGGAACTTACCCGTCTTGAGGTCAAACGGTGCGCCACCGGCAAACCAGCGCTTCTTCATACCGCCGATGGTTTCCATGCCATTGACGATGCGCTGACGCCATTGCTTGTCGCCGGTACGCTCCCACTCGGTCAGCCATGCCGCGAGGAACGATCCCCATGACGTACCGAAACCGGACGAGACGATCCCGTCAACCACATCGTGCTGCGGTGCCGCCGCCAGCTTGCGCGAGATATTGACCGTCTCCAGCGTATATTCGGAATTGACCAGATCACGCATCAGATCGCCTACGCGTTCATCCGCCGTCAGATAATAATAGATACGGCGATAGGCAGCGGTCGATACCCGCGGCTGTTTCGACGAATCCGACCAGTGCTGAACACCGTGACGCGTACCGAAGCCTTTGAAACGCCCAAGGTGATAGACATCGACTTCGCCCGTATGGCGCGTCATGGCTTCGGCGAATTTGAACACATCGGCGCGACCCGTGCGCAGATAGGTGTACCAGATCCACAGATCGGGCGAGAGCTCGGAATTGTCCCATGCAAACCCGCCAATGTCATAACGCCAGACGTGACGGTCAGCGTCATAGGTGTGCATCACATCACCATAGTCCCAGAACCCGTACCAGCGGCGCTGCTCAACCTCGTTGATATAGTGATCAATCTGATAGGTCAGGCGATCCTCAAGCACCTTACGCGCAGGCGTAGACGAATTGGCCACGTCCCAGTCACCGAACACGCCGGCCTGATGGATACGTTCCGGCGTCAGCACCAGACGCGCCGGATTGGCAACGCTTTCGGCAAAGGCGCTGAAGGCATCATGCGACGGTGTGCCACCCAGTACCCACAGATTAAGCTCTGAGGTCCGCGCCACGCCATAGGCCGAATCCCAACCTGGCTCATAATCCTCATAGGTGATGCCCATGGCTTCGATCTGTTTCGGGTGCGTATCCGACCCGTCCACCGAACGATAAGGACGCATATCCATAGCCGGCGCTTCGGGCGAATAGAGCCAGGCCGTAACCTCGGCCAGATCGGTTTCCGCATCGCGCACATCAAGCTGCGTCGGCGAACGCTGCCAGAAATCCTTGAAGCCAAGCGCCACACCACCCGACGCTCCGCCGACATAGATCAGGCCTTTGGTACGCGTGCCACGGTTGGACATGACCCACGCATGGTCTTCGCGGGTGCGCTTCTTGATCTCGAACCCGTCCGGCGTCAGTTGCGCCAGCGTGAAATCACCCCATTCCGGTATCCAGTGCAGACCATTACGCACCGCTTCGGCCATGCCACTTAAGGCCGGAATTGCCTGACCGGCAATCTGCGCGTCCTTATAGGCCTGGCCCGGATCGCGACGCAGGCCGGTCAGCGGGCGAACCGCCTCGCCCCAGACACCCACACCTTCGCCGGAAATGCGGATATGGCGATCATAGCTCGCATCGGTCATCGGCGCCTTGGCCATCACCCCCAGCCCGCGGATAAAGTCCTTGGCCGTGTCGCCGTCATAGATAAAGCTATGGACAATGCGCACCTGCTCGGAACCGGCATAGAAATAGAGCCGCACCGAGAACGGCAACCACTGGCGCGTGGCATCCGTGTGTACGCCGTCGATTTTCACAACCGCCCGCACAGGGCCGGTCTGCTCGACCGTCACCTTTTGCACCTGACTAACATAGCGGCTTTGTTTGACAGTGCCGGTGGCTTCAAAATCCGGCTGATCCTGCGTCAGGGCCACCAGCTTCATGTCCTTGAGGGTTTCGCGTCCCGCACGGCTTGCCGAAGCGATCAGATGCTCACCCGACGTCGGCAAGGTCCACACCAGATCACCCGATGTCACCGTGACCAAGGCCGCAGTTTGCGTAACCGCAACATGCTTCGCGGGCACCGCAGGCTTACCTGCGGTCAGGGCAAGGTTCTGCGCCGAAACGCCCGCAGGCACCGCGTGCGCTGACCACTTCATCGACCCGTCCGGCCAATAGGCAATCGGCCATGACTGAACCGGCACATCCCCCAGTCTGAAGGCTGTGTTGGCCTTCACCGTCCCACGTGGCCAGGGCACGCCCAAGGTGCCGCCATCAAACTGTGACGGCACGGCGCCATCAAGCCATTGCAGGCCCGTACCACTCACGGGGGTTGCCTTGGCCGGTGCGGCCTGCGCCGCAAAAGGCACTGCTGACAAAGCGGCCAGCGCCGTAACTGATTGCAAAAGATGGCGACGAGAAAGCGAAGGTGTCGGCATGGGGTGTTCCGCCCTTTTATAGTTGTGAAAGACTGTTCTCTTTAAACGCAGAGGCACCTGCGTTCCGGCGCTTAAGGCGAACACATTTGCGCGGGCATCTGACAAAAACGCGCACAAAAGGTCAACATCAATCAATTGAAAGTGATGACCTTCCAAACAGAAAAAACCGCCGCCTGAGAGAGACAGGCGACGGCTTCAGTTTTAGTTAATTTTTTCGCTTATTAGCGCTGACGATAGGTCACACCGAAGGAGACCGTGCGTCCACCATAGGTAAGCGCGTTGATGTAAGGTGTACCGTTTGCAAAATCACGCGTTCCGCCGGTAGAGGTCGTAAACCCTTCTTTAGTCAGGTTACGGCCTTCGAGGAACAGTTCAATGCTTGGTGTCACCTTGTGAGTGATCTTTGCATCGACATAAGCGGTCTCGTCACGGTAGATCGGGTTTCCAGGCTGATAAGGCGTTGGACGTGCGTTGATACCACCTTGGTAAGGGTAGTTGTTCCGTGGGTTACTGCGGTAGCCTTCGATTTCTACAAAGCTTTCAGCACGGGCCTGATAGGATACACGCGCATTCGTCTTGCCATCATCATACCAAAGCGAAAGGTTTGCGTAATATTCCGGCTCACCAATCGGCGGCATAGCATCACCCGTATTCGGGTTAATGATTGCACGGCTGCCTGAGGATTCCAGCTTAGAATAGTTGAAATCAGCACCAGTGTAACGCAGATACCATGGCAGGAATGTAAAGGCTGTTTTGGAGGTGAACTCCCATCCCTTACGCTCGTAACCCTCAGCGTTTCTCCAGGTTGAGTAGGCAAAGTCACGATCTGAAATGTTTTCGCCCGTTACAGGATCAACATAGTTCGTTCCTTCGAACAATTTGCCGACCGCGTTCGCACCTTCTACGCCACCCGTGCGCACATCAAGCTTGTGAGCCGAGAACGAGAACATAGTATCACGGTTAGGATACCACTCGACGCTGACGCTTTGGTTCCAAGCCGTATATGGCTTCAAACCAGGATTACCGATACGTGCGGTACAACGGTCTTCAGGTGACTCAAAGCCGACTACGCCCGGAATTTCACGACGTTCATCGATTTCACATGAACCGCCCGGCAGCAATTGACCGACGTTTGGACGTGCAACCGTTTTAGCCTTGTAATAACGAACCACCAATTGATCAGGCACAACCCAGAGATTGAGGTTGTAGCTAGGCAGATAGTCACGGCCGGTTTTAGTAATGGCAACGTTTTGACGGTAGGTGGTGCTGGTGATCCCGTTAGCAACAGCGGGGTCCAACGGATCAAACACGCCCGGAACCGTACGGATCGACACAAGGCTCAGGCTGCCCATGCCCGTGACTTCGGTTTCAACGGCGCGAAGACCAAAGTTACCGTTGAATACCAGGTTAAGCGGCAGTTCCTGTTCAAACTCGAGCATGTAATAAGCTGCGGTGATCTTCTCGCTGTACCCGAAATAGGGCTGCTCATACACATTGCCGTCGCTTGCCACGCAGCTCTTGATGCAGTTCAGATTAAAGTTCTGCGCACCCGGTACAAGGCTCATAAGCTTACGAACGTCGATGCCCTGCCAGTTTTGCAGGCTTTCCGCACCTTCGTAATCGTTAAAGAAGTTAGAGTCGGGCTGAGTAGTCGTGCCGCCAATGAGCGCAATCAGTTCAGACGGGGTATAGGTAGTTACACCACCCAGAACGTCCGCAAGACCTGTGTGCGGTACATAACCGTAGTTACATGACTCAATCGAAGTTGCCGTCGGCTCACACGCACGGAACGTGCTGCGGATACGTGCATTGGGAAGTACGATCGGCGCAACATAACCCGGCTGACCGAAGGTGCCCTGCGCTGACTGGATCTCAAGACCACTCGGCGTTCTCCAGGCCTTACCTTCAGGATTACGATAGCTCAGACCGGTCTTAAACTGCGTAAAGAAAGGTACCTTGCCCGTCAGGTTATATGTAACATCGAGCTTGGCGGTTGTTTCAGATGTCTCTGACAACCATGCATCATAGTTAAGCCCGAAGCTGGTCGAAACGTTTGGACGCTCAGAAACAGTATAGGCGGGTCTTGCGGGCGCATTAATGGTGGCCGCTGCAGCCGTCTGTGCTGCCTGAGGGTTCAACTGCACATAGTTGTTAGGGTTGGTTTCGTCGTAATCACCGTATATTTCATGCGCCCACAAACCACTCGGCTGCACATAGAAACGTGCGGCACCATAATTAAACGAACGGTTTGTCGAAATATTCTGACGCCAGAACTCAGTCTCAGACTTACCTGCGACAAAATCGATACGCAAATTATCACCACGATAATTGGCACCAATCTGAGCATATGTGCTTTCTGATTCAAATGGTTCCCACGCCTGGGTAATATTCGAAACCGCATCCGTCAGGACATACTCAGTCACGAAGTGATTAGCGTCCACCTTGACTGAATCCGGGTCAATACCTGCTACAATACCAAAGATAGGCTGGTTGTTGTACGGACCCCACAGACCATCATAACGGTAGTATTTACCAACGCCGCCGGGAGAAACTTCACGAGAGGCATAAGTCCCTACGCCGGGGATAACTTCACCGGTTGCATCAACCTGCCAGACACCGAGTGGGTTACCTGCTGCGGTATAGATGTTACCCGGATTGAGCGGCGTTTCCTGACCACCCTGCAAACTGCGCCAGCGATAATGACGATCAACCTTACGGTTGTTGATGGCATACTTGGCATAGACCGTAAGACGGTCATTCACGCGATAGTCAAAACGGATATCTGCGTTTAAGCGGTCATCATATTCAGTCGAGTCAAAGCTACGGATCAAACCTGGCTCCAGGTCGTTCCATTGGTTCAAACAGGTCTGCAGTTCATAGACACGCTGGTTGCGTTGCGCCTGAGTATTAGCACCGGTCGTGAACAGCGGGAACGCCGCGTAGCACGCGTCTTTGGTCTGCGCAGCTGCAGATCTTTCAACAATCTGACGCGGTGTAAAGAAGGAGTTTGCCAACACAATGTCGGCATCCGTTGTCGCTAAACCCGTAGAACCGGATACGGTGCTGGGGTTGAATGCGAAGGTTTTTTCTGGCGAACCATCGAAATCAATCCGGCCCTGATACCCACCGTCGTTGTTGTTAACCCCTTGAGAGTTCGTGTTGTTTTGCACTGAAGTGGCTGTCACACTCAGCACCACCCCAAGACGGTTATCCAGGAACTTGCGCGAACCTACGAAGTTGATGTCCGGCTTCCACTGTTCACCCAGAGAGTTGCGACGGGCACCCACACGGAAAGAAACATAAGGCTTGGCGAAATCAAGACCGGTACGTGTCTGAATCAGAACACCACCACCCAGAGACCCTTCAGACATATCTGCGGTAGAGCCTTTGACGACGTCCACGCTCTTGATAAGGTCAGCGGGCAATGTCGAAAGGTCGGAAGCGCGGCCCGCACCCGTACCTGCCGTCGCAGCCGTGTCCATCATAGCGAAGCCAGCGCCCGCACCTACACCAAGGCCGTCCAGTTCAACCCGAACCAGCCCCGCCTCGTTACCGCGGACGTTGATCGAGGTGCCTTCACCAAACTCACCACGCTCCAGCGCAACACCGGCAATACGCGAGATTGCTTCGTTAATGTTGCGGTCAGGAAATGCGCCAACATCATCCGCGACGATGGAGTCAGTCTGTGTCTTGGCGTTCTTTTTGCGCTGGTTAGATGATTGCTGAGCCGCACGGGCACCAACAACAACGACTTCGGTCACTTCGTCTGCGGCATCCTGCGCCTGCACGGCGACCGGTGCTGCAAAGGCGACCAGCATGGCCATACCTGTGCCGCCCATAAGGTACTTGGCATAGGACCTTTTTGGTGAGTTCTGCATTTAAATAGTTCCTCTCCGTGAACCGGCCGCGTACGGCGGTTACCCCTAAAAGTGCTCAATTCCTCTAAAATCACTCAGGGAGTCAGGCGCCATATCTTGCACCTGCGTTTCCGGTCAGAACCGCCTTATTCCGCCCAATAAAGACCACGATTGGCGTAACGCCGTTGCAAAACAGGCGCACGTCATAACAGTCTTAAAGTACGAATTCAGAAGCCTCTTCCAGTCTAACTCCCCTACCGGGACTCTTTATTTTTTAGCGAGTCTCGCGGCACGTAACCTTTTGGATAACTCAGCTTTCATTGATTGAATATGATAAGTCAAGCCACATTTTGATCACATTCGGCATATTGTACGATATATTCGCCACTTTCGTCCGCATACGTCACCCAAAAAGCACATTCCGTCAGACCCGCGCCAACCACACTTCTCACTTAGGCACGCAACCCTCCAGCCAGGTCGCGCACTGACAACTTTACAAACAATTGATTTTAATAATTTTTTATAAATTTTCGCAACGATTCCGCGAACAATCAGAATCACTCACGTATAGCGGAGGCTCCATAAACGGTCAGATATAGCGGCGATCACAACGGAGCGGCGCCACTAAATACCCTGACATATTAACGCTTGCGGCGCCCGCACCCTCCATTTGAAGGCTCCACATTACATTTTGAAAGTGCCAATCATTTAAAGGGTTAAATAAACACCGCCAGGATTGTCACTGCCGAAACATATACGGCACATAAAAGGCAGATATCGGTCACAATGATCATAATTAATCCGAAATAATCAGATTCAACCGATTTAAGCATGACAACCCCCTCTGTGGTATGATAAATGGCCAATCACCGTCACAACAAATGCAAAAATACGGGGAAACATATGCCAATTCTGAAACATCGCGTGCAAACGTGCCTCGGCAGCCTGCTTCTAAGTGTTGCCGCTTGCGCGCTGGCGCCGGCCGCCTCGGCTCAGGCCCCCGTAGTACCCGCCGTTGAATATCTCGATCGTGGCGCAGTGGCTGTAGCCGCTGACAATGGCGTACTGGTCAGCTGGCGTGCACTGGCTGATGACCCCAAGGGACTGGGGTTCAATGTCTATCGCGATGGCCGCAAGCTGAACTCGTCACCTGTACGCACTTCGAGCAACTTCTTTGACGCTCAGGGCGCAGTGACGGCCCAATATGAAGTGCGCGCTATCCGCAACGGTAAAGAAGACGCAGGTAGCAAGGCTTTGGCGATCAACAGCTACCTGTCTATTCCCCTCAACAAGCCTGCCGGCGGAACGACGCCTGACGGTCAGACCTATGAATACGCCGCAAATGACGCCAGCGTCGGCGATCTGGATGGCGATGGTCGTTATGAAATCATCCTGAAGTGGGACCCGACCAACTCAAAAGACAATGCCTTTGGTGGTTACACCGGCCCTACCCTGCTCGATGCCTATACATTAGAAGGCAAGCAGTTGTGGCGCATCAATCTGGGCACCAATATCCGTTCCGGCGCACACTATACGCAGTTTATGGTCGCCGACTTTGACGGCGACGGTAAGGCCGAGATCGCTGTAAAAACGGCTGACGGCACGGTTGATGGTCAAGGCAAGGTTATCGGCGACCCGAATGCCAACTGGGTCTCCACGGCGGGTGAGCTTGAGCAAGGCGACCGTACGGGTTCGCGTCGTACCGATGACGGACGCCTGATGGCGCAATTCGAAGGCCGTATTGTTACCGGCCCCGAATATCTGAGCGTATTTAATGGCCTGACCGGCGCGGTGATCGACACGGTTGACTATATTCCACAGCGTCACCCCGATACCCACAGCCCGACGCCTGATCAGATGAAAGCCCTTTGGGGCGACGGCTATGCCAACCGCTCGGATCGTTATCTGGCCGGTGTTGCCCGTCTGGATGGCGAGCATCCGAGCCTTGTCTTTGCGCGCGGCTATTATGCCCGCTCGGTTATCGCCGCTTTTGATCTTAAAAACGGCAAGATCGTCCATCGCTGGACGTTTGATTCGAGCGCACCGGGTGTGCCTGCAGGCTATGCCGGTCAGGGCAACCACCAGCTCAGCGTTGCCGATGTAGATCATGACGGGCGTGACGAGATCGTTTACGGTTCGATGGCCATTGACGACAATGGTGCGCCTTTGTGGACCGCGCGTCTGGGGCATGGGGATGCGCTGCATGTCAGTGACCTTGATCCGACCCGTCCGGGCCTTGAGCGTTTTGGCGTTCACGAAAGCATGCGCGACAGCGGCAACCGCGGCGCGGTTATGCTTGATGCGGCTACCGGTGAGGTTCTGTGGGCCACCTCGGCTGAGAAAGATACCGGTCGCGGCGTTACTGCAGACATCGACCCGCGCTATGTCGGTGCCGAAGCCTGGGCGTCCAACTCTGGCAATCTGTATAATGCCCGTGGCCGCGTGATTTCCGACAAGCGTCCGCGTCAGATGAATTTTGCTATCTGGTGGGATGGCGATCTGCTGCGCGAAATTCTTGATGGCAACAAGATCTACAAGTGGGATTGGGAAGCGGGCGAAAGCCGCGTCATTCTTGATGCCAAAGGCGCATCTTCAAACAATGGCAGCAAGTCGACACCGACGCTTCAGGCCGACCTGTTTGGTGACTGGCGCGAAGAAGTCATCCTGCGGGCCGAGGACAACACTTCGCTGCGTATCTATTCGACCAATATCCCGACGACCTATCGTTTCACGACGCTGATGCACGATCCGCAATATCGCGCGGCTGTGGCCTGGCAGAACACCGCCTATAACCAGCCACCGCATCCGTCATTCTATTTAGGTGAAGGCATGTCGCCTGCACCTGAACCTCGGGTCAGGATTATCAAACCCTAGATAATTTCTGATCCGGCTTCCTCCCGAAAACTGTTTCCCCCTGCGCCCGTATGGCCGCAGGGTTTTTTTTCGCCGTGCAATCATCAGATGAACACCTTGACAACAGGCCCATCGGCATTAACCTGTATCCCATGAGCATCCGAGCCACATTACAGATCATTCTGGCCCTGAAGGGGTTCCCCGTCAAAGGAACCTAACCCGAAGTCAGGCATGCGCCCCTGCACTTCGGTGACCGGCTTTAAAACGGCCCTGCTCATCACCTGAACGGCGCACCCACCCTTTATCTTCAAATGTAACCGTTGGTTTTATTGCCCGACGCTTGCCTGTCCCACACGTGATTCACATGACCACCAGAACCAAATCCGTAAAATTGCCGCGCATCATCATTGGTGACGAGGATTTCAAGGCGCTCCGCCTGCTGGCTGATAATGTTGGCGGGCATCTGGCGGCAGCGGCCGAGCAGCTTGTCAACGAACTGGAGCGCGCCAAACAGGTTGCTCAGGCCAAGGTGCCTGCAGCCGCTGTTTCGATGGGCGATTATGTGTTTTTTGAAAACGGCGACGGCACCAAGCGCCGTATTCAGCTGGTGTTTCCGGATCAGGCCGACATTGCCGAAGGTCGTATCTCTGTGCTGACCCCCGTTGGTGCTGCGCTGATCGGCCTGTCGGAAACACAGTCGATCAGCTTTGTAACGCCCAAGGGCGACACCCAGACCGTTACGGTCATTCGCGTTGAAAAGCCTGAGGCCTGAGGCCCCATCCCTTTGGTAAATAAAAACGCCCGACAGATGCTCTGTCGGGCGTTTTTTATTTTAGCTCTTGGCCACTTCGACCGCATAAACATGGATCGGGCCATGCATGTTAGAGCGGAACACCAGCCACTTACCGTCCGGCGTAAACTGAACGTTTGGCTCGACGCGGTAATCATGGGCCTGCATATTGACCAGTTTGTGAGCGTTCAGCACACCCGGGCGCACCAGTTCGGCTGCATTAGGCGCGGAAACCCCCAGATCTTCGATGATTTCCGGCTGATAGAGATAGAGCCATTTGCCGTTCTTGGAACGGGCCACCATATCCTCATCGCCGCCGTCGCCCGCGTAGATCTTGCCGTCGCGTGAAATCTGGAAGTGCACCGACCATTCGTCGCGTGAAATCTGGAAGTGCACCGACCATTCGTCGCGCTGCATGTGATACCAGATGCGCTTGTGCGTTTTCAGGTCATAGGAAGCGAGCCAGAAGTCTTCGCCGCGCGGGGTCTGCAGGTCATACAGAATCTGCTGCCCGTCGAACGAGAAGAACTCATGTCCGGCGATTTCCATATTCATGGTGCGCTTATGGACATTTTCCTTACCCGTCCCATCGGTTTTGATGGTCCAGACGCGATCAACCCCGTGCCATGGCCCTTCATGGCAATACATGATGCGGTGTGGATCAACGGGGCAAAACTGAACGTGGTTGAGCCAGTCCGTTGAGGCCGTGACTACCTTACGCTCACCGGTTTCGATATTGAGCGTGAAAATTTCCATCGGGATATTGGCCGCGAGACGCTCGGCCATGCGCACTTCCTTGGCCGCCTGAAAGCTCAGAGGCTTGCCGTCAGGGCCAATGGCATTATAGCCGCCGTCGGTGTTGGCGACCTTAGGGCCTGGCTGAAGCTGATATTCACGCTCGGCCCACTGCCCCACCAGAAGCGTATCATCGGCATTGATCGAGGTGATGTAGCCCTGAACATTTTTGGCTATGGTGCGGATCTTGCCCGTATCCATATTGATGGCGACATATTCCATACCGCCGGAGCCTTTGTCATCGGCAGACTTGCGCTCACCCGTTGGTGATTTGCGCGCATAACAGATGTTTTTCGTACGCGACACCATGATCGAATGATAGCCCTGAGGGGCAACAGGACTGATGCGACGTGTCGCCCATTCGATTTTCTTGATGCCGGTCGGGGTGTCAAACACCATCCATTTGCCGTCAGCCGTAAAGGCGCTGTCGTGGAAATAGAGCGAGCGGGAATTATCTTCCTCGGACAGGCGAATGACGCGGTGGCCGGTATCGGCATCAACCCATTCGCGCGGAATAGCGCCTGTGGCCGCCTGAGTCTGGGCCATCGCTGCCGCAGGGACAGCCAGAGCCGCCGCGGTTGCCCCCAGCAAAAATTCACGTTTGTTCATTGTGCGCTTCCTGTAATTATGGTGCGGCGAACCATAGCGAATACGGCGCGCCAGACAATCATGATCACGCAGATTTGCGCAAAATCCGTCGCACTTCCAGATCACTATATTCCGCAATCAGCGGCGCCATCTGACGGAAGCCGATACTGCCCTGCGTCGGCCAGTCCCGTGCCGCATCCCCGACCCAGTTAACGACCGGCAGGTCATTGATCAGGAAATTTACCTCATTACCCGTTTTGCGCAGCTTGACGCGATAGGGCGGGGTCGCATCTTCGATATCGGGCAGGGGATCAGGCCCCTGCGCCAGAAGCTCAAACCCCGGCGCATAGCGCAGGTTCGAGACATGGAAGGCGCGTTCTTCGGGCCAGCGACGGCGGAAATAGGCGATCTGCAAGGCGCGCACATCGCTTTGGGTATATTGATCATAGATGCCCGCACGCGGCTTCAGGGCCGGTGACAAAATGTGCTCACCCTTTACGCCGCCCGCCGCAAAGAACAGGATGCACAGACCCGGTTCCTGAATGGGGTAAAAATTCCAGCTGATTTCGACATTGTCAGGGAAAACTTCGCCGCACCAGAAGACAAAATTCGAGGCCTGACCTTCGGCCGCATCACGCAGGGCGCTGAGGCGCATCCGGCCATTAGGAAAATCGACCGAAGCGTCGCCTTCCATTTTGAAATTCGCTACATCCGACGCACTTTTGAGCGGGTTGGCATAGACCAGTTCGCCAAGTTCGGTCACACCCGACGCTGTAACCGCCCCAGTCGTTACACCTGCCGTCGTCGCGCAGGCACTCAAAGCACCCGCCACAGGCACAGCACCGGCCAGACCGGCCCCCAGAAGATGTCGGCGGTTTACAGTCATACTCTTACTCTCTTGTTTTCGTCCAAAGCCAAAGCCACTACGGCGCTTTAAGCTTAAACTATGCCACCACTCAAAATCGGTCGCGGCTTACGAGTGCTGGCCTTTTCGGCGCGATAGCCTGAGGCACGGTAATTGGCGATAGGGTCAATGGCCCCGCCCTTACGCAGACGGGCCATGGCCAGAGCCGGACGCACATCGGTTTCAAACGCCAGACGCAGGCAATTATGCGCCATGATGACGTCGTTGTTTTCCTGATATTCGCGCAAGGCCGTACGGTCAACGATCAGCGCCTTGACATAGGCACCGGCAATGGCGCGGGCCGAGTTAAGCAGGCTTTCGATCGGGTCAGTGACGTTATGCGACTGATCCATCATATAGGCGGGATTAAAGGTCGTTTTGCGGTCAAGTGCGCGGCGCTCGGCATAAACCAGTTCGTTGAACACCAGAAACAGCTGGAACGGATTGATCGAGCCGGAATCCAGATCGTCATCGCCATATTTGGAGTCATTGAAATGGAAGCCGCCCAGCTTGCCGAACTGCGCCAGACGCGCAACGATCATTTCAATATTGGTGCCCTGCGCGTGGTGGCCCAGATCAACCAGACACTGCGCCTTTGGGCCAAGGGTTTGCGCACACAGGATCGAGGTGCCCCAGTCCTGCACAACCGTTGAATAGAAGGCCGGTTCAAACATCTTATGTTCGATCAGCAGACGCCAGCTGTCCGGCACCGCATCATAAACCACCCGCAAACTGTCGAGATAGCGTTCCAGCGTATCGGTAAACTCAACCTGACCCGGAAAGTTCGAGCCGTCGCCGATCCACACGGTCAGGGCTTCTGAACCCAACACCTTGCCGATCTCGATACATTCGAGATTATGCTCGATCGCCTGCTGACGCGTGGCGGGATTGGCATGGCTTAAGGAACCGAACTTATAGGACTGCTTCTGGTCGGCCTGATCCTGAAAAGTGTTGGAATTGATGGCATCAAAGCCCATGCCCAGTTCTTCGGCATACTGACGAAGCGCCACATAGTCATCGCTGCGGTCCCACGGGAAATGCAGGGACACGCGCGGCGTCAGACCAGCCAGCTGATTGACCACCGAACAGTCTTCGATCTTTTCAAACACATTGTTCGGCTCACCCGGTAACGGGAAGCGGGCAAAGCGGGTGCCACCGGACACCATACCCCAGCTTGGCAGACCGACCTCAAGTGTCAGCAGCTTTTCGACCACGTCTTCGATGTCGATATTGGAACGCGCCAGACGCGCCCCCAAAGCGGCGTAGTCTTCCAAGTGGGCGGCCATAAGACGCTGATTATCACGATCAATGGCATCCTGAGATACGGCAAACAACGTCTGATCGTGTGTCATGTATCCCATGGATTACTCCCGCGCGGCATCTGTTCTTTTTATCTGATAACAAACTGCGACGGAACACACAAATAGTCAAATCACCGCACGGTTAAGACACCGGTTACCTGGTAAAAGATGCGGCATGACCGGCATCTACATTCAGAATATTTCCGGTTGATTTCGCCGAGACCTCACTGACGAAAAAGGCGACTGCCTCGGCTACATCCTGCGGAAAAACCTCACGTTTCAGCAAACTGCGCTGCTGATAGAAGGCCTCAAGCGCCGACGGCTCAAGCCCGTAAGCCCCCGCGCGCTCGGCCCGCCATTGTCCGTCCCAGATGTGGGAATCGCGCAACACCGCGTCAGGGTTGACAACATTGACCCTTATACCATGAGGTGCACCCTCAACCGCCAGACACCGCGCCAGATGCAGTTGCGCGGCCTTGGCGGCATTATAGGCCGCCGACCCCGCAGACGGCGACAGGGCATTTTTCGAAACAATAAACACCATCGCCCCGCCCAGCGCCTTCATGGCCCTGAAGGCTTCACGCGCCCCAAGGAAATAGCCTTGCGTCAGGCCATTGAAATCACTTTGCCACTGCTCAAGACTTATGTCTTCGATGGCCGCTGCGGCGGCATGACCGGCATTATTGATGAAAATATCCACCCCGCCATAGTCAAACGCCGCCTGCCCATAGGCCTCACGAACCGCCGCCTCATCAGCCGCATCCGAGACATATGCGCGTACGCGATCCGGCCCATGCTGCGACACAAGCGCCGCTTGCGCCTCAGTCAATCGCGTGGCTTCGATATCGGTCAGAATGACATTGGCCCCGTCGCGCAACAACCGGTCTGCCACGGCACGCCCTATGCCGCCGGCCCCGCCGGTAATCAGCGCCACCTTACCCGCCAGCGGTTTCGGGGCAGGCTGACGTTTCAGCTTGGCCTCCTCCAGCGCCCAGTATTCGATACGGAACGCCTCACGCTCATCCAGCCCCTGATAGGTGCCAACGGCCTGCGCGCCACGCATGACATGAATAGCATGGGTATAGTATTCGGCCGCCAGCCGCGCCGCCGTCTTATCGCCCGCTAAACTGACCAGACCATAGCCAGACACCAGTATAATCACCGGATCGGCATTGCGCACCGGCGGGCTGTCGGCCTCGGCATGTCGCTGATAATAGGCCAGATAGTCCGTGCGATACGCTTCCAGCGCGGCCTTAAGGCCATCGTCCGACAGATCATCCGCCGACAGGATCATCGGCAGGCGCTTGGTGCGCAGGAAATGATCCGGACAGGCTGTCCCCATTGCCGCCAGATTTTGCATATCTGCGGAACAGACAAACTCCAAAACCTCAGGGCTATCGACCACATGGACGATCTTGCCACCCGTAAGCGCCCGCAAACGCGGATTAAGCCCTGAGAAAAATGCCTTACGCGCGGCGTCATCGGCCAGCGGCTGAACAAGGCCACCAAAAGCCGGTTTTCCGGCACTTTGGGCATTCAGATAATCCGCCGCCTGACGGATCAGCGACAGGGTCGCGTCATAACAATCTCTGGAGGTCTCGCCCCAGCTAAACAGGCCATGCCCTTCAAGGACAATCCCGCGCAGATCAGGGTTTTGCGCGACCAATGCCGAAAGCTTCAGCCCCAGATCGAAACCGGGTCTTTGCCAGCCAAGCCAGCCAACCGTTCCGCCATATATAGTCTGCGTCAGGGCTTCGGACTGCGTCGTCGTGGCAATGGCCAGCACCGCGTCAGGGTGCACATGATCGACATGCGCAAACGGCAGAAAGGCATGCAGCGGCGTATCAATACTGGCCGCGCGTCCGTTCAGACCAAAGGTACAGTGGGGCAAAAAATCGACCATCCGGTCTTCGTACGCCAACCCCTTATAGCGCGATTTTAGCGCTAACAATTTTGGCAGATAAAGACTGGCGAACCCGTCCATATTAATGGACCCCAGATCGCCGCCAGACCCTTTGACCCATAAAACTTCGACCCGCTCTCCGGTCAGGGGGTCCGTTTCCATGATCTTGGCTGAGGTATTGCCGCCGCCGTAGTTGGTGATCGACAGATCACTGCCCAGCAAACGCGAGCGGTACAAAAGCGCCGCCTGTTCATCCAGCGCATCGCCGGACTGCCATTGAGATCGCAAAACAGGAAACGGCGCCTTATCGGCAAAGGTTTCCGAGGAAAGAGGCTTCATAGGGCCTGCCTGTAGACTATATGATTATTGTCTTCCGCTCATTGTAAATTTCGGCGGTTTTTCTTATGTACGGCAGGTTAAAACGAAACCGATAAAAATTCAATCTCGTTCGATCACAAACAATCGATCAATTTTGAGTAAATCTGCACATAGTTAAGGGAATAATAAAGCGTGCCTAACGCGCATACGGCTCAGGACAGACAGGCAGCCAGTCTTAGACTTGATGTTTGTGTCGTTTTCGACATCGGTAAGACCAATACCAAAGCCAGCGTCATTGATGCGGACGGGCAAATCCTTCAGCGTGTGCAGACGGCGACCCCCTATCTGCATACACGCCTCTATGCGGCTATGGATGTGGATGCGCTGTTCGACTGGTTTATCGCTCAGTTGAAAATTCTGGGGGCCAGCTACCCCATCGGTCGTATCATCAGTGTGGCCCACGGCGCGGCCTGCGCCCTGCTTGATCAGGACGGGCATCTGGTGCAACCAGTACAGGACTATGAGTCCAGCATTCCCCTGCCCTATCTTAATGCCTATCGCGACATAAGGCCCGACTTTGCCGAAACCCTGTCGCCGCTTCTGCCCAACGGCCTTAATCTGGGGGCGCAGATATTCTGGCACGCCCGACGCGACCCCAAGCTGTTTGAAAAGGTGCGCTATATTGTACCCTATGCGCAGTACTGGACCTGGCGGTTAAGCGGCGTCCTGTGTTCCGAAGTTACGTCACTGGGCTGCCATACCGACCTGTGGAATCCGAATGACGCCAGTTTCTCAAGCCTCGCAGTCAACGAAGGCTGGGCTGAGCGTTTCCCGCCCATCCGCAAGGCATGGGAAACCGCAGGTCACTTACGCCCCGAACTGGCCGAGGCCACCGGCCTTTCGCAGGACACGCGCATCTGTGTCGGCCTGCACGATTCCAATGCCGCTCTGGCCCTGATCATTGCCCGCCACAGCGACAAGACGGGCATCGACCTGCCGGTCATACTGACGACCGGCACATGGTATGTGGCTATGGCCCCCGGCGCAGACACGCCGCCCCCGCCCGAAGATCTGAATGCCGCCCGCGATTGCCTGATTAATATTGATGTCTTCGGCCATGCGGTGCCCTGTGCGCGATTTATGGGTGGTCGGGCGCTCGATCTGATCACCAACGGACTGGTGGACGCGGATGTCAGCCTTGAGACGCTTCAGGAAGTGATTCAGAGCAGGGCCATGGCCCTGCCGAGCTTTGTCGATGCCGGTGGCCCCTTCCCCGGACGACGCGGTGAAATTCGCGGCCTGCAATCCGATACGCCGGAAACGCGTGCCGCATTGGGGCTGATCTATGTGGCGCTGATTTCCACGGTATCGCTTGAGATGATCACCCCGACCGACCGGCCTTTGCTGATCGAAGGGCCAGCGGCGCACAATACGGCCTTTTGTACCCTGATGGCTGCGCTCAGGTCAGGTGATGTCTTTTTCTGTGACTCCTCAAGCGGCGTAACACGCGGTGCAGGCGCCATGGCTTTTCTGAACGATCACACCCCGCCGCCACCAACCTATCATCGTGTGGAACCACAACTGGTAACTGAAATTACGCAATACCGCGCAAACTGGCTGGCCGCCCTGCAATCCCGATAAATATTTCAATTTTCAACTTATCCGTAATAGCAGTTCACAAAGTGAAAAAACGTGCTTATATGATTCAATCATAATCGATCACGGACGTACCAAACAGGGGGTGCGGACGATGTCTTCAACCGTAAAACTATAACGAGACTTGGTATGCATCTTCAGGATCGCTGGAAGCTGATAATAGACGAACTGAATCACGATCGGGTAACTTCGGTCGATGAACTGACGGAACGTCTGGGGGTATCACCGGCCACTATACGCCGTGACCTGAACGAATTACATGAACTGGGGCACCTGCTTCGGGTGCGTGGCGGGGCCATGCGCATCGAAGGCAAACACTTCTCCGGTAAGCCCGCAGCCGATGACCGTCGCAGTCAGGGCCTTAAAGGGCAGTCCAGCTTTCTGGACAGTTCTATCGTCAATGCTGCAGCAAAACACGCCATTGCACGTGCGGCACTAGATTACCTTAAGCCCGGCGCGTCCATGATCATTGATGGCGGCACCACGACCTTCACCATGGCCTCGCTTATGGCCAATGAATCCTATCATGTGCTGACCACCTCTATTCCGATCCTGCAATGCCTGCTGGATCGTTCAAAGGTGCGCGTCACCCTGCCCGGCGGCGAACTGTTCCGCGAACAGCGGATCATCCTCAATCCCTACGAAGACGGCATGCTGCAGAATTTTTCCGCCGCACGCATCTTCATTGGCTGTCAGGCCCTGACCAAGAACGGCCTCATGCAGTCGGACACCTTGCTGGTGCAGTCAGAGCGTCGCCTGATTGAACGCGCTGATCAGGTGATTGTACTGGCGGACTCCTCGAAAATTGATGCACCGGCATCGCTGTCGGTCTGCCCGCTGAGCATGATTGACGTGGTCATCACCGATGAGGGCATCAGTCAGGCCGCCAAGGGCTGGCTTGAGGCCGCGGGCATTACGGTACGGATCGCCGCTATCGAAGCCGAAGACATTCGGGCCACAGAAGCGGCGAAACGCTGATCGATCATTGGGGCAGGTTACATCAAGCGCGCCTGTCCTGATCCATCTGCACGACATCAGACAATAATGCTCTGGTTTCAGCCGCGCCCATGGGACAGCCGAGTAAAAACCCTTGCGCCTGATCACAGCCTTCCTGCGTCACGCTGGCCATTTCGGCTTCCGTCTCTACACCTTCGGCGGTAACAATGGCGCCGAAACTTTTACCCAGACCGATCACGGCCCGCACAATCGCCAGATTTTCTGGTGTGGACGCCATGTCGGTAATGAAGGAGCGGTCGATCTTCAGCTTGTCGAACAGGAAGCAGCGCAGATAGGCCAGACTGGAATAACCCGTCCCGAAGTCATCCAGAGCGATACGCACCCCCAGTTGTTTCAACTGATGCAGAATACGTACATTCTCCTGACTGTCGGTCAGGAAAATCGATTCCGTAATTTCCAGCTCCAGCCTGTGTGCCGGCAACCCTGATTGTTCAAGGGCATGCATAACATCCGCCGCCAGATTAGAACCGGCAAACTGCCGCACCGACAGATTGACCGCAACCCTCACCGGATCAGACCAGCGCGCGGCTTCAACGCAGGCCTGCTCAAGCACCCAGCGTCCGACCGGTTCAATCAGGCCTGATGTTTCTGCCACGGGAATAAAGACATCCGGCGCAATCAGTCCGCGCTCAGGATGCCGCCAGCGCAACAAAGCCTCAAAGGCGTCAATCTGACCGGTACGCGTATTCAATATGGGCTGATATTCCAGATATAATTGCTCATCCCTGAGCGCCAGACTCAGTTCATCCCGCAAAATGCGCTGACGATCAGCCTTTTCCTCCATATTAAATTCAAACCAGGCATAGTCGCCATGCCCCGTCGCCTTGGCGGCATAGAGCGCCAGATCGGCCCGTTTCATAAGCGCGTAGGCGCTGCGGCCATGTTCTGACCTGAGGGCTATACCTGCGCTACAACCGATCGTTATGACGTGACCATCTATGCTGAATGGCTCTTTCAGTGCCGATATTATGCGCTGCGCCAGAAGCGCCGCACTACCGGCCCCGACAGCGCCCCGATGAATGACACCAAACTCATCACCCCCCAGTCGTGCAATAATATCACCCGCACGCACAACCGACCGCATGCGTGCCGCCACAGCCTTCAGCAGGTGATCGCCCGCATGATGCCCAAGACTGTCGTTGACGGCCTTGAAACGATCCAGATCAAGCAGCAACAGCGCGAAATCGTTTTCCGGCGCGTCGTCCTGAGACATCTGCAGGTCAAGCATGGTCTGAAACTGCAGCCGGTTAGGCAAATCGGTCAGAACATCATGCAGCGCCAGATGCCGGCTGCGCTCTTCTACGCGCAGCTTTTCGGTGACATCTTCTGAAATCCCCAGAAGGTATCTTGGTTTGCCTTCGATGTCCGGCACACCGACCTTTTGGGTGCGCAAGGACCGCATCCCTCCGGGCGTCTTAAGTGGTTCATTTTCGATTGTGACCAGCTTGCCCGAGGCAACCACAGCCGCATCGGCCTGACGGAAACGCTCGGCATCCTCAGGATCAAAAAGATCAAAGTCCGATTTGCCGATCAGATCATGACGACTGATCTCAAGCAGTTCCTCGCCCGCCTTGTTCAAAAGCACAAAACGTCCGGTCTGAGCGTCCTTGACGAACAGCATTGACGGGATACTCTCGACGATCGCGTTCAGGAATATGCGCGTACTTTGTAATTCAATCGAAGCCAGTTCACGCTGGGTGACATCAATGCTCCAGACCATGACGCAGGTCTTACCCCAATAGGGGGCCGGACAGGCGAAACGCAGAACCCGAATTCTCTCTCCGTTGGCCTTTGACTGGGTTACATCCTTTCCGGCGCTGAAAAATGCATCCGGATCATCGCGGGCTTCCGGCCGGATCAGGGCATCATCATCAACACAGATATCGGTGAGATTGCACTTAAGAAACGCCGCCTTTTCGTAGCCATAAAGGGCGCAGGCCGCCGTATTCACAGCGACAAATTTTGAATCTGTCGTCTCAAAAACCCACATCGGAATAGGGTTCCTGTCGAACAACCCTCCGAACGGATCCCACGGCCCATCATACCCCGAAGTGGGGAAAATATGCGCCAGCCCTGTTCTATCCCTGCCTGTATCCACGTAATTATTCCCGCACCCGAGTAAAATACGCATTCATCCTGAATAAGGGACTTATGTTTTATGCAAACTGTACACAGGCAGGATTGCCAAGAATTTAATTATCGCCAGAAAAATGCACGTCCCGCCCAGACCCGTCATTTTTCCGTAATAAAGACCTAACGGAGAGATATCGTATCTATAAATGAAATTACATCTCTATAAAAGGGTTGCAAAAGCAAACTCTGGCAAATATAGTTTGGATGCCTCTTCTGAGAATTAATCTGCATTTCCTTCCCTCTCCGTGAGAAATGCATGATCTTCCCCTTCTTGAAAAAGAAGGGGCATTTTTTTCTTCAGTAAAAGGGTTTATTGCGGTTGGCTGCATTAAGACTTGCGCCCCATAATCCGTCTCTATAATTAAAATAGCATCAAATAAATATAAGACAGAGGATAATGCCAACCATGCCCCGTCATGCCTGCGCCACCGCCATAGTTTGGGCCCTGCTGTTAACGCCAGTGGCCTTGTCTGCGACTGCGCAGACCGCACCGACCAATAACCAGAGCACAACCAAACCCGCGGCCACGCGCGGACTTTATCCCAATCTCGAAGGGCAGCTTTCGACACCCCTGCGCTATCAGGCTGACGGTGAGGATTTTGTCATCCGTAACGGCAACGAATATTTCAACCGTGCGCTCTATGGCGGCAACACCGCGTTTCGCGTCGATGCGGGCGACAAACCGGAATTTTCTCTCTATCTGCCCGGTCGTGGCGGCAATCTGAGGCTCGGCATCAAGACGGCACAGGGCGTGAAGTGGCTGAACCATGCCGACACCATTACAGCGCGCTATCGCCCGGGCGAAATGCTCTATACGATTCAGGATCCGCTGATTGGCGCATCCGGTCGCATTGAACTGGTGGTTCTGGCACTTCACCAGACCGAAGGCGTCATGCTGCGCGCCTCTGGTCAAGGGCTTCCCGCCGGTGCGGAACTGGTTATCGCCTATGGCGGCGGCAACGGCGTGCGGGGTGCACGCGACGGCGACATCGGCACCGAGAAAGTGCCCATCAGCGAATATTTCCAGTTTAAACCCGAATATGCCGCGGACACGACCTACAGCGTGACGAACACCGGCTTTGTCGCCGACGGCAAGGCGGCGGGCCTGACGGGTCAGGCCTCAGGTCAGGTGCGCTGGCAACTGGCGGACGCCCGCTTGTGGGACGATGCCTCAGGCCTCCTGACCTCCTCAGGTGACGCCCCCATCAAGGTGGTGACCGGCACCCTGAGACTAAGCGCCACGCCCGTTTATGTCGGCATCGAAGTTACCCGCAGAGGCGCATTGCGTGAGCTTGGCGATTACAGCGATGTCCGCGCATCAGGCACCGCCCTCACTGAGTCCGATGCCAATAATGCCGGTGCATCGACACCTAAACCCGCCAACATGGCCGCCCGTTTCGAAGCCAGCCGCAAGCATTTCACCGCGCTTCGCCAACGCGTGCAGGTGGTGACGCCTGACGCCTATCTTAATGCCGCCGTAGGCGCGTTAAATGTCGCTGCCGACGGTGTTTGGGATGAAAACAGTCAGGGCGCAGGCATTACGCACGGCGCGATTGCCTGGCGTACACGTCTGGTGGGCTGGCGCGGGCCATATGCGCTTGATGCCCTTGGCTGGCATGATCGCGCCCGACGCAATTTCGACCTCTGGACGGTAAAGCAAAACACGCAACCGATCCCCGACACCATTGCCTCACCCGCCGAAGCCACCCATCTGGCGCGTAACCCTGATGCGTTACATTCCAATGGCGATCTGACCAACGCGCACTATGATATGAATGTTGGCTTCTTTGATGCCATGTTCCGGCATATCCTCTGGACGGGCGATCTGGACTATGTCCGCGAGGTCTGGCCGGTCATTGAGCGTCACATGGCGTGGGAAAAACGCCTGTTCCGCCGCGAATATGGTGCCGAAAAACTACCCCTTTACGAAGGCTATGCGGCCATCTGGGCCAGTGACGAAATTCAGTACAATGGCGGTGGCGCAGCCTATACGACGGCTTACAATCTGTATCACAACCGCATGGTCGCGCGTCTGGCGAAACTGATCGGTAAGGACCCGACCCCTTACGAACAGGAAGCCGACCTGATCGCCAAAGGCATGCGTGCCAATCTCTGGATGCCTGAACGCGGTGCGTTTGCGGAATTCCGCGACCTGCTGGGCAATCAGCTTCTGCACCCAAGCTATGGCCTCTGGAGTTTCTACCACACGGTTGATTCCGGCGTGCCGGATGCGTTCGAGGCCGCCCGCATGGCCGCTGACATAGACAACAGCTTCCGTCGCGTGCCGATCACCGGTGCAGGCGTACCGGACGACCGCCCCTACCATATGTTGCCGACGACTGACTGGATGCCCTATCACTGGTCAACCAACAACATGGTCATGGGCGAAAACCTGCACACGGCGCTGGCGCTATGGCAGGCAGGCCGTCCTGACTCAGCCTATGACATTACGCGCGGCAGCATATTGGGCAGCTTCTTCATGGGCATCGCCCCCGGCAATGTCGGCAGCCTGAATTACCTTGATGTCTATCGCCGTGAATCCCAGCGTGATTTCGCTGATGGCATTGGCGTTATGTCGCGCACGATTGTCGAAGGCCTGTTTGGCATTCAGCCAGACGCGCTCAACCGCACCCTGACGATTGTACCGGGCTTTCCGCCGGAGTGGGATCACGCGCGCATCACCCACCCCAATCTGAGCCTGAGCTTTGAACGCAAAGGCCAGACCGACCGCTGGCGCATCAGTCAGACCGGTAAGACCTTTGAGCAACTCGTGCTGGACATACCGGCCCGCACCGATAAGGTCAGTGCTGTGCGCGTTAATGGCCGCACAGTAAAATGGACAGCCATTCAATCCGTCGGCACCCCAAAGCTGCGCATCGAAAGTCCACTGTCCGCTTCGGCCAATGTTGAGGTCGTGTGGGCCGGTCAGACCATCACCGATGCCCGCAGCCAGACCAAACCAGCCTCCCAACCGCAATTCAGCGAAAAGCAGCAGGGCGACTTCTCTTGGTTTGCGCTAAACCACACCGCCAGCCCACCACAGGCCTGCCCGATGCGGACACCAGACTGGGCGCGCGCAGGCAACACCATATCGGCTGAAACCGTCGACATCAGCGCTGCCTTTAATGATAAGGTGACGACACTTTATGAGATGGGCAAGTACCGCACACCCCGCTCGCCCTTTGTGTCCATGGCCCTGCCCGCGCAAGGCATTGGCGGCTGGGCAGGCAATGTGAACGACATGTTCCACGTCAAGGACGATGCCCTGCGCGCCGCCGGTGGCGAAGTCACCACCCTGAACGGTCTGAAATTCCGCACACCTTCGGGCGACCAGCCGAACGTCCTGTTCACCTCACAGTGGGACAATTACCCAAGCGCCGCCGAGGTGCCATTGTCCGGTAAGGCCAGTCGCGCCTACCTGATGATGGCGGGCTCCACCAACCAGATGCAAAGCCGTCTGATCAATGGCGAGGTGATTGTCACCTATACGGACGGTACAACCTCCAAGCTTGAGCTACGCAACCCCGATAATTGGTGGCCGGTTGAGCGCGACTTCTTCATCGACGACTATCAGTTCCGCCTGTGTGGCGAAGTGCCTGTACGCTTCGACATGCAAACCGGTAAGATATTCATCCCGCAAACCAAGGGCTATGCCGATCGCGAAAAGCTGGCGGGCGGCTCGGCCAACCTTCTGTATCTTGACCTTGACCCGACCAGAACGCTGAAATCCCTGTCGGTGCATTCTGTGGCCAATGATGTGGTGATCGGCCTGATGGGCGTAAGTCTTGTAAGATAGCCTCCATAGGGTACTAAATAAAAAAGCCGCCTGATCATCGGATCAGGCGGCTTTTTTTGTACTGGAACTCTGCTTTAAAACAGTGACTTGATGCCTTCGGCACGCACCTTCCAGCCGGTTTTGGGGAAGCCCGGTGTCTGGCCCGAACTGCCGTCCCAGCCACCGGCCATCAGTCCGATCGCCAGCAACAGCCCGCCGTTTGACGGGAAATAGGTTTCCGCAGCACGCTGATAACCCGGCCCGTCCGGCCCCGTATCCGCCGAAACGCCAGGGCCTGCCCCCGTAGCCGCAGGCACAAAGGCGGCGGCATGGGCATCAAGGTGCACACGGGGCGTCATGCCGCTCAGGCCGAACTGATTGTTCTTGGCAGGGAAGAACAGCCAGTCAATCGCCTCATCACCGGCCCCCAGACGTGCAGCCGTCATGGCAATCATCGGATAGTCCCAGCCCCATGTCTGGCGCAGGTCCCAGTCACGCTTCATCCGGTCAAGCGTGTTGCGCATCACCGCCTTATTGATGTCACGCCCCGGCAGCCAGCCCAGCGCCATCAGGAAGGACGGATGGTCACGGTTCTGACAGCCTTCGGCGGCATGGGTACGGCAGGTCTCACCGGCGGCCTTGTCCCAGAAATCGGTCTGGGATTCGGTCGGCAGATAGAGGCCGTCCTTTTGCGCCGGTTCCGGCCATTTGGCGAGAAGCGCATCCCAGTCCGCACGACGACCAAGCCCCTGACGCTCGCGCCAGTCCTGCGCCGTTTCAATGCCCCAGCGATAATAGGACGCTTCAAACAGCGGATTATAGGTTTCAAACGGATCGAAGTTTTCCTGCACCGGAATCACCGGCGGCCCCAGACGGTAACGACCAGAGGCTTCGTCCAGCACCATAAACGAGGCCAGAAGTTCCGCGCTTTCGTTGACCAGTTCGCCATAGGTCGTCAGAAGCCGTGCCTTCTCAGCCGTAGTGTTTCCGGCACGGTACAAAAGTTCCGACATATAGATCGGGTGCGGCTGCTGCCACATGATGAAGGGTGATACCTTGCTGGGGCTGTCGGCACCATCCGGCCCGATCATTTTGGGCCACCATGCGCCTTTGAGACCCTGCTCCTGCGCGCGGGCCTTTGCTTTCGGCAAGAAGCCGACATACCAGCCAAGGCTGCGCTCCAGATATTGCGGACGCCCCCAAATCGCAAAATGCGCTGCGTGCCAGGGGTGCATCTCAAGGTGCGACTTACCGTTCCAGCTATTGGAAAACAGGCCTTCTTCCTGCGGCGGGAAGGCCCCTGACGCGTTTACGCGCATCAGATATTGCGACAGGATAATCCGCCGCTCCAACTCCGGCGCACGCGCATCGGTGCTGCCGGTGAAATCAATCATGCCGCCCGTGTTCCAGTAATCGGCCCAGTCCTTTTCGGTGGCCGCACGCGCCGTTGAGGCGGCGGGCAAGGGCGCGCCGGCATCGGATGAGAACTGCGCCAGCACCGTCAGGCGTGGCTGCCCCTTATTACTGATGTGATATTCGTGCGGTGCCGCCGCTTTTATCTCCGCTGACCCAGCCCCGATAGCGGCATAATAGACCGTGTCATCAATCTGACGCTTCAGGCGCACTTCACCGGCGCGGCGCGAAATTTCGGTCGTGGTGTGTGCCTGCGGATTGCTCCAGTCCGCCGGATCCGGATTGATGGTCTTTGATACGCCCGGAAAGCGCACAACCACCCCTAACCGCCCCTGCTGCACAAGCCCTGATTCAACCTCGGCCATCACCGTATCCTGATCGGGCAGAACACGCGTGGTGACGGAGACAGCTTCGCCATCAAACTCAAAGCGGCTTGTCAGACTGCCCGTCCACAGATCAAGCGTCTGCGACGTCTGCTTTATGTCCTCGAAACGGGCCGAGGTACCGTCCTTGTGACGCAGATCGAGCGACACACGCCCCAGCGAAAAGCGGTGCGGGTTTTCGCGAATATAGGCAATGGCCGGATTACTGGCCGCCTCATCCCAGCTTTTTATATAGCCATAGCGGCGGGTAACGCCACGCACCTCAATCGGTATCTGCGTGTCGCGCACACTATAGCCTTCGGGATTAGGAAAGCTGTGCCAGGCCCACTGCGCTTCGGTCAGAAGCGGCGACATCTTGCTATAGGGTTCGGTGAAGGTCTGAAGGCCGGTAATATCCGCTGTGAAGCCGATATTGCCATTGCCCAGCATCAGCGGACTGGCCGGATCAACCGCCTTCAGGGACGGGTTATGCCGCTGCACCAGCGCCTTGCGATCTATCGCCGCCGCCGTGCCCGCAAAAGCCTGTGAGGTGCCCGCACTAACAGCCATACCCGCCGCTGCGGCACTGAACATAAGGTGACGTCGGGATATATGAGGCGCGCGCATTGAAACCTTCCTGTGTGCTTATTTTATCAGGGCAAACCCATGACAAGGCTGTCACGAACATCATCCCTATAATTGATACATTTATCTGCAATAAATGCCGCTCTGAAACGGCGTTCCGTCCGAAAACGGTTACCAAACGGCAATGATACTCAGTTGGAAGCCTTAGCCGTGACCATTCGCAGATGGGAATGATAATGATTCCGATCCCGCAAAAAACAACAGAAATAATCATTCTCAAGGCAAAAAAGCTTAAAAAATTTCACCAAGAACAACGGTTTTTCGGACAGTTTACTGGTGAAAACTATTTTAAAAATTGTGTCGAAAATGAGCATTTTCGTTTACAGCCAATCACTCTTAAAGTATCAATTCTGGAACAAGCATATAAAATAACGGGACGGAAATGCAGGTTATCTTCAGAACGGGACTGGTGTCCCTGATGGCACTTATCTTGGCAGCGCCCGCTGTCAGTGCCGTTATTGGCGTTAACGAACCGGCTCCCGAAGTCAGCCGTGAACGCCTGAACCTGCTGCCTGAGTCTGAACGCTCGGCATGGGAAGCTTATCTCCACCGCTCGGAACAGCAAGAACAATTTGACCGCGCCACACTGGCCGCGGAACTGCCTGCCGGTAAGGAGGCTCCACCCCCGCCCGTCGCCGGCAGCCCGAAGATGCCGCTCAATCGTGAATCCGCCTGGTATGCGACGCCCGAAGCCCGCGCCATTGCCGACACGATCGTCAGTTTCCAGACCCCTACGGGCGGCTGGAGCAAGAATCAGGATCGTACCGGCCCTGCACGCTTGCCCGGTCAGCGCTACGCCAACAATGCCGAAACCATGGAAGTGGGCAAGGGCAGCTTTGATGAGCCGCGCGACCGTTTCTGGACCTTTGTCGGCTCGCTCGATAACGGTGCCACCACAACGGAAATGCGCTTCCTCGGTCGGGTTCAGGCGAACCTGCCCGGCCCAGAAGGTGACAAGTACCGCGCCAGCATTGCCAAGGGCGTGAACTATCTGCTGCTGGCGCAATATCCGAACGGTGGCTGGCCTCAGAACTATCCGCTCGAAGGCGGTTTCCATGACGGCGTAACCTTCAATGACAATGTGGTGGCCGAAGCCGCAATGATCCTCAGCGATGTGGCCGAAGGCCATGCCGATTTTGCCTTTTTCTCACCTGAGATCAAACAACAGGCAGAAAACGCCAGCCACAGGGCCGTTAAGGTGATCCTGAAGTCGCAGGTCGCTGTCGATGGCAAAAAGACCGTCTGGCCGCAGCAGGTCGATGCCCTGACCCTGACGCCTATCTCGGCGCGTAACTATGAGATGCGCTCACTGGCCAGCGCCGAAAGCACTGACATTCTTTTGTATCTGATGCGCTTCCCTGATCCATCGCCCGAGATCATCACAGCGGTACATTCCGGCATGGACTGGCTGAAGTCGAAGGCCATCTATGATGTGGCCTTTACCAAGGTCAGCGACGAAGAAGGCCGCAAGCTCATTGCCCAACCGGGCGCAGGCCCGATCTGGTCGCGCAATTACGACATCAAAACCGGTCAGCCCATCTTTGGCGACTGGAGCAAGAACATCCACGATGATGTCAACGAAATCTCGAAGGGCCGTCGCAACGGTTATTCCTGGTACAACAATCACCCGCAAAAGGCCGTTGATGCCTATGAAAGCTGGGCAAAAAAACACCCGCGAAATCAGGGTGGCAACTGATCCGTAGCGCGGACTACGGAGATTTTCACACAGACTGCCTGCCGCCTCTGCGGGGGAATAATACCGGAGGACACACCACTAATCGGCCGGATGTGAATCAGGCCACGGCAATACCGCAAACACTCTGATGGCAGGTATGGACATAAACGGGCCTGCCGCCGGACTAACTTAATAACACCGTCATCACGGCGGGAAAAAGAGGGATGAAACAACCATGAAAAACGCCAAGGGCAATAATATGAGATTAAAGCTGGGAGCGTCACTGATCGCGCTCACGGCCGCCACCGGTGTCATGACCATAGGCAGCACCGCTTCGGCCCAGCAACAGGCCAGTGCCGCCGACGAAGTTCAGGAAGTGGTCGTCGTCGGCGCCCGCCGCGCCGAACAGTCCGCTATCCAGCGCAAAAAGCGCGCCGCCACCAATCAGGACTCCATCGTCGCCGATGACATCGGTAACTTCCCTGACAAGAACGTCGGTGACGCCATTGCGCGTATTGCCGGTGTCGGCCTTGGTGTAAGTGACTCGGGCGAACAGAACGGCTTTACCATCCGTGGCCAGTCGCCAGACCTGATCCGCGTCGAAGTTGACGGCATGTCGATGATGGCTACCGGCTCACAGGATGGCCGCTCGGTTACCGCATTGGGCGACATGTCTTCTGACCTTGTCAAAAGCGTTGACGTGGTCAAGGGGCAAACGGCTGACATGACTCCCGGCGGCGTCGGTGGTACGGTGCGTATCGAACAACGTACCGGTCTTGATTTCGCAAAGCCTCTCTACAAGTTCAATCTGCAGTACCAGAAGAGCTCTCTGGATGACGGCTGGACACCGCGTGCAAACTTTATTGCCACCCGCAAGTTCTTCAATGACCGCCTCGGCCTTTTGTTCAACATGACCTACGATCGCTCAAATGGCGTTTCGGATATTGCGCGTGTGGCAAACTCAACGGCAGGCTACATCCCGCTTGGTGACCACGATAACTCTGCCGAGAAGACCTTCACTCAGGCTTTCGATCCGATTGCGGCTGCGGTTACTAACAAAGCCGATTGCGCGGCTCTCACAACTACAGGCATCAACAGCCGCCTTAACTGCTACGCGCAATGGGAAGAGTTCTTCCCCTCCCTGCCGCGTTTCAGCCGTGAATTCCGCGACGACAAGATCACCTCGCTGCAGTTGCGCGCCGATTTCCGCGTAAATGACAATCTGACGATTTTCGCGTCTTACAACCCGAACATCCGTGACTTCCACAATACCGCCTACAACCTGCAGATTGCCGCGCCTACGGGTACCACGAACGCCAACGGCGTGCTGGCAACCAATGTCCGTAACGTTGTCGTCAACGAAAATCATTTCGTGACACAATATGACATGGTGCGTAACCCGACCGGCAGCGCAACGGCGCCTTCAGGCTATGTGCAGAACGTGGTTTGGGACACGCAGGTCAGAAATCTGCGTCGTAAAACCGAGCAGCATTACGTTCAGACCGGTGCCGATTTCCGTTGGGAGAACTGGCTGGTCAAGGGGCGCATTCAGTATGCCAAGGCCTTTGCTGATCGTCAGGACGATACCATCAAATTCTTCGCACAGTTACCCTCTGCTACATTTAAACTTATCCCCGATAGCGGACTTTGGAACTTCGAATTGCCTGCTGGCGTAGATATCACAAGTCCGGCAGCCTACTACCCCATTCAGGCCGCGAATGGTTTCAGCGCCACTTCGGCAATGGAATACACACCATTCTATGATGAAAATACCGAGTGGAATTCGCAAATTGACTTCACGCGTAATTTCGACAATTTCGGCCCCATCAAAACAGTTAAGTTTGGTGCGCAAAAACGTGACCGCTACAATGAAACCTGGCGCTATGACGGCTTCCAGATCAAGCCGGGTGTAACACTTTTCCATGCCCGCAGTCTGGATCAGGTACGTTTCTGCGTGCCATCACTTGCGCCTGCAAACGCACCTTGTGAGTTCGGCACGTCTGCTATTCCTACGACAACTCTGGCCAACACACCCTACAAGTATCATACGATCACACAGGATCAGTATCAGGGGCTTATCGATGCTGCCCTGATGCCGTTGCCCGGTTCGACCTACTTCAATAACCTCCCTGACCGCGGAAATCTTCTCAGCGGCTGGATGGTTCCTAACTTTGATGTCTTCTATAACCTGCTGGGTCAATATGCTGACCTGAGCGGACATAACCCTGACTGTCTGTACCGCTGCATGGCTTCGGACGGCAATGTCTATGATCGCCCGAGCTACTCAACAGAAGAAGGCACTCTGTCTGCCTATGTCATGACCGACTTTGAAACGCGTCTGTTCGGCATGGACGTCAACGGTAACGTCGGCGTTCGCTATCAGAAAATTGAAGTTCAGGCCCAGCCATCTGTTATTTTCTACGACCGTCAAGCCGTCCAGTTCAACCGTCAGGAGACTGTAAACGGGCAAACCTACACCCGTCAGGGTTTTGAACTTGTTGACACCTACGTTTCACGACGCGTAAGTGATATCGAGCGCAAAACAGAAGATTTCCTGCCCAGCCTGAACCTTGCCGTATGGCCGATCGAAGATCAGCTGGCTGTGCGTTACTCGATAGCCAAGCAACGTGCGCGTCCAAGCATGACACAGTTGACGGGTACTTCGGCCGCCTCGTGCTATAATGTCGATCAGTCCAACCGTGCAGAAGTTGAGCAATATCTTGCCAACAACCCGGGCGCATTTGACGATGGTGATCCGACCACAGATGACGGTAATGCGGCTGAGAACTTCCTGAACAGCGGGTTCATTAACCGTTGTACGGGCCGTATCGGCAACCCTGAGCTTAAGGGGTATGAAGCCATCACTGAAAACCTGTCTTTGGAGTGGTACCCCAACAGAGACAGCCAGCTCAGTGTCACACACTACAAAATCGATGTTAAGACGAACAAACCAGAAGACGTAACGATCACTGGTTACGAACTTGAAGCTAATAACTACAACGTCGCCACGTACAGAGACGGTGCCGGCGGCCTTGAGTTCACCGGTCTGGAAGTTGCTGGCCGTACCGCCTTCACCTTCCTGCCTTCAATACTTCGTTACACCGGCGGTGGCTTCAACTACTCTTCCTCGGAATACAATCAGGAAACACAGGAAATCGATCCGTTTACCGGCAAGGTTCTGCCGCCACGTTCGACCTCATCCTATGTTTACAACGTCAACCTCTGGTATGATGACGGTCGCCTGAATGCACGTGTTGCTTATCAGAAGCGTGACTACTGGTATGACCGCACGTCGTCACAGAGTGTGAACCGTATCCCGACCTCATCGGGTATCGAGGGCACCACGGGCGCAACAGCCTACTTCAAGACGATCCATCCGATCTACAAGACCGGCACAAAATCTCTTGATGCCCGCGCTTCCTACAAGGTCAACAAGAATGTCGAGTTCTTTGTTGAAGGCAAAAACCTTCTCAACGACAGCATCACAAGATACACACCGAGCGAATTCATTCAGGTTGATGGCAACAACACACCTTATGTATTCGATAAAATTTTCAACGGTCAGCGCTTCTACTTCGGTGTAATCGCAGGCTTCTGATAGTAACCTGATTACCTAACCTTAAGTCCGGCCTTACCCACGTAAGGCCGGACATTTAACTCTTAGAGCACGCCTCCCGTAACGGCACTATCTGTACGAAAGGCGCAAAAAGGAAATCGCACCCTCATGACACTTGCCATCAAGACTTTTAGACAAGCCCTGATCTCATTTGCATCTGCGGGTGTACTCCTGAGCGCGGCGCCGGCCATGGCCGTTGACGCCCCGCAAACTACGCCGATTGCCGGTATCGAAGCCGTCTGGCTTCAGACGCCGACACGTCCGGCTATCAATTTTTCTCCGACCAAGCGCCCGACCCGCGCCGAAGTCATGCCGGTTCTGGAATATGTCGCCGCTGCGCAAATAGCCGACATGAGCCGCAGACCCATTCAGCTTTCGACCGGCAGCAATCTGTCGGAAATTTCCTCCAACTGGGTTGCCGCGACCTTCTATGTCGGGGCGGCGCGACTGGCGCGTGAAAGCGAAAACAAGGAAACCCTGCGCTTTCTGACCGCTACGGCCGAACATTATAACTATGCTTTCCGTGGTGCGCGCGCCGAGCGTCTGCTGCTCAACGCCGATGATCTGGCCATAGGCGACCTGTATCAGGAAATATACGCCCGCCGTGGTCAACAGGGCGTGCTGATGCCGCTGCAACAGCGCCTCGATTTCATGATCCCGCACCTTAACCGTCCGCAGGACACCGACACGCTAATCTGGTGGTGGTGCGATGCGCTTTATATGGCTCCACCGGTTCTGGCGCGTCAGTCGGCCCTGACCGGCGATCTGAAATATATCCGTGCCATGGACAAGGAATGGCGGCGCACCGCCGAGCGTCTGTGGGTACCCGAAGAGCGCCTATTCCTGCGTGATGAGCGCTTCAAAACCGGCCATCGCGGCCCTACGGGTAAGCCTATCTACTGGGCGCGTGGCAATGGCTGGGTGATGGGCGGCCTGGCCCGTGTCCTTGAGTCCATGCCGGCTGATTTCGAAGGCCGCGACTACTACACCACACAATTCACTCAGATGGCGTCACGCGTCCTTGAATTACAACAGGCTGACGGCCTGTGGCGCGCCGACCTCAATGCGCCAGAGCACTATCCCGAAGCTGAAACCTCAGGCTCGGCCTTCTTTGTCTATGCGCTGGCCTGGGGCATTAATCACGGGCTTCTCGATCGCCAGACCTATGAGCCTGCCGTGCTCAAAGGCTGGGCCGCGCTCAATCAGCATATCCTGCCAAACGGCCTGATAGGCGCGGCGCAAAAGACCGGTGATCAGCCGGTCAATACCCGCCCCGATGAGGTCGGCCCATATGCGACCGGCGCGTATCTTCTGGCCGGTCTTGAGGTCGCAGGCCTGAACGCTGGCCCCCGCAGCCTGCCTCATGCCCTGCCGGTGCGTGATGACGAAGCCACCATTTTTGCCACTACACCACAGCCGATCGCGCCGGTGACGGTTATCAGCGAAGAAGAAAAAGCCCGCCGCGCCAAGGAAATGCAGGCGACCCGTGCGCTGGCCTACGATCCCACGACGCTCAATCGCCCATCGGCGGTCGAGCAACTGACGCCGCCTGCCCCAGCCGATCAGAAACCGCGTGCGGTCGCCCGTTTTGCGCCTGATCGCCTTGATGACCTTCTGTGGGAAAACGACCGTATCGCCCACCGCATCTATGGCCCCGCCCTTGAGGCCCGCGAAGCCCCGTCGGGTTCAGGGATTGATGTATGGGCCAAGCGCGTGCGCTGGCCATTCATGGATCGTCAGCTAAAGTTCCCGAACTACCATGTTGATCGTGGCGAAGGCCTTGATTATTACGATGTCGGACGCGGACGCGGCACCGGCGGTCTGGGGATTTGGTACGAAAACAAGCTGTGGACCTCACGTAACTTCTCTACCTATGAAATCCTGAAAACCGGTGGTGACGAAGCGCGTTTCAAGGTCGATTACCGTGCATGGCCGGTGGATGTAGTGCGTAAGGTCTGGGAGACCCGTACCTTCTCCCTGCCGCTCGGCACCAACTTCACCCGCATTGAGTCACACCTTAAGTCGGACACCTCTGAGCCGCTGATTGTCGCTGTCGGCATTTCCAAACGCCGCAATGCCAACGGAGCCGGTTTCGTCACCCGTGACGCCAAGGCGGGCATCTTAAGCTTCTGGGAACCGGCGCATGAATCCTATGGCAGCCACGGCATCACCATTGCCGCAGATCCGGCCATGGTCGAAGGCTTTGCCGAAGATGCGGACAACTATCTGATCCTGCTGCGTGTCACGCCTGATAAGCCATTTGTCTATTACATGGGCGCCGCATGGGATGGCGGTCTGGACTTCAAATCCCGTGCCGACTGGGACACCTATGTTCAGGCCCAGACCTTCTCGTTCACGCCAGGCAAATAGATCGAACATGCCCCCCGCCTGAAGCCTTCCCCCTATTCAAGTACACGGAGTTTTAAACATGACAACCGGAACAAGACGCACTGCCCTCAAAGGGCTTGGGGGCGGGCTTTTAGGGGCCGCTTCGGCGCTGGGGCTTGGCATGGCCGCGCAGGCAAGTGCGCAAACTCAGGCGTCTTCACCGAACGCGCCCCAGCCGTCGGGTGACATTCCACGGGATTGGGTCGATCCGAAAACCGGTCACCGCATTCTGCGCATTACCGACGAAGCCGGTTCGCTCGGCATGTACTTCTATCGCAATGTCTACACCCCCGAAGGCGATGTCATGGTCATCCGTTCATCGACGGGTATTCAGACCGTGCGCCTCAGGGACTGGAAGGTCAGCCGTCTGGTCGATCAGGCCAATGCCGATCTGATGTTTATGGCGCGCACATCGCGTGAGGCCTTTTATTCCGTCACTGATGCCGGCGAAGGCGAACCGGCTGACCGCCCCAAGACCATCTATGCGATCAATGTCGATACCAAAAAGACCCGCCAGATTGTCCGCATCCCCGCCGGTAACATCAGCGCTCTGAACGCCGATGACACCCTGTTGCTGGGCACCGTTGCCTATGGGGCCAAGGCAATACAGCAGCGCAGTACTGACCCGACCCAGTTCGGCAGCGATAACTATGCGGCCGTCGGGCCGGACGGCAAACCGCTGAACTTCGCCAAGGCCAAGGGCGTACGCATGCTTGAACGCTGGGCCGCGCGCGTACCGTCCGAGCTGTTCACCATCGACATCAAAACCGGCGAGCGCAAGGTCATTTACTCGACCGTCGAATGGATTGGCCACGCCCAGTTTTCGCCGACCGACCCGCAGCAAATCCGCTTCTGCATGGAAGGGCCCTGGCATCGGGTTGACCGCATCAAACTTATCCGCGCCGACGGCTCAGACCTCAAAAGCGTCCATACGCGCACCCAGAATATGGAAATCTGGGGCCATGAATTCTTCAGCCATGACGGCAAGTGGCTATGGTTTGACCTGCAAACCCCGCGCGGTCAGGTCTTCTGGGTCGCCGGTCTTGAACTGGCTACCGGCAAACGCGTCTGGAAACGTGTCGAACAAAACGACTGGGGCGTGCACTTCAACATTGCCCATGACGGCGTGACCTTCGCCAGCGACGGCGGTGATTTTGACATGGTGGCCCATGCGCCGGACGGCAAATGGATTTCGCTTCTGAATGCCGAAACCATTGTCGATGCCGACCTCGATTCCTATGACGACAGCCTGATTACCGTTGAAAAGTTCAAGGCCACGCGTCTGGTCGATCTGTCGGCGCACGATTACCGTCTGGAGCCGAACCTGAGGTTCACGCCGGACGGCAAATGGATTGTATTTTCGTCGAATATGCACGGCGTCAACCACGTCTATGCGGTTGAAGTAGCCCCCACCCGCAAAGTCTCCTGATCCGGTTTAAGATATGTACACGCGAACCTTTTACGCCACCCACCCCGATGAGATGGCGTCGGCGGACACCCAGACCCTGCGTGACCGCTACCTTATCCGTGACCTGTTCGTAACGGATAAGATCGAGCTGAACTATCTGCATCAGGAGCGTCTGGTAATCGGGGGCGCGGCACCGGTCAGCACCGCCTTGAGCCTGCCGGTTCAGACCGAACCGGCTTCGGTGGCCGGTCAGCCCTATCTGGCCGGACGCGAGATGGGCGTCGTCAATGTGAGTGACGGCACCGGTGAGATTGACATTGATGGCACAACCTATGTGCTGGCACCTCTGGATGCGATCTATATCGGTCGCGGCAGCGTCAATGTCACCTTCCGCTCGCTTGATCCGTCCAATCCGGCGCGGTTTTACCTTGCCTCCACACTGGCGCACTGCGCCTATCCCACGCAGTTCATTCCGCTGGCGCAGAGTAACCCCCTGCAACGCGGAAGCCGTGAAACCGCCAATGAGCGTACCATACATCAACTTGTGGTGCCGCGAGTCTGCGCCTCGGCTCAGCTATTGCTCGGCCTGACACTTCTGTCGCCGGGCAGTGTATGGAACACCATGCCGCCGCACCTGCATGACCGGCGCTCCGAAGCCTATTTCTATTTCCGGCTTGGCCCTTCAGACCGCGTCTTTCACTTCATGGGGCAGCCGCAGGATACGCGCCAGATTGTCGTCGCCGACGAACAGGCCGTCATCTGCCCGCCCTGGTCAATCCACAGCGGGGTCGGCACCTCAAGCTACGCCTTCATCTGGGCGATGGGCGGCGAAAACCTTGACTATGGCGACTTTCAGGAACTCGATATCTGTCAGTTGTGCTGATCAAGATCTTGGTCAGGGGTTTGGGGCGGCCTCACCATCCGCCCCGATCAGGGTTGCCTTGTCATCTTCGGGCCGGTCGCCCTGAATGACAAATTTGACCTTCATCCGGCAGCCCCCAAGACCACGCGCCGACTGAGCCACCTTAGATTGCCTGAGCATGGTTTCCGCCGCCTGCGCAAACTGTGGCAAGGGGTGGCCCCAGCGTCCGCGCACCTTAAGTTCGCCCCATGACGCCACATCATAAACCAGATAGGCAACGCCTTCGATCTTATGCCGACGCGCCATTTGCGGATAAAGCTCAGGCCGGTACGCAAAGGTGACGACGTTTTTCAGTTCTTCCGGCGGGCAGGTTTCCGACGCCGGTTTTTCCGAAACAGCCGTCAACCGCGCCTTGTGCAACTGCATCAGTTCGCCCCAGCTTTCGCTGTCATCCACCGGTAGTGTGCCTGCGGGAATGGCAAAGCTGGTCAGACAGCCCTCGGCCGCGTCACCGTCATAGTAGCTGCGCTGCGACAACGCTTCGCTGACCTGCGCCACATTCTCAGGCAGCATACGGCTGCTGATCTGGGCAGTGACCTTGACCTTGCCATCCGCATTCACATCAAAACGTTCGGCCACCCACTGCGGGTGTCCGGGCGTAAGCTTCAGCTTGCGCCGGTCCGGATAGTTCAGCGCCTTGACGCGTTTGGCCACCTGACGGCAAGGCTCGGAAACCATCGCCTTAACATTCACGCCCGTCAGAATATTGCGCAGATGCGTGGCTTCGCGGCTTAGTACCATCGCCTCAGGGGCAGGATGGTCATCCCGTACCATCCATGTCATCCGGCAATCGGTCAGGGTCTGGGCCTGAGGCCCCAAAGACCATGCCGCCGCCCATGTCGGCAGAAACTGATTCCCAATCAGTTCCGAAGGCGCCCGAAGCGTAGTGATGTCGGTCATACGTCCGTTTTTCAGTATCGAAAAACCGAGTACATAGGTCTCAGTTGCTGTCGGAGTGGCGCGTTTTGGCTGCTCAAGACGAATACCCGCGGGGAAGCGTAATTCAGCCGGCCATTCAAGCGTCCCATTGGCACAGGTGATGCCCTGAGCCTGAGGCTGTAAGCTATAGGGAACAGTCGGCTGGCGAGGATCAGGCCTGACGGGTTCACGGGTGGACTGAACCGGCACAACCCCTATCGGCGAAGCCAAAACCGCCGATGTCATCACCGAAGACATGAGGGCCACCAGACCCGCCCCCTGAATCATGGTTTTAACTACACTGTACATATACCCCCCGTATTAGCCGTTTTTAGCCCTTATAGCCCAGTTCCCGACTGATGGATTCGGTCACTTCTCGCACATAGTTTTTCAGCGTCTCGATACGCGCATCATCCATATATTGCGCCGCGCTTGAGATAGACACCGCCGCTACGATCTTACCCGACAGGTCACGGATCGGAGCCGCTACACAGCGCACGCGGTCCTCGTTTTCGTCCATGTCCATCGCATAACCCTTGTCACGATAAACCTTCATGACATCGAGCCAGCCCTTAAGGTCATAGCGATAATTCGGGAATTCACGGGCTTCGCGGTGATATACTTCGCGCAGCTTGTCTTCGTTTTCGTCAAACAACAAGGCCTTACCCAGACCCGTCGGGCGCAGAAACTGACGCTCACCGATAACGCAGCGCACCTCAATCCGACGGGTGCCCGGGATTTTGTCTATATAGTGCACCTGATGCCCATCCAGCACACCAAGGTTCACCGTATCGCCGGTATCCGCCGCCAGACGCACCAGATAATCATGCGATACCCGCGTCAGGGTAATTTGCTGCTGTGCCGCATGGCCCAGTTCAAGCAAACGCGTCCCCAGCGCATAGCCTTCGCGCTGTGAAAACGACAAAAAGCCGCTATCAACCAGCGTTGAGGCCAGACGATGCACCGTCGATTTGTTCAGATCCAGCGCTTTGGAAATTTTCGGCAGGCTGTTATCGCCCTTGGCTACGCGGCCCAATACCTCAAGCCCGCGCATCAGGGTAAGAGCCGCAGCGCCCCCCTTTTCCTTCTCAGAGCTGGCGTCCGCCAAATCTTCCGTCTCTTCCTGTAAACGCTTTTTATTTTCTATTTTTTCTCGGGCCAAAGTCAGGCATCTCCGATCACGGAACCACAGGCTGCAATCTAGAGTGCAACAGGGAGCCTGTGAAGCGGTTTTCGACCCAAATGATCAGACAATTACAAAAGAATGATATTTTCGCGCGGATTTCCACCCGAAGCCCAAGGCAATCCATCGACAGCCCCCCCCTAAGCCAATCGGCTTACGCTGTGCCATCGGGGGTGAAAAAACCCCGAAAGCCAGAGCCTTCGGGGTTTTTCGCGTATGAACAAGGGCGCACCACTTCCCTTTTCACACTGACAATCAAAGGCCTCGCCTTTGCTGCCGGTAAGCCAGATGAACTGAGGGGGATAAGGTCTCAGGCCACCACGCTTAATTTTTGCGAACCGCCGCCTGAAAGGGCCAGTTCAAGAATGTCTTTGCGCACCCAGTTTTCAAGCGGCACGGCCTCTGCGATGGCATGACGCGCCTTAAGCCAGACGTTCAGGGCCTCGAGGTGTCTGAGCCTGTAATCCTCAAGACCCAGCGACGCCCCTTGGGCCAGTAAACCGCCGTAACCGGCTTCGGCATCCGGTGCCTCGACCTTGCCTTCGTGGGCAACGTGATTAAGCGCCTCCTTGGGGAAGGTTTGCGCCCAGCCAGACGCTTCGGACAACAGCCCCAGCAAACGCGCCACCACTTCGGGATTGGCCTCAAGGAACGGATAGTCCACCGTCAGCGTACGAAGCTCGATCAGGCCCTCAAGGCGGGGGTCATCGCGGATATCTTCGGGGGTGAAGGTGTGCACAATTTTCAGGTTCGCCGCACGCGCCAGTTCAAGCCCCTTGGCTCCGAACAGCAGACCGGCTTCGGCCTGACCGCTGAGGACGGCTTCAACCTCACGGCGAGCAATATCACCAAACGGTGTAGACGGATGATCAGCGATGATGTTGTGAAATTCAATGTCTTTGGCCGCTATGCCCGCCACCCCAAGGATGGTTTCCCACGCCCTGAGCGCACGCACACGCGCCGGTGAAAAGCTGCCTGCCTCGCGCGGCAAGGCCAGTGTACGCCCGTTGAGATCACTCAGGCGCGTAATGTGGCTGCGCCCCGAAGTCACCACCAGAACACTGTGGTAGGTATGCCCCACCGCCAGAAGCCGCGAACGCTCATTCAGCCCGTATGACCAAAGCGCCGTCGCCGCATCTCCTTCTCTGACAAGGTTGGGCAAGCTGTGATCGAGATAGCCCTGCTTGACGCTGGGTTGCGAGGTTTCACGCACCGACACCAGATTTATCGGCTCACGCAGGAACTCGCGCTGCAATGCACCCCGATGTGCCAGAAGGCCCATGGCCGTCAGAGTCGGGCAACGGGCATACCACACAAGCTGCGATGGCATGCTTGAAGGTGATGTCGTTAAGCTCGGCCGGACGGTCATGGGAGTTGACCCTTTTCTGAGGAGGATAGGGATGCACCGATAGAGGCACATTTAATTCCTATCATACTGATGCTAATTAATCCAAGCGCAAACACAGCTTGAAATTGTGATTTTTTCTCACCCGTCAAATGAGAAAATTTAAACCTCAGCCTTCAGAAAGTCCGGCCCGACCGGCCTCAACTGTGTGGGTCTTCAGCGTTGATACGGTCGCCGCCGGATCGCGCCGGTCGGAAATCACCTGCAACCGCGCCTCAAGCCGCTCAGGCGTCAGGTCAATCGCCACATAGCCCCGTTCACGGCTGTCAAAGAACTTGATGTGCGGATTGGCAGGCAGGACGCGGGTAATATTGTCAAAGCTCGGCCCGTTTGAGGTGATCGAGGTTCCGGCAAACTCCACAGCGACCGCCTTTGACGCCGGATCGAACGGATCAAGGCTCAGTTCACTGGTGAAGAAGGAATGATAATCACCGGTCAGCACCACCGGATTATTCAATTTCGTCGCGGCCATAGCCTCAAGCAAACGCGTGCGTCCGGCGGCATAGCCGTCCCATGTGTCCGTCCACCACATGGCCTCATTAGGCGGCAATGAGGCCCGCAAGGGCGCGACCAGCAGATTCTGCGCCACTATATTCCACGTCGCACTGACTCGTCTGAAGCCGTCATACAGCCATTGTTCCTGCACCTCGCCCAGCATCGAGCGCGTGGGGTCATGCAGGTCTTCGCAACTGTCGCGGGCCACATGGCCCTTGCCATGACGGGGATTATCAAGGCACGGCTGTATCGAGCGATGCTGACGCCCGTCCAGCACATAAAATTCCGCCAGATCGCCATAAGAAATCATGCGGTAAAGCTGCATCTCGAAATCTTTGGGGATCGCACTGCGCCTTAAGGGCATATACTCATAATAGGCCTGATAGGCGGCGGCGCGGCGGCGGTTAAAATCGACCGGCTCGATCCCTTCGATCTTTGACCACTGGGCGGAATAGTCGTCCTCGACCTCGTGGTCATCCCAGGTGACGATGAACGGCGCGCTGGCGTGCAGGGCCTGCAAATCCTTATCCAGACGATGCAAACTATATCGCGCGCGATAGTCCTCAAGGGTGTGGGCTTCGGGCAGGCCATAGGGCCGAACCACCTGATCGGCACGATCCGGCCCCAGACTGTATTCGTAGATATAGTCGCCCAGAAACAGCACCAGATCGAAGTCTTCTTCGGCCATGTGACGATAGGCACTGAAATAGCCCAGTTCATAATGGGCGCAGGAGGCAAATCCCAACCTAAGATGATCGATCCGCGCCCCCTTAAGCGGTGCCGTTCGCGCCCGCCCTGCCTGACTCTGATAGCCCAGCGCGGTGAACCGATACCAATAGGGGCGGTCGGGCCTCAGTCCCTCGACCTCGACATGGACACTGTGGCCCAGACGCTCATCCGCTGGTGCGGTGCCCGAAGCGACAATCTGCCGAAAGCTGTCGTCCGCCGCCACTTCCCAGCGCACCGGCACCCGCGCTTGCAAACCTTCGCCAGTGCGCCCCAACGGATAGGGGACCAGCTTCGTCCAGATAACAAACCCGTCCGATGACGGATCGCCACTGGCTACCCCCAGCGTAAACGGGTCCGGCGTTCCGGCAAAGGCCGCGCCTGCGGGCCACAGGGCGGGCGCACTCAGTATTAGCCCGCCGCCCAATATCTGCCTGCGGTTCAGGCCCATCAATAGGCGGCCTGTTTCAAGGTTTCATCCTCAGCATCACAGCGCTCAGGCCGTGAGGGATTGGTCGCACGAATGGCCGCCACCTCAGCCTTTGCCGTCTCGATGTCGGCGCGGAACTTAGGGTTGGATTGCAGACCGGCAATCAGGCCCGCGCCCATGATGCGACCGGCCTCGACGTCACTGATGTAATGGAACCCGCAGACGGCACGGCTTTCGCCATAGGCCACACCGCGCCGGATCAGCGCTTCACCCCGATCGGGTACAACTTCGGTCAGCGCCAATGCCCAGGCAAAGCCTATGGCCGAATGTCCTGAGGGATAGGAACTGCTGCGCGAAAGGGCCGCACCGGAAATACACATGGGCAAGGGTTCGCGCACATAGGGACGCTGACGGATGGTGGACTTAACTTCGTGCTGAACGATTTCGACATCCGGCAATATGGCCCCCAGAAGATGGGTCAGCACAGGCGCCTGCTGCGGTTCTATGCGGAACCCCAACGCACATTCAAAGGCCTTGAACGGCGCTTCGGGGGTTTCCACCTCTGCGTCCTGCGCCGCCAGTGCCCAGCGCGGCGTCCCCTCTAAGGTACGTGTCTTGTGATAGAGGGCAATATCGGTTGCTTCACGCTCAGACCCGACTTGAGGCGGTGGCGGCAGATAGCGCGCAGCATTCACCCCATCGGCACGGCTCAGATAGCCCTTGGGGTGATCAAAGAACCCCTTCCAGAAGGTCACCGGTTCCGGCTTAGCGGCGGTTTCCGGCGCAGGCGTCGTCGCCGCACAGGCCGAAAGCAAAGCCGCAACCGATACCACCAGAGATGACACAGACACTATACGCACAAACAAACTCCCTTGGAAAAACAGATAACCGGCTACTGTGGTAACAGTAGCCGGTTTCACACCCTGACCCTGCGGATCAGTAGCTCAGATCAATCCGCGCACCGACGGTTCTCGGCTGATGCGGTGATACCGTCCGGCGTGACGAGCTGTTGAAGCCGTTATTGGATTCGTCGTAATACTGGTCGGTAATATTTCGGCCCCACAACGTAAAGCGCCAGTTGCCTTCCTTCGGCCCGAAACCGACGCTGGCATTGGCCAGCCAGTAGTCAGGAATAACCGAGGCAATGGCCGTCGAATAGCGCTCTCCGCGATAGGAATAGTTAGTCTCCGCACGCCAGTTGAAATAGTCCGTATCCCAGTTATAGGCGATCGACCCGCCGTAGCTGTATTTCGGCGTCTCAAGGCGCACGCCAGAATAATCGGCATAGATAATCCCTAAAATGCGATCAGGATCACCTGAGGCACGGTTAGCATCCGTAGCCGTGCGGTTGATGCCGTCGAACTTATCGTACTCACCGTATTTATAGCCCAGATACTGCGTGATTTGCAGGCCTTTGGTCACCTGCCAGGCCAGTTCGATTTCCGCACCATATAGGTGCGACTCGGCGGCATTGGCGATCTTACCCACCACGGCGTCAGGACGCGTCGGCGCTGTGAAGGAGACATAATAGTCCTGAACCTGCTGGTCCTTATAGTCGTAATAGAAGGCCGCCGCATTCAGGCGCAGACGACGATCAAACCATTCCGACTTCAGACCCGCTTCATAGGCCAGCAGGATTTCCGGCTTGAACGGCGTTGCCGAAGACGCGTTATAGGTGGTGAAACCACCGGACTTAACGCCGCGCGCCACATTGGCATAGATCAGCGCATTACCCGTCAGGTCGTACTCAAGACCAAACTTGCCGGTCACTTCGGACAGGTCGGTTTTGTGCTTGGTCGATGCTCCCGCAGGAACCCCCACCAGCGTACCGAAGCTGGTCAGTTCGCGTTCTTCGTTTTCATAACGCAAACCACCCACCAGACGGAAACGATCCGACAGCGCATAGGTGCCGTGGAAGAAGACACCGGCGGCATTCACATCCTGCTTATAGGGCGTATGGATCAGATCGGTATAGCCGCGGAAGTCGGTATAGAAACCACCGTCGATGGATTCCTTGGCCAGATAAATACCCGCCAACCACTCAAGCGCGCCGCCTTCTTTCGAAGCCAGACGAAGCTCCTGCGTCAGGACATCAATATCATTGTAGAAATAGACATCCGATTCATGGAATCGCGTGCCATCCCAGTCGTTATATTCGGCACGTTCAAACTGCTGATAGGCCGTGACGCTGGTCAAAGTCGCCCAACCAAGATCAGCATTGATACGCGCGCTGACATCAAGACCTTCGTTGTCGCGGAACGGCTTGGCATCGGTGCCTACGCCCGCTGCGGCCGCCAGCAAAGGTGAAATCTGCCAGCCGGTAATACGCCATTCCGTGTCCGCCGGATAGGGCGGCACAGGGTTGCCCGCCACGGCGTAAGGGGTCTTGAGACGGAAGCCCAGACCATCGGATTTATCGCGTTGCCAGGTCGCCGTCAGGTCGGCCTGAAGCGTCTCAGAAATATCCCACGCCAGACGCCCGCGAACCCCCAGACGGTCGGCGTCGCCCAGACGCTCACCGGTGTCGCGGTTATACTGCCAACCGCCGCCCTGCTCAGTGAAAGCCGCCAGACGCCCACGAACCTTATCGTTCAGCGGGCCGGACACATAGCCTTCGAGTTTGTAGCGATTATAGCTGCCACCTTCGAGGGTCGCACCCGCCGCAAAGTCATGGGTCGGCGCATTGGTCACCACATTTATCGCGCCGCCGGTCGTGTTACGGCCATAAAGCGTACCCTGCGGCCCGCGCAATACTTCGATACGCGACACATCAAACAGGGCATTCTGCGTCGTCACCGTATAGGGATGCGCCACCTCATCGATATAGATACCGACGGTCGATGCGTTGTTTGACGAATATTCGCGCGCCCCGATGCCGCGAATACGGAACTGCGGCTGACCGCCCCCAAACTGGCTGTCAACTTCGACGTTCGGCAGGGCCGTTTCCACGTCATTGACGATGTTGATATTCTTTTCCTCAAGCGCGCTGCCGCCGATCACCGTCAGGGCCAGACCCACCTTCTGCGCCCCCTGCTCACGACGCTGTGCCGTAACGACCACTTCTTCAATGCCCTCTGCATCGGCTTCGGCCTCAGCCGCCGATACCCCCAAAGGTGCCGCACTCAGCACCGCAAAACTCAGAGCGGTCAGCGCCACACCCGACTTCCAATTACGCATATACTTTCAAGCCCCATATTGCTGCGGCCCACGGACCATCCGCGCGCCGCACTGTCACAATTCTGTTATATAAAATCATTGTAGTAGGAATTAAGCAAATCAGAATTTTTAAGCTGTGACGATAAGAATACTAAATGTGATAAAATTGTCAGGCTGCACAGGGCCGCCATATAGGCTATAGGGAGCAGCATCAGCTGCACCGGATAAATTCACTACATGTCTCTTAAGCCCGCACCCCTTAATGCCATTACCGATATTACAGGCCTTATGGTCGGACATGCTTCCGATCCGGACGTGCAATCCGGCGTTACGGTGCTAAGGGCGGACCGCGCCGTAACTGCGGCCGTGGATGTCAGGGGTGGCGGGCCGGGCATTCGCGAGAGTGAGGTTTTAAACCCAGAGAATTTAGTAGGAAAGGCCGATGCCATTGTCCTGTCGGGTGGTTCCGTATTTGGCATGGGGGCCGCCGATGGTGTCGCGGCCTTTTTGTCGGCGCAAAATCAGGGACTGCGCCTGAAACCCACCTCACCGGCCATACCGATTGTCCCTGCCGCTGTGCTGCATGATCTGGGCAATGGCGGCAATAAGGACTGGGGTCTTGAGCCGCCCTATCGCCGTCTGGGCATCGAAGCTTCCCAAAAGGCCGCACAGGACTTCGCAATGGGGTCTGTCGGGGCCGGTGTCGGGGCCATGGCCGGCGTGCTCAAAGGTGGCATAGGCACGGCTTCGTTTGATCTGGGCGACGGCCTGATTGTTGGTGCACTGGTGGCGGCCAATCCCGTAGGGGCCGTGCATATGCCCGACAGTGATGTGTTCTGGGCATGGCCGTTTGAAATCGATGGTGAATTTGGCGACCGGCGACCGGCGGCGGATCAGGCCCGAGCCATTGACCCGATACCTGACCTGTCACGCCTCGAAAGCCTTGGGCGTCTGAAACCCGGTGCCAATACCACTCTGGCAGTCGTCGCGGTCAATGCCGACCTGACGACCTCCGAAGCCAAGCGCTTTGCCATCATGGCGCAGGACGGCCTGTCGCGTGCCATACGCCCGTGCCACACACCGTTTGACGGAGATGTGGTGTTTGCGCTGGCGACCGGTGAAATAAAGCTCGATCAGGGGCCTTCACGCGGTGCGCAACTGGCACGACTGGGTTCAGCCGCAGCTGATTGTCTGGCGCGCGCCATTGCCCGTGGCGTCTATGAGGCCCTCAGATAACCGGCGTCGCCGCCAGCAAGGCCTTAGTATAATCCTGCGCCGGTGCCTCAAACAGGGCGCGGGTATCGGCCTGCTCAATGACCGTTCCGCCTTTCAGGATCGCAATCTGATCCGCCAGCGCCCGAACGGCCATAAGGTCATGCGATACAAACACCAGACTAAGGCCGCGTGACGTTTTCAGGGCCTGCAACAGGGTCAACACCTCAGCCTTCGACAGGGCATCAAGCGCCGACACCGCCTCATCCAGCACAATGATTTCCGGCTCAAGGATCAGGGCGCGGGCAATGGCAATCTTCTGCTTCTGACCGCCGGAAAACTGATGCGGCAGGCGATGCAGCGCATCCGCCCCCAAGCCCACCGCCGCCAAAGCCTCCTCGGCACGCTGCGTCGTTTCCGCTGCACTCAGGCGTAAGGCCGACAAGCGCAAAGGCTCGGTAACAATCCGCATTACTGTCCATTGCGGATTGAAGCTGGCGGCCGGATCCTGAAACACAGCCTGAATTTTGCGGCGCTGATCGCGCGTGCCGCTGAACACCTGCCCATCCAGATATACCGCGCCCGCCTGTGGCCGATCAAGCGCCAGAAGCGTGCGCAGCAAGGTCGACTTACCGCTGCCCGATTCCCCGACTATCCCCAGACACTGCCCGCGCTTCAGGCTCAGGCTGATATCCGAAACGGCCGCATGGCCACTGGTCACATAGCGTCGCGTAATACCGCGCCCCTCCAGCACCACTTTGGAACTATCTGCGGCCTTGGGCGCAAAATCCGGTGCTTCGGACGCCTTAAGCAACTGACGTGTCACCGTATGCTGCGGGCCAGACACGACCTCAGCCACCGGCCCGCGCTCAACCACCTCGCCATCTGACAGTACCACCACCTGATGCGCCAGACGCGCCACCAGCGCCAGATCATGGCTGATGAAAAGCAGCCCCAGCCCCTCTTCATCGACCAGAGACTTCAGCAGATCCGCAATATGCGCCTGCGCCAGCGTATCCAGCGCCGAAGTTGCCTCATCGGCAATCAGCCACTGGGGCTTGAGCACAATCGCACCGGCAATCGCCGCCCGTTGCCGCTGCCCGCCCGAAAGCTGATGCGGATAGCGTTTCAGGAAAGCCGTATCGTCCGGCAACCCCACACGCCGGAACGCCGCCGCCACCTGCGCCAAAGCCTCACGCTTCGGTAATTTTGTGTGGTAACGCAACGCCTCAAGCGCATGCTCCCCGACACTGATCAGCGGATTAAAGCTGTTGAGCGGGTCCTGAAAAATCAAGCCGATATCGGTTCCGCGTCGCAAGGTTCCGCCCAAAGCCGATAGCCGCGCCTCAATATGCTCATCATCCTGGGGCAGGTTGATCAGCGCCCGCGCCGCCGTCGATTTCCCTGAACCCGACGGCCCGATCAGCCCCAGCACTTCACCGGCCTTAAGCGTCAGCCCATTGATCTCAAGCGTGCGCTTGCCGCCACGGGTGACGTGCAACCTGTCTATGCTCAGGGTCATGATACCCTCCCGTTACGGCGCTTTTCCTGCAAACCTTCCGACAGGCGGTTCAGCCCGAACACCAGAAGCACAATGGCGACACAGGGCACCAGAATCTGCAAAGGTGCCTGCAGGATCAGGGTCTGGGATTCGGCAATCATCCGCCCCCAGCTTGTTTCAGGCGGTACAATGCCCAAACCGACATAGGAAAGCCCCGCCTCGGCGGCGACGGAAAACGACATCTGGATCAGGCTCTGCGTCACCAGAAGGCCGGTCAATTGCGGTAATATGTGCTCAAGGCTGATACGCGCGCGCCCTTTGCCACTTAGTTGCGCCGCCAGCACATAAGGCTCCGGCCAGATCTTCAGGGCCTGCGCCCGCGCCAGACGCGCAAACACCGGCACATTGAATATACCGATCGCCAGCACCGCCGTATAAAGCCCTGCGCCCCAGACCGCCCCGATCAGGATCGCCAGAACCAGCGCCGGAAAGGCGAAGGTCACATCACAAACCCGCATGATCAGGGCATCAATGATCCCGCCTGCCGACGCAGCCCACAACCCTAAGGCCGTGCCGATAATCAGTGCTCCCACCGTGCTCAGGGTCGCCACGATCAGAGAGGTACGCGCCCCCGCCATCAGCAAGGACACCACATCGCGCCCTAACTGATCCGTCCCCAAAAGATGCGCGCCCGAAGACGGCAAAAACCGATCCTGCACCGCAATCAGCGCCACATCATAGGGCGTCCAGACAAACGACACCAAGGCCGCCAGCACAAACACACCCGTCAGGATCAGACCAACACGAAGACTGTTCATGGCTTGTCCTTTCGTGCCGCGGGCGCCTGAGTTCGCGGATCAAGCCAGGCCTGCGCCAGTTCGGTGACAAAGCCGCACACCACCACCAATGCCACCAGCACCATGACCACGGCCTGCACCACAATCAGGTCGCGCTGACCGACCGCCTGAAACGCCAGTCTCCCAAGTCCGGGTAAGGCAAATGCGCTTTCGATAATCGCACTGCCCGCAATCAGAAACGGTACCTGTAAACCCAGCACTGTGATTACCGGATGCAGGGCATTGGGCAGGGCGTGGCGGGCAATGATGCGCGAAGTCGGCAGACCCCGCGCCTTTGCCGTAGCAATCCACGGCGCGCTCAGCGCCTCAATCAGTGATCCGCGCAATATTCTGGCCAGCACCGCCGCCTGCGGCAAGGCAAGTGACAAGGCCGGCAAGGCCAGTGACGCCAGTCCGGCCCCAAGCCCCGCCTGCCAGCCGGCAAAGCCGCCCGCCGGTGCCCATTGCAAGGCCACAGCCACCCCAAGGATCAGCACAATCGCCAGCACAAAATTGGGCGTTGCGATCAGCACTTCGCCCACGCCCTGCCATATCCGGTCAGACCATTTGCCGCGCCGAACGGCACTGATGATGCCCACCGGAATCCCGATCAGCAGCGCCAGCAAGACCGAAAGCCCCGCCAGGGGCAAAGACAGTTGCATCCGCTCGGCCAACAGATCGGCAACCGGTGCCTTATAGACATAGGAAACGCCGAAATCACCGCTCAGCAGCCCGCCGACCCAGCCCAGATACCGGCTCCAGAACGGGGCATTCAGCCCCAGTTCGTTGCGCAAGGCCGTCAGGGCCTCAGGGCTGGCATTAAGCCCCATCATAAAGGCCGCCGGATCACCGGGCAGACCCTGCACAATCGCAAATACCACAAGGCTTGATACCAGTAATGTGACCCCAAGCCCCGCCAGACGCCTCACAACAAAGCCGATCCCGACCTGACGCCCGATCACTACCAATCCGGCCGCAAACCCTAATGCGATAATGATCGCAACAAGACCGGCCACACCGCTGCCCTGACGCGGTGCCGCCGCCTCAGTTACACCGTCGATATAGACATTATGCCAGTCAACGACCTGCATCGGCGCATTGAGATAGGCTCCCCGAACCCGTGCATCGGCCACGAACAGACGCGGGTACTGATACAAGAACACATTGGGCGCAGCCTGCGTGATGTCGCGCTGCACCTGCCGCAACAGGGCCTCACGCGCCTGAGGATTATCCTCGGCATTCAGGGCCGAAAGCGTGGCCTGCACACCGGCATTATCGAAGCCGAAATAATAGTCCTTGCGGCCATAGATATCGTAATCCAGCGCCTCGGCATGGCTTATGACCGTCAGGTCAAAATCATGGCGCATAAACACCTGATCGAGCCAGCCTGCCCATTCGCTGTTGCGGATCGTTACCCGAATACCGACCTGCGCCAGTTGCGCCGCGATGATCTCACCTGAGCGTCGCGCATAGACCGGCGGCGGCAGGTTTAACGTCACGTCAAAGCCATCCGCATAACCGGCCTGCGCCAGCAATTGTCTGGCCCGCGCCGGATCATAGGGATAGTAGGCGCTCAAATCCTCAAAGGCGGCATTCTGTGGCGGGAAGTGGCTTGAGATCAATTGCCCATAGCCATACATAGCCCCGTTTCTGACGGCGTTTTTGTCAATGGCATGGCTTAGCGCCTGACGCACCCTTACATCCCGCAAAGGCCCGTTGCGGTTATTGATCGCCAGTATTACCTCGGCCTCTGACGGCCCGACCGTTACCTTAAAACGGCTGTCTTTTTGCAACGCCTCAAGCGATTCCGGCGACGGAAACTCAGGGAAAAGTTGCACATCCCCCGCCCTGACCGCCGATAAGGCCGCCGTCGGATCGGGCAGAAACCGGAAAGTTACCCCCTCAACCCGCGCAGGCCCGCCCCAATAGCCGTCAAAGCGTTTCAGACTGACCGAATCCCCGCGCCGCCAGCTTACGAAACGAAACGGCCCCGTCCCGACAGGGGCCTCGGCCAGCCTGTCAGCCCCTTTGAGGCTCAGGATCGCCGCATCCCCTTTGGTCAGATGATACAGAAGGCCCGCATCGCGTTTTTTCAGCAAAAGCCTGACCTGATCGGGCGCGATGACCTGCACGTCTTTGATGACGCTCAGGTTCGTACGCTCGGCATTAGACGAGGTGTCGGCAATAGCCCTCAAAAGACTGAAACGCACATTTTCCGCCGTCAGCACAGATCCGTCATGAAAGCGTACATCGGGGCGCAAACGAAAATCGACACTCAGACCATCCGAAGCCACCTGCCAGCTCAGCGCCAGAACCGGCTTAAGCTGTCCGGCGCGATCAAGCGTCAGAAGTGTCTCGAAAACACTGCCCGAAACCACCTCATCAATCGGAGCCGCCGCCCCTGAAGTCGGGTCAAGGTTCGGTGGCTCAAGCTGCGTGCCAACCGTCAGGATTTGCGCTGATACCGGTGCCCACAGGCACAGCATAATGGCGATCAGACCTAATAAGCGCGTCATGCCATTGCAATCCGCTGACGCGCTGCCTCAGCCAATGACGGCAGGTTCAGACGCGTATAAATATCGGCCAGAAGCCGGTTCAATGGCACACCGTTCGGATCATAGGCGCGACGCCCCTCAAGGATTTGCTGCGCCCCCAGCCATTCGCCGTCATCAATCAGCACCTTGAGATAAAGCTGTTCAAACAGGTCACGCTGGGCATGACTGCCGCCGATCAGACTGATATAAGGCAGGCCGCGCCGGTAATGATCCGCCGCCTCTGACGGCTTGCCTTGGGCGTCCACCGCAATGGCCTGCGCCAGAGGATAGGCGCAATCAGCCCACGCCCGTCGTGTCGGGCCAGTGGCCTGCGTAGCCTTATGCGCGATGGCCTGCAACAGCGTCTCCGCCTCAGGGCGTCCGGCGCGATAAAGCCCGTACAGATATTGCAGACTTAGAAACGGCTCAACGACATCCGCAGTCCGCGCCGTCAGAAATCCGGACAGCTCTGTCCAGCGATCCCCAACCGCAATACCGGATAATTCAAGTCGCGCCAGCAAGGCGACAGCCCCTACCTGGTCCTGCGAATAGGTCTTGTCCTGCCCCCAGACATGCTGATCATAGATGGCCAGCGCTTCGTCCAGCTTCCCCCTCGACAGCTTGAACAGCGCCAGATGCCACCACAGATGGGTGTACATAAACGAATTAAGCCCCGCCCATTGGGGCGTGCGCTCCTCCAGAAACGCCTCGCCCTCGATGATACGGCCTTTGGTCAGAAACACATGCGCCAGCGCATGTTGCGCCCACGGTTCGCGCGGCAATATCTCAATCGCACGCCGTGCAGCGATTTCGGCCTCATCCAGCAGATGCGACTGCTCATAACCAAACGCCACCAGACCATGCACATAGGCAACCTCAGGTGCCGCACTTTGCGCAATCAGGCCAATACGCAGGATCTCCGTAAACCGGCCCAGATTGAAATCAATATATTGCCTGAGTTTAATGGTCGTCAGGTCACGCGGAAAGGCGGCAATCAGTGCCTCAGAGTGTTGCAGGGCCAGATCGATATCGCCGCTGACCCACGCTTCGGCAAAGGCAAAAAACGCCACCTCACGCGGCAGTGCCGACGAAAGCTGCGCCCGCGCCCGCTCAACAAAGGGACGCGCATTGTCCGGCCCTTCGGGCGCTTCGGACAACAGGTGCAGTATCGCCACATAAGACAGGGTCAGGGCGCTGGCCTCAGGCCGCTCGGCGATGCCCAGCACCTCCAGAAGGCTTAGCTCATAGGCCAGAAGCCCCTGCCCGAATCCGCGCACGGCAGCGACTTCGGCCGCGTCTGTGGCTGAAATCGCATTACCAAAATAATCGGTTGCCATACGCTTACTCCCGCCGAACCGTCAGTCAGGCTGTTTTAGCCGGTTTTTCAGACGGGGCGGCGTCCTTTTTCACCAGCCCGCCCAAAAAATCGGCCACATCCTTAGCGCTTTCCTCAGGAATCTCGACCTGCGGCAAGTGCCCAACCTTAGGGTAGATGATCAGCTTTGAACCTGCGATGTGTTCGGCGAATTTTTCACCGGCATCCTTGGTGATCAACGGATCGACCTCACCCCAAAGGATCAGGGTCGGCGTTTCAATCGTCGAAATCACTTCCGGTGTGGCCGTAGCATTGGCACCAATATTGGCATTCAGCAGAATGTCGCGGTGAAACGGCGCGCGCTGAAGCACAGCCCAGCGATCAATAAACGCATCCGTAATCACCTCAGGATCACCAACCTGCCCTTTAAGGCCCTGACGGATCAGCGGCTTGTTATCGATCTTTTTCAGGAACTCACGTCCCCAAGGATGCGACAACACACGAAACGCCAGTGACGGACTTTCGGTCAAGGGTTTGGACGGCGGCCAACCGGCTGCATCGACCAGAATAAGCGCCTCTACCCGTTCAGGATGGCGCACAGCCGTACGCCAGGACACGCCGCCGCCCAGTGAATTACCGGCGATGGCAAAGCGCTCGGCCCCGACCTTTGTGGCGACCTCTGCCACCAGATCCGCCAACGCATCGGGATTAAGCGCATAGTCCACCGGCGCGCGGCTCAGGCCATGACCGGGAAGGTCAACCGAAATGACGCGATAGGTCTGGCTGAGGATCGGTGTCCAGCCTTCCCACGTAAAGTGACTGTCGCCATAACCATGCACCAGCACCAGAACCGGCGCATCCTTTGAGCCATCTTCGCGGTAATGGATGCGTACATCCCCCGCCAGATCAACATAGTGCGATTTGTCGGTCGCCCATGCCTGCTCCAGCTTTTCAAACGGGATGGTCGGCCCGCGCAAGGCCAGATAAGCCCCACCCAGCCCCAGCAGGAGCACGGCCCCGATGGTTCCGGCAATCTTCACGCCGGTATGTTTACCCTTAGCCATTCTGAACCCCCAACCTAGTAATTATACTGAACCCGCACGCCCCAGCTTGCCGGACGACCGGCCCAGCCGACCTTGGCATTGGGAAGGAAATAGTTGCGCGTAACGTCATATTCGGTATCGAAAATATTGCGGCCATAGAGGGCAAAGCCAAACTTGCTGTCCTGCGGACGGAAGCTTAAGTCTGCATTGGCCAGCCAGTAGCTGTCGATATTAAAATCACTGCCCAGCCACGAAGTCAGCTTGTCACGATAGCTGTAATCCACACCGGCCCGCCAGTCGAAACCCGCCGCATTCCACACATAGCTGACCGCCCCGTTATAGCTCAGTTCCGGGAAGCCAAGGCTCTGGCCCTTACGGTCAATATAGTCCGCCGTATAGCCATTGGTTGGATCGCCCTGAACGCTGGTGGCATCCAGATCAAAGAACTCACGATATTCGCCCTTTTTGTAGGCAAGCGTCTGGGTGATGCTCACCCCCGGCACCGGCGTCCATACGCCCTCAAGCTCAGCCCCCGTGATCTTTGATTTCGGCGCATTGGCGATACGCCCGATCGCGCCATAGGTCTGATGCAATATGGTCGTCAGCACCTGCTGGTTTTGATAGTCGTAATAGAATACCGAACCGTTGGCATAGAATGTCGGGTGAAGCTGGGCCTTGAAACCGGCCTCATAGGCCACCAGAATTTCCGGCTCAAAGGCATCAATCTGACCTTCGGACGGCGAGTTATAGGTGGTGAAGCCGCCTGACTTCACGCCGCGACTGACGTGGGCATAAAACAGAGTACGATCCGCCGGACGGAACTCGATCCCAAGCTTGCCTGAGGCCTCATCAAAGCTGGTTGAGCGGCTGCCGTTGGTGAAGGTCGGTGCCCCGCCAATAGCCGTAGCGAAATTATTCAGGTCGCGTTCTTCGTGCTCATAACGCAAACCGGCGATAAGTGTTGTCTTAAGCGCCAGTTCAAATTCGATCTGACCAAAGGCGGCAATGGATTCCACCTCCTGCTTATAGCTGGTGTCAGTGATGAACCCCAGACTGCCGGAAAAATCGGTCAGGAAGACTTCGTTCTGACCCTGACGCCCGTAATAGACGCCCCCCAGCCACTTCAGCCCTTCGGTATTGGTTGAGGCCAGACGCACCTCCTGTGAGAACACGTCCACACCGCTTTGCCAGTAGGTATCAGACTCCTGATAGGCCGACCCGTCCCAGTCATTCAGCTCCTTGCGCTCAAGGCGGTCATAGGCGGTAATCGAGGTCAGTTTCGCCCCGTCAAAGTTCCAGTTAAAGGTGGCGCTCAGGCCCGCACTTTCGTTGCGGCGCGAAGGCTTTGTGTCCACCCCGACGCCCACCAGATCGGCAAAGGTCTGAGACAGGCCCCAGCCGGTATATTTCACATCACGATCTGCTGCTATGGTTGGCCCTGCCCCGAAAGCCGTGGCAAAATCCGTCAGCAGATAGCCGCCGTTGCCATCCGAATGGTCGCGCCCGTAATGCACATTGAACAGGCCATCAAACCGGTCAGAAGGCGTCCACAGCAACTGACCGCGCACGCCATAACGGCGGGCATTACCCAGTTCTTCACCGGTCACACGGTTTTCCTGCCAGGCACCGCCCTGCTCGGTCACCGCCGAGACACGCCCCTTAAGCGTATCGGTCACTGGCCCCGACACAAACCCTTCGGCACGGAAGCGTTCATGGCTGCCATATTCCGCGACAAAACCGGCCTCGGGCGTTTCAGTCGGACGACGCGTCAGGAAGTTGACCGCACCACCGGTCGTGTTACGCCCATAAAGCGTTCCCTGCGGCCCGCGCAGCACCTCGACACGGTCTATATCGAACAAAACGCCTTGGGTGGCCGCGGGCACCGGAAAGGCAACCTCATCGACATAAATACCTACTGTAGGTGTGTTATTTGAAGCATAGTCTTCGAAGCCTACACCCCGCAGACGAAATTGCGGTTGCCCGCCGCCAAAGGCCGGTGTGATTTCAAGCGCAGGCGTATGATGCTGAAGATCGGTGACGTTAGTGATACCGCGCGTCACCAGATCGCGCCCGCTGAGGACATTGATTGCCAGACCCGTATCCTTGACCGATTGCGTGCGCCTTTGGGCCGTCACAATGATTTCCTGCGTTTCAGACAGCTCGGCATCCGCCAGAGCCACCGCAGGCACAGAAACAACCGACAGTGAAAGCAATACCCCCAATGCGGAACAGGACAAAAGACCGGACTTCATACACTTCCCCATTTAAACACACCGTCACGGCACTCAGGCCATCTGACGTAAGCCACAAAAAAACAGGACAGGCCCTTCGGCCCGCCCTGCTTAATTCCTATTTTATAGCTTTTAATTAGACAAGACAGAAAAAATAACGTCTGCGTTTAGGTCTGCGTGTTTCAGCGCTTATAGGTTGCCCCAAAGAAGAAACGCTTGCCCGGCCACGAAAGCTCGTTGAGGCGAATGCTCCCCGAAGTGGAGCGCTCCGCCGTGCCGGTCAGGTTCTTGCCCTCCACAAAGAAGGACAGACCGTCGTTCACACGCCATGTCGCCTTGGCATCCAGATATTCCGAGCCATCACGGAACACCGGATTGCCCGAACGTTCAGCCGCCGACACCAGATATTCCGAACGGCCATTATAGGCCAGACGCGCATTCAGCGGCCCCTTATCGTACCACAGGGTCACATTATAGCTGTGCTCGGACAAACCGGGGAACGGCAGTTCTGCCCCATCCAGTTCACTATAAAGCCCGACCTTGTCCGCCTGTGACCAGGTGTAGTTGGTATCGACCCCAAGCCCGCTCCAAAGCCCCGGCAGGAAGGTAAAGGCGGTCTTGAACGCCACTTCAACCCCCTTCAGCTTCGCGCCCTGCCCGTTGTAAGGCATGGTGACATCCACCAGATTGCCATCGCTGAAATAGTCGACGCCCGTGAAGAGTTTGCGCCCCACCACATAGGAGGTGACATCCTTGTAGAACAGACCAAGGCTGAGCTGTGTATCGCGGTTAGGATACCACTCCCCGCTCAGGTCATATTGCGTCGCGCGATAGGGATCGAGATTAGGGTTCCCCGCCGAGCAGGTATCCACAAAGTCATCCTCAAGAATAACCCCGCCGGTGGCATCAAACACGCAATTGGCCGCAGGCACCAGATCGGTCATCTTCGGACGCGCCAGCACCTTGGCCGCACCAAAGCGTACCGTAAGTTCATTCGGAATGATCCAAGTGCTGAGGTTAAAGCTCGGTAGAACGTCCGTATAGTCTTCGTTGATGCTGACTATGGTGTTGGAAATTTCATAGGTCGTGGTTGCATCCGGATTTACCTCGGTCGGCGTTGAACGACGCTCCCGACGCTTGAGAAGCCCCGACGCCGCGACTTCGGTCTTAACCACCCGCACCCCGAAATTACCGGCAAAATCCAGACCGAACGCATTGTGCTCGAAATTCAGCTTGGCATATCCGGCGGTGATTTTTTCTTCGATGTCATGGGCCGGTATCTGATCATAGACATTGCCGTCTGACGCCAGCGCCTGCCTCAGATTGTCCCGATTGAAGTGCGACGTGTCCACATAGCTGAGAATGGTAGATGTATCTGGCACCAGCCAGCCACCGGGCAGACCGGCTGCCCCGTCATAGCCATCGAAATACGGGCTGGGCAGGCTGGTTGTCGCTTCGCGCAGCACATTGCGGAAATCTGCCTCAAGCCATGTGTAGTTGATACTATTGACCGCCGCACCCGTCTGATTGACCGCCGAATAGGCAGAACCGATAGTGATCCGGTGCCCCAGACGCACATTGGTGGTGGAAATATCATCTGCTGTACCGGCCACAAGATCGGCACCGGTTGACACCACATAGCCGCTGTCACGATAGCGCAGCGAACCGCTCTTGCGATACTGTAAGCCCGCCTCGAAACGGGTGAAACCGGCCCAGTTGAGATCGTAGTCCACATCCAGTTTGTACTGATCTTCCTTGGTGTCCGTCTCGGAGGGACGATATTCTATGTCAATCGCATGGAAGCTGTTGATGTCCGACGGACTGTAACCTTCGGCAAAGGTAAAGGTCGGCACCCCGTCGGACGGGTTGATCGCCACCTGCAAACCGGGCGAATGGGTCGTAAGGGTTACGCCATTCGTCGCATCGGCATAGTTGGCTTCACTTCTGGCGGCGACAAATTCAACGGCCAGACACTCACCGCGATAGTTAAAGCCACCCGACAGATATTCGGACTCTACATCCAGCTTGAAATCACGCGATGAAGTCGAAAAGGCATCACGCCCGCCAACCGTCACATCCAGCCGTGAGCTGACGGTATAGTTGATCACATTGTGGTTTTCATCAACCACAATACCGGCCGGCACCGAAGCCGCATTGCCCGAGGTAATGCTGCCGGTTTTCAGGCGATTCACAGCCGTAAAGGCGGTGCCATAGTTACGGTCATTCAGGCGCTGCGAACGCTTGTTGAGGTTATAGCTGCCCCAGACATTCAGCCGGTCATTCAGCTGATATTGCAAGGTCAGATCCGCCGACAGACGCTTGTCCTGACGATCCCAGACCCGGTAACGGGCCGTACGCGGGCTATAGTCCCACCATTGCTGAAGGCAGGTCGCATTGCCGTTACATTGCGCCCATGTTTCCGCAGCCGCCCATTGGGGATCACGGCTGACGACGGTCTTTTCCAGCGACTGATCGAAATCCGCCAGACGCACCCATTCGGTATTGCCGGTATAGTCCTGACGCGTATTGACCTTGTCATAGGTGACGTTCAGCAGCACGCCTAAGCGGTTATCAAAGAATTTGTTGGCCGCAAGGAAGCTGGCGCGCGGCGTATAGCCATCCAGAAGACTCAGCTTCTGATAGGACAGGGTGCCGGAAACGGTCGGTTTTCGGAAATCCAGCGGCTTACGGGTTCTGATCGATACGGTGCCGCCTATGCCGCCTTCGGTCATATCAGCGGTGAAGCCCTTGAACACATCAACCGACTGAATGATTTCCGAAGGCAGTTCGCGGAAATCGGCCCCGCGCTCACCACCATTCGTGCCGCCTCCGGATGTGCCCAATACATTCAGACCATTGATCTCAACGCGGTTCAGATCCGGCTCCACGCCGCGGATAGAGACCGAAACCCCTTCGCCGAAATCGCGTGCCAGCTGAACGCCTGTGATGCGCGACAGGGCCTCGCCGACGTTCTTGTCCGGAAACTGGCCGACATCATCAGCGACGATAGAGTCGCTTACGGTACCGGCGCGTTTTTTGCGATTAATGGCCGAAGCGGTAGAGGCACGCGTCCCGACCACAACAATTTCCACCGGCTCCTCAGCCGTTTCAGCGACCTGCGCCGAGGCCACGGATGGAATATGGTATAATGACACCATTGCCGAAGACAGCAAAAGATATTTGGCAAGCGGAAACGCATGCGGCTTAGACATATCAGGATACTCCGAAACGCACGCAGGCGCCCGTCATTCTTCGACGGCAGCGGTAAGGCGCGCGCTAATACAAACGGGTGGTGCGGCTTGAAGTCGTCTTCTTTTCCGCTCAGTGAGATAGGAAATAAATCCCCGTCTCGGTTGGGTTCAGCCTTTGGGCTTTCCCGGACGCACCACTCTGTTTGCTTCTCCGGTCGGAAACCGGAGCGCATTTTATTAGGATCGCTTTATTTCATCAGCGAAATGTCTGCCCTTTTTAGTATTTAATCCCTACCAGTCAAGAGCAGTAATGATCGATCCTGACCTTAGCTGATCTAAACCACACTTAGCGGTCTGGCGCAGGCTGACTGAACTCACGCAGCATGCGCGCATCATCCGGCACAATGCCCGTAAACAACCGGAACCCTTCGGCCGCCTGATAGACCACCATGCCCTCACCATTAAACGTCCGGCAGCCCTTATCCGCCGCCTTTTTCAGGAACTCGGTCTGTGCCGGAAAATAGATGATGTCCACCACCCACTGCGTGGCGTTAAGGCCGCTCGTATCCATCGGCACTCCCGGATGATGGGCCATACCAATCGGGCTTGCCTGCACCACTCCGTTGACCAGAGGCACGACCGACTGAGGCGTTTCACAGGCCACAATGCGCTGATCGGGAAAGGCGTCCGCAAAGCGCCGGATGATCTCATCACGCTTGGTCACATCCGGATCCGACAGATAGAGACACTCAACGCCGGACCGAAGCAAGGCATAGGCGACCGCTGAACCGGCACCACCTGCCCCCAGTTGCAGCACACTCCCCAAAGGCTCGGAAGGCAAAGCCAGTCTTAGGCTTTGGGCAAATCCGTACCAGTCGGTATTATGTCCCGTCAGTCGGCCATCACGAATAACAACCGCATTGACCGCCCCTAAAAGCTGCGCCTCCTCCGACAGGTCATCCAGATATGGTATGATCTTCTGCTTGAACGGATAGGTGATATTCAGCCCCTGATAGCCCAGCCTGACCGCCGCCGCCAGCATGTCGGGCAAGGCCTCGTCCCCAAGTTTCAGCGCATCGAAATCAATAAGCCTGTAAACCAGCGAAAGCCCCAGATTGCGGCTCTCACGCTCATGGATCAGGCCGCTTTTGGACGCACCTATGCCGCGCCCGAACAGTCCGGTCAAATAGCTCATCCTATTGCCCTTTCAGGGGCTGAGGCGCCCGTCGCTGAATGTGAAACGCACAACCTGCCGCAATCAGGGCTGGCACACAGAAGACGGCGAACAAAACCCATTGCGGCTGATTGAGGCTCATTATGAACCCCGCCAGCAGCGGCCCCGCCACGGCCCCGATCCGCCCCATACCCATCGCCCAGCCGAGACCCGTCGATCTCAGTTCCGTCGGATAGACCTGAGAGGTCAGCGGATGGAAACCGTTAAAGCCGCCCTGCAAAGCGACGCCGATAACAAAGGCTGTCAGCAGCACCAGATAAACCGGCAATTTCACGCTGCCGAAGAACAGCAGCAAACCTGCCGCCGCCACCAGCATAACCGGTATAAGGGTCTGCAACCGCAAACGCACCGCCAGCGCACTCATGATCAAAGTGCCGGTAAAGGCACCAGCATTATAAATGGCACCGGCATAGATGCTGTCGGCCTGATTAAGACCGGCATCGAGCGCCAGTCGGGTAATCCAGCTGATAACAAAATACAGCACCATGAAGCCGCAAATAATCCCCGGCCACAGCAACAGGGTGGAATGGCGTACCGGCGCACTGAAAAGGGCCGCGACCGTAAAACGGCTGGCGGAATCTGGCTTTGGCGGCAACACCTCCAGCGCCAGCATATTCATTCGAACGCGTATCTTGTTCAGCCGCGCCAGCGCGCCCTTGGGCTGCACTTTTTGCAGATAGTCCATCGACTCAGGCAACAGGGCGAAGATCAGAGGCAGGCTGATGACCGACAGGCTTGCCGCCGCCAGTATCAGCGTGCGCCAGCCGAAAATCGGTAAGGCCCAGGCCGTAATAAAGCCCGTCGCCACGGCACCGACCGGCCAACCGGCCTGCACAAGTCCCACCGCAAAACTGCGATAACGCGGCGGAGCATATTCAGACGTCAGCGCCGCCATAGAGGCCAGTACCGTACCGATACCCGCACCCACCACCAACCGCGCCGCACACATGGCGTAGATATCATGCACATAGGCGCTGGCGATCATGCCTGACGTCATGATGAGCATAGAAAACAGGATCATGGTGCGCCGACCAAAGCGATCCGCCAGCGGCGCTAGCACCAATCCGCCAAAGGCCATACCGGCCAGTCCGGCACTGAACACCAACCCCATACTGGTGGAGGATATACCCCACTCCTGCGTCAGGGCGGGCGCGATATAGGTGAGGATTACAATATCAATCCCATCCAACAGGTTGATAAGAAAGCAAATAATCAGGACGAGCGCCTGTTGTCCATGCCACCGGTTTTCCACTTTTTCACGTCCTGCCTGATTATTGGTTTTTATGTACGTACTAATTAGTACATTTTTCTAACACAGGATATCGCCTCTTGAAAAGTGCAAATATGAAAATGAATTCCGCCGCCTTTACGCTCAGGCGCTACCTTCAGCCTCAGGGCCTGCGGCAGAGCGCCAGCACAGACTCAACCACCACATCCTGACGGTGGCGCGCATGCTCCGCCTCACCCATATCGTGGTCAAACACATGGGCCACGGTATAGCGGTTGGAAACATTGTAAAAACACAGGGCGCTGATGGTGATGTGGACATCCAGCGGATTAAGCCCTTCGCGGAACACCCCTTCGCTGACGCCCTGCGCCAGTATCCGCGCCAGACTTTCCTGCGCATATTGTGCGCGATATTTCACGCTGTCGATTTCGCGCAGATAATGGGCCTGATGAATATTCTCGACCATAACCAGACGCACAAAATCTTCGTTGCGCACATGATAATCGAACGTAGAACGCACCAGCTTGGTTAAGGCCGCCTCTGCCGACAGGGCGGCCAGATTCATCTGCTCCTCGCTTTTGCGTATACCCTCGTAACAGCGCTCAAGCACTGCCCGATAAAGCCCCTCTTTCGAGCCAAAATAATAATAGATCATGCGTTTGGAGGTGTGGGTCAGTTCCGCAATCTCGTCCACACGACTGCCATTGAGACCATCTCTGGCAAAGGCGATGGTCGCAATGCGCAAAATATCTTCGCGGGTACGGTCAGGGTCATTGGTACGCGCCGGCGGACGCCCCTTACGGACAGGCTGTTTCGTTTCACGACCCGTCGTCTTATCCGACATCACCCAGCACCCTTGTGTTTAAGACCTGCGCCCATCCGACCGGATCGCACCCCTCTTCTGATAGGTCAAGTGTTTGGCAAAATGCAAACCCTATTGCCGCCACTGATGCCACCGGCCCAACACACGGTCGTGCGGAAAAATAGTTTCAGTATTTACTAATTTGCCGATCGCGCATATATTAACCGTTTGGTACATTACGCAACCGGACACCCCATGCTCAGATCAATCGCCACCGTTTGCCTCAGCGGCAGCCTGCCTGAAAAGCTTCATGCCATTGCTCAGGCAGGCTTTCAGGGCGTTGAGATTTTTGAAAACGACCTGATGGTCAGCGATCTGTCGCCCGCCGAAATTCGTCAGCGCATGACTGATCTGGGGCTGGTCTGCACCTGCTATCAGCCTTTCAGGGATTTTGAGGGCCTGAGCGGCCCGCTGCGTCAGCAGGCATTTGAGCGGGCGCGTCGCAAATTTGATCTGATGCAGCAACTTGAGGCCGATCTTTTACTGGTCTGCTCAAGCGTTTCCGAACACGCCAGCGATAACACAGAACATATCATCAATGACTTCAGGGAACTGGGGGACATTGCCCGCGATCACGGCGTACGCGTCGGCTATGAGGCGCTGGCGTGGGGACGACACATCAATGACCACCGTCAGGCATGGGACATTGTCAAACAGACCGATCACCCCAATATCGGCCTGATCCTTGATACTTTCCACTCGCTGTCACGCAATATCCCGATCGAAAGCCTGAAGGACATAGACAGTGAAAAGCTGTTCCTGATCCAGCTGGCCGATGCGCCTTTGGTACGCATGGATTATCTGTACTGGAGCCGCCATTTCCGCTGCTTCCCCGGACAGGGGGATTTCGACATTACCGGCTATGTCTCGACCCTGATCGAACAGGGATACAGAGGGCCATTGTCCCATGAAATTTTCAACGACCGGTTCCGCGCCTGGTCGGCCCCTCAGATCGCTACGGACGGTTATCGCTCGCTGGCATGGCTCGAAGACACCCTCCGCACAGCCCTGCCTGCAAAAGAAGCCCCGCCTGCCCTGCCTGCGCCTGTCAGGCCTCTGGCGATCCGCTTTGTGGAATTTACCGCCTCTGGCGCTGAGGCCGATGAGTTACGCCACCTGATTTCACAGTTGGGCTTCGTTCTGACCGGCACCCACCGCAGCAAGCAGGTCACCCTGTGGCAACAGGGCGAGACTGACATCATTATCAACGAAGACCCCAAGGGGTTTGCCTATGCCTATCAGGTAACGCACGGTGCCTCTGTCTGCGCCCTTGGCCTGAGCCTTGAACACCCCGAAGACGCCCTGAAACGGGCGCAGGCACTGGGCATAGATCAGCTTGAACAGCCGGTGGCAGACGGTGAGCGCAACATCCCCGCTGTACGTGCCGTTGGCGGCACGCTCATCTATCTGATTGAGCCTGAGAAACAGTCCCCCTACTGGCATGACGACTTCCTGCCGGTGCCGCCTTCGGAGGCAAAGTCACCCGAACCCCTGCTAACGCGGATCGACCACATCGCCCATTCAATGCCGGTTGAAGAATTTCTGTCCTGGCAGCTCTATTACACCGCCCTGTTTGACGTTGCCCGCACCTCTCCGGTGGACATCATCGACCCGCTGGGCCTTGTGCAAAGTCAGGCCCTTGAAACGCCTGACAAGGTCATGCGCGTCACACTGAACGGCGGCAGCGGCCATACACTGACCTCGCGCTTCGTCAGCCACTTCTTCGGGTCGGGCATTCAGCACATAGCCTTTGCCACCACCGACATATTTGCCCTTGCCGCACGCTTGCAACAAAACGGCGTAGCGCAACTGGAACTGCCCGATAACTATTACGAAGACCTGTCTGCCCGATTTGCAATTGCACCGGACATTCTGGCAAAGATGAAAGAGTTCGGCATTCTGTACGACGAAGACGCCCACGGCACCTATTATCAGCTATATAGCCGCGCCTTCAAACGCCGGTTCTTTTTCGAAATCGTCCAGAGAACAGACTACGCAGGTTACGGCGCAGCGAACGCCCCTGTGCGGCTGGCCGCGCAGGCACGTTACACGCCCGTTCCCTGAAAGCCCCAATCATGGCTAACGCGTAGCTGCGGCTCCGGTTTCAGTAAGTATCGGCTGGCTCATAACCCTGGGGTCTGCGGCACGTGGTGTATTGGTCAGCATGACAAAAAGAATAACCAATAGCGCCGCCACAAGGGCAATGGTCGGCCATAGCCAGTTACGGCTGGTCGTATCTTCGGTGCGCACAGGCGTATGTGTGAACATCGGGTCGTTTTGTACAGTAGGCATTGCGATCTCCTGTATTGAGGAAGACAAATTCCTTACCAAACGAGAGGTGGCTTATCCTGATTGTACACGCACATCCGGCACCACCCAGATGCTGACTGAAGCAGGCCCGCCATAGGGTTACGCGCCCTGCTTCCCTTCGGGAAACAACTGAGTAATCAGCACTTTAAAACTATATGACTTAAAATAAATTTCATAGAAATAGCAGGGTAAAAATTATAAATAATCCATAAATTATTCAAGCATTGGCCCACGAAACCATGCCCCAATACTGAATAGCTGCACCGCAATAAAATACTGGCGGGCCTTCGCATAAGCAAAAACCCGCCGCATATTTGTTAATAGGCCGCAATCTCAGTTGAGCCATTAACCTCAAGCACCACCCCTGCCCCCGCAGGCGCTTTCAGGCCGGAGCGCGACACAGGCTGACCACCGCCGACCCATATATTGACCTTACCGGCCCTGACGTGCCGCTTGCCGTCGGCATCCACCATGCTCAGGGCCTGCGCATCCAGTGTGAATGTAACCACCTGGCTTTCACCGGCCTTAAGCGGCACACGCTTAAAGCCTTTCAAGGCCCGTATCGGCGCACCGGGCACCTCAGGCGACACATAGAGTTGCACCACCTCATCGCCGTCACGCGAACCGCTGTTGGTGACCGTAACATTTAAGGTCACGCTCTCACCGGCCCTGACGCTTTTGCGGCTCAGAACCGGCTTATCGTAGGTGAAGGTCGTATAGCTCAGACCGTGCCCGAACGGATAAAGCGCCTCGCCTTCAAAATAGCGATAGGTGCGCCCGTTCATGCTGTAATCCTTAAAGGGCGGAAGCTGATCCGCCGAGCGATAGAAGGTCACCGGCAACCGACCGGCGGGGCTATAGTCACCGGCAATAAGACGTGCCACCGCATGACCGCCTTCGCCGCCCGGATACCAGGCCTCTATGATCGCCGGTATATGCTGATCAGCCCAGTTGACGCTCATGGCGCTGCCGTTCATCAGCACAAGCACCACCGGCTTACCCGTGGCATGCAGGGCCTCAAGCATGTTCTGCTGCGGTGCCGGCAAATCAAGGCTGGTGCGATCACCACCGGCAAAGCCCGGCGCATTGACCCGCATTTCCTCCCCCTCAAGACGCGCGGTCAAACCGGCTGCAAACACCACCACATCGGCCTTACGTGCCGCCTCAAGAGCCTTTTCGCCACCAGCGCTTGGTCGGCTCCATTGCAGTTTCTGGTCTTCGCGCACCCCCTTCTGGGCCGCCTCGACGCGTATGCTGTATATTTTACCCGCCTCAAGCTGAACATCACTGTCAGAGGTCGGCCAGGCAATATCCCAGACATCGGCAATCAACTGGTCATTGATCCAGATGCGATAGCCATCATCGCCCGTAAAGCGGAAGCGATGCGCGCCGCTTTCTGTGGCCTTGAGATAGCCGCTCCAGCGGATCGAAGTGTCGCGCTGCTGGCGATCCGGCCACCCCCAACGGAAAGTGATGTTTTTCTCGGTACTGGCCTTAACCGGCGCACCTTCTACGCGCGGATTGACAAATTCATCCTGCTGCACACCGGTCTGGGCGCAGGCAGCATCCAGACACAGCACCGCATCGGGCATGTCCTCAAGCGGCGGCGCGACCCAGCCCGTCCCCTCCACATAGGTGATCTCGGCATCGGGATAACGGGCCTTAAGACCATCGACTATGGTCACCGGCTTTGAAGGCGTCCCGTTATAATTGCCGACCAGCGCGTCTATGCTGTGGGCATTGGGGCCAATAACCGCAATATGCCGTGGCGCACCTTTCAGCGGCAAAAGCCCGTCATTCTTCAGCAGCACAATGGCGGACTCCGCCGTCTTTTGTGACAAGGCCCGATGCGCAGCCGTATCATAGTCCGCCGCGGTAATATGCCCCCACGGCCCTGTCCCCGGCGCATCATATAGCCCCAGACGAATACGGGCTTCAAACAGGCGCACCAGCGCCTCATCCAGATCGGCCTCAGGCAACAGACCCGCCTTGACCGCATTGACCGTCGTGACCGGTTGCGCCGTCGCATTGGCGGGGAAGTCACAGATCAGGTCTGTATCAGCCTTAAGCGCTTCGGCCACGGCTACTTCGGGTGTCTTGACCCACGCATGCGAGGTCGGCAGATGAAAATCGGCAATGGCCGCACAGTCGGACACCACGTGACCGGTAAACTTCCATTCCTGCCGCAATACGTCCTGCATATAGACCGGATTGGCACAGGCCGGATAACCATCAATCGCATTATAGGCACACATCAAAGATTGCGCCTTAGCCTCCGTCACTGCCGCATAAAAGGCAGGCATATAGGTTTCCGTCACATCACGTGGCGACGGATAGATATCGTCAAAATGGCGATCGGCTTCGGGGCCACTGTGGACGGCATAGTGTTTGACCGCTGCAATGGTTTTGGGACGCTCAGGATCATCGCCCTGAAGCCCCTGAATGAAGGCCACACCCATACGAGTAGTCAGATGCGGGTCTTCGCCCCATGTCTCCTGACCGCGGCCCCAGCGCGGATCACGGAAGATATTGACGTTCGGCGACCATACCGTCAAACCCTGATAACGCTTGGTGCTGCCGTCCGGTGCACGGGCTTTCAGGTTCTTGGCGCGGAATTCGGTAGCGGTAACATCGGCAACCTGACGAATGAGCGGCACGTCCCACGTGGCCGCCATCCCGACGGCTTGAGGGAACACCGTCGCTTCACCTGCGCGCGCCACACCGTGCAGCCCCTCGTTCCACCACTCATAGGCCGGTATGCCCAGACGCGGGATAGCCGCCGCATTATTGTGAATCTGCGATGCCTTTTCTTCTAAGGTCATACGAGCCACCAGATCAGCCGCCCGCGCCTTGGCCGAAAGCGACGCATCAAGATAGGGCGCATCGGCTTCAGCGCGCGCAATGGCCGGTGAAAAACTGCCGAACAGCACAGCACCAATCGCCGCCGTCAGCTTCAGATATTTCTTGTTCATGTCGCTTCCTTTTCCTGTTCTATTTATCGGCGTTGCAGGTGCGTTCCGGCCCGCGCTTAAGGCTACTGAGGGGGACGCGTGTGACCTGCACATCTTCCTTATTGGTGGCATAGCCCACATAGAGATATGCGCCCCACACCACGCTCTTTGGATAGTGATAGCCGGGGCGTTTATACTTCCCCTCTGTGCGCAAGGGCTGAAGATCACCCGCGCCGCGCAGAAGATAGCTGTCGTTAAAACAACGACCGTCACCTGTGGTTATGGCCAGAGGTATACGCACCCGATCCGCATTGGGCGCATTGACCAGATAGGCTCGCCCGTCCGGCAAATTACCGGCACTTTGTTTTGAGCGTGAGTCAGGCATGTTGGTGACTTCGGCCAGTGACCAGTTGTTACCGCCATCGCAGCTTTGAGAGGCCAGTTGCCGATAGCTTGAGGCCTGATCACGGAACACCATCACCACACAGTCACCGGCTTCAAACAGGCTCGGCTCCAGTTCGCGGCTGACCGGCTGACCGTGCGGGGCATTAGCATTGTGCGGTATAAGTGGCAGCGCACCCTTGACCCATCCGCTTACCCCCAGCGGATCATCCGTATAGAACGGACTGACCACCAGACCCGGACGCTGATGGAAGGCGGTGACGATCCGCCCGCTCTTAAGACGATGCGGGTCCTGCTCGATGATACCGGCCACCGGATTGCCCGCCGTGTCCGTTACCCGCTGCGGCGCACTCCAGTTGATACCGTCTGTAGACAGACGATAATCGGTGAAGCCACCGTCACCTGACTGAAAACCGGTCGGCCACACATTAACAAAGGCCACCAGCGTCTCGCCGTCCGTCAACCAGCCACCGCTGGAATACATGCCGCCGCCCTGACCACGTCCGGTGAGCATTTCCGGCGCGCTCCAGTGTTCACCATCTGCACTATGGCTGAAGGCCACCCAGGTATCGGGCGAATCCTCATCACGATAGGAACTCTGCCACTGGGCATAGAGACGCCCCTTGAACGGGATCAGAACCACGCCATTGTTGAACCGGTCTTCCGTCGCCTTGGGGGCAAAAACCGTAAAGGTCTCTGTCCCCTCAGCCACCTTCAGACCCAGATCAGGCTTTGACGGTTCAAATACCCCGTCGGCAACCTGATAGGGCGCGGCCATGACCGCCGCCCCCATCAGCAGCCCCATTGCGGCAACCAGAGCAGCGACCCCAAACCCCTTCATGGTCATTTCACGCTGAAATCGTCAAAGTCCGCATAGCCGACCGAGGTAGCGGCAAAAGCGGGCGTACCCGCAGTTGCCTGAGAGAACAGGCCCAGTTGCGAACCGACCCAGCGCCCCTGCCTGACGACAACCGGCGCCCCAAGCGGCACATAGGTCTTGCCATCAAAACTATAGCTGAATTGCGCCTTTGCATGAATGGCGCGGCTCATGGACGGCCAGTGGCGCGTCGGATCCGCCGGCGGATCAATGGCCTCGGTGATTGGCGCAACCGATACCTTAAGCCAGATCGGCCCCTTATGCACCGGCCCTGTGAGCACCTGCTCCTTACCGTTTTCATTTGCCGTCTGGTTGACCGCCTGAATGATCTGCAAGCCCTCGGCCGTATTTTGCAGACCGATAAAGCCGTAGGTATAGCCAAACATCGTAAGCCCCGCCCGCTCACCAATGGCCTTGGGCGCAAAGTCGAGCTTCGTGGTCGCCTCAAAGGTCATGCCGGGCAGTTTCTGGCTATAAATATGCCCGCTCTCCCACAGGTTTGACGATGACGACACCGACTTAAGCCGCAGATGACCCGTTACCGATGCATCGCGCCAGTCTTCGGCCGGATTAGCCTGCCACTGCCATCCGAGATGCGGGCCTTTGGTGAAATCATCATTGACCGGCGGAATGGCAATCGGCTGCACAGGCCCCGCAGGTTTCTTGTGCCGAAGGACCGGCTGACCGTAATGAGTGCCTTTCTGAGGCTCCCCAATGACCGGCCACTGCCCCTTAGGCCAACTTACCGGCTGAAGGTGTACGCGACGCCCGTAGGAATCCGTATCCTGAAAATGCACAAACCAGTCCTCACCCGAAGGCGTATCAATCCACGCCCCCTGATGCGGGCCATTGACCGGCGTCTTGCCCTGATCAAGCACGTTACGCTCTTCGTATGGCCCATCGATGGTGCGTGAGCGGAATACGCCTTGCCAGCCGCCCTTTACGCCACCAGCAGGGGCAAAAATATAGTACCAGCCATCACGTTTATAGAGCTTGGCCCCTTCGATCACCACCCACTCTCTAGCGCCACTCGACGTCTGAACCCTGGGCAGGGTATCGCCATTGATGATGATTTTCTCTTCACCGACGGTCTTTGTGCCATCGGCATTGAGCTTTTTCAGCGCCACAACATTGATGATACCCGAACGCGACCGTGCATAGGAATAGACCAGCCAGCCTTGGCCGTCCTCATCCCAGAACGGGGCGGGGTCGATCACGCCCTTCGCGCCTTCAACCAGCACCGGCTCAGACCATGGCCCCGCAGGGTCCTTGGCGCTGACGACGAAAATGCCGAAGTCGGGATCAGGATAATAGATATGGAACAAGCCATTGTGATGGCGGATTGCCGGTGCCCATACGCCACCCCCGCGCCGCGCCACACTATGGTGCGCGTCCGGCACATTGCGGTTCAGCGCGTAACCAATCAGCGTCCAGTTCACCAGATCCTTGGAATGCAGAACCGGCAGGCCCGGAATATTGGTGAACGAAGACGCCGTCAGGTAATAGTCGTCCCCGACCCGCACCGCGTCAGGGTCAGAATAATCGCCATTAAGGATCGGGTTGATATAGGTGCCATCCCCCTGATCCGGCACCCAGACGCCCGCAGGCATAACCGGTTCGGCCACAGCCACCGACGCCCCAAGCAGGGCGAGAACAGAAACAGACACAATCGCAAAGGTTTTCATAAGGGGCCTACCGGTCATATCAAAGGTTTAAATGGTTGCTCGGGCAAGGGCCGGATATGGCCTTGCGGATCGCGCGTAATGGCGACCAGAGCGGGTTTTTCACGAAACGGCATCTGGGTATCATTGCCGAAAAAGGTCTGCCACCAGCGGCCATCACGGTCGTGGAACAGATTGCCGCCACCGGCCCCCGCGGGGCCTTCATGGCGACCTGTATAGGGGCCTAACAGCTTTTCAGAGCTGGCGAACATGAACGAATAACGCTCATGGTGGAACTCGCACACCCCCAGATAATATTTGCCACCGGCCTTGAATATGGTCACGCCCTCAAAGCCCAGACGCTTTGGCGTGACCTCAGCCGGATCGGCTTTAGGGTCCTGACTGAAATCATAAATTACCGGCTGCCAGTCCCCGACAAAGCCACTGAAGTCGGCCCTGATTTCACGGATTTTTTCACCCGAACCATAGGACAGATAGATGCGTCCGTCATCGTCCGCAAACAGGGTCGGGTCTATGCCGCCCTTGATCGGTTCGTCAGACAGAACGTGCACATAAGGCCCTTCGGCCCGCCCGCTGGTACTCCTGAGGACGGCCATCCCCTGCCCGCTGATACAGTGACAGAGATAATAGGTGCCACCGATATAATGCAGCTCCGGTGCCCATATGGCGCGGAACGGCACGCCTGCGCGCATGCTCCAGTTTTTCTCCCACTTGCCGTCGCGCTCAATGCTCCAGACAAGCCCAAAATAGTCCCAATGCGCCAGATCTTTGGAACGCCAAAGCTCAATGCCATCATTGAACGCCCAGCAATTATCGCCCGTTGTGCCGCTCATATAGTAATAGCCATCACCGCCAACACAGACAATCGTGTCACGGATATGCACATCCCATATGGGCCAGATCGGCGGCAAAAGACCGGAGATGACCGCGTCACCGGCATCCTTCTGATCCCAGTCAGAGGTCGGATAGCTACGCGGCACGGGGCCTTTGTAACGCACATCCGAGATATTAGAAAACCAGCCCCCGCGCTGGGTCTCCACGGTTACAGGTTGGCCCGCGCCGCTAACCCCGCTGAATGGCCAGTAGTCTTTTTCCGGCGCAGGCACAATGCGGCGGCTATTGTCGACATTATCCGGCTTCGGCGTACCGGGCAGCGGATAGGTCTTATAGACGAAAGCCTCCTGCGCCATTGCCCCGCCTGCGGCAAAGGTCATGGCACCGGCCATGCTGGTGAGCATATGGCGCCGGCTAAGGTGCGCCCGTGTCAATTGCCAGCACCCACTTTGGCGCGCCAGCTATCATAACCATCCAGAATTTTTTGCGGCGAGGTCGAGAACCAGGCATAGCCCTTACGGCGTTCAAAACCGACATCATCCACATTGTCAAAGATCGACTTGTCGCGCTCACCAAATATGGGTTGCAGGGTCTTCGGATCGTAATAACGCGACCATATCACGGCCCCGTCCTGATGCACCAGACGACGCCCTTCGGTTTCGCTGACCTGCCTGAAGACCTTATTCTCAATCTTGATATGGCGCAGCATTTTCACGCCGTCATCAACCGCCGCAATAATTTCCGGCGAAGGGTCAGGCAGGCTCATCAGATAGGCCAGCACCGCTGCACTTTCGGACGAACTGATGGCAGGCATCTCATAGTTACGTGCCGAGGCCGGTGTCAGGGTCAGGGCATCATATTGCTGCGCCCAAAGCCCGCCCTTATCGCCGACACGCACCTGAGAGGCCATCAGGTTTGCCACACCGCGCGTTTCCGATTCGGCGGCCTTCTGCTGCGCGGCCTTACTGATAAGGCGGAAATCACCGTCGGCGCGTGACACCTCATCCATCAGGGCAATGACGGCAATCATGGCATTGTCGTTCAGCGTCACCCCGTCATGATACCCACCCTGCAGCGGCCAGACCTGCGGCCAGCCGCCATTGGGAAACTGCGCCGCGATCAGATAGTCCAGACCCCGCTCGGCCGAGCGGATATAGGGTGCCGCCTCAGCCGGAGGCAACTGGGCAGCCACCTTCATCAGGAAACGGATCTCAAGCGTCGTGGCATCATTATCAATCGTGCCCGCATAGCTCCATTCGGCATCGCTGCCCGAATCGAAATCACCCGGTGTCGGCACACGCACAGAACCACGCGCCGTAAAGGCCTGACCTTTCTGACGCGGGGCGGCATTGCGCGGATGGTTTTTCGTCCAGCCGCCTGCCGGTGTCTGATAGCTGACGATGTGATCGGCCACCTGACGCGCCTCGGCTGAAGCATACCACTCCGGTGCCTTATCCAGCGGCATGGTTCTTTCGCCATTACCGGCCTGTTCCGAAGCCGGTATTTCCGTCAGACCTTTACGCTCTTGCGCCAAAGCCGCACGATCCGCCTGTTTTTGCGCTTCGGATCGCGCCAGATAGTCCCGCCAGGCCTGCTGATCTTCCCCCAGACGCTCGGCTGTCAGGGGCGGAAACGGCACATTCTGCCCGATCACAGCCCCCTGCCCCCCCACCGGCAACATAATCAGGCCAATGGCCGCCGTTAAACACAAGCGTTGTCTTAGAGAAATTCCGGGCATTGTTTCTATCCTGAAGTTTGTTGTTTTTATTTAAGGTACAAGGTCTCTGCGCAGTTCAGGTACGACTTTGGCCAGTTCACGCGTCACGATGGCCGCAAAGAAATCCGCACCTTCGCGTCCCAGATGCGTATAGTCGAAGCTGAGTCGCGCCTGACCCATCGGCTCAGTCGTAGCGCGGTTTTGCGCCTCTGTCACCGGTGTCATAGCCGGTGCAGGTGCCACACCCGTCGATCCGGGGATCGTATTGCCGGTTTTTCCCGCCTCAAGCACCTGAGGCGAAGGCGGTTTTTGCGCAAAACGCATGGCTTCTGCCGCGCCCATGGCCTGAACGGCTTCCTGCGAACGGGCATAGAGATCGACCAGAGGCACGTTCATTTCCGCTGCCACCTTGCGCGTAGCTTCTGCCCACGGCCCCAGATCGTTTTCGACCACGCCGTTTTTGAACCCGCGCCGCGTCAGGGGCGTCACCAGAACCGGTATAGCGCCCGCCGCACGGACTTCCTCGACATATTGCCTTAGGTTTTGCGGAAATTCCGTGACCAGATCAGATGACCGGCCCGGCTTGCCCGGCTGGTCGTTATGGCCAAACTGAATCAGCACATAGGTGTTGCTGAAACCACCTGATTTCATCTCCGCCAGTGCAATATCCCACGAACCTTCGGCGCGATAATTGTAGCTTGAGCGCCCCCCACGCGCCAGATTCACACAGGCGACGAACGAGGTTAAATGCTGCGCACAAAAACTCGGCCCCCAGCCCCCGATAACCGCCGTTGTGGAATCCCCGACCAGAATGATTTTCTTGGCCGTGATCTTCTTTACCTCTGCCCGCGCCGCATAGTCTTCGGCGGTCAGGGTCGTGACCGGATTTTGCGCAAAAACTGGCGTTGCCGCCAATAATACAGACGCCGCTATAAGTGCTTTCATGCCTGCACCATCCATTTGATTGTGTTGATTAGGAAACGGGTTTGCAGCGGCGCCACCATGTCCGGCAGACGCTGGAATACCACTTTCATGCCGTTCTTTTGCGCCGTGAAGGTCGCCGCGCCAGTGTGACGATCATGGTCACGGCTATAGGCTGCCACCACCTCAAGGCCACTGCCGTCGATCAGCAGACCATTAGACGGCTCGCCTTCGACCTGATGCCAGACCGAAGTCGCCTGATCGGCAGGGATACCGTCAAACAGGGCATGCGCCCTGAGATAGTTCCAGTTACCCATCCACGGTGCGCGCAGATTACCGACACGCCCCTGATAGCTAAACAGGCCCAGACCTTCGAGTTGCTTGGCCACACCCTCGGCCAGACCATCTTCGGGCACATAGGCCAGAAGCGGTATCCCGCCCTGCACGGCCTTAAGCACATCGGCAGGCAGTTCCCCCAGCACCAGAACCGGCTTTTCATCCTTTTTCGGCTGGGCTTCGTGACCGGTTTTTTCGGCAATATCGCGACGCTCAATCTCATCGGCCTTAAGACCTGACGCGATCACGGCATCATATTTGACACCGGCTTTGAAGTCTTCAAACACCACCCCGCTGATACCCGCCAACTGGGCGCGGAAGGATTTGGAAACACCCGACAGGCCGATTTTGTATCGGCGCGCAAAAGCCGGTTTGACATCCACTACCCACAGCTCACGCTCAAACACCGGATGCCCCTTAAGCTCAAGGCGCACCTTATTGATACCCCCCTGCGTCAGAACCGGAGTCTGCACATTTTCCGCCAGCAGATAGCTGAACACATCGGTCTTAAAGGCCGGTGCCGGATAGCTGGCGATGTCGGTCGTCTTGCCGTCAGGCGTCACCAGACTGAGCTTCAGTTCACCCGAAACCGCCGCATTGGTGTCATTGAGCAGATAGATATCCAACGCCGCCGTCTCACCCGCCGCATAGACCAGACGCCGTTGCTTGGCGACCGGACGCACGGGCTGAAGACTGACGCGGATAAGGTCAGGATTAGCCTTGAAATACCGCAGGTTATCGACAATGCCCGAATGGTTTTCGATAGCTGTGGTTTCCCAGCCTGAGATTGCCGCAATATCCACCTCGTTACCGATGCGGATATTTTCCATATAGTTCTGCCAGCCGTCATAGACCTTACGTCCCACCGACAGGAACAGACTTTCGGTCGTCGGGAACGCCTTGCGGAATCCCCACTTATCCAGATAGGTCGAGGTGTTCTCGATAATGACCTTGTGGTCCTCAAGATCATAGGACTTGCCGCCATTGGCCAGTATATCGGCCACCATTTTTACGTGGTTATCAGCAACCGCACAGCCCTGCATCTCACCGAACTCGACAATATAGGGCTTGCCGGTCTGGCGGTGCACATAGTCATCACGGTTGACGTAGAAACGGTCATACCACTGATCACCCGCCGCCTGATGCTCAACCCACCAGCCGCCCCATTCTTCGACATCCGACCGGAAGTAATGGTCATTATAGGCCAGATACATGGCCTGCGCCGCACCGCGCTTCACAAAGCCATCATTGAGGATGACCGTGCGCGACGGATCGGTGTCGTGAATGGCCTTCAACACACGCTGCACATCGGGATTTTGCAGATTGGCCCCGATCTCGTTTTGCAGCGTGTAGTGCGCCAGCGACGGATGCGAGCGGAAGGTTTTAGCCATGGCCACGCATTTTTCGTACATGAACTCACGGCTGAACATATCGGCTTCGTTCAGGCTTTCGCCCTCTTTGAGGTCACGACCAATGGCATGACGCCCGCCACCGGGTTCCATCACCCGCATCAGGCCCATCTCGTCCTGCGCGGTAAAGACATCATGCTTGCCGATATTGCGGTGCGCATGCAGACAGTTGAGGCCCAAAGCCTGCGCCGACTCCACTTCCCGCCGCGACAGGGCCTTGGTCGGCCACATACCGTTATATGCCCAGTAACCCCACGAAATCGCAGAATAGAGCTTGATACGCTTGCCATTGAGCCTGAGCATGGCATCCGTGCCCACGCCATCGACCACGAACCAGCGGAAACCAAACCGCACATTGCGTTGTGACGCTTCCGACCCCGCCTTATAGGCAAAATCAATGCGATACAGGTGGCGGTTTTCCAGATCCCACAGCTTCGCTTCCGGCGCATGCAGATCAAACACCAGCGTCGCCAGAGTACCTTCGACCTTGCTGTCCTTAAGACTAATCTGCGCGGCAAGCGGCTTACCATGATCATCCGTTAAGCTGACGCTGGCCGCGGCCTTAAGCGCTGCCGCCGTCGCGGGTTTAGACAGACGCACCTGCATGTGCGCCGTGACCTTGCGCGGATCGGGCGTATTCAATACCCACGCGTCTTCGATATGCGCCGCCAGCGGATGCACGCTCAGCGACATGCCGCGATCAAGCCCGCCGAACCCGTGCGAAGCAAACAGCTTCAGCTTACCCCACATCATGGTGGTGGAATCGCGCCAGTCGTAGCGCCCGCCCGGATTGGTAATGCGGATCGCCAGTCGGTTTGGCCCGCCCGCATTCATAGCTGCCGTCAGGTCGCAATCAATCGGCAGCTCCGACATGATCGAATAGCCGACCAGCTTCTCATTGAGAAACACTTCGGCCCGCAGCCGTGCGCCGCGAATGTGCAAAAAGACGCGCTTGCCCCTGGCCGAGGCCGGAATATCGATATTGCGATACCACCAGGACACCCCGCGATAGGCCCCGTTTTGCGGCACATCATCGTCTTCGGCATAGCGGTATTCATCCGCCCCATAGGGCCTGAGGCCAAACCGGCCCCAGAAATATTGCTCAACAGTGGCAGGCAACGTCACCGTCACTTCGGGCCGCAATGCGCCCCAGCCACCGGTGGGCGGATTAATAGGCAAGGATTTGAGGTTCACCTGCGACGGCAGATAGATCACATCATCCTTGAAGGCTGCCTGTTCGTCGATCCACAGATTCCAGCCCTCATCGGGGATATCCAATGACGCGCCCTTGACCTGTGCATGCGCCGTCGCCGACATAGCCGCGCCAGCGCCCACTCCGGCACCAGCTACACCCAAAAAGCCTCTGCGATTAAGATTAACCATTGGTCGCTCCTATCCAGCTATTGTCTTTGAAAATGACCTCGCGTCGCCATTGCGCCGCCTGAGCGTCCGTCAGTGTCTTGGCCCAGAACACCCGCGCATCCATATTGCCACCCGCGCCTTTTGAGCCGTATTCGGCGAAATGCGCCGTGGCATAGGTCTCGGTCTTGCCGGGTGTCCATTCGCGCCAGCCTTCGGGATGCAGGCCTTCGCCAATATCGGTATTGAGGAAGATCACCTGCGCATAGGGCCGCCAGGCGCGCCCGAAATAGACATTGCCTGAACCCGCCTCAACCGTGATCCGGCAGTGATCAAACACATAGGCCGAGGTTTCGGTTTCTGCCGTGCGGCTGTGGGCGGTAATAAAGGCCGTCCCGCGCTTCAGCACATGCAGATGGCAGTGGTCGAACAGCGCCAGCGCATTGCCGAAAATATAGTCGACATGACCTTCGATGTAGCAGCGGTCATAATACTGACGGCTCGGATTATTGCGGTCTTTCGACGCCGCATAAAGCGTGTCCTGCCCCCCCAAAAGACTAACCTCACGCAACACCGCCCTGTCCGACGTCAGGTACAGAGCCACCGCCTGAGACGGATCGGCATGGTAATTATAGTCATTGGAAATCGTCAGGTTCTCGGCACGGAAACCATCCCCCGTCACCGTAAATGACGCCGAATTGCCCGTGCCTCCGGCCATCTTGGCGCTGTCGCCCCAGACAATGATCACATCACCCGGACGCTCGCCCTTGCCCACCAGATGCACATCCGGTTTCGCCAGTTTAAGCTTTTCACGATAGGTGCCTGCCGCGATTTCAACCGTGCCACCGGTGTCAGGCAAGGCCGCAAAGGCCGCCTCCAGCGTCTTATAGTCCTGCGGCACCCGTACGGTCGGACGACTGGCACTGAGGCCCTGCGCCCACACGGCAGGGCTGAGGGCCGAAACCCCCATGCCCGCCAGACCACCCAGAATTAGTCTGCGTGACAGTTCCATTCCCTGACCCCTTACAGTGCTTTGTATTTGAAGTTTTTGAAGCGCACCTCGCCCTTACCCGCCGCATAGAAGCCGGGCTTGAGCATATGGAAGCCGCCACGCACATTGTGATGATAGCCGGACACTTCCATGCCACGGTCGAACCGTTTCCAGTTCACACCGTCACTTGAGGTGAAGTAGCTGACAATATGCCGGTCGTTGCGCACGCGCATGTGCATGCGTTTGCCGTGCGGATTAGCCGGACGGCCCCGTTCGATGCCATACTGGTGCGTAATAAAGTTCCGGCCATTAAAGCCCAGACCGCAATAGAGCTTGGTGTCGTACCACAGCAAAAGCCCTGCCCAGGCACCGTCATCAATCTCGATTTCGCACTCGAATTCATAGGCCTGATCACCGGTCACACAGACAAGCGGTGGCGAAGAACTGGGGGCCTCACCACGCGCCTTAAGGTGCAACACACCGTTTTCGCGACGAATGCGAAACGCTTCGTCCGGCGTTGGCCCAAAGAAGTTCCATTGAATCCCATAGCGGTCTTCGCGGAAATCATCCGAAAGCGCATAGCCGTGCGCCGGCTGATGACCGTGCGGCTTGCCGCCTGCCGGATTGCGGATCGGCTGAGACAGGTCGCCACCGCCAAATTCAAACCAGCCGTCATTCGTCCAGGTCACCGGTGCCAGAAGCGTTTGCCGCCCCAGCGTCCAGAAGCCGTTTTCATAGCCATGATAAACGCTCCACCAATCACCGGCTGGCCCTTCGACCAGAGTCGCATGACCGCGTGACCACCACTTTTCGCTTAAGGATTCCGTGCGCACCAGCGGGTTTTTCGGATGATGTTCCCACGGCCCGTTGATCGACTTCGACCGCGCCGCAATCACCATATGACCCGTCGGCGGCCCTGCCGTCCCGCCCACAGCGGTGATCAGATAATAGTATTCACCATGACGCGTAATCTTGGGGCCTTCGGGCGAGAAGCCTTCAACGTCCCAGTCATCCGGATAACGCCACGGATCATAGACATGCTCAACCGCACCAACCGTGCTCAGACCGTCATCGGACAAGCGGATGCGATCACCACCCGACAGGAACAGCCAGCGCGAACCGTCTTCACCGACCGCATGACCGGGGTCAATGTGACGCGTCAGATCCAGATCAATCGGTTCAGACCACGGCCCCATAATATTGTCGGCCCAGATCACCCATGAGGTCGTCTTGCTGTCCGGCGCATCCGTTTTCTTGGTCGGAATATAGAGGTAGAACCGCCCCTTGTGCTTGGTCAGTTCCGGCGCCCAGACGGCACCGATATTCTTCGTCAGGGTCGCAATCAAAGGCCGCCAGTTCACCAGATCCTTTGAGTGCCAGATGACCAGACCCGGATAGGCCTCAAAGGTGGAAAAGGTCATGTAATAGTCTTCGCCATCCTTAAGGATGGTCGGATCGGGGTGATCCCCCGCCACCAGCGGATTGAGAAAATAACCATTGCCCAGATCGGGCTTGCGCTGGTTCTCAATCCCCTTGGCCCAGTCCGGTGCTGCCTCGGTCTTACAGGCAGCCGGTGCCGCCTGAGCGCTGCTGGCACCGCCAAACATCAAGGCCCCCAGACTTAGGGACTTCAGCGCATCCCGACGGTTGGCCGCGATTGGTTTTTCTGGTTTTGTCTCTGGCATGGCATTTCCTCTTATTTTTGATTTCTTATAGCAGGGACGACGGCACAAATTTTCGTCGCCTTGGGGCATAGGCCGGATAACCTCCGGCCTCGGATTCATTGTGGATGATGCGGCCCGCACCGGTTTTGGCCTGCGCAATTATGCGGGCATCAATCGGATCGCGCGCCCAGGGCCGCGCCCCGCAATCCCGATAGACAAAGGCTTCGGTGTTGGCGCCCGACCGCAGACCAATCCCCTGCGGCCACATCTGTTCACGCGGCATGGATGTGATGAAGGCCTTGGGCACATAGGGGCCAGCATCCGGATGGCCATCGGGCCGCGCCTGATAATAACCGATTATCGGAGCCGCCTGTCCGTCCTGATAGGTCGCAATATTGTCGTGGGCATGCAGCCTCAGGTCACCGGCCCCGCCAAACAACAGCATGGGCAGACCTGCCTTGGTGTCCGCCCCGCCGCGCATCACATTGCCGCGCAGGATCATCTGGCCCTCAAGACGCTCGCGCCCCGCCCATTGCTCCTCAACCAGCGTATATTGCCCACAGGCCGTACCCGGATTGACGAAGACATTATTGATCACTGCGCAATGCCCGCCACCCTTCACAAGCGGATGACGTTCATTGTTATGGGCATAGAGATTGCCGTAGATCAGCACGCCGGTCACATTGTCATGCACCAGCGACCCCATCGAATGCGGCCCCTTGGCATGGCTGGCATCATGCAGAGACTGCGCAATCAGGTTGTGACTGAAGGTCACGCGATGCGAGGTATTGCGCCGCCAGTCGTCAGGCCCCGCGCCGTTAAACCGCGGCCCCGACGCCGAAAGCGCTTCGTCAATGGCCCATGTCAGGCTGCAATGGTCGACAATGATATCCCGACCCGCTGTAATCGACAGGCCGTCCGGCTCAAAGCCACTGCCTTTGGCCATTCCCGCTGTGCCGGGACGAATGGATATATGACGGACAATCACGTCATGTGTGGAAACCTGAACCCCGCCTTTGATCAGCGTAATACCCGGATCAGGCGCAGTTTCCCCCGCCAGAGTGAGATAGGGTTCCGTGATTTTCAGGGTCTGCTTATCAAGGTCGATGACCCCGCCAACCTCAAACACAACAATGCGCGGGCCTTTGGCCTCAAGTGCCGCCTTAAGCGAACCCTCACCGTCGCGCTCAAGCGAGGTGACGCGGATAATCCGCCCCCCCGTTCCTCCGCGCGTGGACGTATAGCCCGTCGCCCCTGCCGCCAACACCTGTGGCGGCATGAGGCTCAGCCATGCTAAACCGGCAATTACTCCGCGCCGGTAAACTGTCATCATGCTCTTACCAATCCATATCCATCAAAGCTGTAGGTCGCCGTTTGTCCGGCCTTGAGCTTGACCTCCAGCACCTGCTGCCCAAACACAAGGCGCACAGGTTCCCCCAGACGGCTGGTCAACACAACCTGTTTCGGCTTTCCGTCCTGCCATTTGATGTCCACGGCAAAACCACCGCGTGCCTGAAGGCCTTTGACTTCACCCGATGGCCATGCCGTCGGCAGAGCCGGCAGAACAATCAGCTGGTTATTGTAGGATTGCAGCAGCATCTCGACCATGCCCGACGTGCCGCCGAAATTGCCGTCAATCTGGAACGGTGGGTGGGCATCAAACATGTTGGGATAGGTACGGTCCGGCCCCAGCAGAAGCCTGAGGATCGAATGTGTGCGATCGCCCTCACCCAGACGCGCCCACAGATTGATACGCCAGGCAATCGCCCAGCCCGTCGAATGGTCACCGCGCATCTCAAGCGATTTCTTTGCCGCCGCCGCCAGATCAGGCGTATCACGCACATTGATCTGGCTTGAAGGGTATAGGCCATACAGATGCGACACGTGACGGTGATGCATATCGCCTGCCGTCAGATCCCAGTCATCCTGCCATTCCTGAAGCTGACCGGCCTGACCGATCTTGTTCGGCACCAGTTGCGCACGCAATGCCGCCATTTCTTTGCGCAGCGGCGCATCAAGTTTGAGGATTTCCGCTGCCTTGATCGTGTTGTCAAACAGGTCACGGATAATCTGCATATCCATGGTCGGCCCCGCGCAGATCGAGGTGCCATACTGGTGACGGTTTTCCGGCGAGATAGACGGCGCCGTTACCATATATCCGCTGTTCGGGTCCTTGACGAGGGTATCGACAAAGAACAGTGAGGCCCCTTTGAGGATCGGATAGATGTCCTTCAGATAGGCCTTGTCACGCCCGTAATCATACCGGTCCCACAGGTGCAGACAGAGCCACGCCCCGCCCGTAGGCCATGTGCCAAAAAAGGCGGAATCAATCGGTGCCGTCGCGCGCCACAGGTCGGTATTGTGGTGCGTCACCCACCCGCGTGCGCCATACATGGTCTTGGCGGTTTCCGCACCCGTGACCGAAATATCGCGAACCATCTCGATCAGCGGCTCAACAAGTTCCGGCAGATTGGTCGGCTCTGCGGGCCAGTAGTTCATTTCGGTATTGATATTGATCGTATATTTGCCGCCCCACGGCGCGCTTGGCCGGTCATTCCAGATACCCTGAAGATTGGCGGGCTGCGTGCCGGGCCGCGAACAGCTGATGAGCAGATAGCGACCGAACTGGAAATAGAGCATGGCCAGCGCCGGATCGTCCTGCGTCTGCGACTTGGCGATACGCTCATTGGTCGGTAAATCGGCAAAGGTCGTGCGCCCGAAATCGACGCTGACGCGGTTAAACAGCACCTGATGCGCGGCAATATGATCAGCCAGCATCTGCGCATAGGAACGCGCCATTGCCCCCGAAATCTGTCGTTTGGTAATGGCCGTCGGATCGCCGCTGACATCGCGGAAATTCACATAGTTGGTTGCCGCCGCCGCGTAGATAAGCACTTCATCCGCTGCCGCAACCGCAATCTCGTCCGTACCGGCGCTCTGTTGCCCACCCCTGGCGACGACGCGCACACGGTTTTCAAAGCGCAAGGCTCCGTCCTGACCGGCATGCGGACTGTTGCGACCGGAGAGGACAATTTCCTGCGGACTTTCGATGGACACCTTCGCATTCATCGGGGTTTCAAACCCGAGCTGGAAGCTGATGCTGCCCGGCTTATCTGCCGTCAGACGCGTTACCATCACCTGATCAATCGGCGACACAAAGGTTTCGCGCTTATAGTTCACGCCCTCGCGGCGATAGGTAACCGTTGACACGGCGCGCGTCAGATCAAGCTCGCGCCGGTAATCGCTGGCATTGGAAGACGCCGAGAAAATCAGGCTGATCTCGCCCACCGTCTGATAGGACACCTGACGAATGGGATTACCCATCATCTTCGCCCGAACCAGTTCCTGCGCCTCAAGATATTTGCCGCCGAAAATCAGCTTGCGCACTTCGGGCAGGGCCGCCAGCGCATCAGGATTGGCTGGCTGATAAGGCGCACCGGCATAGAGCGTATCTTCGCTGATCTGCAGACGCTCACGTGCCACACCGCCATAGACCATGACCCCCAGACGCCCGTTCCCCAGAGGCAGCGCCTCGGTCCACACGGCGGCGGGTGCCTTGTACCACAAGGTCAGATCACCGGCCTTAGACGGCGTACGCGGCAAGATCTCCTCGGCCGAAGCTTGCGCCAGCACATGCACCGGAAGCGCCGTCGCCCCCAGAAGTGCTGCCATGAACTTGAGGCCTGTACGACGGCTGAAACGGGTCATTACGTACTCCGGAAATTAAAAAAGGAGCGGGGTCACAGTCCGGTAAGCACCATGACGCCCGCCCGAGTTGCCAGCAAGCTGTATGTGAAAGGATAGACTCACAACAACGGGGAGCTGGACTGAAAACGACTGTAATCGGGAAGGAAAAACAGTCGAACGCGGAACCTTAAGGATCATGCCGCCCCTTTGAGACGGCATGACCTCATAACGGTCAGTACTTGTAACGCAGGCCGAGCTTGAAGTTACGGCCACTGGCGCTGTAGGTGCTGACGACCGGATTGTCATAAGCGTAACGCTCGGACTTCTGGTCGGTCAGGTTTTGCGCCTCAAAGGTGATCGCTACACGCTTGGTTGGCTGATAACGCATGGCCATATCGACGTTGAGCGTCTCCTTGGAACCACCCGTTTCGTTGATCAGAGGGCCGTCACAAGCCGAGCCGTTGGCCTGAAGGCCCGGATCACAGTTACCGGACGCCAGCGGATAGGTGGTGTAATAGGCGTCACGTTGCGAAGCCGATACCCGCGCATTGAACTTCTCGGTTTCATAATAGATCGTGAAGTTAACCGCGTTCGGCGAAGCCCCCAGCCACGGCCCGTTGCCGTAAACCGCAGGTTTTGTGACGACACCCGTACCCGGCGTGACCACACCCGGATCAAGGATATAGGTCAGCTTGGACTCGATGTGGGTCGCATTAAGCTGAATACCCAGATTCTTGAAGTACCAGGGCAGGAAGGTCAGGTCCTGCTGATAGCTGAATTCCCAGCCCTCAAGCGTACCGCCCGGTGCGTCACGATACTGACGGGCCAGAACGGGGTTGTCCGCATCCACATAGGCACGCTGCGCATCACCGGCGGCATTCAGGCTGAACTGAAGCTTCAGGGTTTCACGCGCCTCGGCATCAAGGAACTCCGACAACGGCGCTTCATACAGAACCGTCTGCGGATAGGACTCGATGTCCTTCTTGAACACCGCCAGCGTCAGCAAAGCACCACGGGCGAAGTACCATTCGGCACTCATATCATAGGCCGTGCCGCGGAACGGCGACAGCTTGGGGTTACCAACGTTGATCGTGCCACCGGTCGTATCACCATTCGACGGAATGCTGATGCCGGTCACAGCCGGAGACAGGTTGCCCAGCAACGGACGCGACATCACCTTCGACGCCCCAAAGCGCAGATAGACATCGTCCCAGACTTCCCACGCCAGGTTGAATGACGGCAGGGTGTCATTGTACTTGTTCGAGCCATAGATCGCACGACCCGCATTGGTTTCACCAACCGAGCTCAGATCGGTTTCAACATAACGCACGCCGATATTACCGAACAGGTTACGGCCCATGACATCATAGTTGAAGTTGACCTGACCATAGCCGCCTTGCGTTTTTTCCGTCACCGCAAAGGTGGTGGTACGGTTACGCTTACGGGTGATGGTGAAATCACCATATTCATTTACGCAGTTACAGGTAAAGCCGAACACACGGTCAAAGGCTTCGATGCTTGGGGCAAAGAACGACGTGGTGGTACCACCCGGTACATCAAGGCCCTGACCGAAATTGATAACGCTGCCCAGAGACGCGGTCGTGACACCAACCTCAAGCTCGGTCGGATTCAGGGTGTCGTTCTGACGTTCGTACTGATCGGTCGAGAAGTCGAACTGACGACCAACGATACCAAACTTGAAGGTCAGGTTGTCGTTGAAGGCATAGTCGAAGTCAGCCTTGGCGCCCTTATACTTATTGATGGTTTCACGCGTGTAGTTACGCATGCCGGAGAAGCCCTTGACGATACCCCACTTGTTGGGATCGGCTGCGTCAAAACCAGCATCAAACACCGGCATGGAAGGGCTGCCGCGCTCATCAAAGATGAATACGCCCTGCTCGTCCATATTGTTGAACTCAACCAGCAGACCCGTCATCTGGTTGGTCGATTCCGACAGACCCGCCGAGAAAACGCCTGAGAAACGGTCGCTGAAACGATGGGTCAGTTCCGCAGAGGCCTGCGCGAACTCAGTCGTATAGGCCCCGCGGTCAGCCGCCGAACGCCAGTCAATGTTTTGCAGTTCCAGATACTCGGCATTGCCGTTGTTTACTTCTGCCGCCAGAACCTTAACCGCCGGACGACCGATCAGAGAGTCGCGGAATGCCAGATTGCCGGGCGTATAGGTGCCATAGGCCGCCGATGCCGGATTGGTGTAATAGGGCGAGGCCGCATTCGTATAATACTCATAGGTATCGAGATTGTACGGATTGTAGCTGAAGCTGTAACCCGGCTGAGCCGTCGAACCGTAAATCGACTGACCACAGTCCACAGCCGCATTCAGTTCATCTTCCGCGCGCTGTGTACACAGGTTCGGATACAGACCACGCCTTTGCGCCTCCGAGAAGACACTTCCGGTGCGGTTCGTCGCCGTCGGTACGTTCTGCCCAAAGCTGTAAGCCGCATTGGTATTGTTACGGTTCAGGCCCACAGGCGACAGCTGATAGTTGGTCGTCTCGCTTTCAAACTTCGAATAAAGACCATCGAGCGAGAAGCGCGTATTGGCCGAAAGCTGCATCTGGAATGCAGACGTCACCCCAAGGCGCTTGGTGGTGGTGTCTCTCTGCTCAATCGCCGGCAGGGCCGGAAAGCGCACCAGACTGTCGTTACATCCCGGAGAGGTCGGAGTCTGTTCGGCGACCGGACGCGTTACCGCCGCCGCACAGTTCGGATACAGTTGGGCATAGGCCTCAGGATTAGACCCCGTCATCGCCGCCAGAGCCGTAGGATTATGCTCGAACGGATCATAATAATTGGCCGGATTTGCCTTATAGGCCGCCAGATCAGCACCGGTCAGAGTGGTGGGAATGAGTGCCGTGAATGTGGTTCCTGTCGGTGCCGCGAAACCGGCCCGTCCGGCCAGTTCATCACCGGCCCAGGTCGAGCCACGATAGGTATAGTCCGATGACCCGACGCCGCGACGGTACTGATCATCTTCTGAATTACGCTCGGCATAGGCAACCGACATCAGGAAGCCAAGACGACCATCCGCCCAGCGCTTTGAGAACAAGCCCGCCATACGCGGATTGTGCGTCTTACCGTTTACATAATAGGAGTCTTCAACCGAAAAGGCGAAGGCATCGCCCTTATAGTCGAACGGACGACCGGCAATCAGGTCAACCGTCGCGCCCAGCGAACCTTCATCGGTTTCGGCCGAAGCGGTCTTGCGCACACGGATAGAGTTGAACAGTTCCGAAGCAAAGGCGTTGAAGTCAAACGCGCGTGAGCGGTTCGGGGATGAACCGGCATCGTTTGAACCACCGGTCGACAGGGCTTCCATATTGTTGATACGCACGCGGGTGAAATCACCGCCCAGACCCCGCACACTGATCTGACGACCTTCGCCATTGTCGCGGTCGATCGAGATACCCGGAATACGCTGCAGCGATTCCGCAAGGTTGGAGTCCGGCATGTCGGCGATGTCTTCGGCGTTAATCGCGTCCATCATAACATCGGCGTTACGCTTCATATTAATCGCGCTCTGAAGCGATGCGCGATAGCCGGTAACCACAACCGTGGTTACTTCACCCTCATCGGCTGCCGCCTCCTGCGCGCTGGCGGCGAACGGAAACACCACAGCCATAGCCGCTGTCGCAGAAATCCCGGCCAGCAATGCGCTGCGCATAGTGTGCGCACGCCCACGTATATTGCTCATATCTTTCATCCCTGTCATCCGGAGCGATCCAGCGCCCCTTATTTTAATAGTGCTCTCAATAGGGGAAACCGGTGTCATCAGTCATGCCACGGACGCCCAAAAGAGACTAAATTGTTAGCGCTAACTTTTTTCTTTATCAAGTATGTTTTTTAAGAAAATTAAGCATTATCTCATTAAGTGGGATTTTGTTGCTTTCAAACAACATAATTATGCATATATTAAATTAATCAAAAATAATAATGACACATGAATGCAAAAATGTATTCGCACGAATACATGCGAATACATAAACAAGTCGAAATATTTACTTGTGATGCGCGATCCGCACCCGGTCGCCACCGCCACAAAAAGGCGGGCCTGTAAGATCAGACGTTCCCATGTCGCATTCCCGACATATCTTCGTTCTTTTTTTTGAGATAAATTTCAGAGCACCTCAGCGCCCCGCCTGTGCACGTTGCCTAATAGGTGTAACGGAAGCCGAAATAATACTGACGACCGCTCAAACGACCATCCACCATAAGCTGCCTGTCGGTATGATCCCAGGTGACACTTCGCTCATCCGTCAGGTTCAGCCCCTCAAGGCTGATGACCACCTTTGGCGTCAGGCGATAGGCCACCGACATATCCCAGTAACGCGCCGCCTGAACGCCGCTGGCGTCGGACCCGTGAGTCCCCGGCACTGCCGTCAGATATTTGTCCCGATAGTTTGCGGCAATACGGGCCTGCAACCGGCCTCTTTCGTAATAGAGGGTCGCATTATAGGCGTTACGCGACAGATTGATGAGATCCGCCCTTACCGTATCGGCTCCCTGAGGCGTCCTGACGCGGTAATCAATCTTGCTGATCACGAACGTATAGTTCAGATTCAGCCCCAGTCCGGTAAACATCTCCGGCAGAAACCTCAGCGGAGCCTGATAGCTGATTTCATACCCGTGCAGCGGCCCGCCCGGCGTATTGACTATGCTGGTGATAGTAAACTCATCCCCAGCCGCCGCTCCCGTCCCCTCAAGCAATGACGCCGGAAGCCCCGTAGAGCTGAAAGGCGCCAGATAGGTGACGTTCTGAATGTAGGTGGAAATGTCCTTATAGAAGAACCCTGCCGAAAACAGCGAGTCCTTGTCAGGATACCACTCATAGGACAGATCAAAAGTCGAGGACCGCACAGGATCAACATTCGGATTACCCGTCATGACCTCACGCCGCCCGTCTGCGACCGTCAGGCTGGTAATGGCTGCAAGGCTGGACAGGGGCGGACGGGCCATAACCCGTGCGGCACTGAAGCGTAAAATCGTGTGCGCATTAACCTCAAAGGCCACATTAAAAGACGGCAGCACATCCGTGTAGGTGCGGGCACTGCGCGTGATCAGATAGCCATCCGGCTCCACCTCGACCGGCACATTGGTATAGTATTGCGATCTCTGACGGGTCTCTACGCCGCGCACCCCTGTGACCACCCTGACCGGCTTGCCCATAAAGATACCGCTGCCCCTGAGCAGGGCATAAACCGCCGTACTGTCTTCGGTCACATGGTGATTATGCACCCGCGCCGCAGATGCCGTCTGGGACAACAACGTCCGCCCGCTATTGGCAAACAGATCATACTCGTCGATAAACACCCTCAGATCTGGCACCCGCCAGCATAGCGGCGTGCCCTCAGGCGGCGAAATATGTTCAAGCCCGCAATGCTCCCGCGTCAGGATGTCCATACCTACCCCCGCCTCAGGCCAGCCGCTTTCCCCAAGGGCGAAACGATAGGCCATCGAACGATAGCGATAGGTTTTGCGCTGCACTCCCATATCAAGCCTGTAGTCATCACTCAGGCGATAGTTCAGCGCCACCTGCGCCACATCAAATTCATTCCGCACCGAATTGGGCCTGAGCCTTATTTCCGGCCCCACCGGCCCTGTGCCACCCGGTTGCAAAACCGCAGGCCCAAAATACCACTGCGCCGGATCAGTCACGTCGAACCCATAGTTCAGCACCGGACGGAACGCCCCGCCTTCACGAATATCGAACATATAGCCATCGACATTGTAGCGATCTATGTGCGCGGTAATTTCAAGCCGGTTATCGAATCTCGATTTCGACCGCCCAACATAGGTTTTCAGCGTCAGATTATCACTGAGCTTGTGGTGCAAAATCGCCGTAGCCTGAGCAAAGTCGGTTTTAAAATCCTCGAACGCCAGCTCCGAACGGATATCGACATTGTCAAACACACCATAGACCACCGTACCATTAGCATCGACCTCAACACGACGCGGCACAATTTCCGGCTTCCCCCCTTGCGCCGCCGGACGGCTGAAGCCTATGGCCTCAAGGAAATAGTCATCCCGACGGGTCTTGAACCGCGACGCCAGCACATTGACATCCAGAGACGTGTCTTCGGACAGCCGCCATTGCAGCGTACTGGTCAGCCCCAGACGCCCAGTATGTCCGATCAGGTCCGTATAGCGATAAAATCGCGGATGATAGGTACCCGACTGGCTTAGGGTCTCATAGGCCTCAAGCGAAGCCGCCAGATCACTTTCGGGCACATCACAAATGCCGCCCGTGCCTGAGGTCGGCTTACAGAAACCGCCATTGGTCGTTGACGGCTCCCAGCCCCCGCTATTGACCCCCTGCACCCGCAAAGGCGTATGCGCATAGGCCGCCGCCAGCAGGAACCCCAGCCGGTCTTCGGCAAACCGGTTACTGACCAGAAACGACGCCCGCGTTCCAGACTGGGCATTCAGGTCATTATAGCTGCCCTGAACCCCCATTACGAAACGCGCGCCTTCCTGATCAAACGGCTTGGGGGGCCGTAAGGCCACCGTGGCCCCAAGCGAGCCTTCGGGCTGATCTGCCGCCGAGGTCTTCTTCACATCGATGCGGCTGAAAAGTTCAGACGGGAAGACATTGAAATCAAAGCCGCGCCCGCGGTTCACCCCTTGCGTCAGGCCATCGGTCGCCGCCTGCGTTTCCATGCCATTGATTTCGACACGCGTATATTCAGGCCCCAGCCCCCGCACCGAGATCGAACGCCCCTCGCCCTGATCACGGGCAATGGCCACACCGGAAACGCGCTGCGCCGCCTCCGCCAGATTGTTGTCGGGGAACTTAACAATATCCTCGGCAATGATACTGTCGATCATGCCGGTATAGGTACGTTTGATATGCAGCGACTGCCGGTAACTGTGGCGATAGCCGGTCACAATAACAATCGGCACCTCAACCTCAGGCGCAGGCACAGCGGCCGGAACCGTGGTTTGGGGTGTACTAACCTCAGGCACATTGATGCGGCTTTTGCTTTTGGGCCGGATAATATAGGCCTCGCCGGATGAGCGCACCGCCTCAAGGCCAGTATCCTGCAATAGTTGGCCTAAGGCCGCCTCGACCGTATAACGCCCCCTGAGCGCATCCGCCCTGTAACCGGCCACGGTTGAGGGCGTGAAGACGATATTCGCCCGTCCTTGCGTCCCTACGGCAGTCAGTGAACGCGCCAGAGGCTGCGCAGGCAGATTATAGTCCGTTACCGCCTGCGCACAGGCCTGCCCTCCGGCACACAGGGCCGCAACAACAGTGACACTGCCTGACAGACTGAGCTTCATCGCCTCATCCGGCCTTAACGGGTTAATTCAATCGCTTTTGACGACTGTCTCACCTTTAACCCATTAAGCTCTGCAACCGTAAGCGCAAAATCTGCCGAGCGGTTTGTCTGAAAGACGCCGGATATGCGCAAAGCCCCGACCTCTGAGCCTTTCAGGACAATCGGCACCGCCGCATAACGGTTAAATTCCGCCACCGCCTCGGACAGACGTGTGTCCGAAAGGATGATTTCCCCCTTCTGCCAGGCGGTGACCGTTTGCACTTCGGGCTGATCCACGCGTATCGCCTGATCACCCTGACGCATGGCGCGCTGCCCCGCCGCCAGTACGACTGGCGCTTGCTCAGGGCCACTGACCTCAAGCCGCCCCTCAACCAGAGTTACACTGAACCGCTCAGGCTCGTGGCGCACCACAAATGAGGTCCCCAGCACCCTGACGCGTTCCTCTCCCACCTGCACCACAAAGGGACGATCCGGATTGGATTCCACGTCAAAAAAGGCCTCACCGCGCTCAAGCACCGCCCGACGCTGCTTGCCGGAATAGCTGACCGTCAGGCGGCTATCGGTATTCAGCGTCACCTCGGTGCCGTCCTTAAGCGCCACCACCTGTTGCTGACCATGACCGGTTTCATAAACCGTCGGCTGGTTGTTCATAAAATAAACACCAAGCCCAACCGACAGCAGAAGACACGCCGCCAAAGCCATACCCTGCGCCATCGGACGCCAGGACGGGCTACGCCGCACCACCTTAAGGGCCGCCGCCTCCGGTAATAACCGCCAGATATCCGACGCAGACTCATAGGCCTGCTGATGCACAGGCGAAGTGCGCAACCAGCCATCAAAAGCGGCGTGGTCGTCCGGTGTCACCTCATCCCCCTGAAGACGGGCATGCCAGATCGCCGCTTCTTCGGCTATCTGCGTCTTCTCAGCCTGAGCCATATCTCTGGCTCGCCCCGTTACCATCCGTCCATCCACTTCATAAGTTCCAGCGTCGCTCGCGCAACCTGCTTCTCCACAGCCGCCACTGTCATCCCTTCCGCAGCCGCAACCTCTTTAAAACTTTTTCCCTCCAGACGCCGCGCCAAAAGTATCCGTCGCGTCCGTTCCGGCAATCGTCCCATACCTTCATTCAGCCGCTTGAGCCTCAGTTGCGACTGATAGGCCTGATCCGGCAGCGGCGCTTCATCCACCGCGCTCAGATGCTCGGCCGTATGCACCACAAAAGGCGCATGCTTGCGCCGGCGTTTCTGATCGAACGACAGGTTAACCGCCGCCGTTATCAACAAAGCCTCCCGCGACCTGACCGCCTGACCCTGCTCATAGGCCCGCACCCGTAAATAGGCTTCCTGCACAACGTCATCGGCGTCCAGCGCATCTACCCCTTTCCTGAGAACGACCCGCCGCGCCTTATCAAGAATATCCTGTAACCCTGGCATTTGTTTCCTACGCCTTTGTCTTAAGACGCTCAGACAAGCCTTTCCCGACATGCCTGTGTGTCAGATTTTTCAGGCAACGTGATTGGAGACACGCTTTTCAACCTGAAAATCACCCTGTTAGCCCTAACATGCACGCCGGGGTTTTATTACACAAACCCAAAATGTGAAATTCACACCTTCTTGTGCGCCACTGCGGCTGTAAGGCATCAGGCAAATGCAAACCGCCACCCCCTCACGGCGGAAGGGGTGGCGGATATGGTTTCACTAAAGTCTCCGTCCGAAGGGCTTAGTTCGCCCCGCGGCGCGGACGCGCCGGAAGCGTCTTATAGGCCTCCTCCAGCTCATCCCCGATCAGCGCCAGATTGGCAATCGCCGCCATACCCCACTGCGCAATACCGTTAGTCGAGATGTTCGGATCCTCGACGGTCGGGTGCAGCACCTGCGGCCCGTCAATCGTAACCGTTTCCGGCGACAGATTGATATTGCTGAGCAATTCATGCCAGGCCCGTGTCGCCAGCGCCTTGTTATCACGCTCAACCGCCGCAAAGGCCGTGAAGCGTGAATGCCCTTCGCGCAGGTTGCGTGCCGAATGGACGCTCTCAAGCCCCAGAAACGCTGCGGTTTCGGCAATTGGCGCATTATATTGCTGGCAATAGTCCGTCCATGCCTTGCGATATTCCGGCACATCAATCAGCTCAAGGATTTCCGCGTGCATTTCAAACACCCCGAAAGAACCGTTCAGGTGTGAGAAGCGCACCTTGTCGCCCTTGCCCACAAAAGTATGGGTACGCAGGTCATAGGCTTCACCGCTGGCGAACCAGCCGTATTTCAGTCCGGCAATCGAGATCATGCCCTTGGCGATACGGTCACGCCACTGGGTGTCGCCGGTACGCTCCCACTCGGTCAGCCATGCGGAAATGATTGAGCCCCACATGGTGCCGAAACTCATCTCGACGACATCACCTCCCACAAACGGGTTGGTTTCGGTGCGTACCTTACGGCCAATATCGACGACCTTAAGGGCCTGCTCACTGTCGTTCAGCGCCCGCATCAGGTCGCCGCAGCGCTCATCCGCCGTCAGATAATAATAGAAGCGGCGATAGGCGGCATTTGACACCCGTTGCTGCTTGGATGAATCCGAGAAATGCTGCACGCCGTGACGCGTCCCCATGCCTTTCCAAGGCCCGATATGATAGACATCGACCTCGCCGGTGTGGCGCGTCATGGCTTCGGCCATACGGAAGAAATCAGCACGTCCGGTACGCATAAAGCCGTACCACAGGGTCATATCGGTTGAGAGTTCCGAATTGTCCCACGCATAGCCGCCGATATCATAGCGCCAGACGTGACGGTCATCATCATAGGCGTGCATCACATCGCCATAGTTCCAGAATCCGTACCAACGATGCTGCTCGATCTGCTTGAGGTAATATTCCAGATCATAGGTCAGGCGATTTTCAACCAGCGCCCGCGCAGGCGTCGAATGATCCGGCACCGACCAGTACCCGAACACGCCCGCCGCCTTAAGGCGTGATGGCGACACCGTCAGACGCGGCGTCTTCGACAGGTTCTCCGCCATTTCGGCAAAGTCAGCGCGCGCTGGCGTCGTATCGAAGGCATAGATCATCAGCTCAGAAGTATGGGCGATGCCATAGGCCTTGTCGTAACCTTCCTCATAATCCTCATAGGTAATATTGAGGCCGAATATTTCCTTCTCGTGCGTATCCATGCCCCAGACCGGACGATAGGTGCGCATATCCATGACCGGCGCTTCCGGCGACCACATCCACGCCGTCAGCGTGGCCGTATCCGTTGCCGCCCCGCGCACATCCAGTCGTGTCGGAGACATCTGCCAGAAATTGTTGAGACCCAGTGCCGCGCCGCCCTGCGAACCGCCGATATAGGCCAGACCCGTGGCGCGCTTGTCGCCCGCCGCATCGATCCACGCATGACCCGGTTCGGTGCGCTTACGGATATGATAGCCATCGGAATTGGGCTGAGAGAGGGTAAAATCACCCCAGGGCGGTATCCACTGCAAACCGTCCTGAACCTGCTTGGCCATCTGCTCGTGGGCCACAAACTGCCCATTGACCTGCGCCTTGGCCGCTTCGGCGCCGACCTGACGGCGAAGACCGGTCAAGGGCCGGATCGCCTCGCCCCAGACGCCGCGATTTTCACCGGAGAAACGCACGTGACGATTATGCAGTTCATCGGTCATCGGCACCTGTGCCGTCAGACCCAGCCCGCGGATAAAGTCCTTGTCGGCATCAGCATCATAGACGAACGAGAACACCGCCCGCAGAGACTGACCGCCCGCATAACCATAAAGGCGCAGCGTAAACGGCAGAATTTCACGACCATCGCCCCTGAAGACGCCTTCGACCCGTACCACCGCCCCAACGGGGCCGGATTGCTCAACCGTGGCCGAGGTCACTTCGCCGGTCAGTGTGCGCTCGGTCAGGCTGCCCTCCTCAAGGTCCGGCTTGTTCTGCAAACGCAGCGTCAGCGCCGCCTGAGTCAGTGCCGCCCGCCCCTTTACCGTGGCTTCGCGGATCAGCGCAGGCCCCGAGGTGGCAATATGCCATTTGTGATCGCCGGTGCTGACAACCACCGAAGCCGCTTCGGTTTTGACACTGATCGGCGTGGCCCCTGCCGACGGCTTACCCGCCGACACAGGGAAACTCCGGGCCGAGGCACCAGCCCCCACCGCATGGGCCGTCCACTTCACCGATCCGTCCGGCCAATAGGCAATCGGCCAGGCCTGACTGGCGACACCCGAAAGCGAGAGCGCCGTGTTCTTCTTCAGCGACCCACGTGGCCAGGGCACCCCAAGCGTGACACCTTCAAAGTTTTTCGGTGCCGCGCCATCAAGCCAGATAAGCTCCGTTTCCGGCAGCCCCGCCGCTTTGGTCGCTGCGCTCGCCTCAACCGACAGGGCGCTGCCCGCCGTTACGGCCATGGCCGAGCCCATGAAATGACGCTTGGTAAGTGTCGGCATGATATCTATTTCCCAGTTTTATGCGCAATTATGCTTAGTTCTACGCATTAATCCGCAAAACCGGTCGCTAATCAACAAAATTTATCAGATAAGTTCGGGAATGCGCCCGATTACCAGCTTTCCGTCCACAAACCATGACGACGCGCAAAGATGCTGAACAGGCTAAGCCACGGCAACTCCGCATTGCCGTCCCGCAACGAATGGCCCCCGACCTCAAATATATGCAGCTCCGTCGGCGTCTTCTGCGCCCTCAGGGCCTGCCACATGATCACGCTGTTGTCCGCAGGCACGACCGGATCATTGGCCGCATGCGCCAGAAAGATCGGCGGCGCATCCGCAGGCAGCACCTCGTTGATCGATGTCATTTTCAGACGCTCTTCCGAACGATCCGACCCCAGCAGGTTCTTGGCCGAACCGCCATGCGCCACCGGGGCACGCGTGGTGATCACCGGATAGAACAGGCCCGCCACATCCGGACGCGCCGACAACTGATCCGCGGCATCGACCGGTGCATAGGTCTGACGCGCAAAAGCCGTCGCCGCCCAGCCCGCCAGATGCCCGCCTGCCGAAAAGCCGATAACCCCCACACGCTTGGTATCGAGCGAGAACTCTGCCGCCCGATGACGGATCAGACGAATGGCGCGCTGCACGTCCTGAAGCGGCGCATCATAGCCCGCCGCCCAGCCATCCGCCGGCAGACGATAGACCAGCGTAAACACCGTCACACCACGCTCCGCCAGTTCCTTGTCCGTGCCACCACCGGCACGCGACACCGCCACGCGCTGATAACCACCGCCGGGGATCAGCAGGATTGACGTGCCGTTCGGATTGGCCGGACGCCGCACCATCAGGATCGGATTAGTCACATGGGTCGCGGCTGTATCATTGGGATCACCCCCTGCCGGATTACGCAGGATCCATTCCTCGGTGACCGTCACCTTTTCCGCACCCGGTGCCCCATTGGGCCACAAAGGGAAGCTTTCAAGCGGCGGCAGAAGCGGCTTAGCGCCACCCGCCGCAGGAGCGACAGGCTTTGCCGCCTGAACGGACTGACTGCCCGTCGTCTGCGCACAGGCCGCAACCGGTAACAGTGACGCCAGAGCGGCGAATGACAAGACCTGACGACGATCCATGAGGGCATTTCCTTATTAAAAGACTATTTGCCACCATTGTGCGCCAAGTCAGATCAGCGCTCAAGCCCGCCCTGATCTTTTTTGCTCAATCCCTTTTGAATTTGACCGATGAATTTTACCGCATAGTGGGGATAACAAAGGCCTGATCCTCGACCGCACCGCCCTTGGGCCAGCGCTGGGTGACCGTCTTGGTGCGCGTATAAAAGCGCACGCCGTCCTCACCGTACTGATTGAGATCACCAAAACCCGACCGCTTCCAGCCGCCAAAGCTGTGATAAGCCACCGGCACCGGTATCGGCACATTAATACCGACCATACCCACCTCGACATTGGCGGCAAACTCCCGCGCCGCATCGCCGTTGCGCGTAAAGATGGCCACCCCGTTGCCATAGGCATGCTGCGACGGCAGCGACAGGGCTTCCTCAAAACTTTGGGCGCGCACAATCTGAAGCACCGGCCCAAATATTTCATCCTGATAGGTCTTCATGCCGCGCGTCACATGATCAAACAGGGTCGGCCCCAGAAAATAACCGCCTTCATGCCCCTGAAGCGCAAAGCCGCGCCCATCAAGCACCAGTTCGGCCCCCTCATCGATGCCCATCTGAATATAGGATTCAATACGCGCCTTATGCTGCGCCGAAACCACCGGCCCGTAATGGGCCTCCGTGTCCGTAGATACACCCACGCGCAAACCGTCAACCGCCGCGATAAGCTTTTCGCGTAAAGCCAGCGCCGTATCTTCGCCTACCGGCACCACAACCGGCAGAGCCATACAGCGCTCCCCCGCCGAGCCATAGGCCGCGCCCATAATATCCGCGACCGCCTGATCCAGATCGGCATCGGGCAGGATAATGCCGTGGTTCTTGGCCCCGCCCATACACTGCATACGCTTGCCGTTTGCTGCACCGCGCCCATAGACATATTGCGCAATATCACTCGAACCGACAAAGCTGACGGCGCGAATATCGGGATGATCAAGTATGGCGTCCACCACCACCTTATCGCCCTGCACGACATTCAGAACCCCTTCGGGCAGACCGGCCTCAATTAGCAGTTCCGCCAGCTTCACCGGCACAGACGGATCACGCTCCGAAGGCTTAAGGATGAACGCATTGCCGCACGCCAATGCCGGTGCAAACATCCACATCGGAATCATGGCCGGAAAGTTAAACGGCGTAATACCCGCCACCACGCCCAAAGGCTGACGCAGACTATAGACATCAATGCCCGGCCCCGCCCCGTGGGTATAGGCCCCCTTCAAAAGATGCGGGATACCGCAGGCAAATTCCACCACCTCAAGGCCGCGCTGAATGTCGCCTTTTGAGTCGGCAATCACCTTGCCATGCTCGGAGGACAAAAGATGCGCCAGCGCGTCCATATCGCGCACCAGCAGGCGCTTGAACTCAAACATTACCCGCGCCCGACGCTGCGGATTTTGTGCGGCCCAATCCCTCTGCGCCTTTAAGGCCGATTGCACCGCCTTATCAACAAGGCCAGCATCCCCCAGCTCTACCTGCGCCTGCACCTTGCCCGTATTGGGGTCAAACACATCCCCCTTGCGTCCCGAAAGACCCGATACCGTTTTACCGTCTATGTAATGAGCAATGTCACGCATGAAGACCTCCGCTTGTCGCCATAGTGGTAACGCGTTTCAAAGCCAGCGTCCGTTAAAAAAAGCACGCCCGCAAAAATGTGATCACAGCCTGCCGTCCTGCCCCTCCCCCCTGTTCAGGGGGTGACGCTTTGCCGCCGCACCTGTTAGCCTGTCAGCCGTCATCCGGCTGTCAGGGGGAAATAAACATGCGTCGTCTGATTATATATGTGTTCGCGTTTCTTATGATCGGCGGCCTGTCGACGACTGCCTCGGCACAAACCCTTGAGGTGACACCTGCGGCCCTGAACGCGTCACTTATCAAAAAAGGACTGGAGTCCGAGATTGTGCCCACAACCTACGGCGGATACATCCTTTATAGCTATACGGACGGGCCGGATTATCATCTGCTTTTCGATGACTGCGACACAAGCGGCCGCTGCAAGCGCATCCTCTTTTATTGCGAAGATGACAACAATAGCGATGACACGATCGAGTCCATCAAGGATGACACGACCAAATGGCCCAAAAGCGCTTTCGTCACCGATAATCTGAAAAAATGGCCAAACCACAACCTGACAGTACTGGCGCGACTTACTGAGGATAACATGCTGGGCATCAGCATGCTTCTGCCCACCCCCAACGGCACCCTTTCGCAAGCTGACTTCTGGGGCATAGTCGATATGTGGATGAAACTGGATGACGACTTCTTCATGGGTTACTAGACATGAAACCTGTTTTACCAAATTTGGTGTGCTTGCTCGCCGCCCTGATGATCGGCAGCGCACTGCCCCTGCCTGTGGCCTTTGGGCAAGATATCGCCGCCCCGCCGACTGAGGACTGGGGCCGCAGCCGGCGCGATGGCGACGCCAGCCGCTATACCCACCCGCACGGCCTGTTCAGTCTGCGCGCCAGCGGAGACTGGGACTATGGCTTCCTTAATCCGACCAGTGCCGAGTTCAGCCTGATTGCCCTTAACCCGCCCCAAGGCATCAAAGGCCAGTGCTATGTTGAACTTCAGCCCGTCAGACCGGTCTATGAGAACTTCAAAGCCGCCCAGAACGCACTGCGTGTGCGCAAACCCGCCTTTGAGGACCTGTTCACTCAGGTGATACGCCGCGTCTATCCCGAACGCGGCCAGTTCATCGATTTTCAGGCCCTTGAGATCGCCCCTCTCAATGCCACTACCCAAAGCCTTCAGGCCCGCGCCCTGATCGTCAATCCGGACGCCGAATTTTACCTGCATGGCTGGGGCGTTGAACTGGCTTCCGGCCAAAGTCTCCTGCTCAGTTGTTTCACACCGGACAAAGCCCCCGACTGGCTTGATCAAGCCCGCGAAAGCCTGACGCTGCATGTCCGCTGATCCGGCCAGTCACAGCAAACGCGAAAGCTTCCGTGAAGCTCACGAACGCCTGTGGCGCGTAATGCCTCAGGGACTGAATATTGTGGATGCCGATGCACGTTCTTTGCGCATTGACTACAGGGACATAGAAAGCCTGCGCATAGCCTATGCCCCGACCAGCCTGAAACTCTGGCGCCATGTCGCCGAAATCCGGCTGAAAAGCGGGCACAGCTTTGTCATTGATAACGGCCATTTCCACGGCATAGGCGACTTTGAGGAACGCTCAGACAGTTTCCGCCACATGCTTGCGGCCCTGTTTGACGCCCTAAAACAACATAATCCCGACGCCGTGCTTGTCACCGGTGAGCATCAGACCCGACACTGGGGCTATTCGATCATGCTGTGCCTGTCGCTGCTTCTGCTGGCGTGGGTGGCGTGGGCCGTCAGTGGCAATGATATTGTTGTATTTCTCGTCATTTTCGTCGGCGTCTTTCTGACCTATGGCAGCGGTGCAGGCGACATCATGCGCCGTACCCGCCCGGGCGCTCCGCAAACCATAGGCGGCCTGACAGAATTGCCTGCAGCCCATCTGCCGCCTGCGGCAGACGACGAAACCGGCAGGCTTTAATCCTAAAAACGAAATATTAAATCGCACTTGTCATACGAATTTTGACGTGATAAAAAATCATCATATGTATTATTTTTCCCGACAGTGTGCATGCACATCGTCAGGAGACACGTAACAAAGACCAGAAAGTGCGTTTCCATGAAAATTACCGGTTATCGCAGCCTTAGCACCGTACATAACTGGGGCCGTCCGATCGGAGACGTCAATGGCGTTGTCGCATCGGGGATTACCGAAGTACCGGTGCTGATCCTTGAAACCGACGAAGGGGTTCAGGGGATCGGTCTTGGGGCGCATACGGATATTGCACGCGTATTTCCGGCCATCGAAAACGAAGACCCGCGCGCTGTGGCAACACTTTATGACCGCATGCTGGCTCATGTGTTCAAATCGGGCCACGCAGGCGCGACCTTCGGGGCCATTGGTGCCGTCGATATGGCGCTGTGGGACCTTAAGGCCAAGCTGAACGATGAACCTCTGTGGCGCACACTCGGCGCACGCGACCGCTTTGTGACCGGCTACGCTTCGGGTCTGTGCTATGGCCTTGAGGACGATGCCTTTGTCACCCTTTATGCCCAATGGGCTGATCGCGGCTTTACCTCCGCCAAGATCAAGGGCGGACGCGATCTTGACCGCGATATCCGTCGCCTGAAACTGGCGCAGGATGTCTTAAGCCGTAACACGCCCCGTCCGGCCCTGATGCTGGATGTCAACGAAGCCTGGAACCCGAAACAGGCCATTCGTCACATCCATGAAATCGAGCAGCAGATCGACCTAACATGGATCGAAGAACCCGTGCGTCGCTGGGACGCCGAAGGTCACGCCGCCATCAGTCGCGCCGTTAAGGCCGCCGTGGCCACCGGTGAAAACCTGACTGGCCTTGATCAGTTCTCGCCTCTATTTGCCAACCGTGCCGCCGACATTCTGCAAACCGGCAGCGTCTGGGGCATCACCCATTTTAACCGCGTCGCCACCGCCGCTCTGGCGCATAACCTGCCGGTGTCACCGGTCGGTTATAACGTCAATCCGCTGGCCCATGCCGCCGCCGCCCTGCCCAATATGCTGTCGCTCGAGATTCAGGACCTGAGCCTGCCTATCGGCATCAGCGCCGATCAGGAAATTACCGACGGCGGGATTGTGCTGGGCGATGCGCCCGGCCTTGGCATCACACTGGACGAAGCCGCCATTGCCGAAAACAAGCTGTCCGGCCAATGGCTCTCACCCGGTGGCCCGCATGTGCGTCCGGCCCGCGCCGGTCTGCGCCTCGTACCGGAAGCCTGAGGCCATGCGCTATAACCCCATCGGACAGACCGGCCTTTCCGTCTCAGAACTGGCACTGGGGGCCGCGTCCCTTGGGGCCGTGTACCATGCCGTCAGCCAGACCGAAGCCGATGACGCGGTCGCCAGCGCCCTCGAAGGCGGTGTCAACTACATCGATGTGGCCCCCTATTACGGCTTGACGCGCGCCGAAACCGTTCTGGGCATTGCCCTTAAGGACACCCCGCGCGACGCCTATGTGCTATCGTCGAAAATCGGCCGCTACGGCGATAAGGACTGGGATTTTTCCCGCGACGCCACCTTCCGAAGCTTTGACGAAAGCTGTGCGCGCCTGAAGATTGAAACCATCGACATCCTGCAATGCCATGACATTGAACATGGCGACTACAGTCAGCTTGTTGACGAAGCGATACCTGCCTTGCGTGATCTGAAATCGCAGGGCGCCATTAAGGCCATCGGCATCACCGGCTATGATCTGGCGCTTCTGGAAAAGGTCGCGGTGGAACAACAGGTCGATACGGTCATGGCCTATTGCACCTACACCCTTCAGGATCAGCGCCTTGGGGCAGTTGCCAAACGCCTTAAAGACAAAGGCATTGCCGTGTTTAACGCCTCGCCGCTGGGCATGGGCTTACTGACACGCAAAGGCCCGCCTGACTGGCATCCGGGCCACGAAAGCGTCCATGCCGCCGCCGCCGAAGCAGCACAGCTATGCGAAGCCCAAGGCGCGGATATTTCACAACTGGCCCTGCAATTTGCCCTGCAAACCGCCAAAGACCACGGCATCACCTCGACGGTCATCGGGGCTTCCCGCGCCAAACATATGCGTGGCAATATCGCCGCCGTAACCCAATCTCCTGATTCGGCGTTGCTGGCGAAAGTCGAGGCCCTGCTGGCACCTGTGCGTGACAAGGGCTGGGACGTCCTGCCGGGCAACGGCGGGAAAGCCGGAAAATGACCGACCTGATCGACGCCCATCTGCATCTGTGGAACCCTGAAATTCTGGACTATGACTGGCTGGCCCATGTACCCGCCATAGCCGGAACACATGGCGCAGACCAATGGGCGGCACTGAATATCCCCACGCAGCAGGCCGTCTTCGTTCAGGCCGCCGATAACCCCGCTCAGGCTCTCAAAGAAGCCCAGTGGGTCGCGGCCATCGACCATCCGTCCCTGAATATCGGCGGCATTGTTGCCTATGCCCCGCTGGAAAAAGGCAGCGCTGTTGCCGAAGATATTGCCGCCCTCAAAATCGTCGCAAAGCTGCGCGGCATCCGCCGCAATGTGCAAGGCGAACCGGACGGGTTTACGTCTTCGCCTGCCTATATTGACGGTCTCACTGAGGTCGCCCGCGCGGGCCTGAGCATCGATATCTGCTCCAGGGTTCACCAGATGCCGGAACTGATCCGCACGCTGGATATCCTGTTCGACCGCATCCCCGAAGCCATTGTCATCCTTGATCACTTAGGCAAGCCGGACATCAAATCACGTCAGGGTGACATCCATGCCGATGGCTGGGCGACACACCTGAAAACCCTGTCGGCCTTCCCTAACCTCAGCGCCAAGATTTCCGGCCTCTCGACCGAAGCCGACTGGGATCAGTGGCAGGCCGATCATCTGACGCCCTATATTCACCACGCCATTGACAGCTTCGGGCCGCAACGCTGCCTGTTTGGCGGCGACTGGCCGGTCGTTGACCTGTCCGGCGGCTATGGCCGCTGGCTTGAGGTATTCGAATCCGCCACCGCCGACCTGTCAGCCGCTGACCGCAAAGCCATCCGCAGCGATACTGCCACACGACTTTACCGCCTGTCAGCCCCCTGACAGACCCCATAAATAATAACAACAAAAACAAAAGGAAACGCACATGACCACAGCCACCCCCGATACGTCTCAGCACGTCAGCGGCACCAAACGTCTGGTGTTGCAAAACTCGCTGATGGTCAATTTCTTTGTCCTGATGGCACTCTATTCAGGGGTTCTCGGCGTCCTCCTGCCCGGTCAGATCGCTGAATTTGATCCGGCGAACAAAGCCAATAATCTGGCGATCCTGTTTGCCATTACATCCGTCTTTTCCACCCTGACAACGCCCATTGCGGGGGCTTTATCTGACCGCACCCGCACCCGCTGGGGACGCCGGTCGCCGTGGATCGCACTCGGGGCGCTGATCGGGTCAATGGCGTTGTTTGGCGTGTCGATCATGACCACCTTTTGGTCACTGATGGTCTTCTGGGTCATGGCCACGGTCGCCTACAATTCCATGCAGCCCGCCATGACCACCATCATCGCCGACCGCTTCCCGCCGGAAACGCGCGGCGTCGTCTCAGGTTTTGTCGGTGCCGGCATGACCGCTGGCCTGACCGCCGGTACGGTGGTTGCCGGTTTTCTGGCGGGTGAGCGTGTGCTGGCCTATGGCCTGTTTGCGCTGGCCGTAGCCGCCTGCTGTCTGGCCTTTGTGGTCATCAACCGCGAAGCCCCCGCCGACCATATTCCGGTCAAGCGTTTCGATCTGAAAACCTTCCTCAAAAGCTTCTGGATCGACCCTAAGGCGCACCCCGATTTCGCCTGGGCCTTCGCCAGCCGCTTTACCATCTATATGGGCTATCAGGCCATTGCCACCTACCTGCTCTATATCCTTCAGGACTATATCGGACTGGGAACCGCAGGAGCCAATACGGCCATTGCCAAGTTGGCTATGGTCACCTTTGTCTGTCTGGTTCTGTCCTCGGTGATCTCAGGCTTTTTGTCTGACTGGCTACAAAGGCGCAAACCCTTTGTCTTTGGCGCCAGTATCGTCATGGGCATAGCCATGATCATGCCGCTGATGTGGCCGAACATGACCGGCATGTATGCCTATGCCGCGATCATCGGTCTGGGTTACGGGGCCTTTATGTCGATTGATATGGCTCTGATGACGCAGGTGCTGCCCAAAACCGAAGACGGCGACGAAGGCAAGGATCTCGGCATTCTGACGACCGCCGTCAATATCCCGCAGATCCTCAGCCCCGTCATGGCCGCGGTCTTGCTGAACATGTTTGGCCACAACTACGCGGTTCTGTTTATCGCCGCCATTGTCTTTGTGTTCGGTTCGTCCCTCTGCGTGCTGCCTATCCGTTCGGTAAAATAGGCAAGACGTCCCGATACCACCCCTAAAGCCTCGCTTCGGCGAGGCTTTTTTGTATGAGTAATGGCATTATTTACATCATTTTACATCATGATTTTGATGCTTAAATAGTGGTGCGCGCCTATATTTGTGTTAAAAAAAACACAAACCAATCACATGACGCCTGATGTGATACGGCAAATATATCTGATAAATCGAACATCACGCAAACTAAAGACATGCTCACTAACCACAAGGCCTCTGGTCGAAATAATATCAGAAGCCTGAGTTATTATCAGTTTTACAGATATTTGCGCCTGAACACTGTAACCATGCGCCTCAGAACGCAAATGCCGGAGTCCGCTTTATTTATCTTACAATAGCGGACAAAGCCCCACATTGCCGCTTTGGTTACAGCCCTGAAATTACACCCCATTATTGTCCGACATAATATCATAATTTGACATATGTATGATGTTATCATAGCCTCTCGTCATAACAGCGCGACATAAGCGCCGCGCATAACCACGGGATGAAATGTTAATGTCCAGAAAATCCATTATGATGGCCGCTACGGCTTTGTCTGTTGCTCTGATTACGCCGCAGTGGGTCGCGGCTCAGACAGCCGACGCCCCTCAGGCCTCCGAAGAGGTCGAAGAAGTTGTTGTGCGCGGCATACGTCGCGGCCTCAAGGCATCGATAGACATCAAAAAATCCGCCATTGGCGTGGTTGACTCCATTGCCGCCGAAGATCTGGGCAAGCTGCCGGATCAGAACGTCGCCGAGTCCCTTCAGCGTATTCCCGGCGTAACCATTGAACGTAACCGTGGCGAAGGCCGCTATATCTCGGTGCGTGGTTTCGGGCCTAAGTTCAACGCCGTGACCGTCAATGGCCGCACGCTGGCCACCGATAATAACGGTCGCGAATTCTCGTTCGACGTTCTGCCCGCCGAGATCATTTCCGGTGCCGATGTCTATAAGTCACCGCAGGCCAATATTAACGGCGCGTCGGTCGGCGCGACGGTTGATGTACGCACCATGCGCCCTCTGCAACAGCCAACCTTCGCAGCCGCCGCTTCGATTGGCGGCGTCTATGCCGAAATCGCCGACAAGAACAGCCCCGAAGCCTCAGGTGTTGTCAGCTGGCGCAATAACGACCGCACACTCGGTCTGGCCCTTGCGGCCTCATATATCGATCAGAAAACCCGCAACGACGAATTCACCATCGGCGCAGGCCATGTGAAGCGCTCATCAACCGACAGCTACTACAATGCCGGTGGCGTAGCCGGTGCCCGCATCGGGCCAGATGTGGCGGCTTTCAGCAACATCTCCATGCCTTCAAACCTGTCGCCTTTCTTCTTTGAACGTACAAAGAAGATGACCGGCGTCAATGCTGCGGGCCAATGGAAGCCGGTTGATAATCTGACCCTGTCGCTGGATGCGCTCTATTCCAAGGCCGAGATCACCGAACAACAAACCGGCCTGGCCTATGACTTCGCAGGCGGCACACTGGTTGAACAGGTCGTCGAAGGCAACGAAGCGGTTTACCAACGCTACGTAGGCGGTTTCGTCGATCAGATCATTCAGTTTGACCGCCGCGACGTCACCACCTCGATGATTGGCTTCAATGCCGACTGGCGCGTGTCCCCAAGCCTGACCCTGACCTTTGACGCCTCGACCTCAAAGGCCGAACGTCGCGGTAAGGAAGACAACAACTTCACGACCATTCGTCGTAAGGGCGTTGACCTGTGGTGGGATCGCCGCAGCGGCAGCCCTATCTATGACTATGGCTTCACCAGCCCGAACTATCCTGACGCTGCGACTAACACGCAGGGCATTACCGCCCACTACTACATCTGGGGCGGCGGTTCGGATATCGACGACGAAACCAGCGAATACAAGATCGACGGGAAGTGGGCACCTGCAGGCGACTGGACGCTGTTTGCCGGCATGGCCTTGCAAGAGCGCAAGAAGACCATCACCGCCGCAGAAATGCCCTTTGGTCAGCAATGCGCCTACTGTGACTCCAACTTTGTGCTGTCACCGTCGCTGTTTGCCCCAACCAATCGCAACTTCTTTGAAAGCCACAACGGAGACATCCTGCGTGACTGGCTGATCTATGACACCAATGCGGTTATCGCTGCGGTTAAGGCACAGGCCGTAATCGACGGTAAGGCCTTTGCGCCGGGTGTATATAACCCGTCCGGCTCGTCCGTAGTCGATGAAAAGGTGGCCATTGGTTACCTGATGGCCAACTACAATACCTACATTAAGGACATGGCCCTTGATGTGAACTTCGGTGTCCGTGTCGAAAGCACCACCTACACCTCACAGGGTGCCTCCAGAACCATCCTGAGCGCTCAGCCCACCGGCGGCGGTCAGAACACCATCGTCGTTTCGGACATTATACCGGTCAGCTTCAGAGGCGAATACAGCGATGTTCTCCCCTCTCTGAACGCCAAGCTCTCGGTAACACCAGACTTCATCCTGCGCTTTGCCGCCGCCAAGGTGATTACGCGCCCGACCCTGTCCGACCTGTCACCGCGTCAGACCATTCAGACCAACCCCGGCAACGAAACCCTGCGTCGCGGCAATCCGGATCTGGCGCCCTTCCGGGCTGACCAGTTTGAAATCGGCGCTGAATGGTACTTCGACAACATGTCGCTTCTGTCCATCGCGGCCTTCCACAAGAAGATCCATTCGTTTGTGACGCTGGTCACAACGCCGCAACTGGTAGATCAGGTGACCTTCCAGGTTACGGTGCCGGATAATGGCGAAGGCGCGACCGTCAAGGGCTTTGAAGTGGGCTACCGTCAGGTATTTGGCCAGCTGCCATCGCCGTGGGATGGTCTGGGTGTTCAGGCCAGCTATACCTATGCTGACTCTGATGCCGAATATACCAATGCCGTAGCTAATGTGAGCTATGGTCTTGAGGGCCTGTCAAAGTCTTCCTACAGCCTTGTCGGCTTCTATGAAAAATACGGCGTTCAGGCGCGTCTGGCCTATACATGGCGCGACAACTTCCTTTCCGTAGCTTCGGGCCGTAACGGCGAGCCGGAATATTTCGATGCCTATGGTCAGCTGGATGCCAGCCTGTCCTATGACATTACCCCTAAATTCACCGTCTTCGTTGACGGCCTGAATCTGACGGATGAAGAAGAGTTCCTCTATTCCGTCAGCGAGAACCGCACCAAGGAGTTCCGCACAACAGGTAAGCGCGTCTCCTTTGGTCTGCGCTATCGTTACTAGGCTATGGTCTGGCGGTGCCTTTACGCCGCCAGGCTTCCTTGATCTGTCTCCCCTACCTTACCCCCGCACCGTTTCCCCGAACGGTGCGTTTTTTTTGGCCCGATACCCAAATCCTAGCGCGCATGAAAAAGCCCCGATGGCCGGAACCATCGGGGCTTAATGTATCAGACTGTCTAAGCCTTAGTCTTCGGTGCCGTCGAACCCGCCACCCAGCGCCGTATAGAGGGTCACAAGGTTAACCTCACGCGCCAGACGCGTATTGATCAGACCTTGCTGCGCCCCATAATAGGTACGTTGCGCATCATAAAGTGTCAGGTAGGAATCGATACCGGCATCAAACCGTGCCTGCGACAGATCGACCGTTGACTGCGAAGCCCGCAGCACCGAGGTTTGTGACGCCAGACGACGATCAATCGTCGAACGCACCGCCAGCGCATCTGAAACTTCACGGAATGCCGTCTGGATCGACTTTTCGTATTCCGCCAGCGCAATATCACGACCGGCTACAGCGGATTGCGCACCGGCAATACGCGCACCGGCATCAAAGATCGGAATATTGATGCTTGGGCGGAAGGTCCATGTCGAACCGCCGTCAAACAACTGATCAAAGTCCGTTGAGCTGTAACCCGCCGACCCCGTCAGGCTGATGCTGGGGAAGAAGGCCGCACGCGCCGCACCAATATTGGCATTACGCGCCTTAAGGTTATATTCCGCCGCCATCACGTCCGGACGCTTCAGCAGCACTTCCGAAGGTACGCCTACCGGAATATTGCTCAGAATAGCATTCTGCGGGAAGCTTGTCGGCACGACATTCAGAGGCAGTTCCGTCCCCACCAGCAACCGCAGGGCATTTTGATCCTGCTGCACCAGCGCTTCGAACGACGCCACATCATTACGGGCCTGTTCCGCCAGAATCGTCTGCTGGCTAAGCTCAAGCTGCGAGGCCGCCCCCAGATCATAACGACGCTGCGTCAGGGCCAGCCCCTCCTCACGCGTTTTCAGGGTCTGACGCGACAGGGCAAGCAATTCCTGATCCGCCGCAAGGCCGAACCAGGCCTGAGCCGTCGCCGCAATCACTGAAATCTGAACGGCCTTACGGTTTTCTTCGCGTGCGAAGAAGTCGTTGAGCGCCGCCTGATTCAGGCTGCGGACGCGACCGAACAGATCCAGTTCATAGGCCGTCACACCGAAATTGGCCGAGAAGTTTTCACTCTTGGCGAAATCAATTTCACCGGGCACGCCATTCGCTGCATCCACAGGTGTCTGGGTCTTCGTTGCCGAAATCGTCCCGTCCACATTCGGCACAAGCGCCGAACGCTGGATACGATACTGGGCGCGCGCCTGTTCCACATTGAGCACCGCCACACGCAGATCACGATTGTGATCAAGCGCCAGTTCGATGGTCTTTTGCAGACGCGGATCAAGGAACACTTCACGCCAGTTCAGCGTATCGGCCGAAGCCTCAACCGTCTGCGTTGCCACGGGCCAGGCCTGAGAGGTTGGCAGCACCCCACGATCATAGTGGGGGGCCAAAGAACAGGCACTTAAGGCAACGGCACTCGCGGCGCCCAAGAGGGTCATCTTAACCAGAGAGGTCATGTTAGTGGGCTCCCGAGTGGTCATTGGGGTGTTTCTTTTCATACTCAGCCAGACGCTCCAGCGCTTCACGCTCAAGGGCCAGCTTTTTGATGTGCTTCTCGTCCGCCTTGAAGGCCTTCTCGATAATAAAGAAGAACAGCGGAATAAAGAAGATCGCGAGGAAGGTAGCCGAGATCATGCCGCCGACCAGACCGGTACCAATGGCGTTCTGGCTGCCTGAACCTGCCCCGTTGGCAAAGAACAGCGGCGAGATACCAGCGGTAAAGGCCAGCGAGGTCATGATGATCGGACGCAGGCGGACACGAACGGCCTCAAGCGTAGCATCAATCAGGCTCATACCGTTTTCATGGTTCTGCTTGGCGAATTCCACAATCAGAATGGCGTTCTTGGATGACAGACCGATAATGGTCAGCAAGGCCACCTGGAAGTAAATATCGTTCGACAGACCGCGTGTCATGGTCGCGATAAGCGCCCCGACCACACCCAGCGGGATGACCATGATGATGGCCAGAGGGATCGACCAGCTTTCATAAAGTGCGGCCAGCAGGATGAACACCACCAGAATAGAGATGGCATAGAGCATCGGTGCCTGCGCCCCTGAGGCACGTTCCTGCAACGACAGACCCGTCCACTCATAGCTGATACCAGCCGGCAGGGTGGCGATGATGTTTTCCATCTCCGTCATAGCCTGACCGGATGAACTTCCCGGAGCAGCAGCGCCCTGAATGTTCACCGACGGCGAACCATTATAGCGTTCCAGACGCGGCGAACCATATTCCCAGCGGGTCGTGGCGAAGGCCGAGAAGGGCACCATCTGGCCTTCGTTGTTACGCACATACCAGTGGTTGATGTCTTCCGGCTTCATACGGAACGGCGCATCAGCCTGCAGATAGACCTTCTTGACGCGGTTACGGTCAATAAAGTCGTTCACATAGGCCCCACCCAGTGCCGAAGACATGGTGGCATTGATATCCGCAAGGCTTACACCCATCGCACCGGCCTTTTCATGGTCGATATCGATCTTGAGCTGCGGCGTATCTTCCTGCCCGTTCGGACGAACGCCCGCCAGAGCCGGATTTTGTGCGGCCATACCCAGCACCTGATTACGCGCGGCAATCAGAGCGTCGTGACCCAGCCCGCCGGTGTCCTTCAGCTGAAGGTCGAAGCCCGAAGACGTCCCAAGTTCGGAAACGGCTGGCGGAATGATGGCGAAAACCATGGCGTCACGGATTTGCGAGAATGCACCCATTGCCCGTCCGGCCACAGCCGGCGCCTTCATATCGGCCGCGCCACGCTCTTTGAAGTCCTTGAGCTTGACGAAGGCCATACCGGCGTTCTGACCCGAACCGGCGAACGAGAAGCCGGTGACGGTAAAGGCAGACGAAACAGCTTCATCTTTCTGGAAGTGTGCAGACACCTGATCCATTACGCCTTGCGTACGTTCAGCGGTCGCACCGGGCGGCAACTGCACGATGGTAAAGACGATACCCTGATCTTCGTCCGGCAGGAACGAGGTCGGGACGCGCATGAACAGCAGCACCATAACCAGACCCAGCGCGCCATAGATCGCCATAAAGCGAACCGGACGGTTGATGATCTTGCGCACCGAACCCTGATAGCTGTTGGAGGCGCGGTTGAAGTTACGGTTGAACCAGCCGAAGAAACCCTTCTTCTCGGCATGATCGCCCGGCGTATGCGCCTTAAGCAAGGTCGCACAAAGCGCTGGCGTCAGCACAAGGGCCACAACCACCGACAGCGCCATGGCCGTCACAAGTGTAACCGAGAACTGGCGATAGATAACGCCCTGCGACCCGCCGAAGAAGGCCATGGGCACGAACACCGCCGCCAGAACCAGCGCAATACCGATAAGCGCGCCGGTGATTTCGTTCATCGAACGAATAGTCGCAGCCAGTGGCGGCAGCCCCTCTTCCACGATCACGCGTTCAACGTTTTCAACCACGACGATGGCGTCATCCACCAGCAAGCCGATGGCCAGAATTAACCCGAACATGGTCAGGGTGTTGATCGAATAACCAAAGGCTCCCAGCACCGCAAACGTACCCAGCAGAACCACCGGAACCGCGATGGTCGGGATGATGGTCGCACGCCAGTTTTGCAGGAACAGATACATGATGAGGAACACCAGCACCACGGCTTCGACCAGCGTCTTCACAACTTCATGGATCGACAGTTCGATAAACGGCGAAGTGTCGAATGGAATGACGTAGTTATAGCCTTCGGGGAAGTTCTGCGACAGCACGTCCATGCGTGCCTTTACCGCCTTGGCCGTATCCAGCGCATTGGCACCCGGTGCCAGACGCAAGGCCAGACCCGAAGCGGGCTTACCGTTAAAATAGGCTTCCCCGTCGTAGGTTTCGGCACCCAGCTCAACGCGAGCCACATCCGACAGGTGAACAACCGCGCCACCCGTCTGGTTCTTAAGCACGATCTTTTCAAATTGCGCCGCCGTCGTCAGACGTGACTGAGCCGTAATCGTCGCATTAAGTGCGGTTCCCTCAACCGCGGGCAAACCACCGACCTGACCGGCAGACACCTGAGTGTTCTGGGCGCGGATAGAGGCAATGACATCCGCAGGCGTCAGATTATAACTCGTCAGCTTGGCCGGATCGAGCCAGATACGCATGGCGTACTGACCACCGAACAGCATGGTTTCCCCGATACCGTCAACACGCGCCAGTTCGTCCTGAAGGGTGGAGGCAATATAGTCCGACAGGTCGGCATTGGTCACGCCTTCCTTGTCAGAATAGATACCCACCACCATAAGGAAGTTACGCGCGGTCTTGTTGACCTGAACCCCCTGCGCCTGCACTTCCTGCGGCAGAGACGGGATAGCCGACTGCAGCTTGTTCTGCACCTGAACCTGCGCAATATCGATATCCGTACCGGCATCGAAGGTCAGGGTAATGCTGGCCGCACCCGTCGCATCGGACGACGAGTTGATATACAGAAGGCCATCCAGCCCCTTCATCTTCTGTTCGATGATCTGGGTTACCGAGTCTTCAACCGTCTTGGCCGAAGCACCGGGATAGAAGGCCGAAACGCCGACCTGAGGCAGGGCGATTTCAGGATATTGGGCGACCGGAAGGTTACGGATCGACAAAATGCCCGCAAGCATGATGACGATGGCCACCACCCACGCAAAGATGGGGCGGTGAACGAAAAAGCGCGAGATCATAGTGTAAGTCCTTTGGGGGAAACGGTCTTACTTAAAAGCAAAAAACTATATTTAAACAGGTAGATAGGTCGCATTCAGCGACCTACTTTTCCTGCTGGCCAATAACCGAGGCCTTAACCGGTGCATCGGGACGGATCTTTTGCAGACCTTCGACAATCACCTTGTCACCGGCCTGAAGACCGCCTGTCACCAGCCACTTGTCACCAACGGTCTGACGTACCTGAATCGGACGGATAGCCGCTGTGTTTTCCTTGGTGACCACATAGACCATGGCGTTACCCTTAGGGTCGCGCGTTACAGCCGGCTGAGGCACCAGAATGCCGCTGCCGATCACACCCGAAGACACGCGGGCGCGGGCATACATACCCGGCAGAAGATCGCCGTTCGGGTTAGGGAACAGGGCGCGCAGGGTGACGGTACCGGTGGCTTCATCAACCGATACATCCGAGAACTGCAGCTTACCCTTAACCGGATAGACGCTGCCGTCTTCGAGGATCAGCTCAACATCGGCACTGCCCGACTGACCGATGGTACCGTCAGAAATTGCCTTACGCAGAGCCAGAACTTCGTTCACCGACTGGTTGATATCCAGATAGATGCTGCTGATGTTCTGAATGCGCGTCAGTTCCGTCGCCTGAGACGCGGTCACAAGCGCACCGGGGGTTACGGTCGATTTACCGATACGGCCGGAAATCGGGGCCTGAACCTTGGTGTAGTTGAGGTTGATGGCTGCGGTTTGCAGATTGGCCTTCGCCGAGGCAACCGAAGCTTCGGCCTGCTTCAATGCGGCCTGCGCATCGTCGTTTTCCTGCTTGCTGATGGCGTTGACCTTAACCAGCTCGGCAAAACGCTCTGCCTTGAGACGCGACGAAGTCAGTGTGGCTTCGGCCTGCGCCAGTTGTGCCTGAGCCGCGGCATGCGCAGCGGCAAACGGTGCCGGATCAATCTGATACAGCGACTGACCGGCGTTTACATAGGCGCCTTCGGTAAACAGGCGCGACTTGATGATACCGCCGACCTGCGGACGCACATCAGACACCAGAAACGCCGAGGTACGACCCGAAAGCTCGGTCGTCAGGTTCACCGCTTCGGTCTTAACCACTACGACGCCGACTTCGGAAGGGCCCATACCTGGTCCCTGATTGGCAGCCTTGTCGCCACAGGCGCTCAGAAGGAGCACGGCTCCGGCCCCGATCAGGCCCGCCGTCACCGAAAGACGCCGCCGTTGACGGATGGGCATAAACGAAATCGACATGAAAACTCTCCGGGAGATGGATCGGGCCGGATGACTTCCGGCAAAATTGAACGGACTACTCGCTTAATAGTTGCTTTGCGCACAACCTTATACGCGAAAAGCAGAAAATATCAGGTTAAAACCTTACAAGCTTAGTGAGAATGAACGATCATTCTCATTTTTTGTGGATTTATGCGCCTTTATCGTTTATGTCAAGCGCCACAGTGGATTAAAAATCGTTCATCCTTTACCAGTGAACTCTGTATAAAAACCACGCCAACCCTATGGAATCAATGGGACCCCATTGCGCGACATGACCAACAATACGCCTGACGAACCTATCAGCAAAACGCAACAGAACCGTGAAATCCGTCGCCAGCAAATACTGGATGCGACGGTAAAATGCGTACGCCGATCGGGCTTTCATGGCGCCAGCATGGCGGATATTGCCCATGAGGCCGGTCTGAGCGTCGGGGTAATCTATCGCTATTTCGCAAATAAGGAAGCGATTATCGAAGCCATTGTCGCCAATGATCTGGCGCAGATGCGTGCGAAATTCGCCGAATGGGACATGACGCCGGACGAAGAGCTTCTGGACACCATTCTCGAAACGATCGAATTTGCTCTTGAACACAAATTCAATTCCGACAACTCGGCACTGGCCCTCGAAGTGCTGGCCGAAGCCGCCCGCAACCCGAACGTCGCCAATATTGTGCAAAAGGCCGATATTCAGGAGCGTGAACTCGGCCGCAATCTGTGTGAGCGCCTGTCGGGCTGTCCGTGTAACTCAAGCCGCCTGACCGCGCGTGGCGAAATCATCAGCATGATCTTTGACGGCATGATGACTCGCTTTATCGCCAATCCCGATATTGACCGTAAAACCCTGCTGCCGGTTCTGCGTGAGGTGATGACCTTCCTGTTCACCTTACCCGATCCCGAAGCCGCCGCCTCACCGCAAAAAAGCTAAGCTGCGGATTTACGTTTCTTACCGTTCACATAGACATTGGTGAGCCGGATGCCGGACGCATGGGTGACTATGTCCGCTTGCGTCACCCCGTCAAAGCGGCAATCGCGTAAGCGCACCTCACGTACAGGTGCATGCGGCAATCCCTGAATGTCCATCACCCGCACCGCATGGGTCGCCGTCACACGTTCAATAGTGATATCGCGTACGACCGGCGTAAATTCGCCCTTCGCCCCTTCTTCGTAATTGAAGTCACAGATCAGCACCGACCGCTCGACCTGACCAATAGTGATGTCGCGGAAATGAAAATGCTCAAGCACCCCGCCACGCCGCGCATTGGTCTTGAAGCGGAAAGCATACCATAGCTCAGGGCTGTCCATCCGGCAGTTTTCGGCAAACACATGATGCACGCCGCCTGAGATTTCGCTGCCGATCACCACACCGCCGTGTCCGTCTTTCATTTCGCAGTTACGGATGACGATATTCTGTGACGGCACATTGATCCGCCGCCCGTCAGCATTGCGCCCTGATTTGATAGCAATGCAGTCATCACCCGTATCAAACCGGCAGTTCTCAATCAGCATGTGATCGACCGATTCAGGGTTACAGCCATCATTGTTTGGCCCGTGGCCTGTGACCGTAACCCCGCTGACAATGACATTACGGCTTAAGACCGGATGGATGTTCCAGAACGGAGCGTCTTTGAGCGTCACCCCCTGCACCATCACCGTATCGCAGGCATAGAACTGCATGAAACAGGGCCGCAGATAATCGCCGTCACCAAATACGCGCTGTTCCGGCGGCACCCCGTCTTCGGCCATCTGGAACAGGCGGTTACGGGCCGGATGCTGGGTGGCCATACCTTCGCGCCAGCCAAATTGCTTGCCGCTTGACCATGACCACCAGCGTTCATTGGCCCCTTGCCCATCCAGAACGCCTTTACCCGTTACCGATACATGCGACACATCATAGGCATAGATCAGCGGCGAATAGTTGATCAGCTCCACCCCTTCCCAGCGTGTAAACACCGGCGGATAATCTGCCGTATCGGTGGAAAACAGCAGGGTCGCCCCGTCCTCAAGATGCAGATCAATACGCGACGAAAGGTGAATAGCACCGGTCAGGAACTTCCCCGCCGGCACACGCACATGCCCGCCCCCCGCAGCCACACAGGCGGCAATGGCCTTGGCAATAGCGTCGGTGTTTTTCGTCACCCCGTCACCGACCGCACCGAAATCGCTGATATTCACCCAGTGATCGGGAATGATCGGGGCCGAAATCGCCGCCACAATCTTGCGCGCCCTCGCCCAGGGATCGGTCGCCGCAATGCCCGCCACCGCCCCCCCCATAAGCGCCGCCGAAGCCGCGCCCGAAAGCCATTGCCTGCGCGATAGATTCATCATGCCCTTAACCTCTCGGTTGTTGCCCACATTAACGGCCCTACCCCCTTGGGGTCATTGGGGGTGATGGGTTCGGAAATATAATAGTCGTAGCTGCCGTCACGATAGGGCCGGTTGCCAAGCCCCGCCACGCCACAAATGCCGTTCAAGGCTTGCGGTGTCAGGAACTGGTCGACACAGGCCTTAAATGCCGCCTTACCATCCGCCGAGAATTCAGCTATGCCCAAACGTCCGGCCTTCATCAGCGCATAGCTGATCATCAATGAGGCCGAGGCTTCTTCGTAATTACCTTCGCGCAGCCCCTGATCTACCACCTGATACCACAGGCCATTGGCTGAGCGATGCTGTAACAAGGCCGTCAGGGTCTCACGCGTCAGGCGCGCAATTTCCGCCCGCCGCCCTTCGTCCATGCCTGCGGACTGCTCATAAATATCCACCAGAGCCGCGCTCCACCAGCCCATAGCCCGCCCCCAGATATGCGGCGAATGGCCCGTGACCGGATCAGCCCAGCGTTCCTGACGGCTTTCGTCATAGCCATGCACATAAAGCCCGTCGCCACGCTTCATCCGCCGCTCGACCCCAAGACACTGACGCACCGTATCGGCAAACAGTTCCGGCCGCTCCGTCACCCGCCCATAGGCGACCTGAAACGGATGGGCCATATAGACCCCATCAAGCCACACCTGATGCGGATAGATCAGCTTGTGCCAGTAATTCCCGTCCGAAGTACGCGGATGCGTCACCAGTTGCGCAAACTGCGCATCCATCGCCGTGCGGTAACGCGCCTGCTGCGTCAATTGCCACATCGGCTCAAGCACCTTACCGGAGTTGATGCCGTCGATATTGAAATCTGCCGGTTTGAATATGGCCAAGGCCCCGCTCGGCAGGACGCGCGTCTTCAAATCCGCCTTAACAAAGCGCACAAAGGCGGGGTCATCGGTCACGGCCTTAAGGTCAAGCGCCCCCTTCCAGATCAACCCGTCCTCATAGTTCCAGATCGCCGGATTGGCCTGCCGCGTCCTGAGGTAATTACCCACAAAATCGGCCATGTGGGGCGAGACGCGGTCCAGCATCTGCCGCGTCCCCGCCTTCAGCGTCAGGCGCCTGAGAACCGCTGCCGTCTGCACATCCGGCACCACTCTTGGGGCGGCCATGACGGGTAAAGTCGCCGCCAGTGTAATTCCGCCCCAGACAAATAACCGGCGATCCAGTTCCTTCATGCCGCCCTACCGCGCCGGAGCCGCACGGAACGCCGCCGCCAAAGCGTCACGCAGGGGTTTCGCCTTGAACTGGTCATCATAGGGTGTCGGCCTGAGCGGCAGGCGATCTTCGCGCGGCGTGGTCGATTGCAGCCAGCTATGTTTGTCATCCATACCCCAGCACAGCACATCTTTTACCCGCGTATTGGCCAGCGTCAGATCAAAATAGGTCTTCGCCGTCTCCGCCACCACGGCATCGCGTCGGGCAATATCGCCGATCACCAGCCGGTCATTGATATCAAATTCCGTCACAATCAGATCATAGCCCATGCCCGAAGACTCATTAAGGAACGCCGTCCACGCCGCATAGTCCGGACGTGTGTCATCGGCCCCGTGCTGAAGCCCCGACTGATCCGTACCAATATGCCCCTGAATCCCCAGCGTATCGACCGGAATCTTCTGATCGCGGAACAGTCTCAGACGCTTAAGAACCGCCTCACGGTGCAGGGCATCCTTGGGCCGCCAGCTCATATAGTCGTTATACACCAACTCACACTGCGGCAGATGCTCACGCGCTGCCTCAAAGCAGATGCGGAACACGTCATCGCCCAGTATGCGCGTAAAGACATTGGCACGCACCTCACCGGTCTTTTCGTCAATGGCTTCGTTGATCACGTCCCATGATTTGATGCGACGACCATAATGACCGGCCACCGTGCCAATATATTCGCGCAGCAAGGTCTCTGCGGCGACCTTTGGTTTCGGCCCGAAATCGTGCGTCAACAGCCACTTGGGCAGGAACTCATCCTTGGCCCAGAACAGGGTATGTCCCCGCAGCGGCAGGTCATTATCTTCGGCAAACCCCAGTATCTTGTCACCGGGCACAAAATCATAGATCGGCTCAGGCTGATTGCGGATGGTGTACATCTTCATTTCATTGGTCGCCACCAGCACCTTACACTCACGCAGGATGATGGCCTTGACCTCCGGCGATTCAAAATCACCGCGTTTATTGCCGATGGCCGAACCGAACCGGATACCTTTCGCCGCCGCCAGTTCCCCCAGTGACGGGCCGGAAGGCAGGGTTTGCGCACTCAGCACCGAAGGGGCCGCAGCCATTGCGGCAGCGCTCGTGGCCATCATTGTCCTGCGAGAAATCATCAGTTCGTTCCCTGTCCTGTTATTGTCTTTTCCCCCACCTCTACGCGGAACCAGTCCGCATCAATCGCCCCACCACTAACCGGCGTGCCATGCTTGCCCTTAACGTAGGTAAACAGGCCCGGCCGCGAGCCTTTCCACCATGAAAAATGCCACAGCTTTTCCGGCGCACCCATGGCCACAAAAGCCCCTTCATCGGTGCGGCCATCATCCGTCCGGTAAGACAGACGCGCCATCTGGTCTTCGGTCACTTCGGCCCTAAGCTCGATCACGCCGTCACTGATGACCGGCCCCAAGGTTTCGACCCCCGCATTGCCATAGGCCACCCGCGTCACACCGTTTTCACGGATCGCGCCAATCCATTGCGGACGCACCCCGAACAGCACTAGTCCGGCGCGTTGCCCGTCTATCATCTGACCGACCTCAAGGCGCGTGGTGATGCGGCTGTCCGGCCCCGTCAGCATCTGGGTCAGGGTGTTACGCGCCCCCACCAGATGCTCGGTGACGGTCGGCTTAAGGCGCATGAAGCCGGCCCGTTCTTTCAGGCTCCAGCGGCTGTTATCGGGATTATGGTTCCACTGCCATTGCAAGCCCAGTTTCGGTGTATTGAACTCATCGGAATCCTGTAACCGCTCGGTGGCATTGGTCACGCCCGTATCGGGATAGGCATGATGCATCACCGGCTGACCCGAAACTGATCCGGCAATCGGTTCCCCCATGACGGGCCAGTCATCGACCCACTGCACCGGCTGCAAATGGTTGATCCGCCCAAAGGCCCCCGTCGAATTGAAATGCAGGAACCAGCCCTGCCCCGAAGGCGTTTCAACATAGCCGCCCTGATGCGGGGCCTGTACCTTTGTGGCACCGCCCTCAAGCACCACGCGCCATTCATAGGGGCCCCGAATATCACGCGCCCGACCCACGGCCTGAGGGCCTTCGCCAACGCCGCCAATAGGGGCAAAAATATAGTACCAGCCATTGCGTTTGTGGAACTTCGGCCCCTCAAGCACCGGCAGCTTCACCGGATCATAGGCGACGACCGTCCCTTCATCGAGCAACCGCTTGCCATCGGCACTCATGCGGTGCAGCACCAGAGGCCCCGCCCCGACCTTACCGTGGATCAGCCATGCCTGACCGTCTTCATCCCAAAACGGGCACGGGTCTTCGTAACCGGCACCGGTCTTTAACGCCACCGGCTTAGTCCACGGGCCCGCAGGGTCTTTGGCGGTGGACATGAACACGCCTTCTTCCGGCGTCGCCCAATAGACATAGAATAGGCCATTGTGATGACGGATCGCTGGTGCCCACACCCCGCCCATATATTTCAGACCGGGACGCGTCGGCTTGGATTTAGTGTCATCCAGTTCATAAGGCCCCGTCATGTCATATTCCGGCGCCCCCTCAAGCTTGGGCAGAACGTGACCAATGATTTCCCAGTTCACCAGATCCTTTGACTTCAGCACCGGAATCCCCGGCGCAAAATGAAAGCTTGAGGACACGTGATAATAGGTGTCACCAACACGGATCACATCAGGATCGGAATAGTCGGCATAGATGACCGGATTGATGTAATCACGCGCCTCGGCGACACCCGCAAACCCGATCACCGCCGCCAGCATCAGACCCGTTAAACCTGTTTTCCGCATCCCGATCTCCTCTGTCTTTTGCCCGCCCTATGGCAGCGGTTTGATATTATCGTAGCGCACCACCCAGCCGTCCTTAGGGAAGCCCGGTGCGTGTCCGCTTGCGCCATCCCAGCCCGCCGCCATCATGCCGACCGCCAGCAACAACGACCCGTTTGAGGGGAAATAGGTTTCGGCCGCACGACGGAAGCCCACACCATCCGGCCCGACCTTACGTGCCGATTCCGCCACCATAGAATCGCCCGCGCTATCGATATGCACGCGCGGCGTCATGCCCGATACGCCCCACTGATTGTTGCGCAGGTCTTTGAACAGCCAGTCGATAGCCGCCTCAGGATCACCGACCCGTGCCGCCGTCATGGCCGCGACCGGAAAATCCCAGCCCCATGTCTGACGCATATCCCAATGCGCTTCGGTGGCGCGCAAGGTCGCCTTCATGATCGCCGGATCGGTATGCGCCCCGCCAATCAGGCCATAGGCCATCAGGAACGACGGGTGATCGCGATTATCGCAGTGTTCCGGCGCATGGCCGCTGCATTCAGCCGATGCGGCCTGCACCCAGAAGTCAGGCTTGTTCTCGACCGGAATATAAAGCCCGTCCTTCACCACCGGTTTCGCCAGTTTGGCAATCACCTGATCCCATTGCGGGTTGCGCGCCAGCCCCTGACGTTCGCGCCAGCTCTGGGCCATCTCAAGGCCCAGACGGAAATATTCGATCTCGAAAATCGGATTAAAGGTGGTGAAAGGATCATAGTTTTCCTGCACCGGAATGATCGGCGGCCCCAGCACATAACGCCCCGTGGCTTCGTCCCACACCGGCCACTGCGCCAGCAAACCCGCCGTTGCCTCAACCAGTTCACCATAGCGGCTGATCACCTCAGGTGACGGATTAGCGCGATAGACCAGTTCGGCCATATAGATCGGGTGCGGCTGCTGCCACATGATGAACGGGCCGATCGGACTTGGGCTGTTGCGGCCCTCAGGCCCCGCCATTTTCGGCCACCAGGCACCGTCGATACCATGCGCCGCCCCCGCTTTTCTGGCTTCGGGCAGATGCGCCACATACCAGTCGAGGCTGCGTTCCAGCAACTCAGGGCGCTGCCATTGCGCGAAATGCGCGGCGTGCCACATGTGCATTTCCAGATGGAACTTACCTGCCCAGCTGACCGAATACAGCCCCTCCTCCTGCGGGGGTAATGCGCCCGATCCGTTGACCTTCATCAGATATTGCGACAGCACGACCCGCCGCTCTAATTCATGCGCCCGCGCATCGGTCGATCCGGTGAAATCTATCACCCCGCCCGTCACCCAGTAATCGCGCCAGTGGTCAGCCACTTTTGCCACGGCCTGTGGGTAATCCAACATCGTGACATCCGAAGCTTCACGACCAAACCCGACCTGAACAATAAGTTCGTCTGCACCCTGCGCCAGCACCTCAAACCGATGCGCCTCAGCCTGACGGATCACGCCCGCTGATACCGCAAGCGACCCGTAATAGACCGTGTCATCCAGCGTGCGTTTCAGCGTCCATTGATGCCCGTCGCGTGCCACAACCTCAGTCCTGTGAGCCTCAGAATTTTGCCAGTCCTGCGGATCAGGGCTTAAGGCCTTGGCCACACCACTGTAACGCAACTCGGCCCCGACACGCCCCTGCGCCACCAAAGGTGACACTATGCGTACCAGCACCACATCCTTATCCGCCGCAACGCGCGTTTCGACCGTCACCGACTGACCATCGAACACAAACCGGCTGGTGAGCGTACCCGTCCACATATCAAGTTTCTGATCGGTAGCCGTCAGATCGGATAATACCGCCCGCGTTCCATCGCTGCGGATCAGCACCAACCCAACCCGCCCCAGTGCGAACCGGTGCGGATTATCCCGCAACCACGAAAGCGCGGGTCTGGCGCCCATCTCGTCAAAGCTTTTGAAATAGTCATAGGCCTGCGGCTCACGCCCAAAAACCGGCACCATTTCTTTGCCGTCCGGCTCCGAAAACCCCTGCGGATTGGGGAAGCTGTGCCAGCCCCATTGCGCCATGGTCATCAGCGGCGACAGGTGCGAATATGCCTCAGGAAAGGTCTGAAGGCCGGTAATATCCGCTGTAAACCCCAATGCCCCGTTACCAAGCATCAGGGACGCGTGCGGATCAACCGCCGTCAGATGCGGATTATGCCGACTGACCAAAGCCAGACGATCTATCGGCTGCGCCGCCGACACCGTCGCCCACAGCCCCACTACCAATGCCACCCAAGCGCCAATAATCCGCATATCCGCCTCCTTAGACTACGCACACACCAGAGGTCTGGGTTTTCAGCAACAAGAACGGCCTTGGGTCGTTCCCGTTTGGCGTGACGCGGTAATTGACCAGAGTCAGATTATCGACATGGCGCGCCCACAACCCATAGGCCGGCGCATCACCGATATCGTCGATCATGTGCGCATCCGGATAGACGCCGTACATCTCGCCGATCTTGTCTTCGGTGATCACCGGCTTCTGAGTCACGCGGCTTTTGAGGTCGATGTCATGCAGCACAATGTCACTGATGCGCTTCTCAGGGATACCGAGGAAATAGGACCCGCGCGGGCCATTATCCTCACCGGTGATACGCTCAAAAACAATGCGCCGGATCGTCCCCAGATAGGCCGGTGCGTCCCCCGGTTTGACCCGCCCGCGCTTTTCCAGCCTGAGGAAGAACGGCGACCAGGCCCGAATGATCTTAATGTCTGTCGCCAGAATATTTTCGACAATACCACCATCGACCGACTCCCATGAGAAACCGGAATCGGCATTGACGTTTTTCACGCGGCGCATGTCTTCGGACACCCCGCCGATCAGACAATTACGGATCAGGATATTGCGGAAATTACCCTGAGAGTCCGTGCCGAACTTGATGGCATTACATGAGGTAAAGAACGTATTGTTCTCGATCAGGATATGCTCACCCGTACGCTGCGACGCACCCTTGAAGCACATGGCATCGTCACCGGCGCTGATATAGCAGTTGCGCACAATCGCCCGACGACAACCATCCAGATCCAGCCCGTCATTATTGTAGTTCGACTGGTTTTCGACCTTCATATGCTCAAACAAAAGGTCTTCGCAGTTGAGATAGTTCTGCATCCAGCACGGAGAATCTTTAAGAGTAATATCGCGCACATGAATGCGTTCGCAGTCGATGACGCGAATAACAAACGGCCTGCCCGGTGTACCATGAATGGTTTCTGCGCCGGGGAAATTGGCCTTTGAGCCGCGTCCGTTAATCTCGCCCTCACCACAGATAGAAATATCCGTGCAGCCCTCGGCGAAGATGATCGACTGGTTCATGCCCATATTGGTGTCCTGCACCGTCAGGCGCTTCGCCACCCGTTCAGGATAGTCCTTCAGATCAAGACTGCCGAGCAGTCGCGCACCCTTGGCGACTTCAAAACGGATATGGCTTTTCAGGTCAATCGTACCGGAGACATAGTCCCCCTTACTCAGCCTGACCGTACCGCCGCCTTGCGCCGCCGCCGCATCAATGGCGGCCTGAATGAATTGGGTCGCCAGCCCCTGACCGGTGTATCCGTGCTGTTCGGGCGTCACCACGCGGTCAGGCCCGCGCCAGCCTTTGAGGCGCGCCGTCAGGTCATCGGCCATGCGCATAAGATCAGCCCTCAGGGGCGCCACCCAGTCCGGCAAACCGCCACAGGTGCCACCGCCACTGGCATCGCTGGCGCGTGTTTCACTACGCCCCGCACCGGCCGCGCCCATCAATCCTAATGCTGTCATACCTGCTCCGAAGTGCCGCCGTGAAATTCCTGACATCATTACCTCCTGCACACGCCCTCTGGGGGAATTTTCTTGTTAAAAAGAAGCCCGGCAGCATTACCCGCCGGGCCTTCACAGTCAGGGATTGCGGGGAGTTACAATCCCTTGGGTCAACGCCTGCACATCAGGCCTGAGACAGGCTTCCCGAACCCTGCCGCCCCGATATGAGGGAGAGGCGTCAGGGCTGGACAGTCGGGGGAAGAACCGCCGCCGGGAAGCCTTGCCATCAGAACCTCATATTCGCGCCAACAAAGAACACGCGACCCTGCACATCATAGGTGGCCGGAATCGTGTTGTGGGAACTTTGCTGAAGCGAACCGAGGATTGGCGGATCCTTGTCCAGCAGATTGCGGACACCACCCGACAGGGTGATATTGTCACGCAGTTCATAGCTGCTGGTCAGGTCGATATAGGTGGTCGGGCTGATGACCGAATGGGTCATGCTTTCCAAAGCGCGTGGGGTTTCACCGCGACGCAGCGGCACCAGATTGGAATCGGCCTTCAACTGACCGATGTAACGCGCCCGTGCCGAAAGCGTCAGCGGGCCGGTACGCCAGGTTACCCGTGTCGTCCCTTTCCAGCGCGGCGTCGGCTGACCGCAGGTGCCACCAAAAGCCCCAAGACATTCATTGGTAACGTCCGGCATTTCCTGAATCGGCGTCAGGGTGAACTCTTCGGTATAGGTCCACTGGCTGCTGATATCCCAGCGGCTATCACCCAACAAACCCCAGTCGGTGCGGAAGCTGTAACGCCCTTCGACATCGACCCCCGAAGTCTTGATACCACCGATATTGGCCATGGTCGTGGTCACATAGTTCGGTGCGGTTACTTCACCGGTCTGGGTGTCACGATGGATGGCGTCACAGTAGACGCTGCTGGCGTTCTGAATGGTGTAGTAGCAGAGGTTCAGCACGTTTTGCAGACCGCCGCCGCCAAGGGTAGAAATGGCGTCATCCAGTTCGATCTTGAAGTAATCAAGGCTCAGACCAAAGCCGCGCAGGAATTGCGGCGTCCACACCAGACCGACCGTCACCGTATCAGACTCTTCGGGGCTGAGGTTCGGATTACCGCCGATGACCTGCGTCATATAGATGCCGGGCTGAACGGAAATATCGAACACGCGATCCTGAGGCACACCTGTGGCAATACAGAGGTCACGCACGGCCTGTGTCTGTTGCGCGACCGGCGCGCGTGACGAACACGGATCGTTCGCCGTAGGGCCGTCCGTACCCTGACCGCCATAAAGCTCACCGACGTTCGGCGCGCGGATAGCGTGCTGGGTCTGGGCGCGCAGGGTCAGGTCATTATTGACCGCCCACTCACCGCCGATCGAGTGTGTCCATACCCCGCCAACGCCGGGCAGTTCATAATCGGAATAGCGGAATGCCCCATTGAGGCTCAGGCGCTTGGCAAAGGGCGCATCCGCCAAAATCGGCACCCGCACTTCGCCGTAGATTTCCTTCACCGTCGAAGACCCGCTGGTGGCGCGTGCGCCGTTCCAGCCGGACACATCGCCCGACGCCAGATAGGAGTCCGGTGTATATTTGGCATAGGCATAGCGCCATTCAAAACCGGTCGAGAAATCCACCGGCCCCGCAGGCAGGTCAAACGCTTCACCGGTCAGGTTACCGGCAAAGACCTGCTGTTCGGCATACATCGACGAATTTGACGTAATCGAGATGGCATTGATCGACTCTGCCGTCAGGTTCTGCCCGAACGGATTAAGCACCGGATCCGCCCCGCCGACCGACAGCATGGCCCGCTGGAAACGGCTGCGCGACAGTGAATTCAGCTGCGTCGCCGCCTCTGAGGTACGGGCATAGGAGTAATAGACATCATAGTTCAGGTTGCGCAGGTAATTGGGCGACACGTCCCCCAGATTGCCTCTGAAACCGAAGGCTGCACGGAAGACATTGTGATCCGAAGTGGCAAAGCGCGGCCCCATATCCGACAGGCGGCGATTGAGGTTGATAACCGCCAGACCATCACCGGCCGTCGTCGTCATGGTCGAGGTACCCTGCGTCACCGTCGTCGTGCCGGTTTCCTTCAGATCAAGCTGATTGAAGACCTCGCGCATTTCGGCGCTGACATAGGGGTTATCGACATCCACCAACAGGTTGCCACCGATATTGGTCGGCGCAATCTGCACATCGGTGCGGTTGGAACTGTAGTGCAGTTCCATATAGCCAGTGACCTTGTCGTTGAAATCATAGTGCGAGAAAACGTTACCCATCCACCGCGTTTGCGGTGTCACCATGTAGGAATCAGGGCTGAGGTCATAGCTGTCGCTGTTCGGATCATAGGGACGGATCGACAGACCATCTTCGCTGAATATCGCGCCCTGACTGGTCATATTACCCAGACCCGCCGCAATCAGCGCCGCATCAAGTGCCGCATTGGAACTGGACGAACCTACGATAGGAAAGTTGGCGATACGCCCATTGGGCACATTCGAAGACCCGCTATAGATCAGACCCTGACGGCCACCAGCTTGCGCGCAGGTCTGACCCGATGGCACCGCCAGAGGCGTTCCGGGGCCTTTTTTGTTATAGGACGCCGCCGTCACACACCCGTCCGTCAGCGACAGACCGGCCCAGTCACCCCGATCACCGCGCGTATAGCCTTCGCGGCTGAGATAGTTCAGCGAGACAACAATATTGCCGCGACCATCGGCGAAATTACCCCCCGCCGTCAGATCAAGACTGTGGGTTGGCGTACCGGTCGGCTGGTCCCATGAGCGCTGATAATTGGCCTCAACGCCCTCAAAATCATCCTTCATCACAAAGTTGACGACACCGGTAATGGCGTCCGAACCATAGACTGCCGAAGAGCCGCCCGTGACCACTTCGGTACGCTTGATCAGCGCCGCCGGAATAGTATTGATATCCGCCGTAAAGTCAGGGCCGGTAATGGCAAAGCGACGGCCATTGACCAGCACAAGGTTACGCGTCGCGCCAAAGTTACGCATATTCAGCGTCGCCGTACCGATCGGCTGACCGGCCTGAACCGTGTTGGCGGTCGGGCTGTTGAGCTGGTTACCGGCAAATTGCGGCGAGTCATTGAGCAATTGCTCAACGTTCTGCGTCCCCGACAGCTTGAATTCCTGCGCATCATGCACCGATACCGGCGTCGGCGCTTTGAAACCACGTGACGCCAGACGCGAACCGGTGACGACGATGGTTTCCGTCGCCTCATCCGCCGCAGGGGCAATCGATGCCGGCGCAGGGCTCTTGACCCTCAGCGAGATCACATTGCCCGTATCCGAAGCGATCTCAAGATTAGTCCCCTCCAGCAATTTCGCCAGCGCCGCACGGGTATCGAGATTACCCTTCACCGCCTGAGTGCGCACGCCATTAAGCTGCCCTGCCGGTGCGATGATCTGAATACCGGCCTGAGTGGCGAACTCAGGTATGGCCTTGACTGCCTCGGCCGGAGCGACATCGAATGTCTTTACCTGCGCCCAGGCTCCGCTCGCCAGCACCAGCCCCATAATGGCCGCGCCTGCGAACAGAACTGATTTTCTTGAATTGTGCATTTCCCGTCCTCCGTGAAGTCGCCTTTATGAAGGTTTTGCGAACTTCTTATCGGCTTAGACGCACGGGCCGGAAATTTTCCGCTATGGCAAATGTGAAAAACAGCAATAAAAAATTTTAACGCCGTTTAGCGGTGCAGCCGCACCTGCTTTTCGCTGACCTCAGCCCGCAGACCGAAACTGACCGCCACGGCACGGGCAAAGCCGACCGGATCATTTGACTGGAACAGACCGGTAATGGTTTCGTTGGCCACCTGCGGATCATCGATCACAATGCGCGTTTCGCTATAGCGTCTGAACTCAGCCGCTGCAGACCTCAGGGTTTCACCCTCAAACGAAATCCGCCCCTCACGCCACACCAGTTCACGCGCAACCGGATAGGCCTCTACCCGCGCCGCAGGCGTCAGGCTGGCCTCACCTGCAGGCACAATCGCCCGACTATTGGCCCCGACCTTCAGGCCTTGTGCCTGATTGTGGTGATTAATTTTCACCAGCCCTTCGCGCACCATCACCTGAACACCGGCGTCGCCCAGCTTGCGCACCGTAAAGCTTGTACCCACCGCCAGAACTTCGGTCCCTAAGGCCTTAACAATAAAGGGGCGGGCGGCATCATGGGCCACCTCGAACAGCACTTCGCCCTTATCAAGGTGCACCAGCCGCTGACCATTGCTGTAGCGCACCCGTATGCGCGAATCCGTATTCAGGCTGATGACCGATCCATCGGCCATGGGCACTACGCGCACCTCACCCAGATGGGTGACATATTCCTTGCCATAGGACGGCAGGCCAAACCCCGCGATCGTCAGACCGCCAAAACCCGCCGCTAGAGCACCACCCCAAAGAAACCGGCGGCGATCCAGTTTTTTACCGGTTTCGACCTTTCGCGCGGCTATCTTCGTGCCGGTCACAGGGTCATAGAAACGGCTCGGCCCATCAGGCCCCGCTTCTGTTTTGCCCGCTTCATCCGTCTTTAAAAAATCGTCAGGCCGAAACTGCGCCCCCAGTGCCTGCGCCCGTTCGGACGACAGCGACACGGCCCGCGCGCGCGCAAAGGCACCGGCGCGGCGCGGATCCCCCCCAAGCCAGTCCTCAAGCGCCTGATCCTCCTGAGGCGACAGGTCACCGCGATCCAGTCTTGCGGCCCAATCGGCCGCAATGACATCAATCTCCTGAGCGGTTTCTCTTACTGTCACTGCGGTTAAGACCCTTATGCACTTTACTACCCCATGCCCTAGACGCACGGGACTCCCCATTTCCGCCATGCGAAATGAGATTCATCAATAAATAAATACTCCGGCTCATGTGCTTTTCCACTGTACTTTCGGACAGATCGAGCCGCAGAGCCACGTCTTTTTGCGATAAGCCATTGACGCGACGCAATATAAAAACATCACGTATCTTACCGGGCAAACCGGCAATAGCTTCCGCCAGTTTATGCAGTTCGTCGCGGTCGATCACCTGTTCTTCGGGCGAACAGTCCTGCGCAAAGGCCCCTAACTGATCCAGATCGCTGACGGTTTGAAACGGAATGATTTTCGAGCGCCGCACATGGCTCATCAAAACGGAATAGGCGGTCTGAAACAGATAGTTACGCACATTATGGATACCGCTGACCTGCTCAAGCGTAATCAGGCGGGCATAGGTTTCCTGCACAATATCGTCGATCTCAAGCCCGGCAATCCGCCGTCGCCCTAACCAGTTCCGCAAGGCCGGTTCGTGGTGCAATACGTACCGGGACAACCAGAGCGCCCGTTCGTCGGATACCCGCGCCATTTTTTCATTCCCTGTTCCGATAACAGCGCGACTTTTATCGTAAAATCTGACTTCCGCTTGCCCCCACCGACCGCAGAATTTTTTTCAGATCTATGTTGACGATAATCTTCCCGCTGCAGGCATTATTTTTATTATTCGACACTGTTAATCGCCAAAGATGACGTTTCAACATTGCCTTTATGATACCGCTAACACTATTTTCCTTGTCTGGCAATCCCGTCTTGTTTACCGTGTTTTCTGACGCCCCCCGCTGATGCGCCCCGCGCCATCCTCAGGGTGAATGCGTCAGCATAATGATCCGCGCAAAGCGGTCAGGGAAACAACAGGAAACACCATGTGGCATCAGTTTAACCGCCTTCTGATCCGTCTTGTCGCCTGCCTGCTGCCGCTTGTGGCACCGGTGATTGCCACCGCAGCGCCCCTGCCGCCCGAAGACGGTTATGACCTGTGGCTGCGTTATCGCCCCCTTGAGACCGCCCTGTCGGAAACCTACCGCCCGCAGGCCACCGCCATAGTTACACTGGGCGACAGCCCGACCTTAAAAGCCGCCTCGGACGAACTGGATCGCGGCCTGAATGGCCTGCTCGGTCAGACTCCGGCCACAGACCTAAAAGACGGGGCCATTGTCCTCGGTACGACGGCTCAGGCCCCCATCCGCGCCCTGAGCATCACCCTGCCGGACAATCCCGAAGCCTTTGCCATCCGCAATATCCGCCTTGAGGACAAGGCCGTTACCCTGATCACCGGCCACACGGATCAGGGCGTGCTGTACGGCGTTTTCACCTATCTGAAGACGGTACAAACCGGCACCCCCGTAACCGACATGACCGACGCCCCGCGCATCAAACGGCGTGTGCTCAATCACTGGGATAATCTCGATGGCTTTGTTGAGCGCGGCTATTCCGGTGCCTCGATCTGGGACTGGTGGCGGCTGCCTGACCTGACGGACCCGCGCTACACAGACTATGCCCGCGCCAATGCCTCCATCGGCATCAATGGGACTGTGCTGAACAACGTCAACTCAAAGGCCGACAGCCTCACTATCCCCTATCTGCATAAGGCCGCCGCCGTTGCCGACATCCTGCGTCCCTATGGCATCAGGGTATATCTCTCGGCCCGTTTCTCCGCGCCCATTGAGTTGGGGGGCCTGCCGACCTCTGACCCGCTTGATCCGGCTGTACAGAAATGGTGGCACGATAAGGCCGCTGAAATCTATGCCATTATTCCTGACTTCGGCGGCTTTCTGGTGAAGGCCAATTCCGAAGGTCAGCCCGGCCCGCAGGACTTTGGCCGCACCCATGCCGACGGCGCCAATATGCTGGCCGCTGCCCTTAAACCTTATGACGGTATCGTTATGTGGCGCGCCTTTGTCTATAGCCATGACAATCCTGATGACCGCGCCAAACAGGCCTATGACGAATTTGTCCCGCTGGATGGCACTTTTGCCGACAATGTGCTGGTGCAGGTGAAAAACGGTGCCATCGACTTCCAGCCGCGTGAGCCGTTCCACCCCCTGTTCGGAGCCATGCCGAAAACGCCGCTGATGATGGAGTTCCAGATCACCAAGGAATATCTCGGTTTCGCCACCCACATTGCCTATATGGGCGAATATTTTGAAGAAACCCTGCGTGCCGATACCGGCCACGGCCCGACTGGCCACTCATCCGTCGCCCATGTTCTGGATGGTTCGCTGCATGGCTATAAGCTCACCGGCATAGCCGGTGTCGCCAATATAGGCACAGACCGCAACTGGTCAGGTTCCGACTTTGAGCAGGCCAACTGGTACGCCTTCGGGCGTCTGGCGTGGAACCCGCATGACTCCGCCCGAGCCATCGCCGCGGACTGGGCGAAGCTGACCTTCTCACGCGATGAGCGCTTCGTCGCACCGGTCACAGACCTTTTGATGGCCTCACGCGAAACCGTCGCGGATTACATGACGCCGATGGGCCTGCACCACCTGATGGGCACCAGCCACCACTATGGGCCTGCGCCTTGGGTAGATGACCTGCCGCAACCGGAATGGAACCCCGTCTATTACCATAAGGCCGATAAGACCGGCATCGGCTTTGACCGCACAAAAACCGGCTCGGATGCCCTGTCGCAATATGCCCCCCGCGCCGCCGCCAAATGGGCCAATGTAAACACCACAGACGAACGCTATCTCCTGTGGTTCCACCACCTGTCGTGGGATCATAAGACCCGCTCAGGCCGCCCGCTGTGGGACGAGCTGACCCTGACCTACGCACAAGGTGCCGCCCGAACCACCGACATGCGCCGGACATGGGACGCTTTAAGCCCCTATGTCGATCCGCGCCGCCATCAGGCCGTGGCCGAAAACCTGCAAATTCAGGAATCTGAAGCCGCATGGTGGCGTGATGCTTCGCTCGCCTATTTCCGCAGCCTCTCCCAGCGGCCACTGCCTAAAGGCGTCCCCGAACCGGCACACAGCCTCGATTATTACCGGAGCCTGCGCTTCCCCTATGCCCCCGGCGATCCAGGCAGATAATCGCCCCCAAGGAAGAACCCAGAGATTAACTCTGACATATTTAAGCTTGATCCGCCTTCGATTATTTGTACTATAAATACAGTCCATAAGCACAAATAACCGGGAAACGTCATGCCAGCCCTGAATCGTCGCCACCTCCTGCAATCGGCTGTGCCGCTCGCCGCCACGCTTGCTGCCGCCGCTCCGGCCCTTTCGGCCCCGCAAAAGCGCAACCTGCCGCCCGCCTCCCTGATCCCCGAAGACAGTCTGGCCCCGCGTGAGCGCCTGCTTCTCGACTTTGACTGGACATTTGCCTTTGGCCATGCCGCCGATCAGTCCAAAGACTTTGATTATGGCATAGCCCTGCGCACCCACGCCAAACAGGGCGCGCGCGTAGCCAACAATGTCGGCCCTGACTATGACGATTCCGGCTGGCGCAAGCTTAACCTGCCCCATGACTGGGCCGTGGAACTACCGTTTGCCAAAAGCCCCGAAGGCACGCCTTCCAATGGCCCCGACGAAGAAGACATGCTGGCCGCCCATGGCTATAAGCCCGTTGGTCGCCCCTATCCGGAAACCTCGATCGGCTGGTATCGTAAGGTTTTGCCCGTCACGACCACCGATGCCGGCAAACGCCTGTGGCTTGAATTTGACGGCGTGTTCCGCAACGCGACCATCATCGTCAACGGCTTCCTGCTGAAACAGCACGGCAGTGGCTACACCTCGTTTCAGGTCGATATCACCGACTTCATCAACACAGACGACAAGCCGAACATCCTTGTGGTGCGCGTAGATGCCACCGAAGGCGAAGGCTGGTTCTACGAAGGCGCAGGCATTTACCGCCATGTGTGGCTGGTGAAGGCTAATCCGGTGCATATCCCGCAATGGGGTGTCTGGGCGCACGGCAGCGCCGACGGCAAGGCCCGCGTCCACATCAGCCTGAAAAACACTCTGCCCGAAGCCCGTCCGGTCAGCTTTGTCACGACCCTGCATGATGCCGACAACCGTCCCGTTACCTCGGCCGATGGCCGCCTGAGCCTGAATGCTCATGAAACGCGCGAGGTGGATTTCAGCTTTACCATCGACGCCGCGCGTCCGTGGTCGCTTGAGGATCCGCATCTGTACCGCGTAGTGACGCAACTGTTTGAAGACAACAAGGTCATCGACAGCTTTGTCACCTATCTGGGCCTGCGCGACCTGAAATTCGATGCCGAAAAAGGCTTCTTCCTGAACGGTAAACCGGTCAAGCTCAAGGGCACCAACAACCATCAGGATCACGCCGGTGTTGGTGCAGCCATTCCGGACGCGCTCAATGTCTGGCGTCTGGAGCAACTGAAGACGATGGGCAATAATGCCTATCGCTGCTCACACAACCCGCCGACCCCCGAAGTGCTGACGGCCTGTGACCGTCTGGGGATTCTGGTGATTGACGAGACGCGCAAGATGTCCTCATCCGAGGACGGCCTTTATCAGCTTGAGGCCATGATCCGCCGCGACCGTGGCCACCCCAGCGTCATCCTGTGGTCAATCTGTAACGAGGAACCGCTTCAGGGTACCGATCGCGGCATCAAGGTCGCCAAAACCATGAAATCTCTGGCCAACCGCCTTGATCCGACGCGTCAGGTAACCGCAGCGCTGGACAACAGCTTTGGCAAGGGCATCACCCATACGGTCGATGTGCTCGGCTTCAACTATCGCCATCACCTGATGGAACAGTTCCACGCCGACTATCCGAACATCCCTATTCTGGGATCGGAAACCGGATCGACCGTTTCAACGCGCGGCGAATATTTCAACGACCCCGACAAATCCTTCCTGCGCGCCTATGATTCCGAACATCCGTGGTGGGCCTCCACCGCCGAAGCCTACTGGCCCCTGTTCGACGAAAAGCCCTATATTGCCGGTGCCTTTATCTGGACAGGCTTTGACTATCGTGGCGAGCCGACACCCTATAACCGCTGGCCCGCCATCTCGTCTCAGTTCGGCGTGCTGGACACCTGCGGCTTCCCCAAGGACAATTACTACTATTACCGCGCATGGTGGCGCAGCGAACCGCTCCTGCACCTGTTCCCGCACTGGGACTGGGCGGGTAAGGAAGGCGAAACCATTCCGGTCTGGGTACATTCCAACCTCGATGAGGTCGAACTGTTCCATAACGGCAAATCGCTGGGCCGCAAGCCCGTGGTCAAAAACCGCCATCTGGCGTGGGATGCCACCTACGCGGCGGGTAACATCACCGCCTATGGCTATCAGGGCGGCAAGGTCGTGCTGAAGCAGGTGCGTGAAACCACAGGCAAGCCCACCCGTCTGGTACTGACGCCTGATCGCACCACTCTGGCGGCCAATGGCCGTGACGTCGCGATTTTCAAGGTCGAAGCCTTTGATGCCAAGGGCCGTCACGTGCCCCGCGCCGACAATCTGGTGCGCTTCGAAGTCTCAGGCCCTGCGGATGTGATCGGCGTCGGTAACGGCAACCCCGCCAGCCACGAAGCCGACAAGGCAACCCAGCGCCACCTGTTCAACGGTCTGGCTCAGGCCATCGTCCAGACCCGCCGCAATGGCGCAGGCACCTTCACCCTGACGGCCCATGCCGACGGCCTGAAATCCGTCAGCGTGACAATTACGGCAGTGTAATTACACTTATCACTTCCTTATGCGGGGCGCTTGCGTCCCGCACTGACCCCTTGCCCCTGACCTGCCAGCCTGCGTTTTTACCATCAAAAAGGGGAGCAAACTCATGGCCACAGCCAGCGGATCAAATAAGGGCCTGCTCATTGGCGGCCTGATTGCCGTGATTGTCATTGCCGTCATCGCCTATATGACACTGGCACCGGATAACCGCACGACCGGCGAACGCACGGTTGATGCCATCCAGTCCCTGCCGCAGGGCGTCGATAAGGCAGCGGATCAGTTCGAGGACAAAAGCCCGCTCGAAAAGGCCGCCGATAAGGCAACCGACTAAGCTAAAGCACCTCGCCTGAAAACTTCAGCGCCAGATAGTCCACCAGCGCCCGGACACGTGCCGTCTTGGCCCGTCCGGGCGGCATGACCGCCTGAAGCGGTACGGTGCGGCTGATCTCAGGCAACACGACCTCGACCGCGCCCTCGGCAATGGCCCGCGCAGCTATAAAACCGGGCAGATGCACCACCCCCAGACCGGCCATAGCGGCACAGAGCAACATCTCGCCGCTGTCGCTGCGCATGCGTGAACGCAGCTTGACGCTTGTCTCGCCAAAGCGCCAGATATCGCCCTGACTGATATTGGTATAGATAAGACCCTCACGCCCGTTCAGATCGCCCACTGTCTCCGGCCGCCCCGCCCGCTGAATATAATCTGGACTGGCCAGAACCATACTGTTGATCAGGCCGATACGCCGCGCCACCAGCGCCGAATCCGTCATCTCACCGATACGGATCACCAGATCATAACCGCCCCCCAGCACATCAACCTTGCGGTCATCAAAACCGATATCCAGTTCCACCCGTGGATAGGTCGCGGCAAATTCAGCCAGCACCTTCGACAGATGCGACACGCCGAAACTTAAGGGCGCACTGAGGCGTATCGGCCCCGCCACCTCATAGACGGCCTCGGCCACCGCCTCCTGCGCCGCCTCAAGCTGCGCCAGAGCCTCCCGCGCCTTTTCGTAATAGATCAGACCGACATCGGTCGCCTGCGTCCCGCGCGCCGTCCGCGTCAGCAAACGGGCCTTTAGCACCGCCTCAAGCGACGCCACACGCCGGCTGACAATCGATTTGGCCACCCCCATCCGGTCAGCCGCCCGCGCAAACGAGCCGGTTTCCACCACCAGAAAGAAAGCCTGCAAATCCTCAAGGGAGACATCACTGATCATCCGCACTTCATCCGTTCTGATTTTTGCAACACTATAATCACAAATGGACGCCTTCTGGCAACGCCCTTGCGTCGTTACATTCCCCTCAACAGAAAGGAGACGGATCATGTCTCACACAGTTCGCACCCTTACCCGCATCGTGCGTGGCCAGCCCGCCACTGACGGCGCAGGCGTCCGGCTCAACCGCGTTATCGGCACTCAGGCCCTGCCCGAGGTCGATCCGTTCCTGATGCTGGATGAATTCCGTTCTGACGATCCGACCGCCTATATTGCCGGTTTCCCTGATCACCCTCACCGTGGATTTGAGACCATCACCTATATGCTGGCCGGTCGCATGCGTCACCGCGACTCCAAAGGCAACGAAGGCCTGCTTGGCCCCGGCGATGTGCAGTGGATGACCACAGCACGCGGCCTTGTCCATTCGGAAATGCCGGAACAGGAAGATGGCCTGATGCAGGGCTTTCAGCTTTGGCTGAACCTGCCCGCCTCGGAAAAGATGCTGGCCCCGACCTATAAGGACGTACCCGCCGCCACCATCCCCGTCGTTCGCCACAGCGATGTCTCGGTCAAGCTTCTGGCCGGTGACTATCAGGGACAGTCCGGCCCGATCGCCTCACCGACCACCAAACCGTTCATCGCCGATGTTACGCTTGAACAGGATGCCGACATCACCTTGCCGGTACCCGCAGATCATGCCGGTTTCATCTATGTCCATGACGGTGCCGTCAATATTGGCGACAAGGTGATCGAGCGCGGTCAGGCAGGCGTACTCAGCGCAGGTGATCAGTTGCCCCTGATTGCCGGTCTGGATGGCGCCAAGGTGTTGGTCGTATTGGGTAAGCCCCTCGGTGAACCCGTCGCCCGACATGGCCCGTTCGTTATGAACACGCCTGAAGAAATCTATCAGGCCTTCGCTGATTTCCGCGCCGGAAAGTTCTGATCAGGTCCCGTCTCCTCCGCTTTGGCGCGGCGGAGACGGATATCGGCGGCTTTCCCTGACCCAATATGAAACCAAGACAAATACAGTTACCGGAGTTCTTCAATGTCTAACATTCTCATCGTTCATTCCTCCATCAAGGCCGAAGGCTCCGTGTCACGTACCCTGACCGAGTCCTACAAATCAGACCTGCTGAAGGCCGACCCTTCGGCGGCATTCACAGAATATGATCTGGGCCTTGCGCCGCTTCCGGCCCTGTCAGCTTCTAACGTCGCAGGCTTCTTCGGAAACGCCGAAGCGGGCAGCGAAGGCGCCGAACTGGCCACCAAGCGCGAAGAACTGATCACCGCCCTCGAAGCCGCGGATCAAATCATTCTCGGCGCGCCAATGTACAATTTCGGCATGTCCGCCCTGCTCAAGACCTGGTTTGACTATGTCCTGCAATCGGGCCGTACCTTCCGCTACTCTGAGGCTGGCCCCGAAGGTCTGGTAAAGGGAAAATCCGCTATCGTTATCGAAACCCGTGACGGTTTCTATTCCGAAGGTGACGGCACCGCCGTCGATTTTCAGGAAGGCCACATCCGCACCCTTCTGGGCTTTATCGGCATTACCGACGTGACCTTTGTCCGCGCCGAGAAAATGGCCTTTGGCCCTGACGCCAAAACCGCCGCCATCGAAGGCGCTGCCAACGACCTGAGCGCTCTGGCTGCTGCCTGATCCTAACCCTATCCTCCCTGCCCCTTACCCTGTTGGTTCCCCCGAACCGGCAGGGTTTTCTTTTTTGGTCTGGCGCTTCCCCGTCCGCTCGTTATAATAACTCCGACAATAACAAAGGGAAGCACCGTCCATGCAGGATTCACGGCTAATATCACGTCGGGCCACACTCAAAGCCGCCGCGCTCGGCAGCAGCCTTCTGTCCGGTGCCGTAGTGGCCCAGACACGCCCCGCCTCTAACGCCGGCACCGACCCGATTGCCCTGAAACCTGTGCCGCTCAATACGGTGCGCCTTAAGCCCTCGATCTTCCTGACCTCGGTCGAAGCCAACCAGCGTTATCTTTTGTCACTGGATGCCGACCGCCTTCTGCATAATTTCTACGAAGGCGCAGGCCTGCCGACCAAGGGCGAAGTCTATGGCGGCTGGGAATCGCGCGGCATCGCTGGCCATAGCCTTGGTCACTACCATTCCGCCGTTTCGATCATCTATGCCCAGACCGGCGACGACCGCTTCAAGGCCCGCGCCCGTTACGTCACCGAACAACTGATGCGCATTCAGGCTGTGCAGGGCGATGGCTATGCCGGTGGCACCACCGTCGTCCGCGACGGTAAAACCGTCGATGGCAAGATCATTTACGAAGAAGTGCGCAAAGGCGATATCCGCTCAAGCGGCTTTGACCTCAATGGCGGCTGGGTGCCGGTCTATACCTATCATAAGGTCTTTGCCGGTGCGCTCGATGCCCATAAACATACCGGTGACGCCGACGCCCTTAAGGTGGCCATCGGTCTGGCGGATTATCTCGGCACAATCATCGAAGGCCTTGATGACACCCAGCTTCAGAACTTCCTGCATGCCGAACATGGCGGCATTAATGAAACCTATGCCGAACTGTTTGACCGCACCAAAGACGCGCGCTGGCTTAAGCTGGCCGAGCGCCTGTACCACAAAGGCGTCCTGACCCCGCTGGCCGAAGGCCGTGACGAACTGAATGGCAAACACGCCAACACCCAGATCCCGAAGGTCGTCGGCCTTGCCCGTCTTTATGAGCTGAACCAGCAGCCGCAAAACGCCAAAACCTCGCTGTTTTTCTGGGAAACCGTCACCAAAGACCACTCCTATGTCATTGGCGGCAACTCCGACCACGAACATTTTGGTCCACCGAAAAAGCTGGCCACCCGCCTTGATCAGCAAACCTGCGAAGCCTGCAACACCTATAATATGCTGCGCCTGACACGGCATCTGTATGGCTGGTCGGGGGATGCGTCCTATTTCGATTATTACGAACGCGCCCACCTCAACCACATCATGAGCCAGCAAGACCCGAAATCGGGCATGTTCACCTATTTCACGCCACTGGCCTCAGGCTTTGGCCGCGTACATTCTGACCCGTTCAATGACTTCTGGTGCTGCGTCGGTTCGGGCATGGAAAGCCATTCCAAACACGGCGAAAGCGTCTGGTGGCACGATGATCGCGGCGATGGCCGCCTGATCGTCAACCTCTATTATGCCTCACAACTGAACTGGGCCGATAAGGGTATTGTCGCGGATCTGGACACCGCCTTCCCCTATGGCAACGAAGTCAGCCTGACCTTGCGTCAGTGGCCTGCCAAAAAGACACTGGCCCTGCGCCTGCCCAAATGGGCGCAAAACCCGACCTTGAGCCGCAACGGCAAACCACTTCCGCTGAACATCAAAGACGGCTATGCCACCCTTACGGGCCTGAAATCCGGCGACCGGATCAGCCTGACGCTGCCTAAGGCTATCCACACCGAGACCATGCCCGATGATGACCGCCTGACGGCCTTCTTCAACGGCCCTCTGGTGCTGGCGGCTGATCTCGGTCCCGTAAATGCGCCTTGGGAAGGCTTTGATCCGGTGATCATTTCGGACACGCAGGACAATATTCTTGAACCGGCACTGGGCAGCCCGCACGTCTTTACGCCTGCGGAAAAAGGCGCGCCACAGCCCCTGATCCTGCGTCCGTTTTTCGAGCAGCACCACAACCGCACCGCCGTCTATTTCCGTCGCTTCGGCACCGCCGAATGGGTGGAAAAAGAAGCCGAATACCGCAAAGCCGCTCTTGAGGTCGCAGCCGTTCGCGCCGCTACGCTGGATGTTATCCGTCTGGGCGAGATGCAGCCCGAACGTGACCACAACTTCTCAGGCACACCTTCGACCGGCACCATCACCCACATTGCCGAACGCGGGCGTATGCTCAACAAGGGGTACCTGCAATTCGATCTGGCCTCTTCCGGTGAAACCGGTCTGGCGCTTCAGGTCAACTATGGCGGGCGCGACCGCAACAAGGACTTCCGCATACTGGTCAATGGCACCCTTCTGGTGCGCGAACGCCTGAGCGGTGAACCGACCGTCGCCGCCAATATACTGACCTATGCCCTGCCGGCGGAACTGACACGCGGTAAATCCACCCTTACCGTGCGTTTCGAAAGCGACCAGAACAACTGGGTATCCCTGTACGAATGCCGCCTGTTCCGCCAGACCATAGCCTGACCGGTTGCTACCTCACCCGTGAACGAAGCAAACACCAGCGGCCATATGGTTCGCTGGTGTTAACCCGCAAAGTCACTGACGCACGGAACGCGCCTCAGACTTTTACAGACTAAAATACTGGACATTATTTGTCTGACTATATAGCCTGCGCGCAACAAACAACAACCATTGGGGAATCGCTTGATGCGACAGCTTTTTACCGGCCTTATGACCGCGATGGCGCTTGTCACAAGCCCATTAGTGGCTTCGGCCCAAACGCCCTCCACCCAGACCACAGCCACGCTCGATACGACCGCCGAAGGGCCGGTGATTTCACGTCATCTGCACGGTCAGTTTGTCGAGCATCTGGGGCGCGGTGTTTACGAAGGCATCTGGGTCGGTGAAGAGTCCGCTATTCCCAATGTGCGCGGTATCCGTTCGGATGTGGTCGGCGCATTAAAACACATCAAGGTGCCTCTGATCCGCTGGCCGGGCGGCTGCTTTGCCGACGACTACCATTGGCGCGATGGCATTGGCCCGCGTGAGCAACGCAAGGGCACCATCAATTCAAGCTGGTCACGCCAGCCTGAATCCAACCACTTCGGCACGCATGAATTCTTCGATCTGGTCGAACAGGTCGGCGCCGAAGCCTATATCTCGCTGAACATGGGTTCCGGCAGTGTCCGCGACAGTCAGGCCTGGCTGCAATATATGACCGCCCCCGCCTCAACCGGCCCCGGTGCTGAACGTGCCAAAAATGGCCGCACCGAACCGTGGAGCGTACCATTTGTTGGCGTCGGTAATGAGACATGGGGCTGCGGTGGCAATATGACGCCGGAATACTATTCCGACCTGCTGCGTCACTATTCGGCCTATCTGAAAAACGCGTCCGGCCCGACGCGTCCCTATCTGATCGCGGTTGGCCCCGATACCGATGACTATAACTGGACAAAGGTCGTCATGGAACGCGCCGCCACATGGCGTGAACAATCCGAAGGCGGCCTGCTCTACACCGTTGATCGCCCACTGTTTAACGGCATCGCCCTGCACTTCTACACCCTGCCGACCAACAACTGGGGCACCAAGGGCGCGCAACTGAACTTCCCCGAAGATCAGTGGATCTCCACCATGCAGCGCGCCCTGCTGACCGAAGAGCTTGTTGTCAAAAACCTTGAGGTGATGGACAAGGCCGATCCGAAAAAACGCGTCGATCTGATCGTCGATGAATGGGGCACATGGTACGATTCTGACCCCAATATTCCTGCACACCTCAACACCGGCCTGTATCAGCAAAACTCTTTGCGTGACGCACTGGTGGCGGCTGTGTCGCTCAATATCTTCCAGAACCACGCCGACCGCGTAAAGGTCGCCAACATCGCCCAGATGGTCAATGTCCTGCAATCCATGATCCTGACCGACGGGCCAAAGATGGTGCTGACCCCCACCTATCACGTCTTTGACCTCTATAAGGTGCATCAGGACGCGACCCTGATCCCGCTTGAGTTTACCGCACCGACCTATAGCCATAACGGCATCTCGGTTCCGGCGCTGCACGCCACGGCCTCACGCGACAAATCGGGCAAGGTGCATATTTCCGTGGTCAATATGGACGCCCACAAAAGCCACAGCCTGACCCTGACGCTCAATAATCACAAAGGCAAAACCGTCACAGGCCGCCTGCTGACCGCGCCGGAAATCGACAGCCACAACAGCTTCGAAACCCCTGATGTGGTGCGTCCCGTGCCCTTCACCGGTGCCCGCCTGACGAACCAGCAACTGACCCTGACGGCTCCGGCCAAATCCGTCATTACGCTTGAACTGCCCTGATCAGACGACAACAGAACAAAATAAGAGGAAATCGAGAAAATGATAAAAACCCTGACGGCCCTGGCGCTTACGGCGGCCATAGGCTTTGCCCCCACCGCCTTCGCCCAGCAAAAGGTCGATGCCACCCTTAAGGCCGACCAGCCGGGCGGCGAAATCTCCCGCTATGTCTATGGCCAGTTCTCCGAACATCTGGGCGCCGGTATCTACGAAGGCGTCTGGGTCGGCGAAGACTCCGCCATCCCCAATACACGCGGCATCCGCAACGATGTCGTAAAGGCGCTGAAAGACATCAAGGTGCCGGTAATCCGCTGGCCCGGCGGCTGTTTTGCCGACGAATACCACTGGCGTGACGGTATCGGTGAGCGCTCCAAGCGCCCTTCGCGTAAGAACAACTGGTGGGGTGGTTCGCCTGAAACCAATGCTTTCGGTACGCATGAATTTTTTGACTTCGCCGAGCAGGTCGGTGCCGACGCCTATCTGGCTGTCAATGTCGGCTCCAGCAACCCAACCGAGATGCGCGAATGGATCGAATATCTGACCTCACCGGGTGATGACACACTGGCGCAGGAACGCCGCGCCAATGGCCGCACAGAACCGTTCAAAGTGCCTTTCATCGGTATCGGCAATGAAAACTGGGGCTGCGGCGGTGAGATGACCGCCGAATATTATGCCAACGAATATCGCCGCTTCTCGGCCTTCTTCCATAAGGGCAAGGACAACCCCGCCATCCGCGTCGCCGGTGGGGCCAATGCCTTTGATGTCAACTGGACAGATGTCGTCGTCGGCCACGCCGGCCGTCGCATGGACGCCATCAGCGTGCACTATTACACCATACCAACCGGCAACTGGAGCAAGAAGGGCGCGGCCCGTGGCTTTGGCGAAGACCAGTGGTTCTCGACCTTCCAGCAGACCCTGCGCATGGACGACCTCCTGAAACAGCACACCGCTGCTATGGACAAGCACGACCCCAATAAGCGCATCGCCCTTTATGTCGATGAGTGGGGCACATGGTATGACGTTGAGGAAGGCACCAATCCGGGCCACCTCTATCAGCAAAATACCCTGCGCGACGGTATTCTCACGGCGGCCAACTTCAACATCTTCCACAACTATACCGACCGCGTGAAGATGACCAACATCGCCCAGACGATCAACGTTCTTCAGGCGATGATCCTGACCGACGGGCCGAACATCGCCCTGACGCCGACCTATTATGCCTTCAAGATGTATGTGCCGTTCCACGATTCGACGCACCTGCCGCTTGAAGTCACCGCCCCGACATGGACGCACGGCGATAAGTCTATTCCGGCCTTCAACACCACAGCCGCCCGTGGCAAGGACGGTAAGATCTACGTCGCCGTTGCCAATATGCACCCGCAGAACGGCTATGTGCTGAACGTCAATCTCGGTGCCGAAAAGCCCAAATCAGTGTCTGGCGAAGTCCTGACCCACACCCAGATGGACGCCCACAACACGCCGGGCAAGCCTGAGGTCATTGCCCCCAAAGCCTATACCGGCGGTAAGATCAAGGGCAGCACCCTTGAACTGAACATCCCCGCGAAATCCGTGGTGGTTGTCCGCCTCGACTAAGTCCCGACACCCTATTCGGGCTCATCTTCCGGCCCCCGCCTTCATAGGCGGGGGCTTTTTTGTTTTTGTTTATAATGCTGATCAAACATAAGTTAATCGCCACGCCCCCCGAACACAGGTTAGGCTCGTCCCCACCGAGGACATCAAAAACAAGAGCAATCCTATGAAATTCACCGATACCCGCCAGACCTACGGCGTCTTTACCCGTTTGCTGCACTGGGGCATGGCCTTTCTCATTATCTGGCAATTTTCCGGCATGATCAGCAAGGTGACACTGGGCCGCGATCATGCCCTGACCGAAGCCCTGTCCGGCAACCATTCCCAGATCGGCACTATCCTGTTTTTACTGATCCTGATCCGTCTGGTCTGGGCGCTTATTAACCGCCAGCACCGCCCGTCACAGGGCGAAGGCCTGCTGAGCTATGCCGCCCGACTGGGGCATCTGGGGCTTTATGTGCTGATGCTGGCGGTACCGTCTGCGGCCCTGATCCGCGCGTGGGGTAATGAACGCGCCTTTTCCCCGTTCGGCTTTGAAATCTTCGCCGCCCGCACGCCTGAGACGGTCAATAAAACCGCCACAGACATCGGCAGCAATTTCCACGGAGAGCTGGGCTGGGTTCTGCTGGCGCTGGTCTGCGGCCACATTTTCATGGCCCTGTTCCACCATTTCGTCCTTAAGGACGGCACCTTAAAACGCATGGCCTAGGCGGCGACACCTGATATAAAAAAGCCCTGCCAGTTCCGGCAGGGCTTTTTTTATTACGCTTCTTTTGCCTTCGTCCGGTACTTGCGATTAAAGGCCATCTGCACCAGCACAAAGAACAGCGGAATATAGAAGATCGCCAGCAGCGTCGCCGACAGAACCCCGCCGATCAGACCCGTACCGATCGAATGCTGCGCCCCTGAACCGGCCCCCGTCGCCACCGCCAGAGGCAGAACCCCAAAAGTAAAGGCGAACGAGGTCATCAGAATAGGCCGCAGGCGAATACGCGACGCCTCAAGCGTTGCCTCAACCAGCGACATGCCGCGCCCGTGCAATGTACGCGCATATTCGACAATCAGAATGGCGTTCTTGGAGCTAAGGCCCACCGTCGTCAGCAAACCAACCTGGAAGAAGATGTCGTTCTCAAGTCCCCGCGCATAGGTGGCCATCAATGCCCCCAGAATACTGAGCGGAATAACCAGAATAACGGCGAACGGAATCGTCCAGCTTTCATAAAGCGCCGCCAGCAGCAGGAACACCACAAGGATCGACAAGGCATAGAGCGCCGGCGCCTGCGATCCGGCTTCACGTTCCTGAAGCGAGATGCCGGTCCATTCAATCGCTGTCCCTTCGGGCAGTTGCTGCGCCAGTTCCTCAACCGCTTCCATAGCCGAACCGGTCGAAAGCCCCTCAGCCGGCATCCCCTGAATCCCCGTTGACGGCGAACCCTGATAGCGTTGCAGGTTCGGCGAACCGGTAATCCAGCGCGACGTACCAAAGGCCGCAAACGGCACCATCTCACCCGCACTGTTGCGCACGAACCAGCGGTTCAGGTCTTCGGGACGCATCCGGTAAGGGCCATCGGCCTGCACATAGACGCGTTTGATACGCCCGCGATCAATGAAGTCGTTCACATAGGAACCACCCCAGGCCACGCTCAGGACGCTGTTGATCTCGGTGATGCCGACACCCATGACATTGGCCGCCGACTTATCGACATCGATCTTAAGCTGCGGGGAATAGTCTTCGCCGCCCGAACGCACCGAACCCAGACGCGGATCAGCCTCCGCCAGACGAATAAAGTCATTCCGCGCACTCAGCAGCGCCTCATTGCCGATACCGCCGACATCTTTAAGCACAAACGAGAAACCGGAGGCATCACCCAATGAACGCACCACAGGCGGCTGCGACGGAATGATACGCGCGCCCTTATATTCCGGCTTGGCAAACTCCTTACGCGCCCGTTCGATAACCGCAGGCACGCGCATATCCGCCCCCTTGCGCTCATCAAAGGGCTTCATACGCATATTGACGTTGCCCTGATTTTGCTCGCCGCCCACACGCGCGAAGACATAACGCGCCGCAGGGTCTTTCTCCATATAGGCCGCGACCTTGTTGACCACTTCCTGCGTTACATTGGCCGTGGTGCCGGTCGGCAACTGGATCATGGTGGACATAAAGCCCTGATCCTCATCCGGCAGGAACGAGGTCGGCAGAATCTTGAACATCATGCCGCACGCAGCAATCACCGCCACATAGATCGCCACATAGCGTATGGGTTTGGCGATGATCTTGCCGACGCGGCCCATATAGCTGCGGCTGGCCTTATCGAAGAAGCGGTTGAACCAGCCGAAAAAGCCCTTCTTCTCGGCATGCTTATGCTTGTCGATCGGCTTAAGTATGGTGGCACACAGAGGCGGCGTGAGCACCAGCGCCACCACAACCGAAAGTCCCATGGCCGACACAATAGTGATCGAGAACTGGCGATAGATGATCCCTTGCGTCCCGCCAAAGAACGCCATGGGCACAAAGATCGCCGACAGCACAAGACCGATCCCGATCAGCGCGCCGGTAATTTCATCCATCGACCGGCGTGTCGCCTCAACCGGATCAAGCCCTTCGTCGTGCATAACGCGCTCGACATTCTCCACGACCACAATCGCGTCATCCACCAGCAGACCAATCGCCAGCACAAGCCCGAACATGGTCAGAAGGTTGATCGAGAACCCGAAGGCCGCCAGAATCCCCAGCGTCCCCAAAAGCACGACCGGAATAGCAATGGTCGGAATGATCGTCGCGCGCCAGTTCTGCAGGAACAGATACATGACGACGAACACCAGAAACACCGCTTCGACCAGCGTCTTGACCACTTCCTTGATCGACAGCTTGATGAAGTCGGTGGAATCGTTCGGGATGGCATAGGCAATATTCGACGGGAAACTGTGCGACAGTTCTTCCATCTTCGCCTTGGCCAGATCGGCGGTCTTGAGCGCATTGGCCCCCGTCGCCAGATTGAGCATGATCCCCGTCGCCGGTTGCCCGTTCAGGCGCGACACCGAATTATAGCTTTGCTGCCCCAGTTCGACCCGTGCCACGTCCTTAAGATAGATGCTGGCCCCGCCCACCGAACTTTTCAGCACGATGTCGCGGAACTCATCGGCGGTCGTCAGACGCGACTGTGAGGTAATGGTGGCATTAAGCGCAATATCCGGCTCCAGAGGTTGCGCCGCCAGTTGACCTGCCGATACCTGCGCGTTCTGGGCGCGAATGGCCGTCACCACATCCGAAGGCGTCAGCCTGTACGAAGCCAGCTTGTCAGGATTGAGCCAGATACGCATGGCATAGGGCGAGCCGAAGATATTGGTTTCCCCGACCCCGTCCACCCGCGCCAGATGGTCCTGAATATTGGTGCCAATATAGTCCCCCAGATCGGCATTGGTCAGCGACCCGTCAGGCGAATAGAGCGAAAAGATCAGCAGCGTGTTGTTCGACGCCTTATTGATACGCAGGCCTTGCGCCTGCACGTCCTGCGGCAGGCGGTTGATGATGCTCTGCACCTGATTTTGCACCTGAACCTGCGCCACATCGATATCGGTGCCCGCCTCAAACACCAGCGTCACATTGGCGCTGCCGTTATCCGAGCTTGAGGCGCTCATATATTTCAGGCGATCCAGACCGATCATGCCCTGCTCAATGACCTGCGTCACCGAGTCCTCGACCGTCTTGGCCGAAGCACCGGGATATGAGGCATTGATACGCACCTGCGGCAGGGCGATGTCAGGATATTGTTCGACCGGAAGGGTACGGATACTCAAAAGCCCCGCCAGCATGATGACGATGGCAATCACCCAGGCAAAGATCGGGCGGTCAATAAAAAAACGCGACAGCATGCAGTCCTTCCAGCCGCAGACCTGCGGCGGTGTCATATCAGAAGTACAAGCTTACCTCCGGCCGAATACTAACCGACCCGGTAACAGCCTTTGCTCATACCATATCCCCACTGCATAACACGCGTCTACAGGTCTGATCCGTCGCATTCCGTTGCGAAAAGATTGCATTTTCACCTTGGGATTCGCATCAGGCCCGAATACAGGCGCCGGATGCAGAAAAGCATGTTTGTGCGTTTGCAAAAACATGCCCTCTTACCTGTAATCAGACCGCGCGCAACCTGCCGATGTCCTGCGTCTCATCAAGCACATTGGGTGCCGGACGGCCGAGATAATAGCCCTGCGCCTCGTCACAGCCCTCGAACTGCAACAGACCAAGCTGGCTTTCGGTCTCGACCCCTTCCGCCAGTACCGGCACATTGAGACTTTTGCCCAAGGCCAGAATGGCGCGGATAATGGCTCGTGCCTGCGGACTTTGTTCGGCTTCCATCAGGAACGAACGGTCGATCTTGATCTTGTCGAACGGGAACGAGTTCAGCGTATCCAATGACGAATAGCCCGTACCGAAGTCGTCAATCGCTATGCTGACCCCCAGCGCCTTGATCTGACGCAGCAAATGCAGCGCGCGCACCTTATCGCCAATAATGGTCGTTTCGGTGATCTCAAGCTCCAGACGCTTCGGCGACAGACCCGTCGTGATCAGAATCTCATGCACCTTGCGCACCAGATCCGGCCCGTTGAGCTGTACCGGTGACAGGTTCACGGCAATACGCACATGCTCCGGCCACTTCGCCGCCTCTTCACAGGCCGTACGCAGAACCCATTCGCCAATATCAACAATGGCACCACATTCTTCAGCCACAGGAATGAAGTCCGCCGGCGAGACATTGCCCCGCGTCGGATGCTTCCAGCGCAGCAAGGCCTCATAACCCATGACCTCCTGCGATGTGACCGACTTCTGCACCTGATAGTGGATAGTGAACTGATCAAGCTTCACCGCTTCCCACAGGTCTTTGGCCAATGCGCGGCGATCACGTGCCGCCTCATCCATGCGTGCCTCATAGAAGCACACCGATTCCGTCGGATTCGACTTGGCGCGATACAGCGCCAGATCGGCATTGTTCATCAGGGTTTCACGATCCGCCGCATCGTCCGGATAGATGGCCACACCCAACGACCCGCCGGGCGATACCTCAAAGCCGTCCAGATCAATACTGCTCAGCAGGGCGCTTTGAATCCGGTCCAGATACTCCGACACATGACGCGAATCCGAGAAATACTTGATACAGGCAAATTCATCCCCGCCCAGACGCGCGGTAAATTCGTCCTCACCCAGCATATCCTTCAGTCGCGCCGCAATGGTTTGCAGCACCGTATCACCGGCCGCATGGCCACGCAGATCGTTGATTTCTTTAAAACGATCCAGATCGATGGCAATAGCCGCCACCTTCTTGCCCGTACGCGGCGCCCAGTCCAGCGCCTCATCCAGACGACGGTTGAAATGCTCACGGTTCGGCAGGCCGGTCAGACCGTCATGGCGCGCCATATGATGAATACGTGCCTCATCGCGACGACGCTCGGTAATATCGGCAATGGTCGTCACCCAACCGCCGCCACTCATCGGGCTGTGCGATATCTGAACAATACAGTCCTGATTCATCTCACTGACAATGGTGCCGCCACCTTCGTGTTCAATGAGCTTGCGGTGTACCTGATAGCGTTCCTCAAGCAGATCATTGCTGAATTCAGGATTTCCCTGCACCACCAGACGCAGCAGGTCCTTGAAACCGGCACCAGCCTTCAGATAGACCGGACTGACGCCAAAGATTTCCGCGGCCTGCGGGTTGCCCAGCACCAGACGCTCCTCGGCATCAAACAGCAACAGCCCCTGCGACATGTTCTTCAGCGCCACATCCAGATTATAGGCGGTCTGCGCCATACGATTCTGGTCAGCCTTACGCTGGGTAATGTCCTGCGTCACCTTGGCGAAGCCGATCAGCGTACCGCTTGCGTCACGAATAGGCGTAATAATGACATGCGCAAAGAAGCTTGAGCCACCCTTACGGATACGCAGACCTTCTTCTTCGTAACGCCCGTTTTCCAGAGCCGTCTGCAGCGCTTGCTGCGGCTTGCCTGCGCGGCGTTGCACTTCAGGATAGAAGACATCAAACCGGCGACCGACAATCTCCTTGGCTGCATAGCCTTTGAATCTCTGCGCACCGGCATTCCAGTTACTGACGCGGCCCTCGGGGTCCAGCATACAGATCGCATAGTCATTGACCGCTTCGATAAGGACGCGAAAATGACGTTCTTTTTCTTCCAGACGACGCCCTGAGATTACGGCCCCCAGACACAGGATCATAACCCCGATCGCCGTTGTCGCCAGCACAGCCGACAGCGTATCCGTAGACAGGATCATCCCGCCCGTCGCACGCAGCGGATCAGGCATCAGGGTCACAGCCCCCATGGCAATAAAGTGGTGCGATACAATCGCCAGCACCATCAGACCTGCCGCGCCGCCAATATGCAGACGGCTCGCTCCACGCAGCGCCAGCCAGAAAGCAGCCGCCGCAAACACCATACCGGCAATGATGGATACAATCACCAGATCAGGCGCCCAGACCATATAGGCAGGCGCTCTCAGCGAAGCCATGCCTGTATAGTGCATCAGGGCAATGCCGCTTCCGGCCACGGCCCCGCCGATAATCTGAATCACAACCTTTTTATGCGTCACCGACAGCGCGATACCCGCGCCGGTCACAGCGACCGCTACCATAAGTGACAACAGGGTCAGGGGGCCATCATATCCGGCCAGTACACCCGGATCATAGGCCATCATGGCAATAAAGTGCGTGGCCCATATACCAAAGCCGGCAGACGCACCTGCCGTAAGGATCCACTTGATTCTGTGCCGGCCCTTGGCCGTCAGGGCACGGCGCATCAATATGATCGCGGTGACACTTGATGTCACGCACACCAATGCCGCCAACCCAACCAACACCCAATCGTGCTGATCACGAAGACACGCCAGAACTCTGTACATATTAACCCTACCCTGCATTTTGCATTACGGTTTAGTCCGATGCGTCTGCATCGATGCGGCCATAGTACAGAATACTGATTTTTATAGAGTTAATAAAAATCGCCCGCTAATCAATTGCGGATTGCGAAAAAGGGGCCAATTACAACTTAAGGAGCAACGCTTCTATTGCGCGAGGCTTTTACTTAGTAATCGCTTCAACTGGATCTGCTGCAAAACCCGCTCGGCAGTGACATAGGCAATCCGACCGGCCTCAGGCTGACGCAGTGCCACAGTCAGCGCCCCGTCATAAAGCAAAAGCCACTCCCGCGACAACTCCGTCGCCATATCGGCAAAACCGGCTTCAGACAGCAGGTCTTCAAACCACTGCCCCAGTTCGGACTTGGCCTCACCAACAAACACATGACCGGCATGAGCCGCATCCGCCAGCTCCGCCACCGCATTATTCAGCGCACAGCCGCGATACCCCTCCGCCTGCGCCCGCACACTCAGCACATTAAACACCTCAAGCGGCCTGAGTTTCGGCTCAACCGCCTCAACCGCGGCCCGCAGCGCGGCAAAATCAGCCTCATGCCACTGACGCAAGACCTCGGCGATCAGCAGATCCTTGGAAGGGAAATGCCGGTAGAAACTGGCCTTGGCCACACCGGACTCACGGATGATGCGGTCAATACCCGTGGCCCGCAACCCGTGCGCATAGAACAGGCCCAGCGCGGTCTGGGCGATACGGTCTTTTACAGATGTCTGGCTCATAAGGCAAAATTGAACAGACTCGTCTGTTCTGTCAATATTATACCCCCTTGTCGCGTCACAACACCTATGCAACCATTGTCATAATGACGAACAGGTCGGGGGCATTCGTGACACTTACTGCTGGTGCATTTTACGCACGCGCATCTCAAATGATTGCACAGGATTCAGGTCGTCTGGCAGCTATCCTTGTATTGACCTACAGCTTGCCAACCCTGACCTTTCAGCTGATTACGCTGAGTTTAGGCGACAATACCTTGATTTTGTGTCTGGGATACGTAGCAGATTTCACAGCCAACACCCTCGCCTACTGCCTTATGGCCTATCTGCTGGAAGCACGCCTGAAAGGTAAACCCTTCTCTGCCAAAGACAGTTTCCGCAGAGCCTGCGGTCGCCTGCTTCCGGTGTTTGGCACGACACTACTTACCGGTTTGATTGTAGGGATAAGCACATTATTACTGATCATACCTGGCGTGATTGCCCTATTGGGCCTTTGCCTGACCGTACCAGCCTGTGTTCTTGAAAAAAAGATTACAATAGATAATACATTAAGTCGCAGTTGGGAGCTGACGCGTAATAACTGGCTCACCATCGCAGTGATCTACCTGACTGTTCTGGCAATTATAGGCCTGATTTTATTTGGATTTTATAAATTTTATTATATTTTTGGCCTTGAAGACGCGGCCAAGATGCTGGTTATGGATGTCTTTTTACTCGTAATAATAAGCAGCATTTTCAATTTTATGATCGGTGTGTGCTCAATTGTAATTTACCTCACCCTACGCGAAGCAAAAGAAGGCCACACCCCTGAGGTGACCGCAGCGGTCTTTGACTAATAATCGAAAATCATGCCAGACTTGTACTGTTTCAGGAGCGCGGCCTAATGACCTTCACGATCGGCAATGTATTTTCACGCGGTTTCAACCTGATAGGCCAGAATTTCGTTCTGCTGTTGCTGGTCGGTCTTCTAACCTATGCGATCCCTGTCGGACTGGGGGCAGGCATATTGTACACCACCAATGGCCTTGACGTGAACAATCCGCAGCTTCTGGGCGCGGAACAGGTTCTGTCCATGATCATCTATGGCCTGATGTCGATGCTGTTCTACTTCGTCAACATGTCGGTCGTCACCGAACTCAGCATTACCCGCGCCGTCAATCAGCCCTTTGAAATCGGGACCGCCCTGAAACGCGGCGTCGCCAATATCGTGCCTTTGTTTCTGGTGATGTTGCTCTGTGCTCTGGCCATCATACTGGGGCTTATCCTGCTGATCATACCGGGCATCATCGTACTGATCGCCCTGTCCGTCGCCATACCGGCCTATGTCGCCGAAGGCCGCACCGGCATTGTTGAGTCCCTGAAACGCAGCTGGAAGCTGACCGAAAATCACCGCTGGGCCATTCTGGCGATCTTTCTGCTGATCGGTATTTTCGGCGCCTTGTTCACGGGCATCATTCAGGTCGTATCGGAAATTTTCTACACGCAGGCACCGGCCATTGCCATCGGCCTGAACTCCATAATCGAAGGCCTATACACCCTGATCAACACCGTGTTCACGGTCGTTATCTATGTGGTTCTGCGTCAATCCAAAGAAGGCAACGCGCCTGAATCTCTGGCCTCTGTCTTCGAATAAACGGCCTCAGCGCGTCTCGTCGAACTTGTCCTTGCGCCGCTGTCCCAGAAGCATGCGATGCTCAAGATGCGTCCTCAGCGCCGCATAATAGGCCTTCAGAAAGGTTTCATCAGGAGCAATGTCTTTTGCATCAGAGGGCATATTGTATTCAATGCGCTTTCTGATGCGCTCTGCCACAGCCGTCAGGGTCGCCGGGCGCCGCTCACGCAGCACGGTCTCAAGCACCTGAAGCTCTTTCTCGCCATAGGCCGCCACCTGCTCAGGCGTAAAGATGATCCCGACCTTGCGCTCGTTCTCCAGATTGACCAGATCGTAGCTTAACACCTCACGCGGCACATGCACCACACGCGTGCCACCAAGGAAATCCCCCAGACGCGCCTGCTGCTTGTTAAACAGCGGCAACAGCGCCACCCCAAGCGTCCACATCAATGCCACCAGTATGGCCCAGCCACTGCCCCCGCCATTACTGATCGCCCCCGCCAGAGTCAGCGGCATGTAAAACTCGATCTCGCGCATCACATTGCGCGTCACCACCATAGACGGCGTCAGATGCCCGCCGTCATGAGCGATGACGCGGATCTTCATCACCCGCTTGCCCGGCGTCGCCGCCCTCGGCCCCATTTCAAAGAACATGAAATAGCCGCAGCGCACGAAAAACAGCATGATCAGAAACAGAATAACCAGAAACTGAACAAACGGCCCGTTCCAGTTTTCAACCTTCATCAGATAGGGCAGAGGCAGGACCAGATACAGGATCACCATCACAACGGGGATCAGGATCATGATCAGGTAATCGAGCAGAAACGCCCCCAGCCGCGTACCGAAATCCGCCGCCTTGAACCCCAGCCTGACCCCTTCGGGTGTCGTGATGACCGTGCGCAGCACCGGCGTATCCACCGCGCTCACCGTGGCAGCACCACTCATCAGATCGCGCGATTTGGCTGGTTTCTTTTCCTTTTGCGGCTTACCCGTTTTCGCCATTTCAGACAGCCTTCCTGCCTGTGCGTCCGGCCAGTAAAAGATACAGCGTCCACAGCAACAGGAACGCGCCACCAATGGCAAAGCGCCAGACCGTGTCCGTGATCATCTGACGCCCGAACCCTTCGATCAGACCCGCCAGCACCAGAAGCGCCATAACCCCCAGCATCACCGTTCCCGCAACCTTACCCGCCTGCGCCAGAGCCGCCATACGCGTCAGATGCCCCGGAAACAGCAGGCGCCGCGCCAGATAGAAACCCGCCGCGCCGGCCAGTACAATCGCCAGTATCTCGGTCGTGCCATGAATGGAGAGCCAGGCCGCGAACTCAACCCCGACCCCACGCTCGAAAAACAGCCATAGCATCGCCCCCAGCATCATACCGTTCATGATCAGCAACAGCGCCGTCGGCACCCCGCCCATCACGCCAACCGCAAACGCCAATAAGGCCACCTGCGTATTGTTCGACATCAGATAGACCGAAAACACCGCCAGCCAGTCGTCGCTTTCTCCGCGCCCCAGCGTCTCCCGTAACTGCTCCGGCGTGGACATCAGGTCACGCCCCTGCGCCGCATGCCCCACCAGCGCCGTGTACCAGCTCTGGTCAAAGGCACACATCAGCCACCCGCCAAGCGCCCCCAGAAAGAAACAGACAAAGGCCAGCCAGAACTCGGCCCACAGCTTGCGCACACTTTGCGCCAGCCCGACAAAGGCCCCCGTCACCAATTCGGACAACCGCGTCTGCGGTCCGTACACCGACACATAGGCCCGCGCACACAGGGCCTGCAAAAAGCCGACCATATTGCGATCCAGCGAGATCGACTGCGCCATCGACAATGACGAAATCGCCGACCGGTATAATAACGGCAGGTTCAACAGCTCTTCGGTGGTGAACTTCTTGAGCTGCCCCTTCTCCGCCCGATCGACAAGCGCAGCCAGTTCACGCCAGTCCTTTTCGCGGGCCTCACGGAATTTCTGGCTTTTAAGCTGTAGCACCGGCGGTTTTCCCATCGTGTCACTCACAACCGATCCTCCTGCTTAAGCGCCAGATATTTCAGCACAATCGATACCGCCATAGCTTCCGTTTCGGCCTCAAGCACCTCGATGCCCATGCGCCGCAAGGTGGCATAGACCGTCTCGCGCTGCTGCAACAGCCGCCGCGCAAACACCGCCCGCGTCACGTCCTCGGCCTCATCCGGTGCCGCCGTCGTCAGCCCCTCAAGCCCCTCGTCCTTAAAGGCCACGAACACAATCAGGTGCTTCTTGCTCAGCCGTTGCAAGGCTTCGACCATCAGGTCGGCACTGATCTCGTCAATGAAATCGGTAAACAGGACAATCAGCGACCGGCGGGCAATCTTTGACCCCAGATCCGTCAGCGCCAGAGTGTGATTGGTTTCTTCGGGCAGATCATCAATTGTTGACAACTGCGCCTTAAGGATCGCAAACCCGTTCGTCCCCGACACCGACGGCGCATTATGATAGGGCTTTGAGGCAAAGGCAAAACTGCGCACATTGTCCCCGACCTTCATGGCGCAATAGCCCAGAAGCAAACCGGCATAGATGGCGCGGTCGATCTTCTTAATGCGCTGCAAAGGCTCGCCCATCAGCCGCCCCGTATCAAAGGCCAGCACAATATGGTGGTTACGTTCGGCCTGAAACTCACGCGACAAAAGCTTCAGATGTTTGGCCGATGAGCGCCAGTCGATACGGCGCGGGTCCTGCGACGAGTCATATTCCCTGAGCGCGTGATATTCCGACCCGTTATGCAGCTGGTTCTGCACGCGCACGCCATAGACATGATCACGCGAGAACAGGGCCGCTGCATCGTTCTGCACCCCTTCGATATCCGGCGTTACCGCGATTGTCCGGTTCAGCACCACCGTTTTCTGCACATAACAAAGCCCCAGCGGCCCCGCCCAGCGCACATGGAAGCTTTCAATTACCGCCTGCCCGCGCGCCACGGCCCGAACCTGTAATTGCCCTTTTAATGTTCCGTCGGCGTCCCGCAGAACATGGCGAGTGACCTCAGGACTGGCCAGCAACCGGTTCAGCCCCCAGCGCACCTCAACACGCGAAGGCAACCGGCCTGAGGCATTGTCCAGCGCATAATCAAACACATAATCACGCGCCACACCGATGGTTTTAGGCGGTGAAAACTGCAAACTGACCCGCACCGGCGGCACGGCAAACGCCCCTTCGATCAGCCCCACCCCCATAAGCGCGATCATGGAGACGGCGGCCACCCACCACAGGGTCGGCACAAAAAATACCAACGCCGTACCGATCAGTACAGCGGCCAGCATCAGGCCAATCAAACGGGAGGTGGGATAGATCATCGTGCCTCAGGCCTCACCGTGGAATCTCGATCCGTTCCAGAATCCCCTGCAACACGCCATCGACGTTCTGCCCCTCGATCTCGGCCGAAGGTGCCAGCAGGACACGGTGACGCATCGACGGTATATAAAGCGCCTTGATATCGTCGGGCAGCACATAGTCGCGCCCGTCAAGCACAGCCCGCGCCCGTGCCGCCCGCGCCAGTAATGTGCCCGCCCGCGGCGATGCCCCGACCGACAATTGCGGCGTTTCCCGCGTCGCGCGGATCAGGCCGACAATATAGCCCAGATTGGCCTCATTCAGCCGCACCGTCGCCACGGCGGCAATGGCGGCACTTAAGGTATCGACATCGAGCACAGGCTCAATCCCTGCACTTTCGGGGTCAATATTCTGACCGGCATTGCCCCCAAGCTCGACGATGCGCAACTCTTCCTCAAGTGCGGGATAGCCCAGCACATGCTTGAACAAAAACCGGTCAAGCTGCGCTTCGGGCAGCGGATAGGTGCCTTGCTGTTCAATCGGGTTTTGCGTGGCGATAACGGTAAACCGCGCCCCCAGATCATAGGACTTGCCATCCAGCGTCACCCGCCGCTCCTGCATGGCCTCAAGCAGTGCCGCCTGCGTCTTGGGCGGGGTACGGTTGATTTCGTCCGCCAGCAACAGGTCGCAGAAAATCGGCCCCTTGGTCAGGCTGAAACTTGAGGTCTGAAAGTTAAACAGGTTCGACCCCAGTATGTCGCCGGGCAGCATGTCCGGCGTAAACTGGATGCGCCCGAAACGTAAGGACAAAGACCGGCAGAACACCTGCGCCAACAAGGTCTTGGCCGTACCCGGCGGGCCTTCGAGCAATATATGCCCGCCCGAAAACAGCGCCGTCAGCATCAGATCAACCGTATCGGTCTGACCGACAATGGCCTTGGCCATTTCGGCCCTCAGACGCTGCGATACCTCCAGCACATCAGAAACAAGCATAGCCTCAGGCCTCCGTTTTCGTAATCTGTAATTTCCAGTGCCTGAGCCTGCGCGCCAGCTCAAGCATGTGGCCGATCCCCTTGATGGTTTCGGCCTCGGCAAACAGGTTGCCGTAAAATTCATCTGTCTTATGCCGCTCACTCAGACGGTCAGCCATCTCATCGGCCGTCATCAGCGCATTGGGCACAAAACCGGTGGTCTTAAGCACCTGATCGCGCACCATCTGCGCATAGGCGGGCATCAGCTTCGTTTCGCGCCCCGCCTTGGCCACAAGCCGCGCCGCATTGTCCGCCAGTGTGCGCACCCCGCGCCCGTGCGGCGTCTCGCTATAGGGGTTGTGCGCTGGCCCGAAACGCACCGCCGCCACCCACACAAGCCCAAGCGCCAGCACCATCAGCGCCAGTGGCACCCCGACAAAAGGCGGGCGTGAAATATGATGCAACAGGTCAGAATCCTGCGCCAGATCATTGAAGGTGATATCAAACACCACCTTTGCCTGCGCCGGTGCCTTACCCGTCAGCTGCCCTATGACCTTAAGCATACCGGCCATACGCTCAGGATGGGCGAACATCGAATTGTTCAGCAAATCCGGATCACTCAACAGATAGACCGGTGCCGCAAACGGCTTTTCACCCGCCGCCGGATGCACCTGAGACAGCAACACCTCACCATTCGGCCCGATCAGCAACGGCGTCAGGTTCGGCCCCGATATGGATTGCAGCCCCACAATCTTGCCGCTGGTAAAACCTGTCCCGACAATCGTCTGACCCGCCGCCGGTTTGATCGCATAGGATTGCCCACGCTCAAGGTCAGCACGCGTCACATTATAGATCTGCGGTTTAAAAATATAATGAGCGGAGTCCCACTCTTCTTCGCCGGCAGATGTCTCTTCAATAGGTGACAACAGACCCAGATCCATCGCCACATTGAAATCACTGATAAACGTCGTCTCTCCGGCCCACCGCGGTTTGCGCGGATCGGACATGGGCACATGCCATTTTGGCGCAACCACCAGCACAGCTTTCGCCAGAGGCGCATAGAGTAACTGTTCTACCTTTACCGGATTCGGCAAAGACACATAATCGCCTTCCCCCGATCCGACCCAGCCCCTTACGCTGTTGTCTTCAGCCTTCGCAGGCTGAACATCGACATTATCAGCTTCTGCATATACGAAAATAGCCGTGTCATGATCCAGCGTAACGATCATCAGATCATCCGCCTTAACCCGCCGTACGACTTCCTGCCGGTTCAGACGCGTCTCATAACCTTCGGCCTCAAGCGCCTTGCGCAGACCCTGAAAGCCATTAATCGCCACAGAGGTCACAGCACTCTTTGGCGGCGTTTCCGGCTCAATATTCGGCGACAGCAGTACCAGACCGGCAATGAGGAACAGACCGGCAATCAACACGCCCGTCAGGATCGGCAACAGGCGCTCAAACGGCACCTTGGGGATTTTCAGCGCGGGCAGCTTCATTCAGGCGCCCCCGCTTTATTCGCACCTTTACCAATATCCTTCTGGGAAACAAAATCGACATAGGCCTGCCGACAGGCCTCATAGCCCTCAAGCCCCACCGGCTGACCGGCAAAATAGCTTTTTTCCGACCAGCGCGTAATCTCACGAAACGCCGGACGCGCATCTTCGGGCAACAGAGGGTGCGCAGAAATATCGCGGGCGGAAAAATGCTTGCGCACCAGATCAGGCCGGAACGCATTGAGATCCGCGACCGACCGGTGCAGCAGCAGATGCACCGCCTCATCATAGCGCCCCTGCGCCGCCAGCGCCTCGATTTCATCAAGCAGTGCCGCCGCCGCTTCGGCGGTCGGTCGCCAGGGCGTTTCCGGCAGCAAATGGTCACGCTGGAACAGCTTCTCAAACCGCGACCGGATCAGCGCCCGCACCAGCGGCGACGCCAAAAGCACCAGCAACACAAACACCACAATGCCCGCAACCCAAGGCAATGCAGGCCCCAGCGGCTCAAGTATCTTCCATAAAAACTCAAGAATTGTCCTGAAGAAATCCCTTATCGCCTGCATAATGCCTTGCATAAACGGGTTGGGTTCAGGCGCACCGGCGATTGCCGTCTGAATGTTTTTATTGCTGTTGAGGGTCTTGATCAGGGCATCTGCGGCATCGACCTCCGCCGCCGTCAGCGGGGCAGACTCGGTCTGTGCGAACACGCCCGTTGAGACTGACGATGTACTGCTTTCAGCCGATACCATAACCACTCTGAACACGCGCCCCCTTTTGCGACCATAGGAGGTAATCCGCAAAACGGTCAACGTCTTTCTGATTATCCTCCACTAAGCTGTTACAACCGGCCGCAGCCACTTTCCCCTTGATCTTCGCCGTCCCCGCCCGTAATCATACGACATCATACAAATAAACCCTACAGGAGAGGCCCCCCAATGCCGGACACTTCCCGCACGGACATTTCCCGCCGAGGCGTCGTTACCGCCACAGCCACCCTATCCCTGATGGCCGCCGCCGGAGCGGCCCACGCCCAGACGACGGCATCGGTTGAACGCTGGGGCTTTCATGAGATCACACTGTCAGGCCCCTCGGCAGGCAATCCGTTCATTGATGTCTCGCTGAAGGCCGATTTCACTGACGGCAAGTCCGTCCTGAGCGTTCCGGGCTTTTATGACGGTGACGGCGTTTATAAACTGCGCTTCAGCCCGCCTTCGGAAGGCAACTGGCGCTGGGTCACAAAGTCCAATACCGCCGCCCTGAACGCACAATCGGGCACACTCACCGCCACAGCCCCGACCGGCAAAAACCACGGCCCGATGCAGGTCGTCGAAGGCTACCACTTTGCCTATGCCGATGGCACACCGTTCCGCCAGATCGGCACCACCTGCTATGCATGGGCGCAGCAATCCGAAGCCCGTTGCGCCGAAACCATCGAGACGCTGAAAACCTCGCCGTACAACAAACTGCGCATGTGCCTGTTTCCGAACGTAGGTCATGAGCCTATTCACCCCTTCGTGCAGACCGGCGAAGGCGACCGCGACTGGGATGCCACGCGCTTTAACCCCGAATATTTCCGCATCTTCGACCGCCGCGTTCAGGCCCTGTATGAGATCGGCGTCGAAGCCGATGTCATCATCTTCCACCCCTATGACAAAAAGCGCGGCTTCTCGGACATGACGCGCACACAGGACGAACGTCTGGTGCGCTACCTGATCGCGCGCCTGTCGGCTTGGCGTCATGTCTGGTGGTCAGCAGCCAACGAATATGACCTGATCGAAACCAAGTCTATGGACGACTGGGATCATATCCTGCGCCTCATCCAGCTTGAGGACCCGCATCAGCGCCTGCGTTCGATCCACAATATCAAACGCCTGTATAATAACCACAAACCGTGGATCACCCATTCGTCGGTACAGAACGGCTCGGCCATTCTAGATGACCGCACCGCCGAAACCTATCGCAGCGTCTGGGAAAAGCCGGTGATATTCGATGAAGTCTGCTATGAGGGTAATATCCCCGCCCGCTGGGGCAACCTGACCGGCGAGCAGATGGTCGGTGCCTTCTGGCAGGGCCTGATCGCGGGCACCTATGTCGGCCATTCGGAAACCTATACGCCGGGCAATACCGGCCCCGACAGTTCATGGCTGGGTAAGGGCGGCAAGCTTCTGGGCACCTCGACCCCGCGTCTGGCCTTCCTGAGACAGATCATGGAAGATGGCCCCGCACCGGGCATCAACCCGATCGACAAATGGTGGGAACGCCATCTGGGTGGCGTCGAAGGTAAGTATTATCTGCGCTATTTCGGCACCGACGCCCCTGCCGAATGGGCGGTCAATGTGCCGAAAAACGGCATTACCGGCGGGGAGCAGTTCCGCGTCGATATTATCGACACATGGAACATGACCATCACACCGGTCGAAGGCGTATTTACGCTGGCGAAAAAAGACGATTACGACTTCCATGACCCCAAGCGTCCGAAGATCAAACTGCCGAAAAAGAAATATATCGCCGTGCGCCTGACGCGGGTGTGATGCAAAAAAAGCCTTCTCAGATTTGAGAAGGCTTTTTTTATTACCTAAGGCAAATGCCTCAAGATTGGATCACCCCACTGACCCGCACATTCTTCGCCCGCACGGCGACCACGGCCTTATCAACTGCCTGAGGCGACCTCAGACCGGCAATAGTCACACCATCGGCGCTATCGACCACAATGGCCGGACGGGCATCGGGCGTTTCCACTGCAAACGACACATCCTTGATGCGCACATTATTGGCATGACGCACATAAAGCCCGTGCGCCGGCAATGTGCCCATGAAGCTCGGCTCAAGACTGGAGGTGCGTCTCTCAGGAATGGTGCGCGCCGCATCCGCCGCCGTACCGCCGCCGTGCGAAACGATGCGGACGTTACTCACCTCTACGTCTTCAATGCGCTTTTCGGGGATGCCGACAATGCCCGACGTATAGAGGCCATGCACACCGGTCGCTTCGATATCCTTGATGACCACGCGGCGCACACTGGCGATACCGGCGGTTTTCGGCGCACGGTTACGTGCCGACAGACGCACAAAGAACGGATGGTTGACCGTGTCCTTCAGGCGGATATTCTCAAAGCGCACATCCTCCAGCACGCCGCCGTCAATGGCCCCCATCTGGATGCCGCGCCCGTGCTCACACAGACAATCCTCATAGACAATGTTGCGGAAACCGGCCACCGAGTCCGTCCCCAGCTTAAGCCGCCCGAACGGCCCGACATCATCCGGCCCCATATAGGGCGATGGTTCCGGCTTACCGGCCACGACACTGCCCATCAGATAACCTGAGGTATGACAGCCCTTTACGACCACATCCTCACAGAAGATCGGCTCACTATAGGCATAGCTTGATTTCATAACGATGCCGTCATCCTTAGGGGTATTGACGCGGCAGTTGATGATCTCCGCCCCCTTACAGCAATCAAGGTCGATCCCGTCACGATCGGTATCCAGCAGCAGGTTCTCGGCCTTGATGCCCTGACAGCCCATGAAGAACAGGGCGAAATGCCCGCCCTGCAGAATCGTGAAATCCTTGACGACAATATTGCGGCAGCTTTTGAACGCCACGGCATGCGGGGCACGGCCCTCATAGGCGGCCTCACGCGGATCCGCCAGACGCGCCGCATGTGGCTCAAGCCCGCGTGCCGTCGCCGACACAAAGCCCTTGATGCCATGCCAGCGCGGCGCAGGCCCTTCGCGGTCAAGCCCGCGGCCCCAGATCATGCCCTTGCCGATCACCGCGACATTGGTGGCCTCAAGGCCATAGATCAGGCTGTTACGGAAATGGCTGACGCCGTAATCCTGAAACTGCTCATCATAGACGCCTTCGGGCAGGTCATAGTGATGGCCATGCACATCGGGATTGGCAGCCTCGATGATCGCCCCTTCGGAGATCAGCAGCGTGATATTGTCAAACAGACGGATCGAGAAACTAAGGTAATGGCCCTTAGGCACCACAACCGTCCCGCCACCGGCCTTCACGGCTTCGGCAATGGCGGCATTGATGGCCGGAGAATCTATCGTCTTGCCGTCGCCTTTGGCGCCGAATTTTGTGACGTCAAAAAACCCGCTTAGTGAGCCATTGGCCCGCACAATCGAAGGCGCCGCCGCAAAGGCCGCACCGGCCCCCAGCAGAACAAACCGGCGACTGAACTCGGCCTTGTGATACACATCCATCTGGCATTTTCCCTTTTATTATCAATTGTCTTTACTGAATTAGAAACCGCTGACCGCGCCGCCATCTACCGCCAATACCTGACCCGTCACATAGGCCGCTGCCGGAGACGCCAGATACACCATGGCCCAGCCAATATCTTCCGGCGCGCCAAAGCGCTGCATCGGAATACGGCTGTTGATTTTTGCCACCCGCGCCGGATCCTTGGCCGTCGCGCTCTGAAACAGGGGCGTATCGATCCAGCCGGGTGCGACCGCATTAACGCGAATCCCCTCGCCCGCCAGTTCACCCGCCAGACCCCGCACCATGCCGGTCAGGGCCGTCTTCGCCGCCGTGTAACCAATGACTTCGGGCACACCCAAAAATGACGCCATGGACGCCACAAACAATACCGACCCCTTCGTCGGCGACAGTTGGTCAACAAAGGCCCGCGTCAGGCCAAACGCACCCGTGACATGCACATCCATGATGGCCTGAAACTCGGACACGCTCATCTCGCGGATCGGTTTTTTGAGGGTGCGTCCGGCATTGTTGATCAGCACCGACACAGGGCCGCTGTGGGCCGCAACCTGCGCCGCGAAATCCTCGGCCCTGTCAAAGTCGGTCACATCAAAAACAATCCCCGAAAGGTGATTTTTTTTATCCCCGCCCAAGGTTTCCAGTGCCGCATCGACCTTTGCCTGAGACGTGCCCGTAATCGTCACCCGCGCCCCGACCTCAAGACAGCAGCGTGCCGTCGCCAGCCCCAGACCACTGGTCGCGCCGGTAATCAGCACATGCTGTCCGTACAGACTGAACATATTCAGGCCTGAGAAAATGGGTGATCGCGCGTCTTGCACCTGCGCCCTCCTTATATCATAATATGTATTACCTATTGAAACAGTAAACGCAACCCCCCTTACAAAATCGCGCCTGAATGGCGGAAAAAACCTGCCTCAAACCTCTAAGGGTGAGGGCCTGTCCCCCTTACCGGTAAATTCACCCCCAACCCCGTACAGAATACGCCTTTTTTGTCCCTTTTTTCGCCGCCGCCCCGCTCATTTTCCCGCAAATCCGATCATAGCGAGGATAGATGCGTTGACAGCTTGTCTCATATAGTAAACATATGACCGATATAATGAGACACTCGCCCCAAAGCGGGCAACAGGCACACACAGGAAAGCGCACCATGGCCATTAAGCGTTTCGTTGACGCCCATGTTCACTTCTGGGATTTGTCGCATCTGCGTTACGACTGGTTATCCCCCCCCTTTTCCGACAGCGGCCCTAACGGCAATGTCTCGGTCATTGCCCACGATTACGGCGTCACGGAATATCTGTCCGACCTGAGCGGAATCAAGGTCGAAGGGGCGGTGCATATCGATGCCGGTGCCGCCGCCGATCAGGCGCTTCAGGAAACCGAATGGCTGCAAAAAAAGGCCGATTCCGAAGGCCTGCCGTCGGCGATTGTCGCCTTTGCCGCCCTTAACGAAGCCGGTGCCGACGCCCTTCTGGCGCAGCATGTGACCCACAAAAACGTGCGCGGCATCCGTCAGATTCTCAACTGGCATCCTGACG